>NZ_PEII01000003.1:0-582690 GCF_002750415.1 Paenibacillus sp. LK1
GAGAAGCATATTTATTGATTATATCTGCATATTTACCAGAGTAACTGCCACTAGATGTTGTTGTAGAAGAAGAGGATGTTGATACTGAAGAGGTTGGTGCTGGTTCACCAGATGCTGTTTTCGTGGTTGTTTTAACCTTAGTCGAAACTAGTTCAGATGGAGTTTGGAGAGCTTTCTTTTGAGTGGAAATAGATTCCTCAAGTAGTTTTTTCTCTTCCTTTAAGCTTGCAATGTACTCTTTTGAACCTTTAACCATTGTGCCACGTTCATTTTGAACTTTCTTGATAGCATCAGCCAGATTGATAAGTTTCTTCTGAGTTTCGGTCAGAATCTCATTGGTATCTGTATATGTATTGTTTAATTTTTCTGTGGTCTTCTTATCTTTATCTTTAGCAGATCCAACATTATCAAGTGAACTGAGCATCGTTTTAAACGAAGTATTCACATCATAGATTCGATCTAGAAGTTCTTTGTATGGTCCAGCAGCAGCTTGTTGAGCCTTTTTAGCTTGATTTATTACTGCTTGGTTCTCAATACCTTTACCTGTTAAATCTTCAACTACGACTTCAGCAGCAATATTCATATCTACTTGAGCTTTTGCAGCGTTCAACTCAGCTAAAGTAGACAGGGCTTCGATCTCAATTCCCCAAATTTTCATCTTCTCTACAAGTGCCTGTTTGTTGCCAATAACCTCTTTTTGCCCAAGAGTGTCAAGAGTTTTAAAGTAGTCAATTTTAGTTTTCTTCAATGCTTCTAGCGCTGACTTTTCAATTGTATATCCGTTTTTTAACTCTTTAACATTCTTGGCTAACACTGGATACTTCGTAGTCAACTTAGTCATCTCATTAGCAGAGAGTACCGTACCTTTAGATAAGTTGTACATAGTGTCGTTTAACTCGCCAATATCATCAATAGTATCACTTACAGCTTCTGCATATTTTTTAGTGTCCTCAGTTGCTTCACTTGCAGATCCACCGAACATATACATTCCATCAGCGGCTTTAGTGGCATTACTAAATATGTCATAAAGGCTTTGAACAACTTCGTTATTCCCATCTAAACTTGAAAACATTGCAATGGAATTTACAGTCTTTTCAAGATTTGATCCATCGAAGTTCTTAATTTCTTTTGATGCTTCTGCAATTACATTTTTGAATTGTTCAGTGGGTAGCTTTGACAGAGATTTGCTTACTGTATTGAACAGTTCTTTTTGTGTATCATTGTAATTCTGTTGAGCCGAAGTATTAGCTTCAATCTCTTTTTTCTTGTCTGCTTCTAATTGATTAATAGTTTCCATCGAAGGCTGAAGATCTTCAATCGTCTTATTGATTGATTCCAATGCTATTTGGAGAGATTCTGCATCTTTAGGTGCTTTAGATAAGCCAGCGAAGGTTATCTTATCAAAATCACTTTTCATAAGATTATCGCGCATATTCAGCAACTCTTGATAATATTGTTCTAGACTCAAGTCTTTGGTTTTTCTTTGACTGAAATCTTCATCAACCTTATAGTTCTTACTAAAAACACCTCCAGAAAGAACGGGAGAAGCGTATTTACGTTCTTGGATGGAATTAACAAGTATTTGATCTTCAGCTATCTTATTTTTTAGTTGAGTTTGAGTTAATTTCTCAAGGATTGCAATTTGCTCTTCGTAGCTACCATTGACTAGATTGATTCCGCTTGCTTCAGACCCGTATGTATCAATTAATCTATTTTGAAGTTCGAACAATTTATTTTTAACATCGGCATTATTTGAGATTTCATTGTAATTCTCTTTGTAATATGATGTTGAATCTTTTAATTCATTTGAAAGTTCTTCATGTTTGCGATTTGTTTTCTCAATTGTATCATTCATTCTTTCAGTCTCATTATTCACCTGAGACATAACAGATACAAGAATTGATGCAGCACTAACAACTAAACCGATTGCTCCCAAAGACCGCTGAAATATAGTCATTTTTGTTGCCGCCTGAGATGCAGAATTGCCAGCACCATCAATAGCAGTCTTAGTTGCAAATAATCCTGTAACAAATTTATATAGGCTTACTGTTGTTTCCACAATTGCCTTTGACCTGAAAGCAACAAACAAACCTCCTGCGATTGCTAGAGTTCTTCCTGCATTACCAAGAGTCTTTACAAGAGTTGTTCCAGCGTCAATCATGGAATTTAAGAAATCTCTGCTTGAACTATTTCCCCAATAATCCGAAACGGCATTCTTAAACTTTGCAATGTGTCCCTGCATCGACTCCAAGAAGGCAGCATTTTCCTTGGCAGCAGATCCAAAACTATTCAACCCTGCTTGCAAAGCTCCTTCAGCATCATTCCAGTTCTCAATCATGGAAGATGCAATATTGCCTTGCATTTTTCCTGCTACAAGTTCCAAAACGTCCGCTCGTTGAATATCACTCAATCTATCCCATACACTGTGCAAATCACTAAAAATTTCATAAGTGTTTTTGAATGTCTTTTCGTCTTTCTTGAGAGTAAGTCCGATTGATTGGAATTTTTCTTCTAATGATGGAAGCAAACCATCAACAGCAGCACCATCCTCGTCAACACCACGTAAACGCATTGATAAAGTTTTTAGTGCGTTACCTACTTTTGCTGGATCTTGAACGGTTGTATTTGCAGCAGTAATTAATGCTACAGATTCTTCAATAGTGTTACCCGCAGTGTACAACGATGATGCTGAGCGTTGTACTGCTTGACCGATGCCATCAGTTGAAATGGCAAACTTGTTACCAACTTCATTATAGATATCTACAACTTTGGCAACATTCTTAGCTTCTCTGTCTACTTCAATATCGAAACCTTTAATAGATGAAATCAATTGTTTAGATGCATCTTCTGGTGTTTTAATGTCACCAACGTTTTGATAGACTAATGTTTGCTTTGCCATATTCTGCGCTGTCTGAATATCATAGCCCAATCTCGACCATTCCGATCCAGACTTAACAACGTTCAAAGTTGTATTACCTATAGAGTCAGCTAACGTTGATGAGGTTTTAACGAATTTTTGATAAGTAGAGTCTGTCTCATCTGTGACTTTCATTAAATCGGTCATTGCTTTATCCATATTATAGATATCTTCAAGCCCACTTCTTAACATACGAATTGGAGCAAAGACTCCCGTAGTTGCGCCCAACCAAAGGGCTACCTTTTGAGTCGCGCTTGTGAATTGATTACCGAGACTGTTTATTGATTGTCCACTAACCTTTGCATTAGTAGTAATCTTATTAAATTCACTGTTAAGTTGCTGAAGCATGGCCTTGTAACCAGCTACACCTTTTGTATCAGTAAATTGGTTTAGCCTATTCTGAAGCTCTCTAACTCCGTCTGCGGCTTCTTTGTTACCCTTACGCTCATAGTTACTCATGCTGATAGCTAGTTTGTTGCTCATATTCTCAAGAGATGTCTTATAGCTATCGTTAACTTTCTTGTTTATATCTTGTGCTTGCTTATGGAGTTTATCCATTGAGATTTGATCATTAATAGCCTTTTGTTCTTGAGCCGCGATTGCTTTTCTTATCTTACTTTCTTCATTTGCTACACGAGTCATTTCCTGTTGTTGCTTTATGTAATCTGTTAATTGACTGTAATTCTTAACATTGCCGTCAAGATCGGTATTAACCGTAACTTTTTGTCCAGCAGTGTTCTGATATGTGTTCTTATACCCTGTGATTTCTCCGGCCTTGTTATTGTTTACTTTCGTGCTTGTTCTTCCGTAACCCTGTAATTCTTTTTCTAGTTGCTTGAGTGTTTTTGCCTGATCATTAAACGCTTTAGTTTCGTCTTGAACACGTTTAATATTTTCGTCAATTTTCTTGTTTGTCTTAGTGATTACTTCGCCATTCGCCAAATGTCGTTCAGTAACCTTTTCAATGCTACCGTCCAGATGTTTAATAGTTTTTGTAGTTTCATTAACAACTTGTTGTTGTTGTACAAGTGCCTTATTTAATTGCTGTGTGGCTTTAATGAAGCCATCTATGGATTTCACAAAACTAGGATCTATATTAACTTTTAAGCTCAATGTTTGAAGTGATTTCGAATTGGAGATGGCTTTAATTCCATCATTAATATTCTTTATTGAATTACTCTCACTTATTCCCGCATCAATGAGAATTCGAAGATCGCTGTTAGACATATATACACTTCCTTATAATTTGAGATAAAAAAAATAGGGATGACTATTGTCACCCCCAGAAATTATTTATTTATTTGTCAACACAAGTGCCAATTGACCAGCAGCATTCATTACTTGCTGATTAACATCCTTGTTGTTTTCAATCTTTCTTAATTCTTTTTTGGGAAGCTCTTTATGTACTGCTTCCAAAATTCCACCATCACTAAGTTTAATAACGATCCCAACTAATTCGATGAAAGATAGTTTCTCTGGGATGGGAACGTCCGTAAACTCTCGGATTGTCAATAAAGGCAACAACTTTAAAATTTGCATTGCCTCTTTCTCAGAGATATCTGTTTGCTGATGAATTTCTGCAATAATTTCCAGTATCTCTTTGTGTATTTTTTCAATCTTAGATGTAACAAACACATTATCAATTTCAACTTCATATTCTTTATCAAAGACATCTTTAATGGTGACTAACTTCCGTTCAACTTGATGTTGGTATTGTTCAATTGTTTCCAGTGTAATTTTATTTGCCATTTATATTCACTCCCGTTTAAGTTATCTTCGAATCGTTGCTCCTGATTAAACACAAAAAAGAAGCACCCATTACAAGGTAACTTCTGTCTGAATCAAATTTAGATTTTATCTAGACTTTACATCGTATAGACGATACATCAATTCCGTAAACGATTGATTCGTTTCTCTTGCATATTCAATCAATGCCTTGAGACATTTGTCATATAGACTGTTGCTGGTGTAACCTTGCTCGAAACCTTCTATCTCTTTCACTGTAAGTGAAGACAGCCTGCTAACATCAATAATGGTTGCCCCAAGTTCATTTCTAATCCAAGTTGTAAGCATTCCTTGGTTTTCATAGAAGTGATCCATATTAACATATCTCATATTGTGTAGTCGCTCCTAAAAAGATAGGACAGAGACTAGCCCTGTCCATCATTTAATCTAAATTAAATCTTATGTATTATTAGTCTTGGTCATCGTAAACGATCAAGTCAATCAAAGTATCTACGCCCTCTACTTTTGCAGGGAAGAGGTCAAATACAAGAGTGAGTGTACTTGGATCTCCTTCAGCACTATTAGAGATAGTAAAGTTTGGTTGAATTTTGGCTTTATAGAACACCATTTGTGATCCAACTTCCTCTGTGCTGGTTTCATCGATCCAAATAGTGTCGCCAACCAATTTCACGTATTTAGGGAACCCTTTAGCGGTGAAGGATAGTTTGCTTGCCTGCGCAACTTCAGTTTGATAGTAAACCTCAACTTCATCACCCGGCTGTACTGTTGCACCAGCTCCAATTGTGATTGTTTTATCGGAAACAGTATGAGTCTGATTTTCTTTTACAGAAAGACCGTTCACGAATGGGAAGACTACTACATCGCCAACTGGAACCTTCTTCAGTGTTACAGTGTTACCCACGCCTACTTGCAAGATTTCTGTCTTGTAGACATTTTGTTTGCCACGTTTAATTTCTTCGCCAGCCAAGATTGCCAAATGCTCCAGCGAGAAGATTTGTGTTTCAACTGTCAGAGTGGCTGTTTTTTCACCATCCCATGCAATACGCCGAGTACCTGCACCCATTGCATAAACACGACTTGATGCCATTTCAAGAGACGAAGTATTAGCATAGTCCATTTTCATCAATGGGGTGCTACTTACGAAGTCAATAATCTGCAAATCTAGAATGTCACGATTACCGTAACGACCATCTGTAAACATTAATAAATTCCTCCTAATATAAATAATCTCCGACCCTTAGTAGAGTGGAGATTAAAGTTTTGTTCTTTTTATCCATTCAGGTAGCTTGTTACTTTCCCCTAAATGTCCATTTGCCCAAACAGGCAGCAACCTACTAAAGCTTTCTTTGACGTTCAATCTTTCAAATTCCTCATACATCTGATAAATGCTAAGTGTGCCAACATTAAATATATTGATTCCATTTATACCTGCATTACACAGTATAGAGAGGATATCTTTAATTTCAAGCACGTCTTCTTTTTTTTGTGCTTTCTTTTTGAAGAAGTTGATACGATCCTGAAATGACTTTGCTTTAGCTGTCTTTCTTCGACCATTGTCTGAGTTAGACTCAACTACGTTTAACTGCTTAATAATATCCACATATGCTAAGTAGGTGTTTTCGTTGATGAACTCAATTCCATTTATCAAAAATGAACCTGTATCAGAATCAAAAGAAACTTTACTCTTTGTGAAAAATTCAATTGAATCGATGATATGTTCTCTTAGTTGAGGATGGTCAGTTAAAATATGATAGTCAGGAGAAGATTCAATTGAGTCATACTCGTTCTCATCCATTCCAAACATATCAAGAAGGATTTTTTCTTTATCAAATAAAGAGAAATTAAGTTTAATCATATATTCCATGTATCCCATAATTGCAATTTCATCTAAGTTGGGTGAGTGAATATATGATTCATTGAACTTAGTTGGATGGCCTAAGAAAGCTTGCATTCTATCAATCATAGACATCACCTCAATTGAAATCGCATAGTTTATATGTAATATACATCCCATGATAGTCAGTGTTTAAACTGATCTCATCAGAGTTGCTGAACTCAACCTTGCCAATTCCCATTCCTCTAGTCTGATTGATCAATTCATCAATCTTTTGAATGATAAAGTCAACCCTCATACATCCATAATCGGTTCGATACAAGTCTTGATGAGTGATCACATTAAACGTAACAAATCCACTTTTGAATGCTGTTCCTACAGGACGAAACTTACCGAATGATATGGTTATATAAGTTTTCTTCTCATCTGCCGTTTTGGGAATGAAACGATGAGGATAGATATGTTTATACACTACATCGTCTACATTCGGAATTTCCTTATCCAAAAAACTTGTATCGTTATGTACAACAGCCTTTAGGATATTCGTGTCAGAAAGTAACCTATCTAATACCTCAAGCCGATCTTTAGATAATCCTGAGAATCTAGACATGGCTACTCCACAATATAGTCATGAACAATTTGATAACTCAAAAATCCGCTTGTTCCAACATCCCTTGTGTCATCAAAAGTTGAAATAACTTTATCAACCTTATCGAGCGTCATCGGTGTTGTACGATGGATTTCCTCACCAAGACTATTGCGAACAATAACCTTGTAGTAGTTACCGTTAGGCTTAAGATTGCCTAAAGCATATGTAATAGCTACACATTTCAACGCTTCAACTACACTTGACTTGTCGGTGTGTTTAGACTTATCAAATGAAAGTTTTAGCTTATTATCAGTTGAAATTGAATAAACGTAATCATATTGTGAATCAATGGTCACATCCAAATCAGCATCTACAATCTCTTTGGTGTTCAATCCATTAATGATAACCAGATCATCGATACCGGAAGAATGTTGTTTTGCATATGGGAGTGGACTATAAACAATCCAGTTGTTATTTACTCCTTGAATAAATTGTTCGGCCTTCATTTCACCGAATCGCAAAATAGTGTTCAAATGACATCTCCTTTCTAGATTAGTGATTTAACTTTTATGTCTTTTTTACCTGTCGATAGTCCATTTGAATTCTCAACATGTAAAGTAAAGCTTCCAAGTTTACGATTGTTATTACTCTTAACTACACAAGTCCTATTGGAAGGATTTTGACTTTCAATTATGGCTAAATCAGTAGTAGATATACCATCTAAAGCAGTAATCCAAAACCTAGAAGTGTCTGCTATTTCAGATCCATTGTTTCTAAATATGGCTGTATAAGTAGAGGTTCTATTGAGGTAAATACTGTCTTCTCCAATAATTTCAGCGGTGTAATTCGGGGTCAATTCTTCAATGATATTCAATTCAATACTTGTTGAAACACCCTTGCCTGAAGCTTGGATGCTACAACTGCCTTTTTGAATACCAGAAACAAGCCCTGTATCAGATACAGAAGCTACGGAATCATCTGAAGAAGTGAATAAAAGAGGTATTTCAACCGGAGTTCCATTTTTCGTAGTTTTAACATTGAGCTGTAATGTGTCACCTACCTTAATAGCAAGCATCTCGCCATTCGAAATTGAAATTTCATACTTGGCTAATTTATTGTAATTAGCAATTTCAAGCTCAAGATTGTCTGTAGCTGTATTAAATTGATCTTCTTTGAGGACAATGTAGATTAGATTAGAATTCAATCTATCAATATAGTGGATATCCCAAGATCTCCTATCAAAGATAAACCTTTGACCCTTGTCGAACTTGTTAGTGTAATCATTGTTTTGGATAATCAACCTTCTTGTTTCATCTGGAAGGGAAAATATGTTTCCCTCTTTTATGCCCAGACTCCCCATATCATTAGAGTAATATGTGAACCAAGTATTCTGAATTGCTCCTTCATCATCAATCCACTTTAATTGATGCAAACACTGATACATTCGACCACGTTTGTAAACATCGCCCATGTTCTTGTCAAAATGAACTACAATCCAATATTCATCATTCCAACTAATCGTTTCTCCCAATGAAATAAGAGAATCAATGCTCGTGGTTAATGATTTTTGGTCTTTCAGATCAGATGAATCGTTAATCTGCATTTCATAAAATAAATCATTATTGGCAGATTTAACTTTAAAATATGAAGGAGTATCCTTGTAATGAGTTTTAAACAACCTTTTAGTATCAGAAACTCTTAATTCTCTCAAACTGCTAGGTTTGTTACGAGTATATTTATCTAAGTAGCTCATCGTAATTTACTCAATTTCATATTGTTATATGTATATCGAATAACTAAATTTTCCACTTCACTATTGGTTTCACGCTTGATATCCATAAGTTGTTTGAGGTGAGCTGCTTGGGAGGTCATTGAGAAGTCTCTTGTGCTCATCATTTGCTCAAGATTCTTGTATGAAATGATCTTAGGTGACAGATATTCAATAACCATAAACTTTCCTAGGATCATGATTTCTTGGTCGGAAAGTTCTGAAAGGAATTCTATTGAGTTGCGCTCTTTTAGATTCGACTTACATTTATCGAACTTAGTAATACTATTCAACAAATAACGAAACTTGAGTTGATTGTCCATATCAGATTCAATAAATTCAAAATCATTTATTTGACTCAGAAACACATCGTAGATTTCTTCAAACTGTGTATTTATAACTAGCCCTCCCTTTTAAGAGTTCGGGTCTAGTTGTTTTCCCAAACCTTTTTCAATAGCTTTAATCACGAAATGATCACGTAGACGACCATTCACATATTCATTCTGTGCATATCTGAAAGCGTTCTGTCTAGATTGATCGTTTTCAAGTTTGCTCAAAATTTCTTCAATAAGCTCTGGACCCTCTTTGAACAGCTCTACGCAATCTTCTTTAGTAATGATTTTCTTAGCGTGCTTCTCAAGTTTAAGATGCTGGACAACTTCATCATCCTCAACTTTCAGCCAACCATCTTTGAAAAATCTTTGATGTTGTGCTGACATAGTTCTCAACTGGGCAACGGTCATACTATCTGAAGTACCAAATTCATTAAACAGAAACCTTTCACTCGTCTTTGGACATTTATAAACCAAAACTCCATCGTATTCACTTACAACTCTAACAGCCGTGCTATCTTCAATCGTTTTTTTTCTTGTAGCCATCTTAACCTCCTAAAAGTTTAGGGGAACAACGAGAGTTCCCCATGGAATAATCTAATTATGATAGTTTATAAACTCCAAACTTAGCTGAAGTAAGAACGCCCACTCCAAACTTCTTGCCAGCGAAGTATTCTTTTGACATATCAGCATTCAAACTGCCATCATTATCTTCAATGATTGTTTCTCCTTCAAAGATCAGTTTGATAATTTTCTCTTCACCATTAGGAATAATCAACAAGAAATCGTCATCATACATTAGTTCTGTACTTCCAGCTTTGTGTCTTTGAGGTAAGATAGCGAAGCTAACTCCATCAATTGTATCGAAATACCCCGCTTGGTTACGATTATTCATCATTTCATTTGAAACATAGGATGGAATAGCTTTACGTACTGCTTTTCGAGTTCCCAATACCAACTGTGATAGTCCCGTAGCAGCTTCCAGATGTGTGATGATATCATTGAATTCCTCAATATCCCAAGTTCCAGCATAACTGTATGGAGCAGAAACACTATCGTATGCTTCATTCAGTGCAGAGAAGATTTTCTCTTTTACCTTGTTCCCAAATGACCGCTCAATTAGACTAATTAGTTTCATCCAATCAATGTATCCAGCCAGAAACCGTTCAAGCTCTTCATAAATTTTCACACCCTCCCAGCCAGTTTTGACTTGGTAAGGTCTGCCCGGAGTAAGTCGTTGTCTACTCAGATTATTTGTACCACCTGCTATTTCTGAAACATGAAAAAGTTCATCTGATTCCGGCAGGAAGGATAGCTTGTCACCGAATTTTACAGATCGAACATCTACAAAACGGTCAAGCTCATCTTTAATCCCTTCCTCCACTCTAGCATCAATCACTTCTTCAATAATCTCAAAGATTTCAATCTTATTTTTACGGAATTTCTTTGGATCAAATTCGCCATTTTCAGAACCCGTCAATTTATTTAATGCTTCACGATATTTCTGGTTAGATTCCTCAACGGAATATTTTCCAACCTCTCCATTTGCCAATGCTACGCCTACGCTAATAATATCTGTTGTACTCATTTATTTTCCCCAATCAATTTGTATTTTTTAATTAGTGTTTTTCTACTTTATATCGAGTTGCAGGCTCTCCATAGATACGTACTTTTTCGAGTACTTTTGCAGCGAATCGTGTGTTATCAGAAAGATCGGCAACAGCCTTCAATTTGCTAGATCCATTAACTGGAATCAAATACTGTCCTTTTACCGATGTTCCATCAATTAGATTGTCTGTTACGGTCACTGTGTTTCCAACTGCATGGTGATAAAGTCGAATCTTCTCACCCTTTTTATTCACAAAGTCTAGAATGTTATGCTTCTCTTTTTCATAGACAATTTCTGGTGAAGCAGCCAAAAGAATTTTATCAAGGGTAACATCAGTTGGTGTAGCAGCGATGACCGCTTCACGATGTCCATCAACTAGACCACCAATAGTTAATACCTCTCCGTTCTCCACGTCAAAGTTTGCGATTCCAATTTCAATATTTCCACTGTATGATGCTTGCATTTTATCCAAACGTACTGCCATTTTTATTCCTCCGATATTTTAGTTAAATTTGACCATTCATGAGTTTATCAATCGGGTCTTCTTTTTTATTGGTGTTGCTATTTGTATTGACTGAAATAAATTTTGGTTTATTGGTCTCAAAGCTAAATTTAGCTTTCTTCTTACCAACCAACGTATACAATTTACTTTCAATATCATCGAGCGACAGGTTTGCTTTGTCGTCTTTTACTGCCTTCATCTCATCTTCTGTAAGTTCGGATGAAAAATGTTCAAACAATTCAACTTCAGCTTGTTCACGTTCAGCAACAAGTTTCTCAGAATACTTTGAATTCACATCATCATATTCTTGTTGAAGTAGTTCAAATTTGTTTTCGATTTCTACAACTTTACTTTCATAATCAGATTTCACTCTGCTTTCTGTGTTTTCTTTGACTTGTTTTGCAAAGTCAGAGAATTCAGTCAAAGAGAAATTACTTTCAACATCAATATCCATTGGTGTGTAATCTACTTTGAATCTCTTAATGGATTCGGCATCAATGGTAAATTTATCACCATCAATACTAAAGGTTGCCCCAACAAGTTGATGTTTCTGATTATCAAAGGCAATCACATTAGAATTGGTAGAATCAATATCAACCAAGTAATATTTTTGAATTTCCATTTCCCAATATGGATCAGTATATGTACCCAAACCTTTAATTTCTTTTTCAGCTTCTGCAAACATTTGAGTTGCAGTTAGTGCAAATTTATTCTTCAAATTACCTTCTCCTTTCAACGAATATTTAATTTCCTGAACCATATTCTTAAATTCTTTTTTAAACTCTGTATCAATCAAGGAGTACCCCACAATTGAAGCACTCTCGAAACAAGGTTCGACATGTCCATATGGATCAGTCTCCTTATTGATGCCAAGAATACAGAAGCCTAAGAACATAAATTTCTTAACTTCATATACCTTTTTGCCATCGATCATTGAGAAGTTACCTTCAATGTTTTTAATCTCCATAGATTGATTGAATTCATTTTTTAGTAGTTCAGCAGCTTCCTGAAATCTATCAGTCCACAAATACGCACCATCAATGACAAAGTACTTATTCACTTTACCGTCATCTTCAGTTACTTCTTCCCAATATAGTTCTGCCGTTTCGGGCACAAACCCATAGGGAATGGTTGTTTCAATGTACTCTGGCTTTTCGCCTGTTACATCAATCTTCCCACCATGACCTTCAAAATTCTCAGAGCGTGAATCGTACTCACCAACAATAGGCATATTGAAAGCACTTGAAGCAGCTTCGTTAACTACTTTTTCAGAAATGTATGTATTGTTTCTGTTCAATCCAGCATACAGAACACGAATTTTACACTTTGAAAATCTTGAATCTACTTGTTCAACATTTTCCATTTGAACATTAAATCTAATCACCTTACTTATTTTTTTCACCTCCTTTACACTTCTTCGTTGGACTCATTTTCTCTAGTTTTCACACCGCTTTCAGAAAGTTTTTCAACTGGCTTTTCAGGTTGCCCTTTACTGGAATCAGAACTAGATGTATGAGCTGAAGATAAAGGAATAAGTTTATCTGGAAGATTTAAGATTTCATTTTCGAGGAAGGAATTCATTGTTGCAGCATTTGGAGAGTAACCACGTAGAGCCATAATTTCATTCTTTGTGGAGAATCCACTATTGGCAGCTTTCAAAGCAGACTCTAGAAGTTCATTGCGATTATGTTTTGTTGCGGGGAGAATATCTAATTTGAATGGATACTTAGTTTTGAGAGTTGAAATCAAGTAAGCATTACACCAAACTTCGATGCTCTTAATCAATCTAAAGGCTGAAGCTTCGTCTGTTGTTAAAGAGTACTTTAAAGCAGTTGTAGTATTGCTACTGGTATTAAAGAGTAAACCTGAAACCCCAGACTCTTCCCATAGTTGTTCGGTTGCTTGACCAACTTTGTTTTTATCAAATGAATCTTTCTCAAACTTTATAGCTGTGATATCCATTGGGCCAGTTACAGAGCTTACTTGATCTGGGGTATTTTCTCTTAGAGCTTCATCCATTTCAAATACTGTATCAGCATTTAACATATACTTGTCTGCTTCATCCGACTTCATTGGGATCTTCTGAAGAAGTAGCATAAAGTTATCTATCTCTTCTTTAGTTTTTGCTAGACTCTTAAAATCAGCAATGTCTAAGATGCCTTCAAACACACTTGCAAACGCTGGTGTAGGATTATAATCAATAGATGTCTTAATGCAGAGTGCAAATGGTGAATCAATAACTTCCCATTTATCCGTTCTCTGCTTATTACTTGAAACTCTTGTCTGTATTGTTTTGAATTCATCAGGAAAGGAACTAATTTGAGATGGATTTATATCGAAGTAAGAAAAATCGAAGGAATACACTAACAAACCATTGTTTGAGTTGATACCGCTTATTTTACAGTAATCAGGATCAAGTTTTTGAATGTAAAAACCATCCTTACTTACTCTAGTGTATCCATAAAAGACACCCTCCATATATGCAGTCATTCTGGCTTCAGAAAATGAGTTTGCTATATCCATTTGCTCAATCGCTCTACAATATTCCTCATATTCTTTCCTATACTTTTTTACGTTGACACTATTAATGTCCACGGAAAGAGGTTCAACAATATGATCCATTGTATGTAAAGTTGAAAAGTAATTAATTAAACTCTTATAATGACCAGATGCTTCATATAGGTTTTTACTGATAATTCGTAATTTTTGCTGACTTTTTCTATTTTCCCTTGTTTTTAATAAATCTTTAACCTCAACTTTGGTATACGTATTAACAACAGATGTTCTTCTATTATTGTTATCGATACCAATGAGTTTCATTTGCTTGAAAATTTCTAAATATTTCGAAGCGGGAATTTCTTCACTCAAAATCTTCCCTCCTTACCATATAGATTAGCTTTCTTAAACAAGAACATTCTCTTTGGATCAACTTTAACTTGTTCAACTGTTTTGTTTAGAAATGTATCAATATACCAAAGACCCATCATTAAAGATGAGTATCTATCCTTATTTATCTTCCTTACTACTTGCTCCACAGATAATTTATTGTTTTGTACCTCTTTAAACTTTAAATTTGAAACTTCTTCAATCAATCGATCTGTTTGAATGAATGGATATTCCTTTGCAGCATAATCAGCATCATCAAGCTTATTTTTCGTATCTTTTTCTAAAAGCTCAAGCTTCTTGGACTCAACCATATCCATGAAAGTTACTATGCCGTTACTATTAGAAGTTTGTCCCATAAAATTGTATATGTATTTTGGTGATCCGCTTATTTCTGGTTCTCTGTTGTCGTTTATAGTATCCCAACATTCTAAAGTTTCATTTGTTTCAGGATCAATAACTTCTCTCATCAATTCATCTATTAGACCAGTACCTAGTCCATTACCATCTATTACAACTACACTAGCATTATATTTCTTTCTTAATCGCTTTACTTGAATACCCTGCTCTTTAAAATTTAAACCATTCTTGAAGTTGATCAGATTAACCAATGGAATCTTTTTTAGTTTTCCATTACTATTTCTAATCAACTTTAAAACAGATATTGAAGTTTCATTATTATTGTTTTGAATGGATCTCGCCACGTCCACAGAAAGAATATATTCATGTTTGCCGTCCGATGCTAACTCAGCAGTGCTTAATGTTCTAAGTTCCAACAGTTTGCGTATGTCTACTAAAGCACCAGTTCCGCTTCCAACCCACTTGCTTTCATAGTTTTGTGCGAAAAATGTAGGATTACTACTTTCTTTTTTATTTAAAATTGTTGATCTTGGTTCACCACGACCATAATTGACTGCCAATTTCCAATCAGATCCCAAAACGATTTTGCCTTTGAGCTCAACCATTTCTTTGACCATGCTAACATTTCTTTCAAACTCGTCCGTTCCTCTAAATCCAGCAGTCGTATAAAAATTGATTTGACCATGCATTTCGATTGGGCTTATTAGGGATTTTTTTCCTATAGTTCTTCTTGGTACGTTAGGAATAGGCTCCAAGACATCTTCATATAGTTTATTATTCAATAAAGCAGATTCTTCAATACTTAATCTTCTTCGACGTTTACCTTTACTTGACTGTGCATTGGCTAAAACATCAATTCTTCCACCCGATTTAAACAATATTTCAGCGCTATCTTTTACGAAGGACGGCGTTTTTGTTATTTCGTTTTTTAGTAAAGGATAGAACTCAACAAGTTCGTTCCATTTGTCCTTCAATAAATCACTCGCGTTACTTTGAGTCTGTGCAGTCATTGAAATTTTTGTATCTGGATAGAAAATAGCACAGTGAATCATACCCATTACTTCTATGACGGTTTTACCGTATCCACGAGGAAACACTCCATAAGTACTAACAAATCTTGTGATACATCTAAGGAATACTCGTTGATCCAAATCAAGCCTAATGGCTCCCGTATCTGGTGTAATTAAGTCGTACCACAAATCAGGATTCCATCTACACCAACTTATAAAGTCGGTGTAATTATCAATATTCTCTTCTATGTTATTTCTATATTCTACATTCAAATAGCATCACCAAATTCATCTGTCTCTAACTTTTCATTGTAGGCATTTTTTCTTTCTTCAATAAAATTATAAATATCACTGTGCTTAACTAATGGCAAGCCTTGTAGTTCTCTCTCATAATTCACATAGCACCAAATAGTAAAATCAACTTTATCATTAGGACGTTCAATAAATCTTGGAAGAATATCAACGACATCAACGGCTTTTTCAACAGCTCTACTAACCTCACCAAAGCTATCTATACCATCTGTTAAATCTGCCTTTGTAAATTGTTTTGGATTAATTTTTGCATCATCAGCAGCTTTAGTTGCTAACTTAGACCACATCTCTACTTCTTTAAATTCATTATTTGCTAGAGCAAATTCTTCTTTTACTGCATAGCGACAGTATTTCTTTAAAGCTTCGATGTGCATAGTATTCTTTAGAGGATAGTCTTTCTTTAGAAATTCAAATTTTCTCTCAAAAGCTTCGTATTCTGATAAAGAATATCCATTCCCCCATTTATCAATAAGATCACCGTTCGTTACTGATGTGTTTTGGGTTTCGTTTTTTTCTTCATTCTCACTGAATTCACTATCTAAAAAAGTTTTAGAACCATTAAGGGATGCAATATGCTTTATATATTTACCCCAATCTTTTTCAAAGAAGGCCCACATATCTGCAATCCAAGGTCGATTTAATTGTTGTAAAATTGTTTTAACTCGTTCTTGCTTTGAATCCTCATCACCATTTAAAAAATTATTGATACACTTCTTGCAGAGTGGATAATATTTAGTTCCAACCATTGGATTATTGTGCTCATAATACGTTTTTGTGCTTACTGTCCATGGCTTCCTGCAACTGATGCATGTCATTTTTATAGGATTTAATTTATCTTCTTGTTCGCTCATTTTAGAATCACCTTTCTAATGTAATGATTCTATTGTTAGTTCAGTATTCAAATCAAAAATATTCAACTAACAATAGAAAATAGGATGAGCCAACTATTCTTGGAGGAGAGATAGTTGGCTCGATGTTTGAGTAAATCTAAAGCAATTATTAATTCATGTCTAAAATTAATAAAAGATCCGCTATGCTAGGCGGGATACTGCTAATTGCAAATTTGATCAATGAAAAAGGTAGGGAGAAATACTCATGCTTTGTTTGTTTGTAAAGTAGCCTTTCTTCCTCCTTAAAACACCATTAAGGAAAACAAAGAAAACCCTTGATACATAAGGGTTTTGTATTATTTTTGCGTAATAAACCTCTAAAAATGAGCCACAAACCTTTATGTATCAGGCGTTACAGAGTTTTTAAGAAGCGTTCATATTTTTATTCTCAAATCGTTCTTTTCTTGCTTTGGCCTTTTCTTTCTTCACGATATCTGCACAATCTACACAATATAGATTCTTTTTACCTCTTGGTTCTGTTCGCTCACCACAGCGCTCACACTGTACTGAACTGTCCTTAATGTTGTTTTTGATGTTCTCTAAAATCTCAGCGCCGAAACATGACCACAATGTTGTTTTAAAATCACTTTTCTTATACTCATACAAATACTCAACTAAAATATCTACTATGTATTCTAAATCTAGGCCAATATCAATAATCTCATTTCTGATAATTTGGTAAATAGGAAGGTTGTCACCAGTCCATTCGCCTTTTACTTGCTTACTCTCAATTTTATATTTTTGCAAGTCTCTAGAAGTATATGCTTCAATGATAGTACCTTTTAAACTATTATCTTTATGTTTCTTTCCGCTCATTAACACTTTATAATTTAAGTTTCCCAAATCCGTAGCATTAAAATTTAGCCGCGTTGTTGGTATAACATGATCTAACATATTAACAACACTATCATTCTTCGGCTGAACCTTATCCAGTTCCAAGTCTTTAGCATATTTAAAAAAGTAAGGAAGTTTAAGATTTGCTATTTTTTTTATCCTTGTGTCTATATGCTCTGGTCGGATCGGCCTGTAAAGTGTCTTAGCGTAGTCAATGACAAAATTGTTTTCACAGACTAGCAACTTTATTAAATCTAAATCAAAATCTTTGCTATTCCAAACCTTAGATATATCGTTGCTTATAATTCCTATATTGCTATGTTTGTATGCTTCTTCTAATCCTCTGTAAATACTATCATTACTCAATCTCTCAGGTTCAGCCTTTTTCATCTCATAATAAAGAGGTACTATCCCCTTCATATTTCTCTCTGCTATTGGCAAGATATCTTTATCTCTACAGACTAATGACTGATCACCGTCCACATCGAATTGAAGAATTTTACTGATTGGATCGTGGCAGCTAGTGTAAAGACTCTTAGCAATAAACCAGCGCTTCATCTCTTTCTCAATCTTATTTGTTCTGATTGCGTGTTCTCTGTATAGATGGGGACTTCTTAAACAATCCAATTTCTCTTTATCATCATATAGTGAACAATAGACTTCTCCGTTTTTAAGTAATCCTTTTGGATTCTTATCCCCTAAAATTAACCATTGAGAGAAAGCGTATAAATCAGGTGAGAAGAAGATAAACTTTCCATCTATAAACAGTTTTCCACCACGAGCATTCTTCGTTAAACTACTTTTTATTTTCTTTAGTGATTCTTTACTATGTGCATCTTTTAATAGTTCTGGATAAATTTCCAACGCCTTTTGATAATGATTTTTATTCGTGTTTGAATCATTTACGCCCATAACACTAAGCATCGTTTTCTTATCTGAACCAATTGCTCTTATTTTATCAACTGTCTTTTGGCTAATCTTTCTTAATTCCTCTTCTGTCATATCGGTCAGTGTTTGCAGCATTTGATAGTTAATTTTGGCGTTTTTAGGTCGATCAGGTTCTATGTTGCATGTTCCTACCTGACAACTATACTTTTTAAACTTCTCTTTATAGTCATCCCACGAATCATAGTACTTCCAATTCTTAAACTGGCTCTTGGTTAAAATGATTTCGATCCTATCTTTAATGAGATGATACTCCTTACCGTAAATATCCTTAACTGTTCCATATAGTCCTGAGCCAACATCCCTATTCCTTTCTCTGATAAATTTATCAAATGGGAAAGGCATAAGTAATCCTTTCACCCATGGAGCACGAACCATAAACGGCTTCCTGCTTACTTTGGGCAGCATCATGCCACAACCATCAGTGTGTTCGATTGGAACATCCATAATTTTGCGAGTAATATCAAATGATTCATGATCAATAAAATCCACTTCACAATTTACATTAGATTTAAAATCATCCACAACAATTACTCTATCAATGTCAAATCCTACCCACTCATCTGTTGCAGAATTAGACAGTGCAAGATACGCAAGATATTTGTTAACATTGATCCCGTCACGTTTATTTATTTCTTCCCATGTCAGTCCACACATCAGACTGTTTTGGAATTGATCGTACAAGTTCTTCTTTATAAAAACAGACTTTTTGTTTCTGATCTGTCCAGCAGATGCTGTGTAAAATATATATTTATTGTTCTCATATAGGAATCCATTATTAATTAAACTTTCCAGAACCTCATAGTAGTATGTTTCAATAACAAATATATCTTTTGAAATTTCTTTTGAGTTCAGGCTGATAGTTCGAGTCAAAACAGAATCAAACACACTAATCAGATTAGAATTCTTAAAGGAATCAACCCTTAGTTCACGAGTTCCCATGTTGGCAGCAAGTTTGTTTTTAAAATGATTTTTCATATCATTGTATGCTTTGTTGTATTTCGTAATTCGTTTTAATATCCTTTTGTAACGGGACTCGTTTATAATGTAATCTTTAACAAAAACCTTTGGCTTTCTACCCTTTCTGATGACTTTGTCGTTTTCCTTTGTCAACTTAGCCAAAAATTCCTTCTTTTTTTTCTCGGACATTGTATAGAACTTCTTCTTCAACTTGAGTCTATTATTTATGCCGTTTAGTTTACGTAATTTGGACTCGGCGTCCTTTTCTTCTTCAGTGTAAAAATCTGTTGTGTCAAAAGAGTAAATCATGAACTGTTTATCTAGGCTAATATTTAAAACCTCCAGTATTATTTTATTATTTTTTAGAATTAATTTACACTGTATTTAGCCATTAACCAGTAACCTTTTTTATAGTTTGGATTAACAGATCCATCACTCAATGTTTCTCTTTTGTCGAAGTAAATCCCATTAATAGTGAATGGCAGATTGTTATCATTAAAGTATTCATTGATCAACTTGTACCCCTTCTGTAGCTTGTGTCCGGCATCGGTCAAGTAAATCATTTTCGCTAATTCAACTTGATCTTTCTTATATAGTCTCTTGTTGATACGTTTGTCTAAAAACTCCTCCAAAGCAGACTTTTCAAATTTATTGTTTTTCATTTATAATTCTCCCTTACTATTTATTATTTATTGTTATTGATACTCATTAAAAAGAAGTAAACCAAATGACAGACACAACGGTTTTTGTTGTGGATGAAGGTGAACGACAGCCATGGAGTGAAACGGAATGGATCTCGTCACCTATTATTATTGATGTGTTAGTGATAGTAATCAGGAGGAAACTCTATCACCATCCTAATTAAATCACTTCGCTACGCTCGTAAACGAATTAATCAGCCTGCCGCCGTTTCCTCCTCTTGCCATTGGCAATTCACCTCCTTTGCGGCTCCATTTGGTACATTTGTGTTGCATAATAATGCGACAAAGAAATTACATAAACGTTGATATCAATAGGTTTTTATGTACTATTACATCACATTTGAAGTAACACTATAATAGGTTATTGCATAATAATGCGACAAATTATGATTAAAATCGTTGATAATACAGGCAATTTTGAAATATGTATATTTCTTCCTTATTCCATTTTCAACAAATATGTTTGGCTAGAGTCCAATATGTCTTGTTAAATTTGGGATTGGGGCTACCATCTACTAACTTACGATTACCATCCCTATTTTTGTCTCTGAGGTGATAGGGCATCTTATTGTTCCTAAAATATGAATTTAAGGAGTCACAACTTTTCTGTATTCTATTATAATTGTCTCTTAAACCTATTTTAGAGATTAGCTCTTTCTGTTCTTCTTTATATAGACGCTGCCCAACAATATTATCTAAGTAATCATACAATCCTGTTATCTTACAATGATCATCAATAACTGAAACTGAAAATTGCTGTAGTTTGTCTTGCAGATAGTTCATAAATCCATTCTCCTCTGAAAGCATTTTATCGTAAATTTTGATATCATAAAGAACCTTGTAGAGTTTAATTTCATTAACAACTTTTTCGTACTCCAATGAATCACCTATGTTTCTGTCATAAATCAGCCTATTGGAGGATGCTTCGTCATTCTTGGAATATTTTCTTATGTACATGGCGGTGTCATTATTTTTCAAATAGAGAGCTGGTTCAATTAACTCTTCTGCCAACTTTTTCTTTCTGTATATCTCCTTATTTGTAATACTTTTTACTATTATGTTCACCTTGTCGTGACCGTTCAAACTTCTCTTTCTTCCGATACACTGTATGAGTATATCTATATCTTCAATATCACAGATTATGTATTTGATACTCTTATCCTTAAAATTTATTCCATTGTCCAAAGTCGATGTTGTGAACAAAAACTGCTCTTTAAACATTTCAGAATTCAGCATTTCTTCAACCTTATCTTTCTTGACATACCTTTTGTACGCCGAATTTCCAGTTTCAGAACAAACAAAAACCGAATCGCTGAATTTTTTATGTAATTCATATGCTCTAGTTGCACTTTTAGTGAATACAATTGCTTTGTTCTCTTTTTTAATACTGCTTAGGAACTCTTCGAGGACTTCTTCACTTCTATAAAAACTTAAACTTCTGATATTCGTTGCACTATTTTCTATTTTATACATTCGGTGATCAATACCAATCTTCTGAAAGTATTCAATTGTTGCATCCGCTGTTGCAGACATAAATATTCGAATTCTATTGTTATCTTCAATTATGTTCTTAAATGAGTCTTCAGTAAATTTATTGAATTTAGATTCAGTAAGAAAATAGTGAAACTCATCAGATACAATGTATTTGTAGCTCTCATATATATATGTCTCATTTCTACGTAAAACACTTTCAATTGACTGGTAAAGGACTATATCTATCGTATCCTCTTTGTTATCCTGTTTAATTTCGTTTGTAAATTGATCCTTGAGTCGTGTTCGGTTAAGGAGAAACAGTATCTTAGTTCCTTCACGCTTAGCCTTCTCATATAGAGTGTTCTTGATGAAGTATGACTTGCCTACACCAGTTCCAGCTTCAATTGTGATAATCTCGCCTTGCTGCCATTGTTCATACTCGTTTCCTATGATATCTGTTACTGTACGTCTCTTTTTGGGAGTCAGTCCATTGTCCTCCTTTTTGTATTCGGTATGATCACCGTAATCTCATTATAAGTGATAAAATAACATGTGTCAATCTGTATCTTTATTCTTTACTTAAAAGGAAGGGAAAATTCCAGTCGTAAATTGAGGGAACAAGTGTAAGAAACCAAGCCAATAAAGGATATATGGTTAAAATGAGGTAAGTAGAGTCGCGAAAAGGCTGTAATATCAATGTTTTTGAGCTGTTTTAGTGTAATTTTGGGTGAAATTGAGTGAAAATTGATGATAATTAGAGTGGAAAAACGTTGATATATAAGGAGTTTAGCGACTGGAATAGCGACTGGAGTGGGTGAAAAACAGGGCAAATTTGAGGTGATAAATAATTCAGAGTCTCGGAGTGGAAGTGCTAGAGGATATTTTGGAAATTTTGCCACCTTTTTGAATTTTTAATACCCCCCTACCCTGTTTCTAGGTACTACACAAGGTATATTGTGTGGTATCTATCAGGTATATAAGGTATATTATGTACCTGATAGGAATTGGATAGAGATGACATATTATTGAACCAGATTCATTTTAAAATTGGAAAAAAATTGGGAGAAAATCAGTTTTTTCAGGCTGTTTTTTACTGTTATAGTACAGTGGACTCAGCCAAAGGGTAACAGTAAAATCGGAGGGGAAGTATTCAATTGTACACAACTTGGTTTACATAAATGTATTATCTCATCTACTCGCCTGTACTAAATAACTATTACTCACTGTATTACTCCTATTCTCATGGCTTAACTCTAATCATCAATACTAACCAGCTTGGCTATCACTCCACTGATCTATCCTATCTGCATCATAGCCAGTCCAGTATGCTGCTTATATACTCTGCCAGATCCAAATTACCATCTGCTCTCTCTAAAGTTGCAAGTGACAATATCGATTCTTGAATACAGATTCTCATTTCCGATTCCACATATTCAGGTTCCAACTTCTCATCCCGAATTATAATTTCATTTTCTTCAAATCCATTTTCAATTGCTGTATATGTATTCTGGGACTTGTCTATTCGTACTTCCACATCGTATCTTAGCTTGCTCTTTGTCTTAATGTGCATGTGCATAACAAGTGTATCACCATCAGTATAGTAGCTATCTAGCCTAGCCATCTCATCACTTCCTTTTAAAATCTAAATTGCAGATAACAATTTAATATCACACCTTTAAGAATAAATATATATCTTTACATTATAAAATAACATGTGGTATAATAGATATAGGTTAAGGGAAGGAGTTGAGAACATGGACCCTTGGCAAAAGATAGCAATCATCGTATCTATCCTAACATTCTTACGGCTAGTGTATCACGACATCAAAGAATACATAGCTAAACGTAAGAAAGCCAAACAAAAAAAGCGCAAACGTTTTTCTCAGAAACGTAAGCGCAAATGATGGACAGGCTCACCCAAGCCTGATGACTATGACGGAGAGGAAACAAACACCTCTCCACTTTCCCTTAACCTATAAAGTAATTGAGTAAAGTATATAATAGTTGTTGACTATAGTCAATGTGTGTAGGTAATTCTAATGTGAGGAGTGTTAACAAATGAATAAGGAAGCATCATTGAGACTGTCTATTGCTGCCATCTTCTTAGGTACTTCAGTATTCTTAACCAATACTATTGCAACTGTTATTGTATCATTGGTTGGGCTGTATGCTTTAGTTTCTGGCTTTATATATGCTAAACGAAAATAGAATCTCAAGTATACATAACCTTCGGCTCACTTCATGTGGGCTTATTTCTTTATGGTAGTGTGTGGTATACTGTAATATACGAATAAACTAAGGAAGGTGTTACATGACGAATAATGATTATGAGAAATTAAAAGCACTTAGTAAAAGTATGTCTGTTCTACGTGGCGAACAAATAAGCGCACTTTCAAGGGTCGCAAAAGCTCTAAATCAATCTTCTGTAACTAAGATGGTGGGACAGATTAGTATGGTTAATAATTCTCATCGTCTAAGGGCTTTGGATAGATTATCAAATTCTGTGTTGGCTGTTTCTTCAATAGGATTAGATATGTCTAAGTATGAGCCACTCTCTAAATCATTAATGGAACTTTCTAAAGTAACATCCTCACCTTCTTACTTAAGCACAATACACGAGCTACAAAAACTTGGAGACATTTTAAAATATACAACTCAAACTTTCTATGATTCACCTTCATATAAGGCAATGATTAACGCATTTTCAAACATTGATTATAATTCCATACAAACATTTATAGATACCATCCCTGAAGATATTTCCTCAGATATCAAAAATATCGAAAACGAAATAGAGAATGACCCAGAAACTAAGGCTCACTTTCAACCAATACTAGACAGTATGGAGGAAGTATTATCTTCTCAGGTTGGAGCAGAAATTGATTTTAGTAAAACAGGTTTCAATAAAACTAGTATAAATATATTCATGTATATTCTCGTACTATTATTTCAAATCTATGTACCTAATTGGTTAATACCAGATCCAACCGATGATCTAGTGGACGAAACCAAGCGACATAATGCCGTTATAGAGCAACACAGCAAGGAACAGGTTGAGATAAGTAGAGAGATGTTAGAGGTACAAAAAGAACAGCTCAGGATTAGCAAAGAAAAATCGGATTCAGATAAGTCTAAACATAAAACACAAACAAAAAAGGACTCTAAATGAGTCCTCTTATTTATTATCCAATCAATTTTACTATCTGTGCTGCAATCTTATCTGTTACTTCACTATGTGGTTCATTCGTGTACTTCCTCATGGCATCAGTCAGATAGACCGCCATCTCATATTTCTCCTTGTGTCCATGCTTCTCGTACAGCCTTCCACTATGTACCGTGTTATCACCATGCAATGTAAAATCGGCATCGAATCCGTTTGTAAATGTACTTGTTACTGTTGCGCTTGTTACTTTAATAATCATCATTGCACCTCTTTCTTTTATGATTATAATATTATTATTTTATAATTACAATCCATATATTTATTGTTGTTTAACTATAGTCCACTTATTTCATTCATCAATTGATTGAAGTCAACTTCATAATCTTTACTGGAGTCCAACTCCCTCAACCTCTTTTTGAATCTTCGAATCTTTTTCAACTCGTCCATAGCGATTGATCTGTCATCAATAAACTGATTTCTATCTGTTAAGATAAATGTAACTTCCTTACACTTCCTATCTAGTTTACACTTGGCTGCTTTCAAACGATCTTGAAACCTGATTCTGTCACCTTTAAATCTTCTTGTTGTATTCTTAGTCTTGTATGTTCGATAAGGTACAACAATAAGTTTTAGTTCCATAATCTCATCAAATAGTGTAACCATCACCTTATGATTCCTAAGCAGAAGTGATAAGAGAGTCCAACAACCATCACTACATAAATAACGCCCATCCAATTATTCTTTATTTTTGTCATTGATGATGTTCTCCACAAGATCATTGATCATTCCAAGCCTATCATCTACCTTGTACACATCAAGTAGTATGCTGTCGAATATGTTTTTCATAGCTACATCATTTTTATTACTACGATCAATACCAATAGATTCAGACAATGCGGAGTTGATTGGCTTATACCGATCTGATGTTAACCTTGTTTTATCCACTTGAATTGCGAGAATCAGATTTGACAATGGTTCTTTGCAATACTTATCTACAAATTCACGCATTGCAAAGTATCTCTTTTCTGTCCAATACTTCTTATCCTCTACTGACAACTCTTCATAATCGGCAATATACTTGCTGTTGTTCGAATTGAACGTGTATTCCATTGATATCATCCTTTCATATTAGGTGTAGGCAATTGTTTGTTCACAGATTTAACTCACCATTGGAGAATATTTCGACAAATACATTAAAATCAGTAATTTTAAATTTGGAAACCTCAACTTGATTATCAAAATCGATTTCCCATTCAAAACATCTGATCACCACAAGATAGTCCTGATCCCTCATGTACTTGACCAATACCTTACCCTGTTCCAGTTCATATTCTGTAGCATACAGGTACTCTACATCAGGATTTTTTAACTCATAACTATACATCGCAATTTTCACACGTTCATGGGCTTCATAGTACTCTTTCTCTTCCATATTCGACCTCCTTTTCAACGCTGCCTTTATTGATTACTATTAACAATTTTTCAGCTAGTGCAACAAGCGAATCAGTGAAGATAATTAATATAGTCGTGTTGTGTATGAATGGTGGCAAATACTTAATCACTAGTTCAAGGGTGGACAGGACAATGTTGTTAAGCAGGATTAAAAGTTTGTTCATGATTACCTCCTCTTTCCCAACTTAATGGGAATGTATATATTAGTTGTTAGGTGAATTGTCCGAATACAATGTTTCTCATTACAATACACTGTTGCATTGTTCAAATATCTGGTTCTTCGCAATAAGTTGCGAATGAAAGTGTCATTTCATCAAGTATGTGAGATAGATTTAAAATGCTCGTATTCTCTTAACTTTTTAATCGCTAACCTCGCTAGATTCTCCTTTTTATCCATGAAGATTAATTCAATATTGGAGTTTTCCAGACGTTGGTGTAGGTTTAAGATGTCGGCCTTACTTTGTTGTGCAATTTTACCCACACTTTTTAATTGATTTATGAACGCCATATCTGAAAGATACAGCCATACCTTAGCAAGATTTTTACTCTCTATGTAATCTAATGCAAGATTAACAGAAGCAATTTGAAGGTATTGAGGTTTACTAGAATGATTCTTCTGTTCCTCAGTTAATTCAATAACATGATCTACTTTACCCACATCTTTGTGTTGCACTATATAGGAAAGATATCCATGGTATCCAGAACAATAAATCTCTATGGCTTCTATTGCTGGTATTCTGTATTGATCCTTTGCCGATTTAAAATCAACATGGTAAATGAAATTTTTAACATCATCATTTTTTATGGATTTAATCTTGTCCCATTCTTTTTGAATATCATGAAAAGAGACATTGTTTTTAATGATGTACTTAATCGGGTTATGATAATCAAACACCAACTTAACGTTATTTAATGCTAGAAGCATCTGTCTCACTCGATGGATAAGATTTTTGTACTTAACTGAAAATCTAGTGTAATCAATATCCATGTTTAAAGCTTCACAGTTTAACTTGCTATCAATGGTAATAAGTGCATCTTCAATGTTTAATAATTGAAGTTTACTAAGGCATCCAATCAATGCATAAAGACTAGCCAAATGTCTTCTTTCGTATAAAAGCTTTGGTGCATGACTTGGATTGAGACTTGAAGCCAAGACGGTTTTATTATCAGGAGATGCAATTACATATGAGTATGTATTGTTGTCAGCACCTACAAAAGCCTTGTACATGTACTTATCATTTAAATTCATTCAACTTCCTCCAATTTGTAATTAAAATAGCGATAAATAGCAAGATCAAATATGTTATACTATCATTCATATATATTGCTCTTTCTTCATCTGGGGAGATGGTATTTACAGAGAGAGCAATATATATGATTTAAAACGTTGTTACATGAATTTTTACATTACTATGTTGCTTGTTCGAGTACGATGTTTATGTATTAAGTAAATCTTTGGTGAACTATTCTCCTCGAAGAGATCTAACTTGTGCCTGTCACGTCGTGCTTGCACGACTTTATTTAAAATAAAGTATTTGCATAGCTCTGTTCAAATGAATAGTGCTATCATTTTGTTTTAACTTGACCAGTTCTCTAATGTCGATGTTCCATTCTCTGATACGCTCCAAATGTACAAGAACAACGCTATGCTTAAAGTATTCTTTCAATGCTTGAAGTGGATTAAGTAAGTACATGTCAAGGAATGATTCATCAGACATTGGATTGAAAAGAAGTTGCTCTTCTCTCATTCTATGAACAAGGTCGAATACCTCAAGTGCAGATGGGTCATAGTTAATACGCATCATAAATTGGGTGCGGAGCTCCTCAGTGACCAAGATTGATTTAATATCGGCAATCAATTGAATAGCCTTTTTGTTTACATTGCAATCTGTGAAGAGTTCTTCAAACGTCCAAGTAAATTGGGAAGAAGTTGTCATTGTAGTTTGCTCCTCTGCTTGTGGATTTGTGGATGGTTTGTTGTTCATGAGTGTCATATGTATTGTCTCCTTTTGATTTGGATTGAGTTGTGCTTAACTTGATAATCTTATTATATATCGAATTTCGTTAAATGTAAATAGTTAATCTAAATTAATTTATCATTTTTCGATAATCTATATTTAATAAGTAACGTGTGTTACAATGGTAACTATAGTAACTACATAATGAGGTGTTGAGTTGGCAAAGATCGAAATCAATTTAGATACAATTCTCGATGAGTTAAATATAAGCAAGAACAAACTCGCCGTTGAAGCCAAGTTACGACCGAATCTTATTACTGAAATGTCAGATGGTAAGACCAAAGCGATTAAACTTGAGACTCTTGGAACATTACTTGATACAATTAATCGAATTTCATTTGAGCAAGATGGACGAAGATATGATGTTGCAGACTTATTCAACTATACTCCAGATGTAATAAGAGTTCGTTTCAAGTGATTCTCTTGCATATCCACCAATACTCTGTTAAATTAAAAGTATCCATTTTGGATATCTAATTAAAACTAACTATGCAATTCGGATACTTTTAATCAGTATATATCCGTTTTGTTTATTTTTCAATAGGTGGAGGAATCATTTTGGATATTTTTTCTGCAAGACTGAAATTTACTAGAGAAAAATCAAAATTAAGTCAAAAAGAAGTGGCTGAAATGGTAGGTATGTCACCCCAAGGCTATGGTAAACTGGAGCTAGGAACCAGAGAACCAAAACTTGAAGTTTTAGCGATGTTTCCAAGCATTCTTAATGAAAGTACAGATTTTCTTTTAGGTGTGAGAGATTTTGATACAAAGGCTACCAGATATTATGATGAATACATTCATCTTGTTACCAAAATACAAATGACTATTAATCGTATCAACGAACTTAAAGAGGAAAAACTTTCTGCTGATCCAAACAGCGGAACTACTGGCATGTTCTTTGCATCGAATGATCACATTGTAAGAATCTATCTTGATGGTGTTAGTTCCGATGAAGACCGCAAAGAAAAAATAAAAAAAAGAATGCTTAGTTACTTGGAAACAATACCATATATATCTACTGAAACTTTTGACTATATAAACAAAAGAGCCAACGAAACGGTTGAAGCACTAATCAACGAACATAAGAAATTCAAAAGATAATTACGTACTTAACAACTTCATTCTCAAATCGTATAAGGCAAGTATAGTCCCTTCTCTGTTCTATGGAGTTGGGATTTTGTCGATTAATGAGATAAAATATGTCGAATCGTGATGAATTATGTATTAAAACTCTGGATGTAAACTGTTGTAAATTCAAATTTACAAAGCTATAATGATAATATATCTCCAGCAAGATTCAGTGTCAATCATTTTTGTAAATTTGAATTTACAACTTTACAATTTCAATTTACAGGAGGTGCCGTATTGCAAACTTTCTCTTTAAATAATCAACTTGGGAACCTTCTTAAAGAACTAAGAACGCAAAAAAAGTGGTCACTACGAAAAGCTGCTGAAGTATCAGGAGTTAGCCACACATATATAAATAATCTTGAAAAAGGAATTGCTGCTAATGTGTCTCCAGAGCAAATAAAAAAGTTGGCTAACGCTTACGGACACTCATACAATGTTTTAATGATATTAGCTGGATATAAAGATGAAACCGAACCAGTAAAATACAGTGAGTTGAGCAATGAAATGCAAGAAATCTTTGGAGAGGACTATTTTAGTACAGAGGAGTATTACGAATCTCTGAAGCATGTTGTAATTCACGAACCAGTTGAAGAATGGATAATACCTTCTGAACTTAATGTAAAAACATTTGGTGATCGGTTAAAGTTTTTAAGAGTGAAGGCCAATTTATCAATTAATCAGCTATCTAAGATTATTGTTGGTGAGCATATTAAAGCAGGATTCACTGTATTTAAAAAATATCCACCCTTTCTAATTGAATCAATAGAAAATGACGAAGAAGAACCAACTCTGTCTTTCATCATTGCGGTTAGCGATTATTTTGACGTTTCTGCCAATTGGTTGGTTGATGGAGAAGAAGATAAATTAAATGAGGATAAAAAAAGCTTAGATATAAATGAATACCGAATAGAGATGGAGAAACTCGCTAAAGAGATTATTCTCGATGAAACAATCAACAGATTACTTGATAAAAAAATTAATGAATCGAAAGTAAGTCTGAATGGTGAAAACTACTAAAAAAATAAGACCCTTTTGGGGTCTTTTTCCATTTACCATGGCAGGATAAATATCTTAAAATATAATACAGCGATTGCTGCAATAACAATTAAGCTGTTAATCAATATAGTTCGTATTTTTACTCTTTTCATCTTGTCATCCCCTGTTGTCCAACATAATACTACATGTGGTTCCTCAAAAATTGAGGAGCCATTTTCTATGTATACATTCTGTTACCCAAAGGGTAACAACTAACTCTAGCATACATAATCTAAGATAACATTACAATACATGTAATAAATTGGAGTTGTAACATGAAAAAGGGATCGTATGTTCTAATTATTGGTGACTCGTTAGCCTTGATAGGATTCGTTATGGAGAGGTTTGGAGTGGATTTGAAGTATGTTTACTCTGTACTTGTTACGGCTCTTATACTGTTGATTACGGCTGTATGGATGGCTGCTAAAGGTAAATGAGGGTTCTTCATATTGTAAAAAGCCTGTATTTATAGCAAACTTCTTCAATATGCAGAACCCAAATACCTATTCAATTGAATCCCTATCCCTTTTCAACCGTCTAATTTCGGTTAATTCCTTCCTAATCGCTAATACACGCTCAAGTGGTATTGCGGGGTTCTCAGCTTCTTTTACTAAGCGGGAGTATCGTAGGTTCAGTTCGATTAATTCCTTTTCAGCTACTCCCTTTGGGATAATTGGTTTGTGTACTACTTTGGGCTCCCTACCCTTTATTGCACGAGTACGTTTCAACTTCATTATCTGCTCAAACATGCTGTCTTCAGAGTGCATTGATTTCATTCCTTATTTCAGTGATGAGCTATATTATAACATAAACATTGTCAACGGATAGATTTGTCCAACGAGTAGCCCCCAAACTGAGGGTAACTGAGTTAGGTACGTGTTGTACCTAAGTTGACCCGTCAACCTTGGCGGTCGATATGGTTGACAGCGATCATATACAATTACTCGGACATATGATCATGTGTTTATTTAGTTTTCGGTTTCGGTGAAACGCCGAATCCGATACCTGAAAATTAAGGATTCCTCACAAACAAAATAAAAAGCCCTCTAAGGGGCTGTATTTGAGAAGTCAGGTTTCATATATCCAAATTGAGTCATCAAGTATCTCCAAACTGATTCCACCAGATCGGCTAGTCCATTCCACATTGTTTGATTGATTTCGCTGAAACTTGGGATGTACTTATAGAGTAAAATTGCTAATGCTGCGGTTCCAAGAATGAAGAGGTATTTAATTGCATCCAATCTAATTGCGTGTATTGTATTCATCTCCTTGATATTTATAGGGATATTATACCATGAGAAGACTGGAAAAAAAAGCCACGCTTTAGGCGTAGTTTCTAAATTGCTTTGTTATGTACTTTGGTAGTGTTTCTAGTAAGCGGGGTCTCCCAGCTGAGCTAAGGCCCCAAATTATGAATATAACAAGTTGTCCAAATCTGCAATGCTCCGCAGGCGACTCCTATATCATATAAAATACAGCTTTTGCTGTCAACAACTTTTTCTTGAAGCTAAAGTGATTGGAGAAGAACAACCTTTTTACTGGAACACACAGATGGTAACCCCAGAATGCTCTTCCCCTTTTACCCGTTTCACTAATCCGCGTTGTCATCTTTGGACAATAGGGATTTGAGTTCTTTCATAAACATATTGATGTCTTTGAATTGACGGTACACCGAAGCGAAGCGCACATAGGCTACTTCATCCACTGGAAATAGCTGTTCCATCAGTAGTTCGCCAATCTGACGGCTCTCTACTTCAGCATCGGCTGTATTTCGCAGAGACTTCTCTACCTCAGATACCATCATTTCAAGTGTCTCCACAGAGACCGGACGTTTCTCACAAGCCCGGATCAGGCCACGAAGAATCTTGTCACGGCTAAATTCCTCACGACTGCCGTCCTTCTTGATGACGATCAGCGGTGTTTCTTCCACCATTTCAAAAGTTGTAAATCGACGGCTACATTGCTCACACTCACGACGACGACGAATCGATTTCGATTCATTGGCCGGCCTTGAATCAAGCACCTTTGTGCCCAGATAGGCGCAATAAGGACATTTCAAATCAGATCACTTCCCATGTTTTACTTTTTACCAGAAATTGCCTACATGCATTTAGTTATGAAAATCGTATTGCCGACACATAATACTTTTACCAACCGCGAGGAGGTGAACAGCAATGGCACAAAGCAATGGTAACTCCAACAACCTGGTGGTAACTAAAGCTTCCGCAGCTCTCGAACAACTGAAATATGAAGTTGCTCAAGAACTCGGAATCAGCATCCCACAAGACGGATACCAAGGTAACATGACTTCTTACGAGAACGGTTCGATCGGTGGATACATCACGAAGCGTCTGGTAACAATTGCAGAACAGCAATTGGCAGGTCAATACCAATAATATCTGCATCGTAATACGGTACACAGAGGAGCATGGAGCGGCCGGTGAACAACCGGCCTGCTCGGTGCTTCTACTTATTTTAGACCATGAATCCAGATTGTATTAACTTAGAACGTATTATAGATCTTTACATACTGATTATAATAATAAATGACGCGTTGTACATAGTGCCGGGTTTCACCAAACGGAATATCTTTGACCGTCTCGAATGAACCATCCCATACGCCATCCCTTAGCCATGAGTTCACTTTACCTGGACCTGCATTGTAAGCAGCAATCATAGCCGCTTCATTCCCGTCAAATTGATCTGACAGGTTGCGTAGATACCAGGTACCCAGCTGAATATTCCTTTCAGGCTCGTGCTTCAATTCTTCCAGTGAGGTGCCCGGAATTTTGGCCTGCTCCATAATCCAGTTAGCAGTGTCAGGCATTAGCTGCATTAACCCGATGGCACCTCTCTTGGATTCCTTGCTTGTCTTGAAATTGGTCTCCACCTTGATGATGGAAGCGATGAGAAACGGATCAACCTCATAACTCTGAGACTGGGCACGAATCTCTTCCTTATAATGAATCGGATAGAACCATGACATCCAATTGGTATTCAGGAACAGCACCAATACAAAAGACACAAACATCAACAACAATACCCGTTTCTTACGCAGCAATCTCATATTAGGCCCTTACGATGCAAAAAAGAAATGAGTTGCTGCTCCGTCTCTGACCACAAGCCGCTGTTATCAATAACCACGTCAGCACGCTGCTTCTTATCTTCAATATCCATCTGCACGTCGATACGGGCGTCTGCCTGTTCCGCCGTCATTCCATCCCTGCTCATCAGTCGTTCCCGCTGCACTGATCTCGGAACGTAAACAACCATCACTTCTTCGAAGCCATCCTCCAGCCCTGACTCGTACAATAACGGAATATCCGATACGACCAGCTTGTCCGGATGTTCAAGCTCATACAGTGCAGCGCGCTCGCGCATCTCCTTGCGGATCGCAGGATGTGTAATCGCCTCAAGTGCCTTACGTTCCTCTGGATTCTGAAACACAATACTGCCAAGCTTTTTCCGATCCAGTGTTCCGTCCTCATTCAATATGGCTTGTCCGAAACGCTGTACAGCCGCAGCCAAAACGGGATGCCCGGGCAGCATTACTTCCCGGGCAATAACATCTGCATCAATGAGCAACGCTCCCTTACTGGCGAGAAAGGCGGACACGCTGCTTTTGCCTGTCGCGATCCCGCCGGTTAAGCCAATATTCATTATTTCACCTCACAACAACTTCATTATTCCCATAAACATTAATAAAAGCGCAGGTAATACAGATAATCTTCGCATCCACCGCAAAGCAGCAAAGCGTAATCCAACTTTCATGCCCAGAGACAGAAATGCCCCGCTGAACAACGCAATAACTAATGCTGTCCACAAAGTTGGGAATCCCAATAACGCTGCCCCTAACCCTGCACCGAAAGCATCCAGAGAAAGGGCTATACCAAGCCACATCGCTTCTTGGACGGATATACTGCCCGAGTTATCCATATCTGCCTTCGAGGGACTCCGCAGAATTTGTATAACTACACCCAGCTTCCGCAGCTCAAGTGTAAAGACCATTCGTTCCAGAGATCCTCCAGAAGCAGATGGCTCAAGTTCAAGCGCGAGCACCTGATTTCTGCCCTTCGGCTGAGCTTCTGGTGAGGCTTGCGTACTACTGCGGATTGTTCCTGCTCCTGTTCCCTCACCCACTCCATTGTCCGTTTCCAGCTGTTCCTTGCCCCGTTTTCGAATGAGTTGCAGCAACGACCATGCGCCAATACCGATCAGAATAACCGCTCCAACAATTGAAGCCACGTCCGGAGATACGACATGAGACAGCAGCACACCTACTTGCATCGATAATGCAATAACCAGACCCGAACAGATGGAAATGACGACAATGGATAACAGCGGAATTTTAGTCCTCCGCAGCCCATATGTAATCCCGACCCCAAAACCATCTAAACTAAGCGCCAAAGCAAGCGCCATTAATGAAATAAAATGATGCAGCACCCCGGATTCCTCCCCTGTGCGGAACTCGTTCCAACTGGCGGCTGCCAGTATGGGTATACGCCCGCTTATTTCTGCCATATCAGTATATGGAGGGAGGAATCCAAGGGTGCTACAATTTGACGATTTCGTTCATGCTACCAAACCCATCAACGATTTAGGGCAGCGGTTGACAGTTTGGACAGTAATGCGTTCCCCTACCGCCTACTACACTCTTCTCGATTAATGTGCCACACGTTGCACAGGGTTCAGACTTGCGTCCATATATTTTCAACTGATGCTGGAACATTCCCATCTCGCCCTGTCCATTGACATAGGACTTAATGGAGGAACCTCCTGCATCCACCGCATCCTGCAGCGTAACTACGATCGCTTCATGCAGCACGGTTAACTGGGCTTCGGTCAATGTCTTGGCAATGGTCTCGGGATGAATACCTGCGCGGAACAATGCCTCGTCCACATAAATATTCCCGATGCCGACCACATATGCCTGATTTAACAAGACGGCTTTGATTTTGGTCGTTCGTTTGCCAACAGCATCACGGAATGCAGCTACAGTAAACGCAGGATCAAGCGGCTCCAGCCCCAGTTTTAACAAAGGTTTGGATACCAGTTCCTCCCCTGCATTGAAGAGATGCATTGTACCGAATTGACGGACATCCTTGTAACGTAATTCTGTACCATCGGTAAAGTGAAAGATAACATGGGTATGCTTCTCCACTTCCTCATGCTGTTGGTACACCCCGTACCTGCCTTCCATCCGCAGATGGGAGACAAGCACCAGCCCGTCCAGCAAAATACGCAAAAACTTGCCTCTGCGCTCCACACCGATCACGGTATGTCCCTTAAGTTCCATTGCAAATGCATCTATGTCGTCCGGCCGCTGAATAATCCGCGGCAAGCTAACGGTAACGGAGTCAATGGTCTTGCCAACAATAAGTTGATTCAATGTTCTTCTGACTGTTTCGACTTCCGGTAATTCCGGCATGATGTTCTCACCTCCCCTATATTATAACGGAAGATGGCGCTCAGCGGGACCCCTTCTTGTGTCGAAAACAGTTGAAAAATATTTTGTAAAATAACGGAAAACCCGCTTGGGATCTATTATTTAGCCTCGTACCAGTTCTCTCCGTAGCTGACTTCTGCTTTTAGCGGTACTGACAGCTCCAATGCTTTTTCCATCACAGAAGGAACCAGCTCTTTCATCAGTTCCAGCTCATCCGCAGGCACTTCGAATACAAGTTCATCGTGCACCTGTAGCAGCATGCGACTCTTCAGCTTGCGTTCACGCAGCGCTTCATCCATCTGTACCATGGCAAGCTTGATGATATCTGCCGCAGTTCCCTGAATCGGTGTATTCATCGCTGTCCGTTCCGCGAAGGAACGCAGGTTAAAGTTGCTTGCATTGATTTCTGGCAGATAACGACGGCGTTCCAGCAACGTTTTGACATAACCATCCTGACGGGCTTCCTTCACAATATCATCCATATATCGGCGAACACCCTGGAATACTTCAAAGTATTGATCGATAAACTGTGCTGCCTCTTTCCGCGTGATGTGCAGGTTCTGCGAAAGGCCGTAATCACTGATGCCATATACAATCCCGAAGTTAACCGCCTTGGCAGAACGACGCATGTCTCCATCCACCTCTTCTGGCTTCACACCAAACACATCGGAGGCCGTCTTCGTATGGATATCCATGTCCTGAACAAAAGCTTCCTTCAGCCGCTCATCATCTGAAATATGTGCAAGGACGCGCAGTTCAATCTGCGAATAGTCTGCTGCCAAAATGGACCATCCCGGCTCGGAAGGAACAAATACCTTCCTGATTTTACGACCTTCCTCCATCCGAATCGGAATGTTCTGCAAGTTCGGGAACTGGCTGCTCAGACGCCCAGTAGCCGCGATCGTCTGACGGTAAAACGTATGCACCTTGCCATCCTTATCTGAAATCTCTTTGAGCAGTCCTTCTACATATGTGGACTGTAACTTGGCAAGTTGACGATATTGCAGAATATGTTTGACCACATCATTATATGGAGCCAGCTTCTCTAATACTTCGGCATCCGTAGAGTATCCTGTTTTTGTTTTCTTCACCACAGGCAGACCTAGTTTATCGAATAAAATCTCACCCAGCTGTTTCGGTGAATTCAGATTGAATTCCGTGCCGGAAAGCTTGTAGATTTCCGCCATCAACCTGCTGATATTTTCTTCGAACTCACTACCCAAAGCCTGCAAATCTGCCGTATTAGCCTTAATGCCCTGTTTCTCCATATCTGCAAGAATACGTGACAACGGCATCTCGAGTTCATGGAAAAGTGCGTTCATCTCATTGCTCTCCAGTGCCTGCTCCTGGAGTGGAATAATGGCTGCTACTGCGGCCGCTTTGCGACATAGAAAATCGCCCAGTATATCCGCCTCAGGCACCCGGTATTTTGCACCTTTGCCCATAACCGTATCATCCTCCACAAGGGAAGGCAGACCATACTTCGTGGTCAGGCCACTGATCGTCTGATTCGATTCGGTTGGATCAAGCAAATAGGCAGCCAGCTGCACATCAAATGACGCTCCAGCAAACTCAATGCCATGCGCATGCAATGCCAGATCAACACGGTGCAGATCATAACCACGCTTGGGTTGATCTGCATTGCCAAGCCACTCTCTTACCGGGGCCGCTGCCTCAGACTGAAGCAATTCAGGAGACAGGAATGTATAGGTTCCGGCTGAACCAACAGCAAGTCCAATTAGTTTCGCCTGATGCGGGTTATCGCCATGTGTCTCCACATGCAGCACATCAATGGATTCGAGTGAACCGAACAGTTCACTAATCGTTTCTTCTGTTGCAATGGAGGATTCCACTGCGGCAGCCGGAACGGCTTCCTGTTCAGAAACTACACTTGCACGGAATGACAGGCGCTCAAGCAAAGACTTGAATTCGAGCTTGGCCAAAGCCGGACCTGCCAGTTCCTCTTTTAAGCCAGCAAACTGCATATCTTCCCATGTTTGTTCCAATGGAACTTCACGGTGGATCGTGGCAAGCTGTTTGCTCATACGTGCATCTTCGGCGTGAGCCTCAATCTTTTCTTTCATTTTGCCCTTTAGCTCACCTGTACCGTTAAGAACTTCTTCAACCGAACCGAACTGGTGCAGCAGTTTCAGAGCCGTTTTCTCTCCGACGCCAGGAATGCCCGGAATATTGTCGGACGCATCGCCCATCAGACCTTTGAGGTCAATGATTTGCAGCGGGGTCAGACCATAGCGCTCCTTAATATGAGCGGGATCGTATAGCTCAATCTCGGTTACCCCTTTACGCGTAAGCCCGATATGCACATGTTCAGAGGCAAGCTGCAACATATCTTTGTCACCCGACACAACGAGAACCTGTCTTCCAGCTTCGTCCGCACGTTTCGTTAATGTTCCGATAATGTCATCCGCTTCAAACCCTGCAAGCTCAAACTGGGCAATACCGAAGCCCTGAAGCAGCTCTTTCAGCAGCGGAAATTGCTCGGACAACTCCGGTGGTGTTTTCTCACGACCACCCTTATATTCCTGGTAACCTTCGTGCCGGAACGTAACTTTGCCTGCATCAAATGCCACCATCACATGTGTCGGTTTATGCTCTTCCAGCAAGCGCAGCAGCATCGTGGTGAAGCCGTACACCGCATTGGTGTGCAAGCCTTTCGAGTTAGTTAGCGGTGGCATTGCAAAAAACGCCCTGTAAATAATGCTATTTCCATCTATAAGAATAAACTTGTCCATTCCAGCACCTCGCGTATCGTATGGTCAATCCTTCAATTACATCTACTCTCATGATACCATACACACCAGTTACAACAAAAAAATTAGTCATCTTTATAGGTCATGATTTGGCCTGCAAAAAAAGGAACTCCCTCAGCGGGTGACCTGTTCACAGGCCGACCGAGAGAAAGTCCCTTCATTTCGCTACGAATAATACCCCAATTCCACTATAAGCGGTTACCTATTGATTCAAATCAGGGCGTTTTCCTGTTACCAGATACACCGTGCTCTCACCAATATTTGTTGCGTGGTCACCAATCCGTTCGATATAACGTCCTACCAACATTAAAAGCATCGCTTGGGAAGCCTTATTTGGATGGTCTGTCATAAACGAGTAGAGATCACTGATCATATGACTGTACAATTGGTCAACCTGATCATCGGTCTGAGCCATTTTGTAGGCCAGATCCGTATTTTCTTTCAGGAAGGATTCAATGGATTCCTCAATCATGGACTTCACGATTTCCGCCATTCTTGGAATATCCACAAGCGGTTTAATGAGCTCCTGCCCATCCATACGAAGGGTCACTTTGGCCACATCCAGCGCAAGGTCACCCATACGCTCCAAGTCACTTGAGATTTTGAAGGCAACAATAATGCGTCGCAAATCCTTCGCTACCGGCTGTTGTGTAATGATGAGCTTGGAACCCAGTTCCATAATCTTGTCTTCCAGGGCATTCAGATTCGCATCATTCTTGATGATGACCTGAGCTTTCTCGGCATCCATCGTCTGTAAACTTTCAATAGCACCATCCAAAGCTGTGCCTACATGCTCACCCATTTGCCGAAGCAGTGTGCGCAGTTCCTCAAGCTCCTGATCAAATTCTTTTCTGCGAATCATAGATTCCATGTCCTCCTTATCCATCATCTCCGGACACGCCGGGATCGTTCGAACTCAGCTTGCTTATCCGAACCGTCCGGATATATAATCCTCGGTTCTGGAATCCTGCGGTGTGGAGAACAACGTTTCTGTATCTGCTGCCTCCACCACTTCTCCGTTCAGGAAAAATACTGTACGACCCGATACACGTGCAGCTTGGTGCATGTTGTGGGTTACCATTACAATCGTGTATTTGTGGTGCAATTCCTTGACCAGTTCCTCAATTTTAAGCGTTGAGATTGGATCAAGTGCAGATGTTGCTTCATCCATCAACAGTACGTCAGGCTGCACGGCCAGAGCACGCGCAATACAGAGGCGCTGCTGTTGTCCACCAGAGAGACTGAGTGCTGATTTTTTGAGCACATCCTTTACTTCATCCCACAGTGCAGCATGAACAAGACTCTGCTCAACCAAACGATCCAGTTCGGCTTTTTGCGTCACCCCGTGAAGTCGTGGTCCATAGGCCACGTTATCGTAAATGGATTTTGGAAAAGGGTTAGGTTGCTGAAATACCATTCCGACCCGCTTGCGCAGCGTCTCTACTTCAATCTCATTGCTATAAATGTCAGAACCGTCCAACATAACTTGTCCTTCCACACGTACGCCTGGAATCATGTCATTCATCCGATTCAATGTACGAAGCAAGGTCGATTTACCACAGCCCGACGGACCAATAAATGCGGTAACCGTCTTCTCCGGCAGGTCCATCGATATATTTTTAAGCGCGTGATGCGTATCATAGTATAAATTAAGTCCTTCAATGTGAATGAGGTCCTTCATGGATGTTCACTTCTCCTTCGCGGCAGGGACAACCAGATTCCCTTACGTAGACCGATGCCAATGATTGAACTTGGCTCTCGGTCATCTATAATATCCTACCCTCTCATTGTAAAAACAGTATCACTTTCATGTTAACGGAATGTAAAAAGAGACTTCTTTCACACCCACGACCCTCCTATCCGATCATTGTGTATGAATGATGTCCATCCTACCTTCGTTTAGTCATCCGCCTGGACCATATCTTGCAGTCTCTCCCGAATGTGCCCAGCCAATTCTCCCGCCGTATTGCCTTCCATCGCGATATCCGCTGCAATATGGGACATGCCTGCTACAGCCGTGTTCAACTGTTTGAACGCAGCCCCACCTTCGTTTACATGAACAGAGCTGTTATCAATCTCTGCCGAGCTTGCTCTCACCAGTTCTACAGTCTGTCTGGTCAATCCCCCGATATCATCCAGTAAAGAGGACATATTACCCGCAACCTCACGGGTCTGCTTGGCTAGTGCGCGAATCTCACCAGCGACGACCTGGAAACCCCGTCCATACTCCCCCGCATGTGCCGCTTCAATGGAAGCATTCATGGCGAGTAGCCCGCTTTGGTCAGCCAATGAACGAATGGAACGCGCCATCCCGGAACCCATGTCGATGGAGCGAAGCATGTCATCCGCGTGCTTCTGCTGACCCTCCATATGCTGATATACACGGTTATAGGAAGCATCAACCTGATTGAGACTGCTTGCTCCCCGTTCGGATAACTGCATGATCTGAGACGCTTCTTGCCCCGCCTTTCGAGCTGCTTGAACCAGTTTGGTGACAGAGTCGTTAATTCTCGTTATTTCCTGCCTGCTCTGTGTAATAATATGTACACGTTCTTCCGAAGCCACATGCTGCAGCTTACGGGAAAGGGACATGACATCCCTCATCGTCAGCACACCCAGCAATCGGTCTTCTTCCGTAACGATCAAACAATCGTAGAAATATTGCTCACTGCGCGCCAGAGCAATGTCAATAATCGCAGTCGCTTCTGCATGCACATCGACAATAACAGGAGAAGAGTCCGCTACATGTACAACCGGCTTCCGATAGAAGAGATCTGCCGCGAAGCGTCCATTCAACATCCGGTATAACGTCTCTCGCATCAACAAACCTAATGGCTGCATGTGATCATCACATAATACAATACAAGGGTACTCCTGATCCTGATTGAGCAGGCTTGCCGCTTCCCCACAGGTAGTGTGAACGTCAATTACAGGTATTTGACGGCAATAATCCCTTAATGAGATTACATTCTCTTTGGTGCCCCCAACTTTATCATCATCTTTTTGCTCTCCCATGGGAGCTATAACTTGATCCTGTTGCGTATCTATTATTTCTTCGGGCTGGTCGGGCTTCACTTCGAGCAACATGGGCATAAATGCGCAATCTCCTTTACGTATGAGCTCCGTCCTGAGGTGGGATATGTAGGTACAAAGTATCACTCAGACAGCTTCATCCTACTCCCTATACGTAAAGGAAAATAATTGTTTGTGTTAACGGAATGTAAAATAAAACTCCCCGATCATTGTTAACTTGAATGATGGGGAGTTTTTCTTTTTACAACTAATTTATAACCTACACCGCGAATTGAATCAATGTGAACCGATTCCGGATCAAGCTCCAACTTTTTCCGTAATGAACTGACATGAACGTCCACCGTGCGCTGTCCTCCGATATAATCGAAGCCCCAGACCGCATTCATCAGATCATCCCGAGTAAGCACAACACCCGGCTTCTTGGCCAGATAAAGCAGTACCTCGAATTCCTTGGGACGAAGACTGATGGATTGTCCACCCAGTGTCACTTCATACTTCAAAGGATAAATCTCAAGCTCTCCCAGAATAATACGTGAACCGTCCTTATCCTCTGGCTGCGGCAAATCTTCACCGTTCGAATAACGTCTTAATACTGCATCTACACGTGCAAGCAATTCAGATACACCAAATGGCTTCGTAATATAATCATCGGCACCTGATTTTAAGCCTTGTACAACTTCGGCTTCACCGTTTTTGGCTGTGAGAATAATGACCGGTGTGCTGACACCCTGAATTCGTAACTTGTTCAGAATATCCAGACCATTCATTCCAGGAAGCATCAGATCCAGCAGAATCAGATCAAATTCCTGGGACAACGCCCGATCATAACCTGAAGATCCGTGATCCTCAGCAATAACATCATAGCCCTCTTGTGTCAGGTTGTACGTAAGCAATCTTGATAATGTTGGTTCATCTTCAATAACGAGCAAACGCTGCGCCATGATACCCCTTCTCTCCTATAGGTTGTCTGTTGCCACAACACTTTGTTTATCATAGCACCTAATTGTTAACTCTGTGTAAAACAGCGCATTCCTTTTACATTTCACTTCCATTGCACTAGATTTCTTCATCCTGAATTAATGGAAGGATAACACGAAACGTAGTCCCCATGCCAAGTTCACTCTCTACAGACAGTTTGCCATGGTGCAATTCTACCAGATGTTTCACAATTGAAAGTCCAAGTCCAGTTCCTCCCGAATTACGGGATCTGCCCTTGTCTACCCGATAGAAGCGTTCAAAAATCCGCGGCAAATCTTTCTTCGGAATACCAATTCCTGTGTCGGATACTGCAAATACAACTTCTTCTTCGTCCTCATTATGTTCAACCGACACTTGTAGTTTTACCCGCCCACCCTCAGGAGTGTAATTAATGCCGTTGGATAACAGATTAATAAAGATCTGCTTCATTTTATCCTCATCAGCTTCAATATACAATTCTTCGGGAACATTCATCTCCAGCCGAATCTCTTTCTTCTCCGCCACCTTGGACAAGGTACCCAGAACCATCTCGAAGAACGAATGCACATGCACAGGTGAACACTGCAGCGGAGCCCGTTTGGACTCAATTTTGGACAATTCCAGAATATCTCCGATCAATCGGTTCAGTCTGTCACCTTCATCATATATGATTTGCAAGAATGAACGCTCTGTCTCTTTATCCTGTACGCCACCGCTAAGAAGCGTTTCGGCAAAACCTTTGACTGCAGCTACCGGCGTCTTAAGTTCATGAGATACATTTGCTACGAACTCACTGCGCATCGATTCCAGCCTGCGGATTGCTGTTACATCCTGAAGGAGGAAGAGCATTCCCCGATAAGCGCCGTCATCTTCAGACATCGGTACTCCATCAATACGAATCAATTTTTCCACCGGATTGAACACACTTACTTCTTCATGCATTGGTTCTCGCAATGCAACACTTTCTTCAATCGTGCGCGTCAGCTCATAATGCCGCTTCAATTCAATATAAGGTTTCCCGGTAACCCGCTCCGCCTGAATGCCAAGCATACGCTCCGCTTCCCGGTTAACCAGCGCAATGGATTGACCTGCATCAATCATGATAATGCCGCCTGTCATGTTGGCAAGCACGCTTTGCAGCAGCGCTTCATTATCTCTAATCGTTTTTAGCTGCATCTGAAGGCTGTCTGCCATTCCATTAATGGCAAGTCCCAGTTGACCGATCTCATCATTTCGAGTTACATCCACTCTCGCATCATAATCCAGCTTGGTGATCCGGTGAGCCACCTTCGTAATATGCTCAATGGGTGATGTCAGTCCCCGCGCAACCCGGTAACTTACCAGAGCCACAATCAGAAACAGAAGGCCCAGGGTGAAGAACATCAAAATCCATCCCTGCTGAAGGCCCTGATCTACAGCTTCAAGGCTCATGGATAGTCGAATGTAACCGTCAAATTTCCCATTGGGTAACTCAATCATGTCGCTTTGATCCGAATTCACAGGAAGCGCAACATACAGCATGTCCTGTCCTAATGTTGCACTATAACGAATTGACTGACCATAGTTTTGTCCAACCGCTTCTTTAATCTCCTGACGGTTCAAGTGGTTGTCCATTGAATTGGGATCGCTCTCCGAGTCGCCAATGACCGTTCCGTCTTTATTGATAAAGGTTACCCGTGAATCCGTCAGTCGATCCAGCTCGACAGCACGTTCAGAGTAATATTTCTGTGTCTCTGCATTGTTTGGATCAGTTGCATCATGAAACGGGAACGTTGCTTTGAGCAAGTTGATCTCACGCACCATCGTTTGCTCCAGTGCGGTAATGTGAGTAGTCTTAAAAACTCTGCCCATCGTATAACCCGCAACAATGACGGAAATACCGATCAGCACCATCATAATGATGGCAAGGCGAATTCGGAACGGTCTCATCTATCTCTTCCTTTGTTATAAAATTAATAATTACGTATCCATTTCTATTCGATCACCACGAGTGGTGGGCTGTGAAATAACAAGAAACTCCACATCTGCTTCTCCACGATTCTGCATCTGATGTGGCATCTTCGGCGCAATTTCTATCCCTTCATGGGGTCCGAGCATGAACTCTTCCCCGTTAAGTTCCATACAGGCCTCACCACTAAGGATGAAAAAGAACTGACGACTTATCGAATGATAATGCCGGGTTTCAGATGTTCCTGCAGGCATACGTTCATGAATAACGCTCAGTGCTTCATTTTGGACGAGATGCCAGCCATCACATTGTCCACCCCATATATAGTGTGCTGCATTTTGTTTGCTAATCTTCATATGACCGCCCCCGAAGCTTACTTGTTCGGTCTATATCATATCACAGATAGCATGGAGACCCTGCCATTTTTGATAAGCAGCAGAGCGGCAGCTGTTCTAGAACTATCCACTGGCAAGCCTAATGATAAAATATCATGATTGTATCAACGCCGATCACGACTTTTGTAAACAGGATCAAAATTAAATCCATTTCGCAATATACTCATAAAAAAAGACGTATCGACCAGTCGTGCTGGTAAACGATACGCCTTCATTCGAATTACGCCGTCAATGGATTATCCGTTGACCACTTCGCCGCCATTAACGTGCATCACCTGACCGCTCACGTAGGAAGAATCGTCCGAAGCGAGATACACGTAAGCTGGAGCCAGTTCATCCGGTTGCCCTGGACGTTTCATCGGCTGAGTTGCACCAAATTCGCTCACTTTTTTCTCATCAAATGTGGATGGAATGAGCGGGGTCCAAATCGGCCCTGGAGCGACAGCATTCACACGAATTCCCTTCTCCACAACGTTCATCGACAAGGAGCGTGTAAATGAAGTGATAGCTCCTTTCGTAGATGAATAATCAATTAACGTCGGATTTCCGCGATATGCGGTAATGGAGGTTGTATTAATGATTGTACTGCCTTTCTTAAGATGTGGCAGAGCAGCCTGTGTAATATAAAACATGCCAAAAATATTTGTGCGGAACGTACGCTCCAACTGTTCTGGAGTAATATCCTCCAGCTGCTGCTGGGGATGCTGCTCCGCTGCATTATTCACGACAATATCCAGCTTGCCCAGCTGATCTACTGTCTGTTGCACGGATTTCTTGGCAAAGGCATTGTCACCAATGTCACCGGCAATCAAAATACATTTGCGTCCTTCCTGCTCGACCTGACGTTTGGTCTCTTCTGCATCCTCATGTTCACTCAGGTATACAATCGCTACATCTGCGCCTTCCTTCGCATATGTAACGGCAACAGCACGTCCAATTCCGCTGTCTCCACCCGTGATCAGAGCAACCTTATCCAACAATTTACCGGCTGCTTTATATTCAGGTTTCTCAAACTCTGGCTTAGGGTGCATCTCCGATTCAATACCCGGGCGCTGATTCTGATGTTGGGCTGGCATCGTCTTTTTGTTTTGTGTGTTGGTTGACATCTGGCATTTCTCCTCTCAAAATGGAATATCTGATCTAGTCTCATTCTGTAGGATGGCATGAACATTACAGATTATTCCCTTTTTCAACAGTCATGCTTCAAAGTCCCTGATCTATTGCCTCGATACATACTTACCACTCGCTTTTGGCAGTTAAACAACAAATTCCCTATACTAAAATGGTTGTTTCTTTATCTTCTCTCGTAAACATGCTGTAACTGAGGTAAAGCCGCATTGAATTCGATCTATATTTCCATACATTCGAAATTTTTTCGAAATTGACCGATTCACCACCCAAATTGTATTCCTATGCCGTAGGGGCTGATGTACAATGTACAGTATACAGATAAGCTTTAAACAGCATTAATTCAGTTTGAATGAGACTGTCGTACTTCCAACTTAGCAAATATTCTGATCTAATATGGAGACCTAACCCATGGAATCGCACATTAATTCTTATATAACACTTGTAACTACTTCAGCTGTGCTGAATGTTTTTCTGTGTTTATATACTTATGTTAGAAGAGCAGAAATCCCAAGTTCGAAGATATTCATTCTCTATACAGCAGCTCTGTCTGTTTACACCTTCGGATACGCGATTGAACTCGCCAGCAATACACTGGAGCAGATGAAATTCTGGACGGTCGTCGAATACATCGGCATGCCTTTCTCCGCCTCTCTTGGACTGATGCTCATGATGCAATACACAGGTAAGAAGTTATCCAAAAAAGCTTCTGCGGCGCTGTTTGTAATCCCTTCCATTACCTTGTTCATGGTCGCAACAAATGATTTTCATCATCTTTTCTATAAAAGAGTATGGCTAAGAGAAGACAGTCCCGTCCCTCTAATGGATATTGCCATAGGGCAATGGTACGTTGTTCATGGTGCATTCACCTTTTCCTGTCTGCTATGTGCCTGCCTTATTCTCGTCGGACAATGGAAACATACCAAAAAGATGTATCGTCGTCAGTTACTCACACTGATCACTTCACAACTTATTCCTATGGTAGCGGCCTTTGTGTATTTGCTTGGTCTGACCCCAGGTGGTATGGACCCGGTTCCGGTTCTCATGTGCATTACATCCGCAATGTACATCTGGGCCATTCTATCATCCCGACTGCTAACCATCGTACCTATTGCCAAAGATAGTATCTTTGAGAGCATGCGTGAAGGCGTTATTGTGCTGGATAGTTCCAATCGTCTCGTCGATTACAACAAATCTCTGCGTGATATGCTTCCAGAGCTTGATTTCAGCATGGTGGGTCAACATTTGAACGATATATGGCTGTCCCTTGCCGGCGAGACCTTTCCAGTAGAATATGGCCGAGAAGGTCTGCAAACCGATTTGTACTGGCAATTGAGCGGAGATACCGTCTGTTATCAAGTAAGGACCTCTTATGTTTATAACAAAGAAGGACAGGCCGTTGGCACTCTGATTATGCTGATTGATATTACAGAGCAACGTTTCCTTCAGGAACAACTGAAACAAATGGCTTACTTTGATGGTCTCACCAAAATTTATAACCGTACGCAGTTCCTACTTAGAGGTCGAGAGATACTGAGCGAAGCCCAGCTTAATCTGCGGCCTGCAGCCTTTATATTATTTGACATTGATTTTTTCAAACGAATTAACGACACCTATGGACATGACGTTGGCGATCAGGCGATCATTCATGTGGTCTCTGTATGTAATCGTTATCTGAATTCGGAGATGTTGTTTGCACGTTATGGAGGAGAAGAGTTTGTTATCGCGGTACCCAATGCCTCCCTCCAAGACGGTGAGCAGCTTGCTGAGAAGTTACGCGTGGCTTTGTTGAATGACCCGCTGGAGGTACAAGGTACTCGTATTCCACTGACTTCAAGCTTTGGAGTGGCGCAATATAATGGAGGGTCCGATTCTCTGGAATCCTTACTGCGTGATGCCGATACAGCACTATATGAATCCAAGCGTAACGGTCGTAACACCGTATTTGCCCACGCTGTGAGCCTGAGTTAACTAAATGTAGAGTAAACAAAGTGAACCCATAAATGCCGCAGTTCAACACCACACACCTTGCTTTTTGTCAGACATTTTGCCAAACCAAGCGAACAAAAATAGACAGCCTCTGGGCTGTCTATTTCACTACGATTCAAGATTTCACTTTCTTATTCAGCTTGTCCCAACGTTAGAAGTGCAAACGTTTTAAGTTAAACTCGCCAATAAAACTTGTTCGCAGCAGTTATTAGATTACCTGGTTGTTCACCATCAGATATACCATAATGAGCAGGAATACGGCCAGTAATGTGCTGAACGTACGAATCTTGCTCTGCTCTGCACTGACGTCACGATTGCTTTTCACAGCCTCTGCTGCCAACCGTAGCGGTTTCCCCATAATGCCACCAATTGCTGCGATAGCCAGCAACAATACCACTACTACGCCCATCCACACATAGGAATAGTCACCCTTGGTCATCAAGTAACCACCCGTAAGAAGCTGAATCACAAGTCCGTACTGTGCGATACGGTTCAATGAACGGAGCGATGCAAATGCTCCCTCTTGAGCGGCGACACTCAAGGTCCGGATTTTGCCAACTACGAATGGCAAGATCAGATAGAAGCCCATCGCCAGTGCTCCAATAATATGGAGCAAATACATAATCATTGTCAAAATGTCCATCCTCCTCAAAAATTTCATTCAGTGTGCTATACATCACATCTCATTATACTGGGGAACTTATCCAAAGAAAAGAAAACCTCCGGATGATCCGGAGGTTTTCTGTCTGTTCCTGTCAAAAAAATTTCAAACTTACAGGTTTACTACTGAAATGACGTTACGAACCGAATCCGCAGATTTGTCTAGTCCCGCTTTTTCTTCAGCAGTCAGTTCCAGTTCAAATATTTTTTCGATTCCGTTACCACCCAGAACGGTTGGCACACCAAGGAACAAGTCGTTGTAGCCATATTCCCCTTCAAGGTAAGCAATAACCGGAATGATTCGTTTTTTGTCTTTCAAAATGGCTTCAGTCATTTGCACCAATGAAGCTGCTGGTGCATAATATGCGCTGCCATTTCCAAGCAGGTTCACGATCTCACCGCCGCCAACACGTGTGCGTTGTACGATGGCTTCAATGCGATCTGCCGGGATGAGGGTATCGATTGGAATCCCGCCAACGCTGGAATAACGAACGAGTGGTACCATATCGTCTCCGTGCCCGCCAAGAACGAATCCACGGACGTCTTCAACCGATACATTCAGCTCTTGTGCAATGAATGTACAATAACGTGCAGTATCCAGTACACCGGACTGACCGATTACGCGGTTTTTAGGAAAACCAAGCGTCTGATAAGCTGCATATGTCATTGCATCTACCGGGTTGCTTAGAATAATGACGATGGAATCAGGGCAATATTTTTTCACATTTTCACAAACAGACTTCACGATTCCTGCATTCGTGTTGACCAAATCATCACGGCTCATACCCGGTTTACGGGCAATACCTGCCGTAATAATAACAATCTCCGAACCTGCAGTATCCTCGTAGTTGGAAGTACCGACGATATTGCTGTCGAAGCCCTGAACAGGACTAGCTTCCCACATGTCGAGCGCTTTACCTTTAGTCGGGTTTTCCAATTGTGGAATATCAACCAGAATTACATCCCCGAGTTCTTTTTGGGCAAGCATCAAAGCCGTTGTAGCTCCGGTAAATCCGGCGCCGACTACTGTGATTTTTTTGCGCTGAATAGTCACGATTCACATCTCCCCTTACAGGTTTTTAATGATTTGATCAGCAAATTCAGAACATTTCACTTCAGTAGCGCCGTCCATCAGACGTGCAAAGTCATAAGTTACTGTTTTGTTGTTGATGGAAGTTTCCATACCTTTGTAGATCAGGTTAGCTGCTTCTTGCCATCCCAGGTGCTCAAGCAACATAACGCCGGACAGAATAACGGAACCAGGGTTCACGACATCTTTGTCTGCATATTTAGGTGCAGTACCATGAGTAGCTTCGAAGATAGCATGTCCTGTTACATAGTTGATGTTCGCTCCTGGAGCGATACCAATTCCGCCAACTTGTGCAGCAAGTGCATCGGACAGATAGTCACCATTCAGGTTCAACGTTGCGATTACATCGAACTCACCTGGACGAGTCAATACTTGTTGCAGAGCGATATCGGCAATAGCATCTTTCACGATGATTTTGCCAGCATCTTCAGCTGCTTTTTGAGCTGCATTAGCTGCATCCGTACCGTCTTTTTCTTTAATGATATCGTATTGTGCCCAAGTGAACACTTTATCAGCGAACTCTTCTTCAGCAACTTCATAACCCCAGTTTTTGAAGGCACCTTCTGTAAATTTCATGATATTACCTTTGTGTACCAATGTAACGCTCTTACGGTTGTGATCGATGGCATATTGTACTGCTGCACGTACCAAACGTTTGGAACCTTCAGAGGATACTGGCTTGATACCAATACCGGAAGTTTCAGGGAAGCGGATTTTGTTTGCTCCCATCTCCTGTTGCAGGAATTGGATTACTTTTTTCACTTCTTCGGAACCTTCTGCGTATTCAATACCCGCATAGATATCTTCCGTATTCTCACGGAAAATGACCATGTCTACCAGCTCAGGACGTTTAACCGGAGAAGGTACACCATCAAAATAACGAACAGGACGCAAGCAAGTGTACAGATCCAGTTCTTGACGAAGCGCTACGTTTAGGGAACGAATTCCGCCGCCGATAGGTGTAGTCAGTGGTCCTTTAATCGCTACGATATACTCGCGAATGGCTTCAAGCGTATCGTTTGGCAGCCACTCCCCGTATGTATTGAATGCTTTCTCGCCAGCAAACACTTCGTACCATGCGATTTTTTTGTTGCCGTCATATGCTTTTTCAACAGCTGCATCCAATACACGTTTGGAAGCTTTCCAGATGTCACGGCCTGTACCGTCACCTTCGATAAATGGAATGATCGGGTTATTAGGTACTTGCAGTGTACCGTTATCAATTTGAATTTTTTCGCCTTCAGTTGGGTGAGCAAATTTTTCTAATTTCATTAGTATAATTCCTCCTTGGGTTTCGTAGATGCAGTATGATGACATACCGCTTGTCTTGTTGGAGGAAGGGTTATGAACAGGCTGACCGTATTAGCCAACAGGTTATACCCTTCATCCTTTTTTATTATACTGGTTTTGATGCCATTAGCGAAGTTCGATTGAAACGTACTTCTGATCTGTTGGGCCTGTGTACTCGGCGCGCGGACGAATAATACGGTTATCCGCAAGTTGTTCCAGAATATGAGCAGTCCAACCTGATACACGGCTAATCGCAAAGATTGGTGTAAACAGTACCTCTTCAATACCCAATTGGGTGTATACGGAAGCGGAATAGAAATCTACATTTGGTTTCAGACCTTTTTGTCCTGTTACCAGTTCTTCGATCTTCACCGACATTTCGTACAGGCGTGTATCGTTGTTCATTTCTCCCAGTTCCTTGGACATCTTTTGCAGATGTTTTGCACGTGGGTCTCCATTTTTGTATACACGGTGTCCAAAGCCCATGATCTTCTCACGGTTGTTCAATTTTTCTTGAATAGCCGCCTCCAGACGATCAGGTGTACCAATCTCATTCAGCATTTTCATAACGGCTTCATTTGCACCGCCATGCAATGGTCCCTTCAATGCGCCAATCGCAGAAGTTACTCCCGAATAGATGTCGGACAGCGTAGCTACTGTTACACGTGCTGCAAATGTAGAAGCGTTCAACTCGTGATCCGCATGCAGGACAAGCGCTTGATCAAGGGCTTTAACAGCGGTCTCGGCTGGTTGTTCTCCAGTCATCATATATAAAAAGTTTTCTGCGATGGAAGCGCCTTCTTTTGGGGCCACAGGTTCTTTGCCCTGACGGATACGGGCTATGGCTGCCACAATGGTTGGCAACTGCGCTTGCAGCTTAACCGCTTTGTTCTCATTCGCTTCCGCTGTCATCTCGTCAGCCTGCTCATCGTACAGAGCCAGTGCGGATACTGCGGAACGCAGTGCTGCCATGGTACTCATGTTTTTCGGATACAATTGGATTTGTGCAATCAACTCGCTCGGAATCGGCGCGTAATCGCTCAGGCTTTTGCGAAGGGATTTCAGTTCATCCGTAGTTGGCAATTTACCAAACCACAGTAAATAGGCAACTTCTTCAAAGCTTGCATGTTCTGCCAGATCGTCAATATCGTAACCACGGTATGTAAGCACACCGTCTACAATGGAGCTGATCGAAGAGGTTGTTGCAACGATGCCTTCCAGACCTTTGGTAGCTGTCATATTACATCTCTCCTTTAATAAACGAAATCAAGAACCCATCCAGAGTGTCATCTACGTGCTTAAACGCACTCGTCCTTCTTTTGTAACCATTTACATTTTAAAATTAATAAATACCTCAATATCCGGTTTTCATATCTGTCAATCGGTATTTCCTTATCTCATCATACTGGATTTTGTCGTTTATGTGAACATGATGCGAGGTCATCCGCACATCAAACTTCTTTATCAGACCGATAAAGCATTTTTGAAAACCTTTACAAAAACAAGGTTGACATTTTATTCTTTTTATATAAATCCGTGCTATAAATCAAGTTTTTATTGCTATATTTTGTGAACATGAGGCATACTCTAGGCAAAAGAAAAGATATAATTCGACGACATCCTGGCGTTTCAAATCAGTGTATTTGCTCTATATTAACTAGATAGCTTCCTGTGCTTCCCTCATGGTAGCTTGAAATGGAATAAGGAGAGTTGATGCTTGGATAGAATCATAATGAAACGCCTGTTGCGCGGCTTATGGGTGATTATCGCGACCATACTCATTGCCGTTGCCATATACCTGCTGTTCCCGCTGTTATATCCTTTTGCCATCGCCTGGATTATCGCCTATGCGATGAATCCTCTGGTGAAGTTGCTTCAATACAAGGCCCGATTTCCCCGCTGGCTGGCTGTAACCTTATCACTAATCATTTATTTCGGGGCCATTGTCGTCGTATTATCTGCCGCGGTAACCCGTATGGTCAAGGAAGTTATTTCACTAACGACGAGCTTCGACCTTCATGTCGATGAGATAAAAGCTACGTTCGTCCGCTGGACTCAGAATGATACGATTCAGAGTTTAATTGGACAGATTAATGAATTTTACAAAGAAAATCCCAATTATCAGGAGACCATTAACAGCAATATTAGCAAAACAACCGAAACGGTAGGTACAGCAGTAACGGATCTGGTCACCGGATTTTTCAACATGATCCTGAACCTGCTCACTTCTCTACCCAATATGGGAGCCGTATTAATCGTGGTCCTGCTGTCAACTTTCTTTATTAGCAAAAGTTGGACCAGACATAGCATTACCGTATCGGGCTGGGTGCCCTCTTCCATTCGCAAACCGATTACTGACATATGGAATGATCTCAAAAAAGCACTGTTCGGTTATGCACGAGCCCAGTTGATCATGATCTCCATCACCGCATTATTTGTCATGATCGGATTGCTTGTGCTCCAGGTTAAGTCTGCCTTCACAATTGCTTTACTCATCGGTCTGGTGGATCTGCTTCCTTATCTCGGCGTCGGCTTGGTGATGGTTCCCTGGGCCGCATACCTGCTTATGAATGGAGATCTCTACCTGGGGATCGGCATCAGTATTGTATATCTTATTGTGCTGATTGCCCGCCAAATCATTGAACCCAAAGTGCTTGCCAGCAGTGTTGGGTTGGACCCTCTCGCCACATTGGTTGGCATGTTCGTCGGATTGAAGCTATTTGGTGTACTCGGTTTGATCATCGGTCCTGTCAGCCTCGTTATCCTTGATGCATTCAATCGAGCGAACGTATTCCGTGATCTCCGAACATACATTATTAACGGACGTGTCCGATGAATTCATGATTTCTGTTTTCTGTTATCCGCATATCATCAAAATTAAAAAAGGCACCGCTCATCAGAACGAATCTGGTGGTGGGTGCCTTTCTTTAACTCGTGCTGGTATATCCTATTTTTTCGGACCACGATAAAACTTAATACTTCCGTTTCTCATTTTTTTCTCCAGCCAGCCCAGGAAGAATAGACGGTATACTGAACGTGTTACTGGAAACAACAGTGTAAAACCGATCAGATCTGTGATAAATCCCGGAATCAACAGTAGGAAACCACCGACAAAAATAAATAGTCCATCTACCATTTTCCTTCCGGGCACCTTACCGCGCTCCATCTCGGATTTGGCATCAATAAGTACTTTTCGTCCTTCAAACTGCAACATTGCTATACCGATCAAGGACGTGAGAATCATGAGAAGCAGTGTCTTTCCGGCTCCAATCCAGTCACTCATAAGAATGAAACCAAACAGTTCAATCACCGGAATGATTAATAGCAGGGCCCACATCCATTTTCGCATTACGTATTACCCCTTTCCTGAAAGCCACACTTTCTCAAGCGCGCTGTAGAGCTCAGAAGCTGCCTTATCCAGCCTGACTGGCTTCCAGTCCCCATTGACCCATACATGCTGGGTAGAGCCTGTAACCAACCGTTCACCAGGAAGGGACTCCTCAGATGACCATACTCGTTGCCCAACGTCTATCTGCTCATTAAGGTCTGGAGTCATGCGCCTTATGTCATACTCATAGTTCAGTCGCAGACCACTAAATGCAGCAATACGGGTGAAAATGACAATGTCATCATCATACCGGGCAGGTTTATGATATTTCACATCAAGTCCGGTTACCGGAAGCAGTAACCCCTGTTCCTCCATTTTACGATATGTATACCCCATTTGGCGAATCATCTCAGTTCGACCGATTTCAAACCAATTCAAATAGTTAGCGTGATAGACAACACCCATCTGATCACTTTCTTGATAACGCACGCGAAGGCGTGCCGTGTACCAACTGCCATTGCTTTGTTGTTGCATGTTACCGGCCTCCTTCGATATACCAATGCTTACGTATCTAGCGGCGTTAAAGTCTCATAAAGATGGAAAAAAAGCAACGGGACGCAAACGCCCCATTGCTTCATTCCTGTTGCTTCTCGTCCAAACACAATTATGCGTTGTTTGGAATTTGGCTTACTTTGATCAGGTTAGTGGAACCCGAACGACCCAAAGGTACACCCGCTGTAATAACAACAAGGTCTCCTTCTTTTACAAGTCCGGATTTCACGCCGCCTTCAATTGCATTTTCAAACAAAGCGTCAGTGGAATCCACAAGTCTTCCTTTGACGGGTGTTACACCCCAAGCCAATGCAAGACGACGGGAAGTTCTGTCTTCCGTTGTCACCGCGATGATTGGAGATTCTGGACGATATTTAGAAATCATGCGTGCTGTATGACCGGATTCAGTCGAAGTAATGATCGCTTTAGCGTTCAGATCTTGAGCTGACAGGGCAACAGATTGGCTGATTGCTTCAGTAACCGTTGTTTGTTGAGCAACACGTTGTTTCAGATACAGCTCTTGGTAAGGCAGAGCGGATTCTGCTTTCTCGGCAATACGGGACATTGTCAGAACGGATTCAACTGGGTATTTACCCGCAGCTGTTTCACCAGACAACATGATTGCATCTGTACCGTCAAAGATCGCATTAGCCACGTCACTTGCTTCTGCACGTGTTGGACGCGGGTTGCGTTGCATGGAATCCAACATTTGTGTAGCTGTGATAACCGGTTTGCCTGCAACGTTACATTTTTCGATCATGCGTTTTTGTACCAATGGTACTTCTTCCGCAGGAATCTCTACACCCAGGTCTCCACGAGCAACCATCAGGCCATCGGACACTTCAAGGATTTCATCCAAGTTGTCCACACCTTGTTGGTTCTCAATTTTGGAGATGATTTGGATATGTCCGGCATTGTGTTTTTCAAGCAATTCACGAATCTCAAGGACGTCGCTTGCTTTACGAACAAAAGAAGCCGCGATGAAATCGACACCTTGTTCGATACCGAATACGATATCGTTGGCATCTTTTTCAGTGATACCCGGCAGAGAAATAGCAACTCCCGGAACGTTAACACCTTTTTTGCTTTTGATCGTACCACCGTTAACGATACGGCATTTGATCTCGGTGCCTTGCACTTCCACCACAGTCAGTCCGATCAGACCGTCGTCGATCAGAATTGTAGATCCCGGTTCAACATCACTAGGAAGATCTGCATACGTAATGGAAAGACGTTCTTTGGTGCCCAGAATTTCTTCTGTTGTCAAAGTGATGTACTCGTCTTGAACCAATTCGATAGGCTCCACTTCGAGTTTACCTGTCCGAATTTCCGGTCCTTTGGTGTCCAGCAAGATCGCTACTGTCTTGTTCAGCTCTTCGCACGCTTGGCGAATTGCTGTGATCCGTCCGCCGTGCTCATCGAAATCACCGTGGGAGAAGTTCAAACGGGCCACGTTCATACCGGCCATAATCAATTTTTTGGTATTTTCCAATGATTCACTGGATGGACCAATCGTACATACAATCTTTGTTTTGCGCATTTTGGGTTTCCTCCGATTTTAAAGGTCTATCTTTTTATCTCTTTTTCTTTTTCCAACTATTAAATTTACTATACTTTTGCTCATTTGTATAGGAAATTCGTCACATCATTCTGCATTTCCCGACAAATTACCTGATGTATCGACTTCAACAGGCACTTGGGGAACTTCTATCTGCACTTCAGGTTCAAACGTGACTGATCCAATTTTACGGAATTTCTCATACCGATCCTGTTTCAATTGGTCACCACTCCATCCTTTCATCTCGTCCAGATGACGAACCAAAGCCTCGCTTATCGCAGCCGCAGATTCTTCATAATCCCGATGAGCACCGCCGCGTGGCTCAGGAATTATTTCTTCAATGACCTCCATCTCCAGAAGGTCTTTGGCCGTTATTTTCATCGCTTCGGCCGCCTGATCTGCCTTGGATGCATCTTTCCAAAGAATGGACGCAGCACCGTTCGGAGAGATCGCAGAGTAAATCGCATGCTCCAGCATCAACACACGATTACCCACAGCCATAGCTAGAGCCCCGCCGCTTCCGCCTTCGCCGATGACCACTATGATAACGGGCACCGAGAGCTTCGCCATTTCAAGCAGGTTACGGGCAATAGCTTCCGATTGACCTCTCTCTTCAGCAGTATTACCCGGATACGCCCCTTTAGTATCAACGAATGTAATAATTGGACGACCAAATTTGTTCGCTTGCTTCATCAGACGCAGCCCTTTTCGGAATCCTTCCGGATGTGCGCTCCCAAAAAAACGGGCGATATTATCTTTTGTATCTTTCCCCCGCTGTTGGCCGATAACCGTTACTGTTTTTCCGTTCAGCTTCGCCAGTCCGCCAACGACCGCAAGATCATCTCCGAACATGCGATCACCGTGCAACTCCATGAAATCGGTAAATATCAATTGGATCAGATCCAGTGCCGTTGGACGCTGCTGATGCCGCGCCAAATGCATTTTCTGGGCAGCCGTTATGCCGGAATAAATCTCTTCTTCGAGTCTATGATAACGTTCTTCCAGGCGGGCAATTTCGTCGGTAAAGTCGATGCCTTTTTCCTGTCCAAACTGTACGAGCTCTTCGATCTTTTTGCGCATCTCAACCAGAGGCGCTTCATATGGCAACTCACCCGCCATTTAGACCCCTCCTTTTTCACTATGCATGTCTAGAAGCTTGCCAAGGGTGGCTCGAAGTTCTTTGCGATGGACCACCATGTCCAGCTGGCCGTGCTGCAAATTAAATTCTGCCGTCTGGAAATCATCAGGCAGTTTCTGACGGATTGTCTGCTCAATGACGATTCTACCGGCGAAGCCAAATACAGCTCCCGGCTCAGCAATGATGATATCACCAAGGCTCGCAAAACTGGCCGAAACTCCACCTGTCGTCGGATCGGTGATGACCGAAATATATAACCCACCCTGTTCATCCAAACGGGACAAAGCCGCGCTTGTTTTTGCCATTTGCATAAGGCTAAGAATACTCTCTTGCATCCGGGCACCCCCAGATGTTGAGAAAATGATCAAAGGCAAGCGTTTCTCTGTTGCATGCTCAATCGCACGAGTAATTTTCTCCCCTACTACCGAACCCATACTGCCTGTGAAGAAGTCGAAGCTCATGACAGCAACAACCACAGGCAAACCTTCTATGGTTCCCTCACCCGTAATGACAGCTTCCTTCAGTCCAGACTTCAGGCGCTGTTGTTCCAGTTTGTTGCTATATCCAGGGAAGTCGAGCGGATCAACCGAGATCATATCAGCGTCATGCTCCACAAACCCTTGCTCATCTAGAACCATAGCAATACGTTCCATTGCGTTCAACCGCATATGGTAACCGCAAGCCGGACATACTTTTAAATTTTTTTCCAATTCCTTGCTATATTGAATCGTGCCGCATTTGCTGCACTTGTTCATAAGCCCTTCAGGTATTTCCCGTTTTGGACGTTCTCCAGCTTCCTGACCTTCGCCACGAAGCGCACGCTCGGAAGGTATGGTGGCGTACTTCCGTTTTTTTTGGAATATATCTTTGAACACAACTACACCTCTCCAGCCGTTGATTTGATGGCCGCAACCTGCAGTCCGTTGCATGTAGCAACTTCATCCGCGCGCTGCGGTAAACCGCTTACGACCCATACGCTGCCATGGGCCTTGTCCAGCATTCACAACAAAAAAATCCGCCGGTATAAGGCAAGGATCAGCGGCTTCTGTCAGCACGATTGATGTTACCTGCAATAACCGAAAGATTGTTGCGCCGATGTTTGAATCTGTCTTGGTAGGGTCTCTGGGAGCAATCTGGTCGGTCCTTGTCCTAACAAAAAAAGAAGGAAGGACAGCAGCATACAATACATGCAAGTCGATTCCTCACTCCGCTTACGCGGTCAGTCCCTTATGTACCATTGGTACTTCTTCATCTGCCAAGGCACGTCTGATATCGAATGAATCAGGAATGCAGAATCGAATTCAGCACTTCCTGAACCTCTTCCAATTCCCCTGAAGGGACGCGAATCTCAAATTGCTGCTTGGATAAACTGATGGGACGGGTCTGTACCAGAAAACCTTCTTCCGAAAGCTTGGTCTTAATCTTGTCCGCAACCTTTGCTGTCGGTGCAATGTAAATCACCGTCCACATGCCATGTCCGCCCCCTAAGCTAATGTTCAGAGCCCGTATATTGGACTAATGATAACATACCTCACTTTTTTTCTGCAAGGAAGGGTTCGGGACCTTTGGGGAGAAAACGAGATCTATAGGGACATTTGTCCCGCGAGGATAACCGATATGGTGATGCAATGATCCTAGGACTTTCCTTTTCAAAAAAGGGATTTCAGGCCGCTCAGGGCAGCAACAGCCACCCTGGATGACCTTCCATTGAACAAACAAAAGATACCAAATGAATGAAAACACAAATGAAGAAAATCAGATATCCGATGGATATTTCTTGGCTTTAATATTTTTGTGAGCAATTCGGGCAGAAGCAGCAGCGGCGAGCCCGGCAACCAGGTCGTCCAGAAAAACATGTATAGCTGGTCCTGCTTCATTCAGATCATGAATGACACCAATCTTTTCTTTATCCAGATAACCAAAACTGGTTAAACCGATCATACCATACACATGGGTAATGCCAAGAGCAAGAGTCTCGTCCACTCCATACAGGGATTCATCCGCCTCCATAATTGCCTGCAAAGGTTGCGGCAAAAGGCGTTTCTCAGCAAGCTCGTCGAGGGCTATACCTGTGTATAGCGTATATTGCACCTCACGTTTCTGCAGTACCGATTTTACACTCGTGACACAGTCATCCATAGTCAGTTCCGGGTGGTACCCTTTTTGCAGACGATATACAATTTCCGCGATTGCATCAATCTGTACACCCCGCCGGGCCAGCATGGCTTCTACGATTTCATATGACATATCTCGACCTCCCGCATCGCTCCCCCGAGGACCCCCAGGTCCTTCGGTGTTCTCAAGTGTATGCGGCAAACTCGCAAAATGTTCATAAAAAATGCGAAACGCGCATTCGCTTTAGCAGTCTGCTTATCCTATAAATTATGTAAAAAGATTCACATATTACATGCTTGTGTTCAATATCTCCTTCCCCTTCATTCTCGATGTAATTTGGTAAAATAAATACAAAAACCTGCTCGGCATTTGGCCGAACAGGCTTCATCTTGGGAATAAGAGGGGTTTCTCAAAGTCATGAACATGGCCTGGGATACCTTTTTAGTTTTATTCGATTCGGACCAAACGAAATCAACGCACGCGATTAACTCCAATTTATCACAAAACTGCGGTTTAACAATCACAGAGATGTTTTTTCGTCATTCTATAGGTCGTGCCACAGTTTTGTACCGGAGTGACGTTACTGAAGTTCGTTAAACTTTGCGTTTTACGATCATCCGCCTGTTAAGGCGCGGTAGTTTCGTTAGAGCTTTGAATCAAGAAAACAATTACGTGCATGTAAACCAATTATTTTATTTTGACCGTACCCTCACCCAGCATCTTCTCCATCTCGGAGAACAAAGAGGGCGAAGGTTTGATCCGGTAGGCATCACTCAATGCGAGCAGCTTCTGCTGCTGTTCATAGAAGAGCACCGTCGCAACCGGACCCGAATGCTGCTGAAGCAATAGTTTCAATCGGGCCAGGAGCTCTGGATTCTCCGCCTGCGGAGTGATCTTCACGAACACTCGCTGCTCCATCACTCGCGGCCCACGACTCTGCTCCGTGCCGCCAGCGGCCTCATCAGCCCGGCGAGCCACGGAAGCAGCCCCATTAGCATCGGCCGCTCCAGATCCACCCGCAGCGCTGTGCGACGCTGACGGGCCTTGGCTTCCGCTGCTACGTGCAGCTCCAGCATTCACGCCTGCACTGCTGCGCTGTGCTCCGGCTCCCGCGCCAGCCGCCTGCCGTGGTGGAGCCGCCGGGCGCGAAGCACTGCCGCTGCCGGGCTTACCGCGCCGTTCGCGGCTGCGCAGCTGCTGTTCCAGTGCCGCCGATGACAACGGCGCCACTTCCTCAGCCAGCAGCTTGAACCCTTCGTCCTGCTGCTGCACCTTGGCGCGCACGACGAGCAGTTCACCTTTCCCGACATGCTGCTGGCTGCGCCGCCATACTTCGGGAAAGAGAACCACTTCACAGCGTTCGATCTGGTCTTCCAGCTCCATGAACGCCATAGCCTTGCCCTGTTTCGTCGTAATCGACTTCACAGACACAACCATACCGGCTGCGACGGCCATCGTATCGTCAGCCGCTTCCGTCAGTTCCATAATGCGATCTGCGCCGCTGGATTCAAGCACATCTTCGTAATCATCCAGTGGATGACCAGACAGATACAAACCTAACAGCTCACGCTCCAGCTCCAACTGCTGGCTCCCGGAATAAGGCGGAATTTCGGGATATTCAATCTCCCAGTTCGGCGTCTCGACAAAATCAAACAATTGAATTTGCAGATCCTCGCGTTCCTTGCGCCATTTCAGAGCGGCTTCCACGGTCTCATCCAGCATCGCCAGTAATTGGGCACGGTGCCCAGGCAATGTGTCAAAGGCTCCCGCCTGAATAAGCGATTCAATTACACGTTTGTTGCATACACGCAAATCGACGCGACGACAAAAATCGAGCAGGCTGTCGAACGGTCTTTCCTGCCGTACAATCATGATACTCTCCATCGCCTGGGTACCTACATTTTTCACCGCAGCCAGACCAAAACGTATCGCCCCGGTTGCTGTATCTGCATCAGAGTTCTGATTCGACAATCCATCTTTCTCCTGTACAGCGGACATTCCATGCTGTTCGGAATGCGAGGACTCCTCTTCCCCAGTCCCATGCAGGCGTTCTGCTGTAGAAACAGTCACTACGCCAGAATTATTTCGATCTTCGGACTGCTCTTGCACTGTCGTCGCTGCCTGCCACTCATATGCACCACTACCGTCTTCGTCTGGTTCGGGACCCGGGTCATCCGGCAGAGGTGCTTCACCGTACTCTGCTTGTCCGGAATAATGATCATCATGTACAGCACGTTCCACCGTAGAACCTGCTGTACCGTTCTCACCACTTTCTCCCCCTAAACGTTGGGTTTCTGCCGCTTGTCCAGCCCTAGTTCTGCTAGATGATGCAAGCACAGGTGTAAACAGAATGCCGCTCTCATTCACATCCGGTGGAAGCACTTCAATATTCATGCGTCTGCATTCCACAACGTACTCCGCTACTTTACGGTGACTGCCCATAACGGCTGTTAACATGGATGCCATAAAATGAATGGGATAATGTGCTTTCAGATAAGCCGTCTGGAAAGCAAGCACGCCATACGCAGCGGCATGAGCACGCGGGAAACCATAGTTGGCAAACTTGACGATCATGTCATAGACCAGGTCTGCCTCCGCTTCAGTGTAACCTTGCTTAAGACTGCCCTGAACAAAATGCCCACGTTCGAGATCCAGTACTTCCCGTTTCTTCTTGGAAACCGCTCTACGAAGCAAATCCGCTTCACCAAGAGAGAAGCCTGCCATCCGGGAAGCAATCTGCATAATTTGTTCCTGATATACAATGATGCCATACGTATCCTTGAGAATGGACTCCAAATCCGCATGTGGATAATCCACTTCGATCTGTCCGTGTTTGCCCTGAATGTATTTGGATATGAACTCCATCGGGCCCGGACGATACAAGGCCAGTACGGAAATAATATCTTCAAATACACTCGGCTTCAGCTCCTTCAGGACACGACGCACTCCTGCGGATTCGAGCTGGAATATACCCATCGTGTCACCTCGACCAAGCATCTCATACGTGAGTGCATCATCGTCCGGAATATGACGAAAATCCGGAATTTCGCCATTTTCACCAATCCAGCGCAGACATCGTTCAATAATTGAAAGGGTACGCAGACCGAGGAAGTCCATTTTGAGCAGTCCAATAGACTCCAGGTTTTCCATGGAATATTGCGTTAGGGCCGTTCCCTCACTGCCCTCCTGAAGCGGAACAGCATCCGTCAGCGGATCACGGGAGATGACAACCCCCGCCGCATGCGTGGAAGCATGACGAGGCATGCCTTCCACCTTCATAGCCATATCGAGCAATTCACGTGTTTTCGGCTTGGTCTCATACAAAGCCTTCAGTTCAGGGGTGGCTTCCATTGCCCGCTGAATGTTAATACCAAGCTGCGCAGGAATCAGCTTCGCTGCCTTGTCCACCTCGCCGTAAGGCACATTCAGTGCACGTCCAACGTCCCGAACAGCAGCACGGGCAGCCATCGTACCAAAGGTAATAATTTGGGCGACATGGGCTTTGCCGTATTTTTTCGCAACATACTCAATGACTTCGTCCCGACGTTCATCGCTGAAGTCGATATCAATATCCGGCATGGAGATCCGCTCCGGATTCAAAAACCGCTCGAAGAGCAGGTTATATTTCATGGGATCAACGTCTGTAATACGCAAGGTGTAGGCAACCAGACTACCTGCCGAGGAGCCACGACCCGGTCCGGTGACAATTCCCTGCTGGTGAGAATAGGCGATAAAATCCCATACGATCAGGAAATAATCCGAGAATCCCATACTGTCTATAACCCGGAGCTCATAATCCAGCCGCTGTTCAAGTTCGGCTCTGAGCTCCATATCCGTCCAACGTGATGATTCACTATAGCGCTCTTCCATTCCCTCTTCGCACAGCTGGCGCAGATAGGCAGAAGGAGTTTTCCCTTCAGGAAGCGGTCTATATTCCGGCAAAATGGATTTACCGAACTCCAGCTTCAACTCACACGACTCCGCGATGCGAACCGTATTCGCCAAAGCCTCGGGCACATGGGGGAACAAACGCGCCATTTCTTTTTCACTCTTAAGATAGAGCTGATTGGTTCCGATGCGCAGCCGATTCTCGTCATCTACCGTTTTTCCTGTTCCGATGCAGATCAACACATCCTGAAGCTCGGCGTCCTCTTCGGACAGATAGTGCGCATCATTGGTCGCCACCAGTGGAATATCAAGCTCTGCTGCCAGACGGATCAGTTGGGGGTTCACTCTTTTTTGCTCAGATAGCCCGTGATCCTGCAGTTCCAGATAGAAATCGGCACCAAAAATATGTTTGTAACGTAGCGCCGCACGCTTCGCCTCTTCTTCGCGTCCATGCAGCAAATGCTGGGGAACCTCGCCTCCCAGACAAGCACTTAAACAGATGATACCCTCGTGATGGGCAGCCAGACTCTCCATATCAATACGTGGTTTGTAATGGAAGCCTTCCAAATGACCGATGGAGCATAGTTTCATCAGATTGCGATAACCCGTCATATTTTTGGCCAGTAAAATCAGATGATGGATCGGCTGATCCTTCCGGCTTCCCCGCTCTTTGCGAGACCCGGCAGTCATATAAGCCTCACATCCAATGATCGGCTTAATTCCCCGCTCGATGCATGCTTTATAGAAAGGAATAGCACCATACATTACACCGTGGTCGGTCAATGCCAGCGTAGTCATTCCAAGATCCGCGGCTTTATTCACGAGATCCGGTATACGCGCAGCGCCGTCCAGCAAACTATATTCACTGTGAACGTGCAAATGCACAAAAGAACTCATGTTTTTTTCTTCCTTTCGCCATGGATAGTCGCATCAACCTTCTTGAATCAGGTTACAGCACTATCTTCTTCTATCCGTATTTTTCATCCTTCGGTTCAGACCGAAAGTTGCTTTCTGTTTTCATGTAAAATGCTCTATTAATGAAATGAATGAAAATATAAGGATTCATCCTATTGAAGAGTGTTTTATTATTCTATTTTATCATAACGTTCGGGGGCACGCCCATACAATAGAAGTACAAGCCGCTCCCCCTGTTACGGACCGAAGACAGGAGGTGTGCTGCTGGGTCTGAAAGGGGTGTTGCCGGATGAGCACATTTTTGTCCAAAGCTATTCTTGATTTCTTCATTGCGTTTGGGATCGTGCTGGGCGGCGCGATGATTGGAGGTATTGGAGCGGTGGTCTCTCTCCAGCCTCCGACACAGACGATGCTTGACGTCGCTGGGAAAATAAAAATTTGGGCGCTCGCGGCGGCCGTTGGCGGTACAATCGATCCGATGCGGGTGATCGAAAGCAACGTGCTGGACGGCAATCTGTCTCCGGCAGTCAAACAAATTTTGTATTTAATATCCGCATTTATGGGCGCCCACATGGGCACCGAACTGGTGAAATGGGTATGTGGTGGAGGACGGGGTTAGCATGACTCCAGAACAGCGCCCATGAGAATCCCGCCTTTTGCACGTTACCGCCCGCTTATGCGCATGACTGCTGTCTTTGTTCTGGGAATGATCGCCGGTTGTGTCGTGTACAACGGTGTATTTCACTTGAGTTACAACGAGTTGTGGCTCAACAATCAGGAGTTGCAGCTTCAGCTGCATCAGAATGAGGAGGATATTAAAACGCTGAAAAAATACAGTAAACGCCAAACCGTCATTAAGGAAATCAAGGTCCGTGCAGAAGATTCTGACAAAGGTCCGGACGAGGCCTCCCTGAAAGTGATGTTACAGAAACTGGGCGATGAACTTGAGGTGCTCCGGGGCCGCGACGTATTCAACATCGATGAGTACAGCAAAATGACGCGCATCATGCTGAACCAAAAAGTGTACACGGTCAGAGAAAAGGAATATACCGTTCAGGTGAAAACAATGCTGGTGATGGAAGGTGTGCTGCAAGTTTGGGTACAGATTCGGATGCACGTTCCGGCTTAGAAATAGATGATAGCCCCGGAAAAAAACTGCCCTTGCCCTCTGCCTGCATGGTACAATAAGGGCAGTAAATGCTTTCCAGAAAAGGAGCTGCGTCTTTGTGTTCATCGATGTACTCAAATATGTCCTAATCGCCATCTTTGCCCTGGCCATGGTCTGTTCAGCTCTGAACAGCATTCGTTCGCGCAGAACCACTGATCCCATCGCGACAGGTCTTTATCGCTCATGGACCAACGTCTGGATGGGTAGCATGCTGATTATTCTTTCCCTCATCCTGATGTTTGTGTTTACCGGTTCTACGCTATCCGTCGTTGTGGAAGCGCTATTTCTAATTATGGGAGCGTACAATCTGTTCGCCGGTTTACGTAACCGCAGTTACTATGCCCGCCTTCAGCAGCATGCAGACGGTGGAACTGGCAAGACATCCGGACAATCTGCCTGAGGCATTAGCAGGATCTCATTGCGTTTTGCCAAAAAGAGAGTATCCTCATCTATCGAACAAGCCTGAACCACGTTGATTTCGGGGTACAGTGCGCTATTTCGATAAGAGGATACTCTCTTTTTTCAGAACTTATGATATTTTTCGAATCCAGGATTTCTCGCTTTTCTAGGCATGGTCAATGGATTGCAGGGTCATCACCGCTTTGCATACAACATTCCCATCACGGGAAATGACAATATCCATTTTGCAGGTCCGGCGACTTGTCTCCAGAATAATGGGACGAACCAGAATCTGATCTTCAATCTGTACCGGACGAACAAAATACGTTGTTACATTATCCACCATATGGTCGTTACCTGTAACGTCCCATGCGGCACGCCGTCCCGCCTGTGTCATCACATTCAACAGAACACCTTCCGAGATCGTACCGAGGTCTGTCGCCATCTGTGGAATGATGAATCCGTGGAAAAACAATTCGTTCTGCTCTCCGCGCTCTTCCGCAAACCCGTTCCAGATCAGATGATCAAACGTCTCTCCAAGCTGTGGCTGCTTCTGTGCATCACGCATCGCCTGCAGCACTTCCTTACGTGTGACGGATGCAATCAGTTTACGATTCCGATCCACAATTGGTAGGAAGTCAATACCCTCCCACGTCATGATCTGTGCAGCCGAAGCCAGTGAGGTTTGCAGCGAAGCTGTGATTGGGCGACGTACGACACACTTCTCAATACTCTGATCCTCTTTTAACTCGCTCACATCTTTGAGACTTACGATACCGATAACCCGGTTCCATTCATCTACTACCGGAAAGCGATGCTCTCCCGTTTCGGAGACCAGCAGATGAAAATCCGCGGCTGAACTGGTCACCTTTAGCACCTGAAGACGTGGCTTTTGACCGATAATGTCCTCCACCAACATAATCTTTTTCTTAATCAGTCGATCGAAGATCGCACGGTTAATCATTGAAGCTACTGTAAACGTGTCATGTCTGGAGGAAATGATGGGAAGACCCAACTCATCAGCCATCACTCTCACTTCACGGCTTGTACCGAAGCCACCTGTAATTAATACACCTGCGCCCTGTTCGAGTGCGAGGGAATGTGCATTGTCCCGGTTACCAACAATCAACAGGCTTCCCGCGTCAATGTATCGGGCCATGGCCTGCTCTTTCATCGCACCGATCACGTACTTGTGAAGCGGTTTGGCCAGACCGTCACTTCCACCCAGCACATGACCTTCGACGATGGTTACCACATCGGCAAAAGTCAGCTGCTCGGTCATACCGCGAGGTCTTTTCTCGATCCGCACTGTTCCAATTCGTTCCTTGGTCACGACCAGGCCGAAGTTCTCTGCCTCTTTTACTGCACGATACGCTGTTCCTTCGCTTACGCCCAATTCCCGCGCCAGTCCACGCACCGATATTTTGCTGCCTACCTTCAGTTGTTCAATATGTTGAAGCAATTGTTCGTGCTTCGTCACGTTTTCTTCCTGTCCGTCCATCTGTACCACCCCCGAAGATGCATCTGTACTATTCTGTATCTATTATAACACGACCTTAGGAAAATAACCCCATTCTACGCACCATTCTCCTAAAGATCCGCGCTACATTGATCAGAATAATCGGAACAGCTAATTACGGGTATAAAAAAAGACCGGTCCCTTTCATACCAAAGGGAATCCGGCCTTACTTAGACAGATAGAACCATCTCTATCACCATGTCATCTGTGTTCCAAACCTTATACAGATTTGCTCTGCTCCTGCTTGTCCACCAGTTTCATCTCCCACTGCCGCAGCTTTGCTCGCCGAACAGCTTCCAGTGCACGCTTCTTCTCTTCATCCACACCAAGAATAAAATGTAGATGTGCACCAATGATTAATAAGGAGAACAGCACCCATACGATGCCAAAAATATTAACCCAGTCCATTCCACCAGCAAAGGAAATCCGCGGCAACGCAATGACTAGCATCGACAACGCGATAAGCAGATAGATCACATGTTTTGCTTTCTTCAACCTTTTCACCATTCACAGCTCCTTCGTTCTTGATCGACTCTATATGTCTAGTCTATGAACGATAAGGAGCTAATATGAGAGGTTCAGGCAAAAAAACGGGACAAGGTTTTCGGTTTAGGCTTCAGCGCCACCGTACAGATGACCCAGGCTGTCTGCAATAATTTTGTTCACGTCTTCGATAATAACGCTCAGGCGACGTTCAGCGTCAAACAGACGACGGATATTCAGGTTCAGGCTCAGTACCTCAAACAGTTTCTCCATTTTCTCCATTTCGTCCGGTGCAGGCATATCCCCACTCATCATACGTTGTTGCAATTCCATCTGTTGATCACGAAAATTATCCAGCATAGCCTTTGCTTCTGGGTCTGCTTCAATCAGCTTCATCGCAGAAGTAATTTCTTCCACCTCGCTGCTTTCTCTCAGTGCTTTGGCCAAATCATTGGCTTTGTCATAAATGTTCACTATAATTCCTCCTCAAATTGGGTTGTTCTTCTGTTATCCATTCGTATTCATTCGCATTCTCATCGCAACGTTCACCCGTGTTAATACACGTATTTCACTTCCGTCAAACAAAGATTGCGGAAACATGCCATCCATTACCTATCGGGCATCAAATGCATTTAATCCAAATGGGTCAATCACCAAGGGTTATATGTCCTCATATGATGAAGCACATGCCATGTTCAGATGCCGTTCAACTTCGAGATCAGACATCAAGTTGCCGCCCGGAAGGAGATCCGTGATGTCCACTAAAAAAGTAACGATTCAGGTTACCGGCTCGGGCATCCTGCAGGACGACGTCATCATGCTGGGCGAAGGGGTGCTCAAAGCACTTAAAATCCCTTCAGGCCGACCGCTTCAGTTACAATTCGGCTCTTTCCGCCGTGAGGTCACCGTCATCCCTGTTCCTAGGTATGACGGTCTGCGCATCAATCAGACGGTAGCCAGCAAGACCGGCCTTGTTCCCCGTTCGGTCCTGAGGATATCTTATCGTTCAGCCAGCCGCACGCTGCGCCTCGGACCTTACATCAGTGTATTAGTTAGCCAGGATTACCCCGATCAGCCCGATCGGCCCTTTGGCTCCATCACGATGTTCTGTCAAGAACTGGTGAACGCCTGCCGGAAGCAGGGCGCCTATGTATCCTTTTTCACACCGGAGGATATTGGAGCGGTAACGGGTTATATGAAAGGCTGGGTGTATGATGACGGCTGGAAAAAGACCGTTCTGCCTATAGCAGACGTCGTCAATAACCGGCTGACGTCCCGTAAGCTTGAGAACAAACCTAGCGTACAGCATTTTATGAAAGAAGTAAAATCGCTCTACGGTACACAAACCTTCAATGAAAAGTTTCTGGACAAAAATGAAGTATTCGATGCTTTGAAGTCCATTTCAACACTGAAGAAAGTGCTACCCGAATCCCATTTGCTCAAAGCTTCCGCCACACTCAAAACGATGTGCAATCGATATCCGGTTGTCTTTCTGAAACCGGTTCGTGGGTCGCTTGGCAAAGGTATCATCCGGGTCTCCCGTCAAAGCGACGGCAGCTTCCTCACCCTCGCTACAAGCGTTGGGGGTACCCGAAAACAAACGTATGCTTCACTGGATAAACTGTATGCCAGTCTGTCCGGGAAAATGAAAACAACGCGCTACCAGATCCAACAGGGTCTTTCCCTGATTGATAACAGCGGCAGACCCGTAGACTTCCGTGCGCTTGTGCAAAAAAACCGTACGGGCAAATGGAGTGTCACTTCCATCGTCGCACGTATTGCAGGCGGCAGTCACTATGTATCCAACTTGGCACGAGGTGGAAGTCTCAGCACCGTCAAGGAAGCTGTAGCCAAAACCCAATTGTCCGGATCAGCCAAAGCTTCTGCTTATGCAGGATTGCATACGGCGGCGCTGGATATCGCCAAAGGCATTGAAGGTGCCATCCCCGCTCATTTCGGCGAACTCGGCATCGATTTGGCCTTGGACACCAATGGAAGGGTCTGGCTTCTTGAAGTGAACTCCAAACCATCCAAGAACGATAATACGCCACTTAGCGAGAGTAAAATCCGGCCTTCGGTCAAAGCGATGCTGGAATACTCCACCTATCTGGCCGGATTCTGAAGAGTCATCCATTAGAGGAGGTGCAGCGGAATGTTCCTGCAACATCAGACAAACACAGTTGCTATCCTGGTTCGGGCAACAGAAGGCTCGCCTCCTTTCGTAGATGAACTCTTCTGTCGTCGTCTCAGTTTGGAAAGCCATCGTTACGGCCTAAATATCATTGTGCTGGCCGTATCGAATAACCCTAGCGTGTCTCGTCTCACGCAGGGCTATGTATTCGACAGAGGTGAATGGAACATCGTGCCTCTTCCTGCTGTAGACCTGATCATGGACCGCTGTCTACTGCCACTTCCCAGAACATTCAAACAACAGCTTCAGCAGCTAGCATCCTCAGGAAACGGACACCCTGCCCGTTACTGGTCTGCTTCTTTACCTGGTAAATGGAAGGTATATCGCGCCTTGTCTACTGATATAAGACTTCGTGCTCTTCTTGCTCCTACGACACTTCTTAAGTCGGATACCCTATGGGAGCAATGGCTGGAGCGCTGGCCGAAAGGTATTTTCTTTAAACCTGTATCGGGCACCCATGGTAAGGATACGTTTCGCCTCTATCGTGAAGATTGCCACACCTCCTGGATTATGGAGGGCAGAAATACTCGCAATGAATTGATACACCGTACATTTGAGCATCGCCAGGATGTCTCTGCCTGGCTGGATTCACACAAGGCCAGTAAAAAGATGATCTTACAGCCTTACCTGGAACTAAGTCATCATGAACGACCGTTCGACATTAGGGCCTTGGTGCAAAAAAATGGGCGAGGACACTGGTCTCTAACCGGATGTATGGTACGGGAAGGACCGGCTGGCTCACTCACTTCCAATTTGCATGGAGGGGGAAAAGCATACCCCGTGCATCCTTATCTACTGGAACGATATGGGAGCAAGCAATCCAACGCTCTGCTCGAGACGATCAGGCAGGCTGCTGCCCGCATCCCTACCCTGTTGGAGGGCCGATTTGGCAGACTGGCCGAACTGGGCCTTGATTTTGGAGCAGATGTTGATGGTCGCCTTTGGCTGCTTGAAGTGAACTCCAGGCCGGGACGCTCCTCATTCGCAGAGGCGGGTGACCCCCGTATGCACAGTCTGACCTACGCCCGGCCGCTTGCCTATGCCCGTTATTTGCTGCAACAACATGTTCTCACGGACGTGAAGCGTCCAACGAAAATGCCGAATACATCCAGCACAGCTGGCCTGAAACCCATCCCGATTCACGGCGGTTGAGGCACGCAGCGCCCCGCTTGCCATGGAGCCGAAGGATCTTTTCAGGATAGGAGGATAAATCATGAGTTTGACCTTTTGCAATCTGCATTTCACACAGCAGCCGGATAAAGTGGTTTATGTATCCAACGCATTAATGAAAAGCCTAAATCTATCCGGCAAAAAAACGATTCATCTGCGGTTTGGCCGTGACCGGGTGCCCGCAACCATCAAACCAATCAAAAAGGCTGGCAAACATCTCTATCTCGCTTCGGGCATACGTAATCTGATGAACGTTCCGAAACGGGGTAGCATCTACCTCCGCAACTTGCAGAACGATGAAGTCCAGTTGGGTCCACTGATCGGCGTGCTGTCTGACGGACCTTCGTCTGGCTCCAACCCGTTTGGTTCCCGTACCGGTTTTATCAAACAACTGCTCCGAGAAGGCAGCCGTAAATCCTATATTTATGCGTTCACTCCAAGAGATATCAACTGGCAGAACGAAACAGTGTCCGGTTTTTTCCTTAACGACAATGGAAGCTTCAGCCGCAAAACCGTACCTCTGCCCGATGTCGTGTATAACCGATTACCCAGCCGTCGCTCTGACTTCTCACCGGCGATCAACCAGCTGCGGGAGCGATTTATCCGACGCAAGATCCCTTTCTTCAATTGGAGTTTCTTCAACAAGTCAGATATTTATAAACTGCTGGAGAACGACCCGGCGGCAGGACGTTATATTCCTGAATCCATCACCAACCCGACGGTAGAACAGATGAAAGAAATGCTGGAACGCCATCAGTTTGTCTATTACAAACCAACAGCAGGAAGTCTGGGCAACGGGATCTATCGATTGACCTATTCGCCCAAACGTGGATATTTCGCCCGTTATCGTAAAAAAGGCGGCAACGCCCTGCTTCGTTTTGGTTCATTCAACAGCCTGATGCGCATGCTTCAAGGCAGACACGGCAAACAACTTCGCGGTTATGTCGTTCAACAGGGTATCCGGCTCATTGAGATTGACGAATGTCCGATTGATTTTCGTTTTCACATGCATAAAAATGGAAACAACCAATGGGTCGTCGTTGGCATCGGCGCCAAAAAAGCTGGTCGCGGCAGTGTAACCACCCATATTAAAAACGGCGGCTCCCTGATGACACCCGAGCAGGCTCTCAAGCGGAACTTTGGTGACCGCTCTGGAGAAGTGCTTCAGCATGCCAAATCTGTCGCAATAACACTGGCCCAGGCGATTGAAACCCAGCACCAGCATCTAATTGGTGAGATTGGCTTTGATCTGGGCATTGATCAGGAGGAACATGTATGGATGTTCGAAGCGAACGCCAAACCCGGCCGCTCCATTTTCCGTCACCCTTCGCTGCGGCTGGAAGGAAAATCATCGGTGGAGCACATCCTGGAACATTGCCTGTATTTGAGCAAATTCCGGAAGAAAGACGGCATTTGATGAGCTTGCAGGATGATTTTAGACCCGTTATTGCTGTCTTGACCATGCATGATGATCGTCGGATGTTCAGAGGAAACCAGCAAAACTTCTTAGATATTGTACAAACGGGCGAAAATATGGGATATGTGGTGTACGTCGTGACTGTACGAGATTTAAATGTGAGCGGCCCCACTGTGAAAGGGTACACGTACAACAATGGGATTGGGAGATGGACTTCACAGTCCTTCCCCCTTCCCCATGTACTCTACAATCGGATTCCCAATCGGGAAGATGAACGCAAACCTTCAGTACAGCGAAAAATTGAAGAGTGCATGCATTCCGGAATCGAACTATACAACCCGTTTTTCTTCAATAAATGGAATTTGTTCGAATGGCTCAAGAAATCCAAGTCTACCCAGCAGCTGATTCCCTATACTCGCCGAATGCGAACAGCAACCGCTTTGGGGACGGTCCTTCGATCGTATCCTTATCTGTATCTGAAACCAGAAAGCGGCAAAGCCGGCAAAGGAATCATGATGCTCAAGTTTCAGGAAAAAGAACGTCTCCCTTACCGGCTTAAAATACAGAGTACCCGAAAAAGCACAACGTACAAAGCCGCTACCCTTTCCAAATTATGGGCAAGAATTCGTAAGGAGACCGGACACACGCCTTATATCATGCAACAGGGTATTGAGCTGGCTTCGTCCCGGAAGCGTCCATTCGATCTACGTGTACTTGTGCAGAAAAACGGTAAAGGACAGTGGAGCGTAACAGGGGTCGGGGCCCGGCTCGCCGGCTCTCGAAGCATTACGACCCATGTGCCGCGTGGCGGTAGTGTAGAGGACCCTGAAAAGCTGCTTACCGACCTTTTCGGAGAAGAAATGTCGAATACATTGATGAAGCGGGTGAAATCCACTTCATTGTTGATCGCGCGTCAAGTGGAACGAGGTTCAGGGCATACGCTTGGTGAAATGTCCATGGACCTGGGCATTGACGATCTGGGCGAGATCTGGTTCTTTGAAGCGAATGCGAAGCCGATGAAGTTCGATGAACCGCAGATTCGACGTAGGTCATTGGAACGCATTTTTCAGTACAGCGCCTACCTTGCCCGCCAATCGAAACGATGATGAACAGGAATAACAGCAAAAGAAGGTGATTGTTTGTGTCCTCACCTGTTCTGGGCATTATGACGTTGTACTTAAATGAACATCGCGCTCTGGAAGAACGGAGCATATACCGCAGAATGATCCTTGAAGGGCGCAAGCGGGGACTCGATATCTATGTGTTCACACCTGCCGATGTACACTCAGGAGGCAAACAGATTGAGGCTATGGTCTTTCATTCGGAAAAAGGCTGGTCCCGGGAATGGCGTTCATTCCCGGACATGATCTTCGATCGCTGCCGTATACAGCGCAATCGCAGATTCCAGCAACTGCTTGCCTTTCGGGAAAAGTATGGACATCTGCTTTTTCTAAACCGTCCTCTGCGCAATAAATGGACCATTCATCAAACGCTCTCGGCCAAATCAGCCTTCCGTGAACATCTGCCAGATACCGTTCTGTTTCAGGATATGTCCGATGTGAATCGTATGCTGAAAGCCTCCTCCCTCATCTATCTGAAACCCATCAATGGAACCGGAGGGCGCGGAATTCTTCGCATCGAACGCAGTGGCAGCGAGGCCAATACGGTTCTTGTACAGGGACGGGACCAGAAGCGACGGATCATCACCCCACGCAAAGTCCATCTGTCACGCTTGGGTTCACTGCTACAGCATTGGAATATGAAAGATAAATACCTCGTTCAACAGGGCATTCAGCTTCAGCTTCCGAATGGCCGGGTTCATGATTATCGAATGCTAGTCCAGAAGAATGGTGAAGGGCAGTGGGAATTAACTGGATGCGCTGGACGTATGGGTGCGGAGAAAAGTGTTACCTCTAATCTGCATGGCGGTGGCCAGGCCATTGCGATGCACAAATTGATGAAACAGTGGATTACTGATGAGAAGGAACGGGCTGAGATCAACACCACTGCCGAGAAATTCGGGATTGACGTTGCTTCATTTCTGGAGAGTACCTATGGCACCTTGTGTGAGTTGGCTCTGGATCTGGCGATTGACAAGAGTGGACGTATCTATCTGCTCGAAGTGAATCCAAAACCTGCACGTGAAGTATTTGCCCGCATTGGAGAGAAAGATACTTATTCCAAGGCAATCACTCAACCACTGGAGTACGCTCTATGGGTGTACCACAACCATCCAAGTGCGAATCGTCCCCCTCGTGGCGTAAAGGTAACCAAACCAGTCAAACGCGTAAAAGGTAAGTCTGCCACCCTCAAAAGGACCAGAAGATCCCGGTTATGACCGTCAGACTTCATTAGTAGTGAACCAACTTCTCCTTGAACCAAAAAAATGACCATCCAACATCCGAATGGATTTAGGGTGGTCATTTTTTTCTATTCTGCTTCCCGATATAAACGAAGCAGTTCCGTAAAATCAGAGATTAGTACATCTGATCCTGCAAGTTCTTCATCTCGTCCGAACCCTGCATAAGCACAGCCGATGACGGTCTGTTTGTTCATTTTACCTGCTTCCACATCCGAAGAGCGGTCCCCGACCATCCATGCATCCTGAATCCGATGCTTCTCAAGCAGAATCTGAACCAAGTTAACTTTGGAAGGGGTCTTGTACTGTCCTGCACTATAGACACCTTCAAAGAGCGGCATGATCTCATGGGCAAAGGCCACACCTTTAACATAGTCCTCCAGCCCGTTGCTGGCGACAAACAACCGAACACCTTGTTCTTTCAATGCTTCCAGCGTCTCTTTTACATGTGGGTACAGCTGCGAGCTTCCCCCATCCAGCCCTTCAATCTCCAACTGAAGCAGCAGTTCATCTGCACGTCGATGGGCCGCAACTGAAGCTTCAGGCATAACCACTTTCCATATATCTTCTAGCAACATCCCCAGGCTTCCCAGCATTCGTTCTTCAGGAGGAGTCTCTCCCTCAAAATGCCCTTCAGCCCGCAATGTATCAAACAACTGATGATAGGCTGGCAACAACAGTGTTTCCGTCTGAAACAAAGTACCATCCATATCAAAAATCATTGCTTCCGGTTTACGTAATACCGTCTCTTTTGTCATGTCCAATGTTCCTTTCGGATTGGGATATGTATTCGGAATCGTTCCCCTTCCATGATAAACATAAACGTTTGGCAGTGTAAACCGTGCAATGTAAAACATCTGTGTCATCAACGTTATACAAAATCTACAAACATTATACTTAAATTAAACAAACTATATACAATTTAACTTTCATTAAGTATAATACTGAAAATAGTTCTTTAGACACCACATCTAAAGAACTAAAATAGCTCTCATCCAAGTTTTTTCGACAAATACATATACCCCAAGGAGAGGCATAACAAACATGAAAAAGCACAGAACCTTCAAAATTTTTTATAAGATTGGTTTGGGCTATTTGCTCGTACTCGCTGTTTTGGCGGGTTGCATTCTTTTGATCCAGAACAGTACCAGCAAACTTCAAAGCGAATTGGATTTTCTCGTGGATCACGATATGAATGTACACGCCCTGACTTATGAGATTGAAAAGAACATGGTCGATATGGAAACAGGCCAACGAGGCTACGTTATTACAGGGCAGGAAAATTATCTTGATCCGTATACCCATGGAAAAGAACAGATGGTTGTACTTAAGGATCAACTTGCTACTTTGATCTCGGACAACCCCTCACAGTTGAAGCTATTGGAAGATATACATAAGACCATGGAACACTGGATTCAAATCGCAGGAGAACCGGTTGTTACGCTGCGCCAGGCCAATGACCTACCTTCGATCCGACAATTTTTCACAACAGATCCCGGTAAACAGGATATGGACCAAATTCGGCAATCTCTGATTACATTCCGTACCAATGAACTGGCTCTGACTGAAACCCGTACAGAAGAACTGAAACAGAAAAACAAGGTGCTCAACTGGGAGTTGTACGGAGCATTGGTCCTTGTTGCCTTAATCTCAGTCATCGCTGCCTTAGTCCTGTCCCGGTCCATTGTAAGAAACATCCGTGCAGTTACACATGCACTGAATGATATCGGCTCCTCCAATGGTGATCTGACCTTGCGAATTGCTACTCCGATGAAAGACGAGACACGAGAATTGGCTGAAGCTGCCAATACCATGCTCTTGGGTCTGCAACAAATGATGCTCGACATTCAAAGTAATGCCACCATTCTGAGCACAGCCTCTGATCGACTGGATAAAGGCGTTTCTGACAATCACATCGCAGGAAAAGAAGTGGCCACTGCCATGGAGCGAGTCGCTGAGGGTGCTGATGAACAAGTTGCCCTTACCCAGACCATGGTCGCTGCCATGGAACAATCGCTCATCGGACTTAATCGAGTAGCGGCTTCAACTGCTGACGTGGCTGAACGTGCCGTGCGCACCGAATCCATTGCCGTTGATGGACAACAGCGTATCGATAATGCCGTAGGGAAAATAACGTTCATTGAACAATCCTTCTTGTCTGTGCAGGAAGCGATTAACGAAATCTCCGAAATGTCTGATCAAGTTATTAACATTGCCGATTCCATGTCAGGGATCGCAAGACAAACGAATCTGCTCGCGCTCAATGCAGGAATTGAAGCTGCTCGTGCGGGGGAACATGGACGTGGATTTGCTGTCGTTGCCTCTGAAATCCGTAATCTGGCAGATCAAAGTGCCACATCAGCGAAAGAAATTACAAACATATTGGAAACCGTTGTTTCCGGAGTCCAAAACACAGCGCAGGTTGTGGACGAAAGTACACTCCATGTCAACGAAGGATTACGGACGATTGAAGATGCAGGGCATGCATTCACAAATATTACCCAGCATATTCATGATCTCAGCGGTGAAGTTCAGGACGTATCCGCTGTTGTAGAACAACTGACATCCGGCAGTGAAACGGTGATGAAGTCCATTAACGAAGTATCCGCCGTAGTTGAAGATACCGCATCAGCGACGGAAGAGGTATCCGCTATGACCGAAGAACAACTTGCTTCTCTACAGGAAATGACAGACACCTCCAAGCAGTTAAACGAAATGTCCGATGCGCTTGATCAACTGGTTAACCGATTCAAATTGTCTTGATCTTATGGATAGATCCAGATAACACAAAGAAGCAGGTCCCTACTCTACAGGGATCTGCTTCTTTTATTCAAAAAGAAAGAACATTTAACACGAACCCTCTTCTAGCTCAGTACCTTATTGGATCAGGATTGATCCGAATTACGCAGCGCTTCAAGGACAAGCTGTGCATGATAACCATCGTTGAAATCGTATATTTGGGCAGGTTGGCTTTGAATACGGGCGATGACGTGTTTAAGTACAGGCAACTGGCTTAAGGATTCATTAACTTCGACGGGAACAAGTGGCTCTCCGATGCGTCCATTCCATAGTTGATCCCAGTTTTCCAAGGCAATTGTTCCTTCAGTACCGTAGACCACCATAGATACACGCTCTTCACCTGCAAAATGAGCAATCCCATTTAACTGGATTCGGGTTCCATCCTCCAGCTCCATCGCAGCCTGAACCTCATGTTCACATTCAACTGTATTTTGAGGAAATTGAACCTGACTATTAATCACGCGGATAGCACCAAACACTTTTTGGATCATATGAATCCAGTGAATCCCCACTTCAAGAATAAATCCGCCCTGCTCGCGGCTGGTAATCCAGGTATTTTGCTGCCACGCTCGAGGCCACTGAGGGAATTGCAGGATCAGATCAATTTTGCGAATCTCGCCAATCGTTTCCTGACGAATCAACTCTTGCAGCTTCACCACTGATGGTTCATGCGGCATGGAGAAATGGATTGCATGTACTACACCGGCCTTCTCGGCTGCCTTCAGCATTGCTCTGGCTTCCTCCACGCTGTTTGCCAGTGGTTTCTCACAGAATACATGAATCTTGCGCTTTAGTGCCTCCATAACGACGGCATAGTGATATTTAGGCGGGACCGCAATGTACAGCAGATCAACCGCATGTGTGTCTAGTAATTGCTTGAAATCTGTATACGTCTTCGTCTCTGGATGAGAGGAAGCAAACGAGGTCAAATTTTCCTCACTGGCATCGCATACCGCTACAATCTCTACTATTTCGGATAGTTCTACCTGTGTTGCCTGATGTATCATATGTAATCCCATTTTGCCCAGCCCAATTACAGCCATTTTTATCATTGTCATTCAACTCACTCCCATCGAATTTCAGTATAACAGAAAGCTTAACATTGCCAATCTTTGCACGGATGCGAAATGAAAAGCATATGATCTTCATTGGATACATATAAAACAAATACATCATATTCTACTTTATTTTACATTTTATTCTATAAATCTTGTTCATAGGTAAATTGTTGCAGGAATATATAACCAATTTATTTTCTCTTATAGGGTAAGACATTAAGCGCTTCCAACCTAAGAATCAGGAACTTATACTCATAAAATCGGTTGACAAAAAACCACAAAAAAAGCTACTCTTCCTATTAACAAGGATTTATTTCCTTTTACAACCTTAGACAACGACATACATCCCAAAAATGGAACTTGACCTATGGGTCCAAAAACCTATTTTGTGAAGCGAGGTGTCCCGCATGAGAACAGTTGCGGACTATTTGGCAGAAGCTCTGCGTAATTTAGGCGTTACTCATGTCTTTGGTATTATCGGAAAATCTATATGTCCTGCTGTCCTGAAAATGGTTGATTACGGTTTGGAATTCATTCCAGGTCGCCATGAGTCCAGTTCAGGCTTTGCCGCATCGGGCTATGCCCTCCAAACAGGAAAACTGGGTGTGGCCTTCGCCACTTCTGGTCCAGGCGGAACCAACTTACTCACCGCTGCTGCCCATGCAAAGGCCAATAATTTGCCCGTCCTGTTTATTACAGGTCATCAATCCATTCAGGAATTGGGGCTTCCGCAATGTCAGGACTCCTCTTCCTACTTGGCTGATTTGGCGGAAATGTTTCGTCCTGCCACCCTGTTCAGCAAGCTCGTGGAGCGCGGTGATCATTTCAGCACCATATTGAATCACGCCCTTTCCATTGCACTCGGTCCCAACAAAGGTCCGGTCCATCTCTGTCTTCCGTTTGATGTACAAACTGAACAGCTCGCTGATTTCCGGGTGGTCATCCCGGAGCCAGAACCCCTGATTAGCGTATCCAACCTGAATCGTATCCTTCCCTTACTTCAACAGTCCAGTCATCCTTTAATTATTGCAGGCAAAGGTGTCAGCCGCGCCAGAGCCCATGATGAATTGCTCCATTTTGCTGAACATTTCAATATTCCTGTCATTACTTCTCCAGGAGGAAAAGGTGCCATTGCCTGGGATCATCCCCTATATCATGGGCCCTGCGGTGTTGGCGGCTTCCCTCATGCAGATGAACTGCTGAATCAAAGTGATCTTTATATCGTACTCGGTTCACGTCTGAGTGATATGACAATCTGTAATTTGAAACCTGCAAACCACCCTGCACATCTGATTCAATTCGATGCTGATCCTACATTCGTTGGTAAAATACTTAACGCTCAAACCTTACATATCACCGGCGACCTGAAGGACAACCTGCAGTTTTTGCTAGGCACACTGACAGAACGTCCTGTTGTTCCAAGAGAAACGACCACTGTGGATTACACCGTACCTCTCCCGGATCTGCCGCATCTGTCCTTGGCTTCCATCTTGGAAGAAATGAGTGAACTGCTTCCATATGATCATAAGCTGTTGGTGGATGATGGCAGTCATGGTTTTCATGCGGTTCAACGGTATAAAGTCAAGAAACCCGGCAGCTTTGTGTTTGACGCCTACTTTGCCTGCATGGGCAATGCCATAGGTATGGCTATTGGGGCCAAGACTGCCGCACCGGAAGAAACCATTGTATGCATTACAGGTGACGGATGCTTTATGATGCTTGGAACCGAGATTAACACCGCTGTATGCAACAATCTGCCGGTCATCTTCATCGTTGTAAACAATAAACAGCTGGATATGGCACTGAAAGGCATGGAAAAAACAACAGGTCGAATTGATGGCACTTTATTTGAGGTTCCCGTGGATGCGGCAAAGTTTGCCGAGTCGCTCGGCGCTGTTGCTTTTCGGGCAGAAACACGGGCTGAGTTCACCTCAGCTCTCCAGGCCGCGCAGCAACTGAACCAAGTTACTGTCATTGAGCTTCTTACCGATCGCGACGAGATCCCACCCACGGCTCACCGTACCGTGACTTTGAATTAGGAGGAACATAGCATGAGTGAACAAGTGACTCAAGGATTGGAGCGTTTTGCAAAACTTTCCGGTGAATATGGTGCAAAAGCACTGGCACCGATTAAGGATCAGTTCCCTGAGCTCGCCGAGTTTATTATGGGAACAGCTTACGGGGATATTTTTCAGCGTACAACCATCACCGATCAATGGAAGGAAGTTGCGATTATCTCCTCACTGATCTCACAGGGGCAGTATGAGCAGTTGGGGGTTCATTATACGATGGCGTTAAGTGTCGGTGTAACCGTGGATCAGCTCAAAGGAATTTTGCTGCATCTGGCACCTTGTGTTGGCGCCCCACGAATCATCAGTGCTTTTAATATATTGCTCACTACACTGGATGAAATCCAATAATTCACTCTTCTACATTTTTATACACGATTCGACTTTTTTATTGATCTTATTACATCTCTACCTTTATAATATGGTTAAATTATCCTTCGAATCAGCTACATCTCAGAAGCAGTCAGCGAGGGCCTCAAGGCCTATGTCTTGGTTAGCAGGATAGCCTTAACTCATTTAAAGGAGAGAGAACAATCATGGGAAGTTTTATACTGAAAACTGACGTTCCGAACAAGGTGTTGAACATTGAACTGGAGGGCTCTTTCTCTCAAGAAGACGGTTTACGTTCCATCTCGGCATATCAGGATACGATCGCTCCGATTAACACCAAGGAGTATGAGCTGAATATTGATTGCAAAAAGTTGAATGTTACTGCTCCGGAAATTGTGCCTCTTCTCGAGGGCTGCCTGCAAATGTTCAAAAAAGATGAATATAAAAAAGTGGTGTTGACGCTTGAGAATAATGCCATTCTGAAAATGCAGCTGTCCCGTCTTGGACGGTCTGTCGGATTGGACAATCTTGAGATCATCTCCACGGTAACGACATAATAAACCAGGCGGACATGCTGAGGGTTCACCCATCCGCTCAAGAGGAGAATGAAGATGGCTGGAATTCGTATTGTAGATATCGATATCTATCATCCAACGAACAAGGTGGGCAATAACTTTTATATTGAACATTTTGATGCAAGAGGTGTAGATATTCGGGGATTGTTAAAGGCACTTGGGCGTGATACACGTTACAAAATTGACAACGATGATGAAAACTCACTAAGCATGGCCTTTGAGGCCGCCAGTAATTTGCTCGAAAAGACCGGACTCACCGGTGCAGACATCGATCTCATTGCTTATGCAAGTCAAACGCCGGAATACATCTTTCCTACGAATTCCTTAATGATTCATCGCCTGATTAACGGGGCATCCCATACCATCTGCATTGACAGCAATGCCAACTGTGCGGGCATGACCGCAGCCTTTGAACAAGTTAGCCGTCAGATGCTGGGCAATCCCAGAATTCGTCGTGCTTTGATTATTGGCTCGGATTACATCGCTCCTCACGCCAGTCCAGACGATCCTGTGTACTTCGCGAATTTTGGGGACGCAGCAGCAGCTGTTATTGTTGAACGGGACGAGCAGGCAGTCGGTTTTATTGACTCGATTTACCAGACTGATACCTGTGTGTACGGCAATTCTCTCTTCCCGGCACAAGGTCTTGCAAAACTAGGCCAAACCGGTGTTGACGCAGGTGCCTTCCATGTAAAATTCATACCGTTTGATGATTCCATCTGTGTAGGCGCTGCCTCTGATTCGATTCGAACTTTGCTAAGTCGTAATGAAATCGGTGCAGATGAGATCAAAGCCGCTTGTTTCTCCCAATTATCCATTGGCAATATACGTGCTGTATCCGAGAACATTGGCATTGGCGAAGATATTGCCGTCTACATTGGAGACGAATTCGGATACACCTCAACCAGCAGTCCGTTTATTGCATTGCATCGAGCCATAACATCCGGCCAAATTCAGCGTGGTGATAAAGTGCTGTTCTGGACCGTTGGCGCTGGGTGGCAAAATGTTGCCATGGTCGTTGAATACTGAGAGTTTGACACGGAACCCCAAAAAGCAGGGCAGCCTTTTTTAATAAAAAAGGACGGTCCTGTTTTTTTATTATTTTTTTGAGATGATAACTTTTACTGGATACATCCCATTACCCTTACCTCAAAACCAATGAGGAGCATGATCTGAACAATTCCTTTCATCGCAAAAACCGCTCTCTTGACAGAGAACGGCAATGAGAACAATATGTTGTCCTTTTCAGAAAATCTTCTTCGTCTCCCGATCATCCTTCAGAATCTCGACTGCCTCACGAAAACGCAAGGAATGCACAATCTCCCGTTCCCTCAGAAACTTGAGACTATCCTGTAGATCAACGTCATCCGTAAGATCAATCAACCACTGATATGTAGCCCGTGCCTTCTCTTCCGCTGCAATATCCTCGTACAAATCCGCGATAGGATCTCCCTTCGAGGCAATATAGGCTGCTGTAAATGGCACACCGGAAGAATTCGTATAAAACAGTGCAGAGTCACGCTGTGCGTAGTTTGGACCAAGCCCCGCTGCTTCCAGTTGCTCCACCGATGCATCTTTTGTCAATTTATATATCATCGTTGCAATCATTTCCAAGTGAGCGAATTCCTCGGTTCCTATATCATTCAACAGCCCGATAATCTTGTCCGGAATCGTATACCGCTGGTTCAAATACCGCAGGGCAGCCGCCAGTTCTCCGTCTGCGCCCCCATACTGTTCCGCCAGCAATTTCGCCATATGAGGATCACATTTGCTAACCCGAACGGGATATTGCAATTTTTTCTCATACACCCACATGCAGACGCCTCCTCTATAAAATCATATTCAACCTGTTACGATCCCTCGAGCTCCTAGCCTGGAACGTCTGCAAGGAAACCCGAGGCTGTTATCTCATACTTGCCAAGGCCATGGCGTCTGGGACCATTCCCACGGATATTTGGAGAAAGCATGCCCAAAATTCATCAGAGGTCCGTACAATTGCTGAAACTCATGCGCCACCCTCATCCGCTCCTGGCTGAATTTGTTGTATTGCTCGATGCTTTGATAGTCGCCCGGGTGGGTGTCCAGATACAGATTCAACTCAACCAATACAAAATCGAGTGCCTGAAGTTCCTCCAGCAGCTCATAGTATTTTGCATCACAGGCTTTAGGTGCTTCAGGTTCCATCTACTTCCACCTTCCTTCCCTTCGAGCTCGCAGGTGTATAAGGACTGTATAAAGCAGGCCACAACGTTCCAACTCTTAAGGCTTCTGCGGGACTGAACTGCGGCCAGCCCATCGGCTGAAATGGGATAAACAATTGCGGAGGAACTAGGTACGTCCGAATCGTCTTCGGTGGACATGGATCAAACGGCCCCACAAAAGGGGCGTAAGCACGAAGCTGCGGATCTGACACAGAACAACGCCTCCTCCATCACTGATTTGGTACATTCGACATCGCTTCATTCCAAGCTTTCATTTCCCGTCTCTATAACCATATGTCGCTGTCCCCCAAGTTAATCCCATATTTAGCTGAACGCAAAAAAAGACCTTCGAACGACTTACCCCGCTGGGCAGTGTCCAAAGGTCACTTCATTTGATATGGAGGCTATGTGCCCAATGATTATTTCATCAATACTCAGTCCCTGTCACGTTCACGATCATCCTGCATCGAACCTGGTTCCTGTTCTCCTATTTCGACCTTATTTTCTTCAGGATCAGGTCGCTTATATACCTTCACTCTGGTAATTCGGAGACGGGTGGATTCTTCCACTTCAAAGACATAACCGTTTTGCTCCCGTGTTTTACCTTTGACCACGCTGCCTTCCAATTCCTTGAACAGCCAGCCGCCAATCGTATCGACTTCCTCATCCTCAATGACAGCACCGGTCCATTCATGAACCTCTTCAATCAGGGAGCGACCATCAATGGAAAAGGCTTCTCCACTGCGCTCCATATGCGGACGTTCGTCTTCGAACTCATCATACAGATCGCCAACGATCTCTTCCAAAATCTCTTCAGCAGTCAGCAAGCCGGCTGTACCGCCATATTCGTCGACCACCAGTGTCATCTGGGAGTGCTTTTTCTGCATCAGACGAAGTACATGACTGATCTCCATCGATTCAGGAACATTCAGAATCGGACGAACAAGCGCAGCCAGATCATGCTGCTGGTCAGGTTCAGCAAGAAGCAGATCGGTAATGTGGATAAATCCGATAATCTCATCCTTATCCTCAACAGCCACAGGATAACGGGAATGCTTCGTTGCATTAATGATTTTCAGGTTTTCTTCCAGCGACATATGAGTATACAGACAGTCCATATCCGTACGTGGCAGCATAATTTCACGTGCCAGCATATCCGAGAAATCAAAGATGTTATCCATCAGTTTGATTTCATCCTTATCGATGACGCCACTTTTCGCACTTTGCTTCATCAAAATTCGAAGCTCATCTTCCGAATGGGCCTCTCCTTCGCTGGCGGGTTCAATGCCTGCCAATCGCAGCAGTGCATTGGCTGACGCGTTCAGTACCCAGATGAATGGGAAGAAAATTTTATAAAATAACAGCAACGGTGCCGATAGCAGCAAAGCCACTCCGTCTGTTTTTTGGATTGCCAGAGATTTGGGCGCAAGCTCACCCAGCACAATGTGCAAAAACGTAATGATACAGAAACCGATGATGACCGATACCGTGGATATAAGTCCTGTATCTGCTACACCAAGCTTGAACATCAGAGGCTCGACCAGTAATTCGGAAATGGCCGGTTCACCGAGCCAACCAAGCCCCAGCGATGTCAACGTGATTCCGAACTGGGTTGCCGATAGATAGGCATCCAATTTACCATTCACCTTCAGGGCATAACCAGCCAACTTATTCCCTTCACTCTGTAATTGAGTGAGGCGTGTTTGTCTAACTTTGACCAGAGAAAATTCCGCTGCGACAAATACGCCATTCAAAAATACGAGCAGAAACACACAGACCAGATTAAATACCAACTGCCCAAGATGAAATTCGGTATGAATACCCAAGTCGAAACTCCCCTTTTCTATCTATTTCAGGAATACACCTGGAATATCAACGTGTAATTGCTTTTCTCGATTTGAAATCCACACCTTTATAATACATATCTGCCACTAGCAGATTCGGACCGCAGCAAGAAGCAGCATCACAATGACAGTTCACTGTCTGATTCAAGGGATGTTCAGCTGACCACTCATGGAATACATCATCCAGCTTCCGGTCACGAATGTTGCCAAACGCCGGGATGTCGGCAAAATCGGTCACATACACGTTCCCGGTGAACATGTTGACGTTAACGCGGTTACGACCGTCGGGATCATTACGAACCGTGACTTTAGGCTCGCTATACAGGCGGTTAATCAGTTCACGATCCTGCTCTGCTGCACTGCATGCGAAGAACGGAAGTGTACCAAACAGCATCCACATATCCTTGTCACGCGCATCCAACAAACGATGAATAGCCGCTCTCATATGATCAAGGGAAAGTACCGGCAGCGAAGAAGCAAAATTCGAATTATACATCGGATGCACTTCATGACGGACACAGCCCATCTCACGGATCAATTGATGAATGCCCTCAAGCTTGTCATGGGTACGGAAATTAATCATGGACTCCGCAGAGATAAACATGCCCGCTTCACTGAGTTTACGGGAATTTTCAATCATTTTCTCATACATCTTCACCGCGACTTCCCGCTTTACAGGTCTACCACTGTTGGCAAACCCGACTTGGTGAAAATCATCGGCATTCAGATAATTGAATGAGATATGCATTACGTCCAGATAAGGCAGAAGTTGCTCATAGCGACGGTAATCCAGCGTCAGATTCGAGTTGATCTGGGAACGAATGCCCCGTTCCTTGGCATATTTGAGGAGCGGAATGATCATCTCGTCCACGGTCTTCTGGCTAAAGCTCGGCTCACCACCCGTCAGACTAATCGTCTGTAGGTGCTCAACCTCATCCAGCCTTTTAAGCATCAAAGGCAGCGGAAGCGCAGGTGCTTCGCGCATCGTTAACATATCTCCTACCGCACAATGCTCGCAGCGCATATTGCACAGATGAGTCACGGTCATTTCTACACTGGTCAGCACATGGCGTCCATATGTACGCAAAGAGCCGATCGGATCCCAAGGATCATTAGTCGGCGATAAAGGCATCGGTTCTACCGATCCTGAGTTTAGCATGGTCATTGTTCTTCACCTTATTCCTTTTATTAACCTAAAAAGTTTTATTTACAACATACCCCGTCTTCAACTTTTGGAGTTATCTTTAATCATAGCACAATTTCCTGTGCTCTGGCATGAGCATGCTCTGTCCATTACATGACAAAAAACGCCCGTGTAATATCAGGCCGGCTCGGTCCTGATATTACAATATGAGCGTTACCCATTATCCATTGACGTCAGGTTATCAAAATAATTCGCCACGTACTGAAGCTGGCGTAGCGTCTTCCACACCCTCAACGCCTGTAATCATAACAGACAACGCTGTGGACAGATCGATCTCGTAGGGTGCACTTAATGTCTGGCCGTCCGCATCCTTGAGAACACGAATGCGTGGTCTTTGCGGAACGCGCGTATGGATGTCTGCAACAACCCCGACCTCCCCTGTACTCAGCGTGACGGAGATACCTAAGGGATAAATGGCTACGCAATCACGGAATTTCTCCAGCATTCGCTGTTCATATAAAGTCCCTGAACCCGTGTATAATACTTCCACAGCTTGATGTGGCAGCAAAGCTTGTTTGTATACCCGATTGGTTGTCATCGCATCATACGAGTCGGCAAGGGCCAGCCATTTGGCGTACTCATGAATCTCTTTGTCTTTCAAACCAAAAGGATAGCCGCTACCATCAATCCGTTCATGGTGTTGTAATGCGCAATGGGCAGCAAGGAGCGGTATACCCGGTTCATCTTTGAGAATACGATGTCCATATGTAGTATGCTGCTGTATGATTTTAAATTCCTCATCGCTCAATTTGGCCGGCTTGTGCAGAATTTCTGGAGCAATCTGCGTTTTACCGATATCATGCAACAGAGCTCCTAGTCCAATCTCCATTAACTGCTGCCGAGTATAGCCTGATGCCACACCAAGAACCAGCGTATACACACATACATTAAGAGAATGATTATACAGATCAAAATCACTGGCGTTCATATCCATCAGCATAATCATCGCTTCCTTTTGACTGCCAATGTCCTCCAGAATCGTATTCATTAATCCGCTAAGTGCTTTTCCGAAGTGTGGGATTCGGCTTTTGGTTTTGAGACCCGACATGCTCTGAAACTGCTGTTTGATCTCGACTAGCGCTCTGCGCCTAGTCTCTTCCTGCAGCATATCCGGAATAATGATATCCTCTGTTGCTGCATCCGATATATACACATATCCAATCCCCAGGTCCTTTAGACGTCCAATCAACCGACTGGTCAGCTCTACTCCCTCACTGAGCAGCACCAAACCCTCTTCACTATAAATTCGTTTCCCCAGCTTCATGCCAGGCTGCAATAGGTTTATATGTACTAAACGCACAGCCTATCCTCTCCCGCTCCGTAGATGTAATTTCCACTAGCCGCCGCTTCAGCAGAAGGCAAGTAACTTGTTAGATTTCATGCCAACGGGACCGCAGGCTGTCATCCAGCGCCCCTGGCCTTTTTAGTTCCGATTCGAGCAGATCACGTATGAATTCAGGAAGTCGATACGCTGTATCCGTTCCAAGAGCAAGGGACGTATAACCTACGTTAAACGTAAACATGTCGAGTGTTCCTACCACATATTCTTGTTCATCACGCATCGGCTCGCCCCCAATATATATGCCACGAATTTTCTCGTATGGAGGCGAATGGGGATCATACTCCACATCCATTCCATCCATGCACAATGTTCCTAAAATCTCACCGCGAAATCCAAATCCGATAATCGGTTTACGTGAAAACTCAGACAACAGGGACTGCTCCAGAGCTTCCCGAATTTGAATTCCATTCAAGCATATTGTACAGGCATTAATGGGAGATGGACATAGGGAATGTAACATTCCCTTTGTGATATTCCCCTGCGGAAGATCTCCAAGAAGCTGCCCCGCGTTAACCAGAGACAGCTGTGCTCCAGTGAATTGACGAACTGCTTGGGCAAGCAAAGACGCAAACGGAGACTCATGATCGTAATCAATGGTCAGCGTCCTATCCGTAATAACGGCTGTTTGGCCCAGCGAACGCTCAGCTTCCGTCCGGTGTGTATCTATAGCCAGCGACACGCTTTCTTCGAGCAACATGTTCTGGACTGGAACACAGCCGCTGCTCACCAGTGTAAGTTCATTCGCTTCATACTCCCGCTCCAGTACCACCTTACCCAGCCACTGGCCAAACTTTCCTGCCGCTCCAAGCACCGTCTGACCAATGACTAAAGGTTCTTCCAGTATATGATGTGTATGACCGCCCAGAATGACATTGATGCCCTGAATCTGTTCGGCCAATCTGCGATCTGTGGAAAGCCCCAGATGGGACAAGATAACGACTACATCCACCTGAGAACGTAAAGCTCCAACTTGCTCACGCAGCGTCTCTACTGGGTCCAATACATCCCAACCCAACAATTCATAAAAGGCAGTAAAGGGTGCTGTAGCACCAAGCAAACCGATGCGAAATGGCCCCTTCTCCAATATGTGAGAGGATTTCATCCAGACTGGTGGCAGGCCCGTAGCCTGATCCACAACATTTCCACAAACAACAGGGCACAGAAGTCCAGAATATGACTGCGTCAGTTGTTCGGGTGTAAATGTTAGTCCTTCGTTGTTCCCGATCGTTATCGCATCATAACCTGTCAGATTAATGATATCCACGTTGGACGCCCCTAGGGTTCCCTCCGTCTCAACTGCCATCCGGTCCATATGATCTCCGATATCCACGACCAGAAATTCTCCAGCCTGTTCTTTCTCATGTCCAATCATGGCGGCGATGGAGCTCATGGAGCCAAAATGACTATGGATGTCATTGGTGTGTAGAATCGTTAATGTTTGCGCCTTCTTGGTGCTCATCACACCGCCTCCCTCTTATCGTCGATAACGTACATTCCTCTAATGGATAAGCATAACATTTTCCGCGTCGTTATGATATATTTATAGGGTTTAGAGATTAAAAAGAGGTGAGTAATTTCCATGAAATTAACAATTCAACTATTTGCAGGAATCGCTGAACGTCTGGGCACATCCCTGCTTGAATATGAATACCCCGGAACGGATCCAACTCCTGTGCAATTAAAAGAAAAACTGGGCCTTGCTTATCCTGAAGCGGCAGATCAAATACGTGTTTCTTTTCTGGCAGTAAACCAGCAGTATGCTTCTGCCGATATTATAATCAAGGCTCAGGATGAACTTGCCTTAATTCCCCCTGTGTCGGGAGGAGATGGTACCCATTTGAATGGTGACGGACATCGTTCATCCCATCCTGAGCATCGTACGGATGATGGATTATTCCTGATCACCCAGTCCCCACTGTCCGTGGAAGCTACAACGGAGCTTGTCATCACTGCAAACCATGGAGCAGCCCTTACCTTTGTTGGCACCACCCGTGAAATGACCGGACAGCAACGAACGGTTCATCTTGAATATGAGGCCTATGTACCTATGGCACTTTCTCAGATGGCAGCTATCGGTAATGAAATTACTGAACGCTGGCCAGGCGTAAAATGTGCGATTAGCCATCGGATTGGGAAGGTAGACGTAGCAGAGATCAGCGTCGTTATTGCCGTTTCCTCCCCTCATCGCAGTGACTGTTACGACGCAAGCCGTTACGCGATTGAAAGACTCAAACAGAATGTGCCCATCTGGAAAAAAGAAATATGGGAAGATGGTTCCGAGTGGAAAGGTCATCAATTAGGACCCTGGAACCCCACAGACAATTAATTAACTAGTCATTCGACCTGTCCAAAAGGTGATGAAATTAGTAAATAAGTCGTTGTCAACCCATTTTTTTCTTGTTATTATAATCATATATGTCGATATTAGTCGAGGAAAAGGTGGTTTATACGTGAGAGTGCATGTTACTGATCTTAAAACTGGCGACCTGTTAAAAAATGATGTGTACAACAGTTCGGGTCTCCACATGCTGATGAAAGGTTCCACACTCAGCGACGATGATATTGCCAAGCTGCTGCAGCACGGAATCGATTACGCAGATGTAGAACATACAACATCTGACCTACACTCTGATGCACAAACCTTACCTTCCGATCAAACCCGTCTGTTAACTAACCTGTTTAACGATACGATCAAAGGTACAGAATCTCTATTTGAACAAGCCATGGAGAAGGGTTTTATTGATGAGACTCAGGTCGATGAAATTTTGATAACCTTAACGGGACAACTTGAAAAACAAAAGGACGTTGTCTCCTTGCTGCTGATGCTTGACGGAGATAACGACTACACCTACAACCATTCCTTACAAGTCGGAATGCTCGCTTTTTATATTGCCGGCTGGATGGGATACAATCCTGAGGAGTGCCTAACTGTAGCCAAAGCAGGATATCTTCACGATATTGGCAAGTCCAAGATTCCTTCTGAAATTTTACATAAGCCGGGCAAATTAACGCCCGAAGAATTCGAAGAAATGAAGAAACATACGTTATATGGTTATGAGATTGTTAAAGAGTCCACTCAGGACGAAATCCTTGCAACCGTTGCCCTCCAGCATCATGAGCGCGAGGATGGAAGCGGCTACCCTCATGGACTGAAAGGTGACGAGATACATCCATTTGCCCGTATAACGGCTGTAGCCGATGTTTACAGCGCGATGACGACCACTCGGGTGTATCAGACCAAGCAAGAACTAATCTCCGTGCTATGCGAATTGTACAGCCTCAGTTTCGGTCAGTTGAATGCTGAAGTTACGCAGGAACTCATCAAACATATGCTACCCAATTTTATTGGCAAAAGGGTTCTGCTCACGACCGGCGAAACCGGTCTGATTGTCTTGAACAACCCTGCGGATTACTTCCGCCCACTCGTTCAGACCTCTACAGCCTTCATTGATTTAGCAAAGGAAAGAGATGTAGCTATCGTTGAAATTTATATCCAGTAAGCATTAGCATTCAGTTATGCACAGCAGCAGTTAGATTAATCAAATTCAAGAGAGAACATGTCACGTTTACATGCTTTACATGTAAACAAAGGGAAGCCGTTAAGGCTTCCCTTTGTTTTATTATTAATCTTTCATTCCGATTAAACGCAGAATGCTTTAGTGATGATAACCAACAGAATGAACAGTACCAAAATCGCACCTGTGTTAGTGAACATATTGTATCCGCCTACGCCGCCTACGTTGCCACCACAGCCATATCCAACTTCGCTCATGTGATTGCCTCCTCTTCATCAGGTATACCCTAACATATGACGTTTGCGTATGGATGAACCGGGCGAACTGGCAACATTCAATAAATAGTTATCTGCCTGCTTTGCCTGTTAACTTGAGGAAGCGGAAGAGACCTTAATGCCCTTCTCCTTGCGATACATGATGACAAGCAATCTCCAAAAGTCATAACTACCTGTTTCGTTATTTATATACGATTGGTAATAATGATAAGCTTCCTCAGCCCAGGACGGACAAGCCATACTTGAAATGTTTTTCTGCTGCTGGATCCAGGCCGACTGGGATTCCAGCATCTTCTCCATCGCTGTTAACCGCTCTCTTTCCTCCGTCGTCATTGGGGTTCCCTCCTGTCCTTCAACCGTCGAACTATATTCAGATTGCAAGTAGATTCCTGGATCAACAACACCATTCTCACTAGCCGTGTATCCATACGAAGGGGAGCTCGTTTTGCGTACCTCATAATGCACATGCGGACCCGTGCTTTCACCTGTACTTCCCTGATTGCCAAGAAGCTGCCCTTGTTTTACTTGCTGTCCAACTTTCACTGCAATTCGGGAAAGGTGAGCATAACAATGTAAGTAGCCCCTATGATCCTGTACCGCAACCGTAAGCCCGTAGCCGCCGAATCCTGAGCCTGTAGCACCTTCCGAAGCAAAGCGTACAGTCCCGTCCATAAATGCATGGATGGGGCCATTCCATGGCTCTGTGACGAGATCGATTCCGCGATGAAATGTCTGGCCGCCAGAAATAGGATGGATTCGGTAGCCAAATGAACTTGTAATCCGATATCCCTTAAACGGATTTATGCTCATGTATTCACATCCTTTTCTATCATTAGATGCTTAAATCTAGTAAATGGCTTGTGCTATTGATCCTATTTTATTACAAATAAACCCAGATAGAGCATTCAAGTATGTTTTTTACTGCAATAAAAAAAGATCGAGGGATAAACTCCCTCGATCTTTCTTGATGCTGTATATAGATCACGTGAAACTGATTCAGCATAACTTCGCCACAATCAAAATCGACGTTTTCGAAACGTGCTAGGGCAGGTGGATTAACCAATAGACCCTTCCATTTCAAACTTGATCAATCTGTTCATCTCTACCGCATATTCCATCGGCAGTTCCTTCGTGAACGGTTCAATAAAGCCCATGATGATCATCTGTGTTGCTTCTGCATCAGTCAAACCACGACTCATCAGGTAGAAGAGTTGATCTTCGGACACTTTGGATACCGTAGCTTCATGCTCCAGCATGATGTTATCATTCATGATTTCATTGTAAGGAATGGTATCGGATGTGGACTCATTATCCAGAATGAGTGTATCACATTTGATATTGGATTTTGCACCTTCCGCTTGGCGACCAAAGGAAGCCAGACCACGATAGGTTACTTTACCACCATGTTTACTGATCGACTTGGATACAATTGTTGATGTTGTATCTGGAGCCAAGTGAATCATTTTCGCACCTGCATCCTGATGCTGATTTTTACCAGCTACAGCGATGGACAGAACCGAACCTTTAGCTCCGCGGCCTTTCAGTACAACTGCTGGATATTTCATCGTCAGTTTGGAACCGATGTTGCCATCGACCCATTCCATCGTTGCATTTTCTTCAGCAACGGCACGTTTAGTAACCAGGTTGTAGATGTTTGGTGCCCAGTTTTGAATCGTTGTGTAACGAACACGGGCATTTTTCTTACAGATGATCTCAACAACCGCACTATGCAGTGAGTTCGTGCTGTAGATTGGAGCTGTACAACCCTCTACATAGTGAACGAAGCTGTCTTCGTCCGCAATGATGAGTGTACGCTCGAATTGTCCCATATTTTCGGAGTTAATCCGGAAGTAGGCTTGCAGAGGCACTTCACATTTTACGCCTTTAGGCACGTAGATGAAGCTTCCTCCGGACCATACCGCACTATTCAATGCAGCAAATTTGTTATCTGCTGGTGGAATAACGGTTGCGAAATATTCACGCAGGATTTCCGGATGCTCTCTAAGTGCAGTATCCGTATCCATGAAGATTACGCCCTGATCTTCCAATTCTTTTTGCATGTTATGGTAAACAACTTCGGACTCATATTGAGCCGATACACCTGCGAGGAATTTTTGTTCCGCTTCAGGGATACCCAGTTTATCAAAAGTTTCCTTGATTTCGGAAGGTACCTCTTCCCATGTTTTCCCTTGTTTTTCAGAAGGACGAACATAGTACTGAATATCGTTGAAATCCAATCCGTCGAGATCTCCGCCCCATTTAGGCATCGGCATTTTTTCGAATTGTTTCAGGGATTTCAAACGGAATTCCAACATCCATTCCGGTTCGTTCTTGATTTTGGAAATCTCCGTAACGACTTCTGCAGTCAGACCTTTACCGGTTTGAAAGATGGATTTGTGTTCGTCGCGAAAACCATATTTATACTCTTCCATTTCTGGTGCTTTTTTAGCCATCTTGCTCTACCTCCCTATCGTTATTGTACATTGTCCTCTTCGTCAATTCCTTTGCGTAGTGCATTCCAGGCCAATGTGGCACATTTGATGCGTGCAGGGAACTTGTTCACACCGGATAGGGCTTCGAGATCTTCATAATCGTCGAAATCGACTTCTTCCCCTTTCATCAGTGAGGAGAAACGGTTAGCCATGTCGAGTGCCTGATCCATCGTTTTGCCTTTGACTGCCTCCGTCATCATTGATGCCGAGGACATGCTGATGGAACAACCTTCCCCCGTATACTTGGCTTCCTGAACGATTCCGTCTTTCAGCAAAAGTTGCAGTGAAATCCGGTCGCCGCACGTTGGATTGTTCAAATTCACCGTGACAGCTTCATTATCAAACGTTCCGCGGTTCCGCGGGTTTTTGTAGTGGTCCATTATGACACGCCGGTACAGATCATCAAGTTGCATCGCCAAAATACTCCTTTGTCTGGATTAAGGCGCTGACAAGCCGGTCCACATCTTGTTCGTTATTGTATAGATAGAAACTGGCACGAGCTGTTGAACTGACTTCAAGCCAGCGCATCAGCGGTTGGCAGCAGTGGTGTCCGGCACGAATGGCTACGCCACTCGCATCCAGCACAGTTGCCACATCATGCGGGTGTACATCACCGAGGTTAAATGTAACCACTCCAACATGACGCTTGGCTGGTCCATAAATGGTCAGTCCGTCAATCTCGGCCATACGTTCCGTTGCATAAGCTGCCAGCACACTTTCATGATGAGCAATCTCATCCATGCCAATCTGCTCCAGGAAATCGATAGCAGCGCCCAATCCAACCGCACCTGCGATAATCGGCGTTCCGCCTTCAAATTTCCAAGGAAGCTCTTTCCAATTGGATTCATAGAGACCCACATCATCAATCATTTCACCGCCGAACTCAACCGGCTCCATGGACTCCAGCAGCGCCTTTTTGCCGTAAAGTGCACCGATCCCGGTTGGTCCGCACATTTTATGGCCGGATAATGCGTAGAAATCACAGTCCAGATCCTGCACATCCACCTTCATGTGCGGTGTGCTCTGTGCGCCATCCACAACAATGACAGCACCTTTGCGGTGTGCAATTTCAGCGATTTGTTTTACCGGATGAACAACACCCATAACATTGGATACATAAGCGATTGCTACAATTTTAGTATTGTTCGTAATCGTCTTCTCCACATCAGCCAAATCAATGTTGCCATCCGGCTGAAGCGGAATGTATTTCAGTGTCGCACCTGTTTCTTTGGCTACCTGCTGCCATGGAATCAGATTGCTATGGTGTTCCATCTGCGTAATAACAATTTCGTCGCCTTCTTTGCAAACTGAGCGTCCGTAGGACGAAGCCACCAAATTCAGAGCGGTCGTTGTCCCACGGGTAAAAATAATCTCCTGTGTGCGGCGTGCGTTGATAAACTTGGCAACCTTTTCACGTGCGCCTTCATAAGCATCCGTTGCACGGCTTCCAAGCGTATGAACACCACGATGCACATTGGAGTTCTCATATTCATAATAATGTTTAATCGCTTCGATTACAGCCAGCGGCTTCTGGGAAGTCGCTGCGTTATCTAGGTATACGAGCGGGTGTCCGTTGATTTCCTGGTGGAGGATCGGGAACTGCTCGCGGATAGCCGGGTTCATTGTCCCAGTTTCCGTTCGATGAGAGACTGCAATTGGGTACGCAGTGCTTCCAGAGGAATATCCGCCACCACCGGAGCCAGGAAGCCGTAAATGATCAGGCGTTCCGCATCCGTACGGTTAATCCCGCGCGACATCAAGTAATGAATTTGCTCCACATTGACTTGACCTACAGAAGCCGCGTGACCTGCTGTTACATCATCCTCATCAATGAGAAGGATTGGGTTGGCGTCTCCACGTGCTTTCGGGCTCAGCATCAGTACTTTCTCTGTTTGCTGTCCGTCCGCTTTGGTAGCACCTTTCTCAATCTTCGTGATTCCGTTAATGATCGCAGAAGCCTCTTCACGCATAACTGCACGTGTAATCATCTGACTTGGCGTGTTTTTGCCAAAGTGACGAGCTTCTGTTGTGTAGTTCAGTTTTTGGGAACCGGAACCTACTGCGATCACTTTGGAATCGGAGCTTGAGCCGTTCCCTTTAAGAACCGTCATCGTGTTGCTTGCAGTATCACCGTTGTTCATCTCACCAACAATCCACTCGATCGAACCGTCGTTCTCCACCACTGCACGGCGGAAAGATACGTCAGTAACACTTGTGCTCAGTTGGTGAACTGATGCGAAACGGACTTTGGCACCAGCTTTCACGAATACTTCCACAACACCGTTATGGAACACAGGTGAAGACAGTTCGCCAGATACATAGTTATCCACATAAGTAACGGAGCTGTTGGACTCAGCAACGACAAGCACGTGTGGTGCAAATGTTGCAGTAGCATCATCTGTGAGCAGTACCGCTTGCAGCGGAACTTCAATCTCTACGTTTTTCGGAACATAAAGGAATACCCCACCGTTCCAAAGTGCTGCATGCAGTGCAGCAAGGGAATGCTCATCTGCTTTTACAGCCGTATTCAGATATGGTTTTACCAAATCGCTATGTTCGCGAACTGCTGTAGCCAGATCTGTGAAGATAACTCCTTTTGCTGCAAGATCAGCAGACAACTTGGAATATACCGTACCGGAATTACGCTGGATAACCAGACTGCCTTCCGCTTGGTCCTTAACCAGATCTTTAATGGAAGCTGGTACTTCCTCAAGGGAAGCAATCGCTTCACTAGCTTTGTATGTGCCGTACTCGCTGACATTCCAGCGTTCGATTTTTTGTTTTTCCAGTTTAGGAAGCGCAAGCCCACTTGCTAGCTTAAGGGCTTCGAGACGCTGCTCGGTCAACCAGCCGGGTTCATTGTTGCTTTCCGACAAGGCGCGAAGCGCTTCAGATTCAACCGGAAGAATTGTTTGTGTAGTCATTGATTATCCTCCTCCGTTTTGTCTTTACGCTTGACCTACAGTTTCGTCTGTGATTCCCAGCTCTTCCTTAACCCAGTCATATCCTTCAGCTTCCAGACGGTGTGCCAGTTCAGGTCCGCCAGACTTCACGATACGACCTTGCATCATTACGTGTACATAGTCAGGCGTAATGTAGTTCAACAGGCGTTGGTAGTGAGTGATGATCAGGAAGCCGCGATCTTCGCTCTTCATTGCGTTTACACCGTTTGCCACAATTTTCAGAGCATCGATATCCAGACCGGAGTCAATTTCATCGAGTACTACGATTTTTGGATCAAGCAGCATCATTTGCAGAATCTCGTTCCGTTTTTTCTCACCACCGGAGAAACCTTCATTCAGGTAACGGTGAGCAAATTCAGGATTCATATCAAGTTCTTTCATTTTACCTTCCATTTGGCGAATAAACTTGATCAGGGAGATCTCGTTACCTTCACCACGACGTGCGTTGATTGCGCTACGCAGGAAGTCGGAATTCGTTACACCAGCAATTTCACTCGGGTATTGCATAGCCAGGAACAGACCTGCACGAGCACGCTCGTCTACAGCCATATCCAGTACATCTTCACCGTCAAGTGTAATCGTACCGTCTGTTACTTCATATTTAGGGTGCCCCATAAGTGCTGAAGCCAGTGTTGATTTACCAGTTCCGTTAGGACCCATGATTGCGTGGATTTCTCCACCTTTCATTTCCAGGTTGATGCCTTTCAGGATTTCCTTACCTTCAATCGTCGCTTTCAGACCTTCAATGACGAAATTCGTAGCCATGTGTATTGTTTCCCTCCATTGATTAAATTGATGTTTACTGTCGAAAACGAAAAAGCACCTATTAATATCTGAACAGGGCTTCCCCTGAATTTCTCCTGTACTCCAATCTCCAAAGCAAGAATCACTTTAGAATAATTCTAAACTGATTCTCAATGATTATCAAGTCATTTCCTAAGAACTCTTGTCCCTTACAGGAAACATTATTCTATCTGATTCTATAATAAAAGCCAGATTGAATCAAATGACAAAACTTCTTCGTCATAAATAGACAGTGAGAAAAATCACAGGAATTCAACCTTTTATCAAATCTGCTCCTCTCAATCGAAAAAGGACCTATCCATATCATGGACAAGTCCTTCCGATAAATAACATTACATTTTGAGCGTCTCGTTAATCTTCTGTACCTGTTCGTCAAAATCCGCAACGTCCACCACCGGCGTCATTTCGCGCGGCACCGGACCATTCGGAATGGAAATCCAAGAACGGCATCCGTTGTATTCAGGTAATACGGGAATTTCCATCGGTTCCTTCAAACGGTACACTCGGAGTATCAATACGTGGAGTGGATCTTTGCGTTTCCACTTTAGGCGGTCTTCGGCAAAATCAGCAGTCCACATATGAAAGTCTAGAAGTCGATCCAGCATCTCCTGATCCTTGATCTCCAAATCCTGTGCCACTTCAGCATATGCTGTGAGACGGATCGTAGAGGCTTCAGGCACCCATTCGGCCAATGATTCCTCAACATAGAAATGATCAGAGGACTTTATCAGTTCTTTACGCTGATGTTCATAAGTCGGATACAGATAGAACGCTGGACTTTTCAACTCAAAACGTCGGGTTTCCTCCACAATCCCGCCTTTGCGCATTACCATAATCTGGCGACCCGTTTCCAGCGCTTTGATTGCGGAGGCCCATTCTTTTAATGCCGGTATCGTTGTGCCTATCATAAAGTTCTCCTCCCAAGTCAGTCTTGTCAGCAGTATAGACGCTCGGCGTCGTCCTGACAACGTGAAAGGTAGGATAGAGTAACTTTATGGTTTATAAGCCAACGAACTCGTAAACGAGAATGGAATTAGCCCAAGAAAGAGCGCAACATCCACATATGTTTCTCCAGATCAGCCTTGAAACCTGTCAGCATATCAGAAGTTGGTTGGTCTTCTGCAGCGTCTGCCACTTCAATACCTTCCTGGTACTCGTTCGACAATGTAGCAAAATCCTCGATTAGATTCTGTACCATTGTGTTGGCATCTTCGCCACCAGCAGCCTCTTGAATGGAGGACAGCTCAAGATATTCTTTCATCGTAGCTGCCGGGCTACCTTTCAGGGTTAGAATACGTTCAGCGATTTCATCCATTTGTACAGTCACTTCATTGTAGAATTCTTCGAATTTTACGTGCAGTGTGAAAAAGTTAGGTCCTTTTACATACCAGTGATAATTATGGATTTTAACATACAGGACGTTCAGGTTTGCCACCTGACGATTAAGTACTTGTTCCACCGATTTTGCTTGATCTGTTTTGTTTTTTGTAGCCATCTTAATCCCATCCTTTTATTATAAAATTAGTCTGACATTCACTATAAGCAGGGTATCCTGCCGTAAATGACAGAGATTTAACATTTCGGCACCACCAAGTGGTGGGGAGCCTTGTCGGCGGCATTTCTATCAACCGTCCGGCCTATTTGTTTTTACCCGTACACCGGAAGTTCGAAACAAGACCGGTATAGTTTGTCTCAAAAAAAGGGTACAAAATCACAGTTATTTCCGATATACTGACATATACCAAGCAAAGAAGTGGGTTTTCCTGTTTCTTCATATATATGGAGGTGGCATTCTTGTCCCAATATCACCCTTTTACACCCCAGGATGCAATCGAACTGGCCAAAACTTTACCGGGTACGTTTGCGGCAGATGCGAATCTGGAATGTCGTGAGATCGGTGACGGCAATCTGAATTTGGTCTTCCATATCACGGATCAGAACTCCGATAAAAGTATCATTATCAAACAAGCTCTTCCTTATGCGAAAGTGGTCGGAGAATCATGGCCATTGTCTCTGGTGCGTGCCAGAATTGAACGGGAAATTCTACAGGAAGAGTATCGTCTATGTCCGGGAATGGTACCGGAAGTGTACCATTATGATGATGATCTCGCCTTAACCGTGATGGAAGACTTGAGCGATCATGTGATTATGCGTAAAGGCCTCATCGATGGCGGAACATATCCTCTTTTTGCACAACATATCGGGGAGTTCATGGCAAGAACGCTGTTTTTCACTTCAGATCTTGGTATGAACCAGCAGCTGAAGAAAGAAAAACAGGGAAGATTCGTCAATCCGGATCAATGTAAAATAACCGAAGATCTGATCTTTGATGAACCCTATCGCATTGCGGAGAAAAATAATTATGAGGCTGCCATTGAAGACGAAGCGGAAGCACTTCGTACAGATGGAGAACTCCATCTTGAAGTGGCTTTGCTGCGCGAGAAATTTCTCACCCATGGTCAAGCTCTACTTCATGGTGATTTACACACAGGCAGTATTTTTGTCACAGCTGAATCCACGAAAGTCATTGATCCCGAATTTGCCTATTTCGGTCCAATGGGATTTGATGTAGGAGCCGTGCTTGCCAATCTGCTACTCCACTACGCCTCGCTGCCAGGTCGAATCCAGGATCAGACGGCTCTTCATGAACGTGAAACGATATTGCTGGATATGGTTCGCGACGTATGGACTGAATTCGAATCCCGTTTCCGCAGCCTGTGGGCTTCAGATCTGGTTGATCCTATGGCTAAGGCGCCTGGATACGAAGATCTTTATGTACAACAATTATTCAGAGATTCTGCTGGCTTTGCGGGCGCGAAAATGGTCCGCCGTATTGTCGGACTTGCGCATGTCGCAGATATCGATACGATTGAAGATGCAACACAACGCGAACGTGCTCAGCGCAAAGCGCTGGCAATCGGTAAAGCACTCATCAAGCGTAATCGCAATCTGAATACCATTGGTGAACTTTTAGATACAGTAGCTACTGCGGTTACTTCTATTAAAGCCTAACTCAAAGAATGATACGGCTTAACTCAAGGAACGGAGGAACACCCATGACAACCCCTGAACATCAGCCTCTGTCCTCCCTTATATGGAAACAGGACAAGCTTGAAATGCTTGACCAGCGTCTGCTGCCTGAAACAATTCTGATGCTGAAACTGTACACGCCCGAAGAGGTATGGGAATCCATACACTCGATGAAAGTACGCGGTGCTCCGGCGATCGGGATTGCTGCTGCATTTGGTGTCGTGCTCGGTGCCAAGGCATATGACGGACTTGCCGTACAAGGCTGGCTCGATCATGTAAAATCCATCTGTGCTCATCTTGCCACTTCCCGTCCAACGGCTGTGAACCTGTTCTGGGCATTGGATCGTATGATGCAAAAAGCCAGTGACCTCGCTGAATCCGGTGCAAGCATCGAAGATAGCAATGCTGCTCTAGAAGCGGAAGCACTTTTGATTCAAAAAGAAGACGAAGAAGTGTGCCGCCTTATCGGTGAAAATGCTCTTCCTTTGTTCGCAGACGGTATGGGTGTGCTCACACACTGTAATGCAGGCGGACTTGCAACCGCGAAATACGGAACGGCGACTGCACCGATGTACCTCGCTCATGAGCGTGGCATCAACCTGAAAGTATTCGCAGACGAAACGCGCCCTGTCCTTCAGGGTGCACGCCTTACGGCCTTCGAACTCCAGCAAGCCGGTATTGACGTTACTCTGATCTGCGACAACATGGCTGGCATGGTGATGTCCAAAGGCTGGATTCAGGCAGTTATCGTGGGTACAGACCGCGTCGCTGCCAATGGGGATGTAGCTAATAAAATCGGAACTTACAGCGTAGCGGTCCTGGCCAAAGCGCACAACATTCCTTTCTATGTTGCCAGCCCACTGTCCACCATTGACCTGTCTACGCCATCCGGAGATCTCATTCCGATTGAGGAACGTGCTGCGGAGGAAGTAACCGAAGGATTTGGCAAACGTACGGCACCACAAGGTGTGAAAGTATTCAACCCGGCGTTTGATGTTACACCTAACGAATATGTAACGGCCATTATTACGGAAAAAGGCGTCGTTCGCGCTCCTTTCAAAGAGAATCTGGCTGCCTTGTTCGCCAAGGATGAAGCTTAATTAATAGAAGTAAGTTTGATTGTTTGATATAGGATTGGTACATGTAAATTAAAGAAAGGGCTCCCCAGTAGGGGAGCCTTTTTAATCGTCTAATATTCAGGGATTAGATCATCTTGAGCAATGCTTCTACACCCGTCATGCCAACCGTAATACCCATGGCTTCGGCTTCCGTTGTCACCGACTCCATTGGTGCATGCAGCAGCTGTTCCAATGTGCGCACGCCAACCGCCCGAGCTGCAATAATCTTGCGATCCCCAAGCTTCTCATTAAGTAATCCCACATCGAGTGCTCCGCACATGATATATCCTTTGGATGTATTAATCGTCAATAATGTCGTTTTAGGCAGCTTTACCTCTACCCCGACCAGAACATGTTCTCCAACCACAATCGGCTCCATCGTCACCATAATTTCCCGATACACCTCCTCTTTCACAGGTCACGATAATTGTATGCCTCATTCTGGATAGCCGTGTGGACACCTGCCGTGTTTTGAGAAAATGTAAGTTATTTACGGATGAAATGAGTGTATTGCTTCTACAATGAGTGTTAAACGAGAAACGCAAAAAAAGAGGGCACTAGGCCCTCTTGTTTGACTTTATTTTGATTATAAAATGTAGAAATAAGCTTGATTCCCAGGTCCTTTCACAACCACTGTGGATGTTAAATCACTCGCATCTCGTTTACGAATACTTGTAATCGAACTTAATTCCTCATTCGCAATTACTCTTGGATGGATATAACCAGCCAGATCCGGTTTGGAAACCGTAATTTCATTCTCCATATCAAAGATCTGTCTCACATCAACAGTCGATTGTATGTCCTTCCATTCATACACATAAAGGGTACACTCCAGGTATTCTCTTTCTTTAACGATAATGTGGCCATCCAGAACATCCACATATTTGACCTCAATACTCGAAACCACATCAGGTTTGGAAACAGACAGTTTCCCGGGTTGTTCTTCAAAATTCGGAACTTCAATAATGCTTGCTATACCTGCATTGGCTGAAGCTCTTACGTTGATCTCACTGTTTATATCAGGTGTAGACACGGCTAAATTCGAAATCCAGACTTCTTCATATAACTGTGAAATGGTTAGTTCACTAGCCAGAGTCATCTGTCTATCGACAGTAATCACTGAAGATATTTCAGGATGAGAAACGGTAATTCCCATCTCTTTTTCTTCGTTGCGACTTACTCTAACAGCTACCAAGCTTTCTTTATCTGCGACTGTGCGTATGGCGGTAATGATTTCGGAATTGAGCTCTGGATTCGAAACGGCAACCCATGACTCTTTCTCCTTCACCATATTTTCAGCTACCGAGATCGTCACCATCAGTTCTGCATTCAACCGCTTGGCTACAATCAGGTCTACATCCAGGTTTGGATGACTAACAGATATAACCTCAGGTAAATCATGATGTACATGGTCTTGATATCTGTGAACATACAACTCTGACGTTAGCCACTCAAGGCCAATATCACTGTGTACAGTTAACGTTGAAGCGACTTCTGTCCGACCTGTGCCATAAATAAAAACGTCACTTTCTATTTCGGTTCGACCGATCGAATAGATTTGAGAAGTGATATATTTAATTTGTAAAATCGGTGGTTTGGATGACTCACGAGTGTTGAAATAAATAAGTGTGGCATCACTTGATTGAATAATCAATCCCATATTCGGAACGCTATGCTCTCTCCACATCTTCAGCAATTCCATCATATCAAACTCAACACAACGTTCAGTTGTATTGAGAATATAACTAGATGATAAAAGTTGAGTTGAATGTGGTCTGTTCGCATACGTTATGCCGTATTCAAGCCATAATGTATTAGGCTGATGTAGTTCAATACGTGCATCAGGTGCCAGACTCCCCGTGTAATACAATTTCAACTTGGCTTCTTCAAGATATAATAGATCAGGTATTCTGGCATCCAGATCACCAAAACTTACGAAGGATTCAAACTGCTCTATTTCATCTCTACCAATCATCATACGCTGCGTGTCACCAAAGTTGAGTGTCTGCAAGTGAGGCTGACTTCGCGTTGTCGCATCGGCAATCGGCTCTAGTTTCATTACGACACGCGGTGCTTCCAATAACTCATATTTACCATGTGCACGGTTATGTGGACGAACGGAGAGCATACCTTCAAGATCTATTTTAGATGCTGCTTGGATGGATGAATCCAAATCTCCTTGCCCTCTGTACATGATAGAAAGATAATTGGTCATCTCGTCTGTACGTCTGACGCGGACAGATACGCTTGAAGACACATCAGAAGTTAATCTTGTCGCAGCTGTTAACGATGCAGATAATTCTTCGTCTATCTGATTGTATAGAATATACTTTGCAGCAAAACGATTTTCTGGACTTTTAATATGTATATAACTATCTAATAGAGTCTCCCCGTTTAGAATTTTACTCACTTCCTGTCTCATTGTATTGAGAGCTACACCCGGTCTGCGGTGACCTTCATCTCAAAATTACCATTAGGATTAGGCTTCGCATGGATATCAGTTGCAATTCGAATATAAAAATCAATGCTCTCATCAGGCTGAGTTAGACCGTATATCAGATAGTCGATCGGAAGAAAAGGATTAGCCTGTCTGGATAATTGGACTTCTACACCCTCGGTTTCAAATTTCTTATCCATCTCCAGGTAAACATTATCTACGGCATATCCAAGCAGATTTTTAATTCTAACTTTCTTCGTTAATGTCGTCTGTCCAGCGATGATCACACCATAATCAAGTTGCTTCAAAATACCGCCAAATGTATCGGACAGAAAGTCTCCCGACTCATCCATAAACATTAATCCAGAATATGATCCTATAAATTTGGTTTCCCAATAGTCGATGACGCCCCAGTAATCCTGGAACTCAACCTTCAACGTATTTTCGGCACCAAAATTAACTTTCCTCTCGTCAATGCCAATATCGATATTAAACGGCGAGGACATTAATCGAGTGAAATCCCCTTCCTCTGGATAATATGGTTTACCGTTCAATAACACGCGATATTTGACTTTACCCTGATCTGCATCGTCCAGCACACCCTTTAGCTTGTTACCAGAGAAGATTACGTTGACCGTAGCTGTAGTATTCAGGAGTTGCAGAGACATATCTTTGAACTCGACTCCATTACGGGGCGAGTCCATCACCATCATAACTTCATCCAACGCATAGATATTTTCATAGTGAATACTACTGTCAAAGTAATAGGCAAGTCGAGTTAAACCAGTCAGGTCTTTCTCCGGGATAGAGTTAAGTGTGTCTAGACTCATTCCCTTTCTCATGAACAGGGTTAAGTTCGTAATATCCACATCGAACCACTTATTGAAACGATACGTCTTCCATGTTTGCCCGGAGTCGAACGATGCAGCCATTTTCAATATGCCCTCACCAGAGGTTGGAACTACTTTCGTAGCAATAATTTTTTTATATCTCCATACAAAGCAATATCAGATGGTTGCACAATTAATTGTTCGAAAGGCAACGCATTGTACGTTAACATCATGTCGCTATTTCCTGCAATAACGTCTTCATCATTCGTCCACGTAACCACGTCAAAATCTCCCTCAAGTTCATCCAATGGGGAGTAGTTTGCAGTGATATTTAATTCGGATGATGTTTTGGATGGGTCATCTGTGTAATACAAGACATCGACACTATCCCCTAGTTCGTCATATAGGGTAAAAGGTTCAGTTTCGATTGTGATCGTTGATTCTGTTTGATTGGGATTGTCGGTGTATTCAATGATTTTGATTTCTTTATCTTCCCACTCTTCCGCGAGGGTGAATGGATCGGTTTCAATTGTGACTACTGATTCTCTTGCTGTTGGGTCATCAGTGTAATAAAGCACTTCTATTTCTTTATCTTCCCATTCTTCAGCGAGAGTAAAGGGTTTGGTTTCAATATTGAAGGACATTTCTGTTTTTGTTGGATCGTCATTGTAATAGCAAAATTCAACTTCCCCTTGTAGCTGTGCCCAAGCGGATTCTGGGATAACTGAAATATCATCCATACCATTTTCTAAGTATTCTTTCTCTGTGGGATTTCCCCCTAATATAGCGATCACAATAAATTCACTCCCATTATAACTCTTGAATTTTAGGTTGTTGTAAACAAAATATCTATGGTCATAAACCATACCAAACATCTCCATGTTGTGTATGCCGACATACCCAGTATCTCCGTTATTTTGTGTTATATTGATTCTATATCTTTTATAATAGTTAGAATTCAAGAAAGAAAACTCCCGTTTTATGTTGGCATTCCAACCCGTTTGCGAACTAATAGTGTCAAGAATAATCCAAACACCATTGTCGCTCAAACCCTCAAAAGTCCAACTCCTCGGCGCGCGACTCTCGTACCCTTTATAAATTTCTAATGAATACTTTTGAATAATCATCGGTTCAGAAAATTCATAAGACAACCATCCCTTTACTTGTTGGACTAACCAATGATCCGTTGTAGTTTGATCTGATCTATTAAAAGCTCTATAAGGTTCTCTTTCACTAAAATTCCCACTTGCACTAGCAACACCAGCAGGAGAAGTGTTAGAAGTCATAATTGGTATAATATTTTCTGATTTCAAGTGCATATTTAAGGTCAACTCCTCTTCTCTAAATTCTAGATCAAACATTTCATTTGCTTATGTGATTGATGCTTTCTTGATTGGTATTTTAGCTGTATCTATTTTTTGCTTAAAGACTTTACCTGTTCCGAGTAACTGACTAGTTTGATTTACATAATTTTTAAAAACAGTTTCGTTTTCTAAATCAATCAATTTAGCTTTATTCATACCGAACCTTATAAAAATATCTTCTGTTTTATTAGGTAAGATATTAACTCGATCAAAAAGGTTATGTGTAACTTTTAGATTATTTGAATACACTTCAAACTCGATAAAAGACACATAGTCAACATTGCCTGCATATGCACTCAGTCTTTGTATTTTCACAAATGAAGTTTTTTTAGATGGAAATTGAACACTCGACCAATCCGACTCTGTAGGTACTTTATTATAGTCAACTGAGGCATCGCTTAAAGTCGTTTGAAATGTACTCCCATCGGAGAAAGATAACTCACAATCTTTAATACGAGGAATCACATTGTTGTTATAATTTAATCTATATTGTAGGAATTTCACTTTGTTTATCTCGATAGCATAAGGGAACTCAATCATAAACCATGCTTTGGTATCATTCAAAGCAGAAGACCATCTACTTCCATTTGTATTATCTGTTAATATGAATCCAGAAATTGCGTTCTCCGCAGTGAAATTAATATTAGCAATTGTGCTTGCGCTTGCTTTCATAGTTAATTTTCCAATGGAATATAGGTGATCTCCTGATGAAATCAAGAATTTATCATAATATAATAGTTCAAACATCTCCATCATACCAATAGCTATACGTGCATAACCATTGTTACTTGTCATATTAAGCCGATATATTTTCAATAGCTTAGGTGATGAAATTTCAAACTCATTCGAAGTTGTCCATGTAGTTATGCTACTCCTCGTGTCTAATACAGTCCAGTTAGTACCATCGTTGGAACCTTCGAAAGTCCAAGCTTTTGGCATTCCTGTAGCAGTCCATGCGGTTAATCTATACTTACTTATAGTTTTAGGACTTGGAAATTCATAAGACAACCATCCAGATGTAGTGTTGTTCGTGGCAAAATACGTGCTTGTATTTCTATTAAATGCTCTCCAAGCTTCTGTAGAAGAAGGGTTGTACTCGCTACTCGCACTTGCAATACCGCTAGGTGCAGTAGCAGATGTCATAATAGGTATTGCATTCTCTGTAGATATATATCCCATAATTTATCTCTCCTTTCAAAAACAAATAGAACACACCATATAGATGTGTTCTTGAAGCTAACCCAATATAATCTTATTTGCTCGATGCTTAGACCTGTCTATTTTTTGTTTGAAGACTTTACCTGAACCTATAGTTGTATAATTTTGTTCAACAAAAGCTCTTTTTATCATACTTACAGATAGATCAATTACAGTTGATTTTTCCATTCCATGGCTAATGAAATTTGCTTCTTTTTTCACCGATACCGTTTTTAGTGATTGATTAATTGTTTCATATATTTCAATTTCGCCAATATATAGACTTGCATCACCATTATTATCTGTAACATTCAATCTATAATGTCTGTATGTGACAGGTTTAGATAGTTTAAATGACCTTCTTTCAGCCGCTACCCAACCAGTAACATTAACCTGCGTGTCTAATACAGTCCAGTTAGTACCATCATTAGAACCTTCGAATGTCCAGTTCTTTGCCATTTGACTTGGTATACTAGTTCCCATTTGGTTTCTCACATGAAGTGCATAGTCGGTAACGTATTGAGGAGTTACTAAATCAATAGATATCCACCCGATTTTCCCCCCACTAAGCCAAGAATCAGCTTCATTCGCCGCCGATCCGTAATTACTTGTAAAAGCCTTGTATGCAGAATATGCAATGTGTCCAACAGATGAAGCTTTTGCAATGTATGGTGCAGGAGTAGTGTCTGAGGTCATTTTAGGTGTTTTACTTATAATGGAAGATGGAATAATTCTATTGACTCCATCTTCCGTAGAAATCATGAATTTATCAAAATAAGCGACTCCAAACATTTTCAATTCATTTATCACAACTTGTGGCCCACCATTGTTAGCTGTCCAGTTTAACCTATACATCTTGAATCTTTTAGCTTTGCTGTAATCAATAATATACTCTTTATCTGTGTTTACAGTTGTCCATGTTTGATTGATTTGCGTATCTAATACAGTCCAATTCATTCCGTCATCCGATCCTTCAAATGTCCAATTCTTTGGCATGTGGGGAAAATAAGTTGCAGATAAACTCCTAACAATGTACTTTCCAATCCTAACAGGATTCACAAACTCATATCCAATATGTCCGACACTACCATTTCCACTGACGTAACCATAAACATCAGAGTTATCAAATGCCTTATCTGCATTATTTCCTGAAGTAGCATAACTGCTAGAAAAAGCCCTGCCACTTGGAGTGGTCATTGATGTCATAATTGGAATCAGATTATCGGTATAAGTATACATGCAATCATCTCCTTTCGAAAATAAATAGAACACACCATATAGATGTGTTCTTCGTAAATTTAGCCAAGTGTGATTTTATCTACTCGGCGTTTTGACATATCGATTGTGTGTTCAAAGGTCTTGCTCGACCCTAATGGCAAGTTCATTTTGATTACATCTTTAACCTTATCAACCACTCCATTAAATGATATATCGCCTTTCATGCCATATTGGATAATGTCATTTTCATCGCTTGTATCTATAACATACATTGTCTGATTCTTTTTTTGAAATATTTCCATTTCATTCACGCCGACTGTGGTGGTTAAATTATAAGAACTTAAGATGTTTAGACGATAATACGAATATGCTTTATTACTCTCAAAATCGTAATATATCCTCGTTCCCACATTAGGTTGCGTATTTGTGTATAGCTTCTCATACATAACACCATCATTCGAACCATATAGTTCAAAATCTTTGATAGAATGCTTATCTCCAGTTACAAGCAGTGATGCTAAAGATATTCCTGTAATAACCTTCGGTTTTATAAATTTAACTTGCAACCAATGTCCTCCTGTTGGTGGAGTTGATAAAGTATACCAAAATGGTCTAACTGTCGCATTTACGATCCCATCAAAAGCATACCACGGATAGTCGGAGGCATTAAATGCACTTGCAGTTATCTCTACATTAGCATTTAACGCAGACGTCATAACTGGTACAGCATTTTCTCTACTAACTGTCTTTTCAAGGCGATAGTTTTTCCCACCTGATGAAAGTAAGATTTTATTCTCATAGGATATGTTGTAGGGAGAAAAACCAGCAGGAACAGGGTATTTGAAGTCTCTCGATCCAAAATTAACAGTGAAAGAGATTGGACCGCTTGAAGCTGTCCCAACCGAAGCAAAGAACGGAAACACTTTTCCCAAGTTCAAAATATCTGTGTGAGAAACACCCATGCTAACACCATTTTTATAGAATTCCAACGTTCCATTGTCAAGATCCATTGCAACCCCGATCACGACGCTCCCCCCTGATTCTTTCAATCTAGTTCCGTATGGAGTGTTTTCTGGATACTTGTTCCCATTATAGCCAAAGTATGTCCTAGTGTATGAAGAGTTCACTGGAAGGGAGTTATAAATAGGGAACAATGTTTCGCTTACAATTCCAATGTGGATTCTATAATCATTGGTTGTTGTATGCGTGTATTCCCAATACCATTTTCCACTAGACTTGCCTAAAGTAGTGGTTATTCTTGAAGAGTCCGTTACTGATTTAGCTCCTAAAAGATTGGAGTCTAGAGTATGAGTTCCATATTTATTGTTTGGATCTAAGGTGACATTTAATATATCCACTTTTCCATCTCCTTTCTAAAAAGATTATTATTTTAGAAACAAAAAGAAGTAGAGCGTTCAGCTCTACTTCACACTTATACTTGTTATTTCAAAATACTTTTTCAAATCAATACTATCCTTGAATATCTTACCTGATCCTAACGAACCACTGGCAGACATACTCGCAACGAAAGCTTTGTTTTTCCTATCTAATACAGAAAGATCATCCATTCCGTCATTAATAAAAGTGTCTTCCGAAGGCAAAGTTGCGGATATTGTCTTCCACATTCCAGTAAGAGTGTCGATTTTTTTATATGATCCATCGTGATTAATGAATGTTCTATTTAGCGGTAATATTTCAACCTCCAAGACAGGTCTATAACCAGTCACAGTTGAGCTTGTATTCGTTGTTATACTTCCATTATTATTTTGGATGAAAGCATCTGCTGTTGTGCCACCTCTTTGAACCCTTTTATCTGAGTAGGAGGGATAGGTGGTTGAAGTCCAACTTCTAACTACTCCAGACCAATTCCATACATTGTTATCGCCAGCGGTTATTTTTCCATTCAATGTAGAGTTAACAATATATTTATCCCATTCATTGTCTTTATTTATTGAATCGATACCACCTGAGATGACCCTTAAAACAAATTTAAACCTACTGTTATCATCTAGATTTTTTTGAACACCAAAAATCAAACCCTCACCATTAAGTGCATCCCAAGAAATAGATGCCTGAATGTTCCTGTCGGCTACAAGTACCTTTTTCCCATTATATTCGTCGACCATAATAAAATAAAAATCTACGTTAGGAATATTTGTTGGTGTGGATACCATACTGGAAATCTCTTTGCCTAAGTTACCGAGTGTGCCAGATTTACCAGAAGTAGCTACAACATAGTTACATCTGATACGTTTTCCGATTTCAAGGTCTGTAATATTTGTTACTTCATCTGGATGGAGCAATCGTCCTGTAGAGTCAATGTCGATAGCGTCTAAGTCAAAGCTACCTGTCACAAAACTCAGTTCAACAGTGTGTTCTTCATCCGATAAATTAAATTTTTCATAACCTAATATCTGAAATTGAGAAACGCCATTTTGACTGAAAACCTCTTCTGCTCCATCTATCTTAATCTTAACATTCCCTCTTGCGGGATCACGATAACCGATGATTCTTAGTTTGGTTCCTACAAAATTAAACGAAGCCTTAGCATTTACATCACTGCTGTAAATGTTCGTTCCGCTATAGTAAGATGCATTCGATGTACTTAGCCAAGTGCCAATAAACTTGACCTGACTGCTCTGACCATCATACCTTTTCCATCCTGTTTCTGGCACTGATAATTGATCTCCTATTACTGCCATACATTACACCTCCCTATATTCAAATACTGGTCTAAATCCTATATAGTTTTGCGTTGACGAAGATAATGTAAAAGCCACATCTCTATTGTCCGATCTTGTCTCATACCCTCTCACAATTCTCATGGAACTGGTTGCACTTAATGATGTTCCAGCATTTGTAGTCCATGTGCCAATAGCTGGTGTTTCTTTGGTCCATGAAAAAACATTAAGATGATGCCAAACATTATCGTCATTGAGCTTTACCTTTCCACCCAATCGACCGTTTTTAATATACTTATCCCACTCATTGATTATAGGGAATGCTTCCAATCCTAAGTCTTTCATACTCAGTTTTCCATCCTTGTCTGCATATCCTATTCCACCAGATATACTACGGACGATTCCTGAGACACCACCAAAGGTTTTAGGCAACCCTTCAATAATCTTATTTGCATTCATTGAATCCCAAGTGACAGTATGACGCCTAACACGATCAGAGATTAAAAGACCTTTGTCTACTTTAATAGCGTACCAGTAGTAGTTGTTTAAACTTGTAGTACCAACCAACCCATTTACAGGTATTTCGTTTGTTCCAAGTGTGCCATCTATAAACTGATTTCCAGAAGAATCGTAACGCCATACAATGTAATCTCCAATCTTCATATATTCGATCTCAACTGTCCTGTCGTTGCTGGTGCCGGCATCTCTTTACCCCCTTCCCACTCTAATCGCATCCATCTTTTTGAACTTGGTTCTTTTAATCTTTTTTGAAACAATGAGACCACCCGGGGGGCTCGATACCATATCCATCTTATCTCTGTATGTTCTCTTTAAAGACAGGAAGCCAGCTTCACTTTCAACAAACTCATTATTGTATTTCCCTGGAACTTTATAATCATCTATGTAAAAATTAGAGTCTTTCTTCTCAGCGAAAATCTCAATCTTAATTCTTGCGTACTTTGCAGGAGCATTATGAATACTGCCATCTGTAAGCGCTTCTTCATATGTACTCCAATTAAAACCATCCTCAGATGTACTCACATACTGCTTGTACGTGGCTCCACCAGAAACATCAATAGTACCAGCAATACCTTTAAATGAAGCTATCTTGTCCTGAATCAGAATTGGCATAGACTCCCACAATCCAAAGGCAGGATATATTGGATTTCCATCTGCGTCTTGCCCTAGCTTCCTTAACTTTAATTTCTGATCTTGGAAAACTGTATCTTGGAATACACCCACTGATAAATCGATATTTAATGCTATTTCCTGAATTGTCATTCTCTCACCACCTTCATAATATCGAATTCAAATCAGGGAATATCCCAGTTGATGATTCCAGCATGGTTAGCCTTCAAAGGGGCTTCTATCTGATCTATTACAAATCCGTTCTTACGAATAACTAATCGCCCAGGCAAATCCTGATTGGAAGAAATTTTAATCTGAAAGTACACATGATCCTTTAATGGCAGGGAACACACGCATTGAAAATTAATCTGAACGTCGTTCAAACTCATCGATTTTTTGTAACCAAAGTTAAAACATTCGATCGTGTTTCTGAACGTTCCCGAATTCCCAGTCCCTGAATATCCACTCATATTAGCTTCTGAAGACCCATTTTTGAATTGAATGATGTCATTATATAGAAAAGTTCTTCCGGTTAACGGATACTCTTGATCGTCACATACGAATGATACGGAGTAACGATCGGCATTAATGTGAAAGACACCATTGGCAACGTTATAGTACACTTGAGAGCCTTGACCTAATAATCCGAAAGAAACCAGCTTGTCTTTGTTAATCTCATAGAAACTATGCGATTCTTTTGTTTGTAAATCGAACTCACTTAGATATGTTCCATCATAATAATCAGCAACCCATACATAAGCTTGGGATACAAGTGAGTGAGTATACTGCGTATTACCTAGAATCAAAATGTTCCCCCCTTATATTAAAAAGAACAGGCTGATTTAGCCTGTCCTCATAAGTGTTTCTTTCTTACACATACCGATAGGAAATACGTTTCTTAAACTGTTGCTTGCCACTTCTTGCATTTAACGGTACTTCACATTGGATGGAGAGTGTCACGTAGTTTCCCGCTGCTTCTTGGGGGTTCCCATTGTTACTCACACCCAGAATTTCTTTTACTCCTGGTGCCATTGGTGTTTCGTATGCTTTTCCGGTATAATCCTTGGTTGTTTTACCAGTAGTTCCAATGGGTTTGGAAAAGGTTTTACCTACTCGGGAACTTTCTTGATCCAGGTCTGTCTCACCCAAGGAATCGACCTGAACATGGAACCAGTTATTTTTAACAACTTCAACTTCATTGCCAACGGTATCCCCTGTACCACCACTCATGTCCCGAGTCGTAAATGTGCAATCTTCCATTTTGGATACGTCGGTTGCACCGTTTCTGTTATTCCACACGTTAAAAATATGAATGGAACTCTTGGTATCTGCGTCAATAACACCGTAATCAAAAGGTGCTGTAATCTCCTTGCTGTGTGTAGCATTCATCCATGTAATGATAGGTTGTGTCATCGTAACTATCTCCCTTTTTATGTTCTGACCGTTAATTGAATCGTAAGATGTTGAATGTTTATGCCTGCTTTGGGGATGTTGACTCTGAAGACGTCTCCAGCCTCCACTTTTTTCACTCTAAATGTTGCATTACCGTTATCACGCTGCTGATTTGCCTCGAACAGTAATGGACTTTCCATTACATCATCCCAGTGTACGAGATTACTAGATCTTTCAATTCTTATTTCCGTTTCCGTATCTCCAGCTACTCCGCTGTACCCCTTCACACTCAAGATCTCACCATTAAACGGAAAGGGAGCAAGAGTTCCTACGATCTCAGGAAATACATGTGAATCTATACAAAATACAATAACCCGATCCTGAACTTCGAGCGGAATATCGCTTAATTTCACATGTTCAGCGGCACTCATGAGTCCATCCTGATCTGAATTAACGGGTTGCAAATTCTGACCAAACACATCAATTTCGACCCAAGTATTTCCATCATAACGATATCGCTTTCCATTCTTATACGTCTGCACAGTCCAGCCCATGTCCGGGGAAGGGTAAAGCGTGTGCAGCTCCTGCCAATCAGAAACCGGTTTCTTATACACTAGCTGGGTTGTCTGATAAGCTTCTTTTGCCTTTTCAGCAGCCTTTAAGGCATCATCAGCAGCCTGAAGTGCACGCTTAATGGCGAGTTCAGTCGCCCCATTCCCTCCACCAGGTTGTCCCGTGCCAGTATGGTCTAGAGCCTCCCTAATTACTGCCTCTACATACGCTACAGTTATTCCATTTGCCATAGTTCACCTACCTTTGTGTTAAATTCCATTATTTTGTTGAACCTGTTATGTACAAATCTTTGTTCATCTAGATTCAATACCTCAATGACTCTTTCAAAATCTACCGTCCTTTAAATCTCTTCTTGAATGGTTATGACAAACACCCCCTTTAAATTGCCCCAACACCTAAACCTGCCCCTGGCTTATCATTAAACAATTTCTTGATAAACGGAGCAAAGCATTGTCCCATCTAGGTTTACAGCGATTTTCTAACGAGGTTAAGTTATAAAAATCAAAAAAAAGAAATCATGTCTTCTGCACCCATGACTTCTTTCCTTAAAATCCAGTTTATAAGCGACGTACTCATTCATTCGAAAGGGTATAACCGGCTCTCTTACATTCCCTGCAATATTTCATTCGGTTTGATCTCGCCAACATTCGTCTCCCGCATACAGTACAATTTTTAATATTTTCTCCTTTCCAACGCAAATACTCCAATACAAAGTCATCAAACCTAACCAGTTTGAAAGCAACTTCATCCTCCTCAACGGCAAACAGCACTTGTACGTTGGTTGAATCAATGTACCTGCTCTCTTTGAGATACCCTAGTTGAATGAGCTTGTGCACGAGTAAGCCTTGATCCTTTTTACTTACTGCCATTTGACTATCACTATAGATCTCTTTTAAATCGTTGTTGATCCAATACGTATCGTTTTCGTTGATCAAATTATTAATTTTACTATATACCAGCAAAACAAAGGCTAGTTTCTCTAAACGTTTACTTTTAAGTTGTTTGATCTTTTGAAGTTCACTATACGTAATGGACACGCTATCGATCTCAATCAGTTTGCTCTTATGCGCTTCTTCCCTAGATTTGATGTACTTTTGAGACTGCTTAATTACACGGGTCAAAAATGTATCCCAATGGACCGTATTATAGTGTGGATAATACTCGGTCATGAAGTTATTTAATAAATCGTAGGTATTATCAGCACTATTGCCTTGCTCAAGCCCATATTTAGCTAAACACCCTAATGTCTTCGTAGGTTTCCTATCCATTTCCCCATACTGTAGTGCCCGCTCGGCATGGCGTCGCTCATTCAGAATGATTTTCACTGTAAAGATCCTCCAGCTTCAATGCATTCATTTTAAACGTTTTCCCACCAAATTCAATATCTCCCTCCGAGTCAATGACTGGATAACCAACCATTTGATCATTAGCATTCAATAAATTACGGATAATCTGATCCCCAGATACGTCCCATACAAATTGCTTTGATTTCTCAACATTCTTATAACATAACGACACAATCATATTGCACAAATCTTCCTCGTTATTGCAAATGCCCAGTGCCTGCTCTTTAAAGCGTGAAACAAACAGTTGCCATTGGGCTGATCGTTCATCTTTTTTTACTTTATTCTTGCGTATGTTCGTCATATAGCTACGTAATTCTTCATTATGAACCTGATACAACTGTTGAATTTCTTTGTATCTGGCTTGTGAATACTTATTGGGGCTCATCAGAATGTTATGGTCAAAGGCTGTATTTGCCTGTTTCAACTTTAATCCCTCAAACACTTTCTCCACCTGGTGGCATAGTCGGTTCATTACAGAGGGTGCCATCGACACAGGCAATCTCTGTTCAAACTGAGTAAGAAACTGTACTTCATCCGTAGATATTTCATTCTTTGAGCGCAATTTATCCATCGTCATACCAAACCGTTGTAAGCACTTCTGACTGGTCTTTTCCACGTACGTTGTATAATCCCGTTTCTGTTCCGGATCGTTGTATATGAAAAAGTACGGTTTTTTATGGGCTACGATGTTCATATCCAATTCGTTCTTTGCAGCAACCCGAATATCATACCAATGTTTAGGCATTCTTTTACACTCGATCCCTTTTGCCTGATCAATGGCATTTTGTTGATAATGCTGACCGCATTGAATCCGATACATCAGTTCCTGATATTCTGCACTCTCCTCTTCATAATTGGCTAGCACATCAAACATTGAAGTAATCTTATTAGTGGTAAAACCGATCAAGTCTCCAAAGCTGTCTTTATTGGCTTGAATCAAATCTTTCTCGTCTGGAATTTTAGGAGCAGAGGTCTTCTGAACACACACAATCGCATCCAGTTCTTGGATCGCATCTAGAACGACTTTATTATCTGTAGTCAGAACCTGATCACTATCCATATCTGCGCCATTCAGAGAATGAGTTGTTGTATCCCATGAATTCAATATGGTGACTGTATTCATATATCGGTACCAATGTCGTATTTCATCCGTATCAATAAAACGAAGCACTTTGATGTTGTTATGACAAGTCATCGGAGCTCTGAAACAAGCCACACGGTTAACATCACGCTCAATCCAATACCTTGAATAAAACTCTCCGGACTTTAACAATCCTGTCAGTGTCATTCCAAATATACTTTGGCACAACGTAAACGGATCACCGGATATGATGCTGAAATTGCCTCTAACTCTCAAAACGCCTATTTTAGCTTCGTTCATACGCTTGCGAATCTGTTTATATATTTTATTTCTTACAAAAGGATCATTGATAAGACGCTGATCAACCATTAACCCTTTGATATAATCGTTTGGACTGTTTTTGAAATGCTGTTCGTTTATATGAATACCCTTGAGAAATAACAATGCCTTGCGATAATCCTCGCCAAGTACATCTTTAATGGAATCTACCGTTGGACGTATGAGTTCACTAATCTGAGCATCATTCAGTTTAAGGGATTGGATAAATTGATAATTCAGATGACGTTCATCCTCCAGCTGCTCAGGTGTGATTTTCGTAACGCTGAATGTGTAACCATAATAACCACAACATAGTAGGTAATCATCAACACTGTTGTATGATCTCCAAAGTTTGAGCATGGATGTCGTTATAATCAAATCCACCTCACGGATATCTATTGAATTACCCCATGCATCATCAACCATGTATTTACACACAACTTTATCTGCAAACTCATGAAAATCAAACGTGAATACCATACCTTTACAAAAGCTATTGCGGATACAAAAACCACTTGGAATATATTCTTGCCCCATCTCTTTGGCCCATCGTTCACTTAATTCAGGAGAAATAAGACCAAACCCATCACTCATATTCATTTGAATAGGCGCATTTCTTTTGCTTTCAATTTGAGGATATTCCGATTCAGTGTCATCAATTTGAATGATATTGGCTTCAAATTCAGTTATACAATCACGTACTACTAACACACGTTCAGGATGTGACACAGGTATGCTTGTACTACAAGCCAATGCCTTGTATGCCTCCAGTTTAGCCGGGATCATCTCCATATTCGGGTTTCTGCCATTGTTCAGTCTTTTCTCCAGAAGCGGGTGAATGTCTTCACTTACATAAATGACCGTTGAACTTTTGGCGCCTCCTGTCGTTGCCAATAAGCGTTTATATTTCTTACCATTAACTTTGAATCCTTTAGAGGAATTTAGTCGGTCATAATCTTTATTGTTTTCAATGACAATCAGCAAGTAATCGCTAACGAATTTCAGTTGATTTAATTCTTCATGTAATCTTTTAATCGTCCTTTTATTTTGCACATTCGTCTTCAATGCTTTTAATTGATGGATCTCTCCCTCGATTTTGGCGATGTCGACATCTCTTTTTTTATATTTTCGAATCGTATCGATGAAACGTAATACCTGGTTATTTCCAATAGATGCCAGTTCTCCATTAACTGTAGCTTCATGATAAGTAAGCTGAAGATCGTATTCCAATTTTCGAATTCTAGAAGATGTAATTTTATACACATACCTCAAGCGATCCTGATATGAACGTCCCATACATGATACCTCCTGTTGCATCCTAGCAATGATTAACTAAATTATATATACAACCAGAATTAATGAAGCCGGAATACAGGACGATCATGGGACGAAAAAAGAAGAGTTTTGGATTCATTCCATTGAGAAAAGGGCGATGATAGGGGATCTTAATCGTACATAAGCTGCTCATTTTCTATGTCTCCAGTACTATGATTATTGCCTTTTTAATGATATAGTGTATTGAAGCATGTTTTTGCTGACATATCTTTTAACGGGGCTGGGATCAATGAAAGAAACCTTATCCAACGAAGAAGAAATCGGCTTTTTATTCAATGTCGATATTCTTATTAAGAGCCGCTCGAATGCATTGGCACTGCAGTCCCTGTTGGAGTTCATAAACAAAGAGGAACAAATTGCGGACTTCCGGATTCAATCCGGCATAGAGCTTGGCAAAATTATTGAAGTGACACTGCAGTCCAAAAAGGACTCATTCGCCTTTCTTCATAAAGAAAGAAAAAAATCACAATCCAATGCAAGACAGAAGAACTCTTCACCAAATCAAGCGACGGCTTCAACCGTTCCAGTCAAACCACCAAGTGAAATCGAAACACCTGATTCCCAGATAGCTCCTTCAACCGAAGCATCCAACACTACCAACGGAAATTCATTCGATGTATGGATTGATACCCTTATCAAAGAAAACCGTCTTACTCGGATCGTTGTGAACAACAAGAACGGCCGGCATCAGAGCATTCCATGCCGAATCTTGAATTTTGATCGGGATACCAGCATTGTAAGCGTCTACCATGTGGATGAAAAACAAGTGTATACGTTCCGAACCAATGAAATTGATGAGTTTCTCTAACTCAATGTGTATTCAATCAAAAAGCAACTTACAGGGGAATTCCACAACATTTCCCAGGCAAGTTGCTTTTTTAGGTAATCATTCATGTAACAATGAACTGCTACATCATAAGTTCTCCATAACTACGCCCAGCTATTGTAAATCCGTCATCATGAGCGATCTTTTCCCCGCTGCCATACATCTATTGCTAATAACAACCATCCGACAATAAAGGCTACCCCGCCGATTGGCGTGATGGCTCCCAATATTTTAATACCCGAAATACTCAGTACATACAGACTGCCCGAGAATATGATAATTCCAATAAACAGCAGGCGTGCTGCCCACTTGAGCTTGGTGGACGGACCAAGCTGGCCCGCTGTAAGACCAATAATCAGCAGTGCGATTGCATGTATCATGTGGTACTGCACTCCGGTTTCATACACGGCTATGGCGTCTGCACCAATTTTTTCCTTTAGCATATGTGCACCAAACGCACCAATAGCTACCGAAAGCATTGTCATTACAGCACCAAGCATCATCCATTTCCGTTGCATTTAACTTCTCTCCCTTAATTCATCTCTCAACTATTATTTTAGCGAATCCTTGCAGTGTTTACCAGCCAGCTACGATGCGAAGGCATTTATATGTCTGGTTATATATACTTTACTTCGCTTTTGCCTCCAAATCGACGAAAACTGGCGTTAAACCTTGATTTTTATCGATTTTTATGGAAAAGTAAAAAGGAATGCCTTCATCCTCTTGATGAGAATCATAATACCCGGATTAGGTTAATTACACTCATGACCACGATTAAGGGAGGGATAACCCATTTATGGATAATCAAAATAACAAGACTAACCATCATCCTTACCAATCCAGTTCCGCTGCGGATTATTCAGATCCCAATCATGATAATCTGTTTACACCTTACCCCTCCGACCTTGAAGATCCATCCATGGGTCGATTGAAACATTCCGGGCCTGGTATTGCAAGTTTTGTGATTGGATTGGTCTCGATCATTGGTTACATGCTGACTTTAGGTATTGCCACAATGGCTATCAACAGTACAATTGGCGTCGTAACTACACCGATCCAAGTGGAAGAGATCGCATTACATCCAGCAGTTGTTCTGGCTTCTCTGGCTGTTCTGGTTTGTCTGATTCTTAATCTGGCTGGACTCATTCTCGGTGTGATCGGGCTCATTCTCAAAAATCGCAAAAAAGTCTTTGCTATCATCGGAACCATTCTCAGTGGAGTCATGATCTTGGCGTTTGCAGGGCTTATAATTGCAGGGATCTATATGATGTAAAAGCATAACTCCGCTTCATTCTCATTCTTCAAAAATGTTAACACTGATCCATCTTATCTTGATCCATATGATCTATTCTATTGCCAAATTTTCGTATCCAAAGGAGATTGACATGTCACGAATCAAAATTTTCACGGACAGCACAAGTGATCTGGCCCCAGCATGGATCCAGCAGCACGATATCGGTATAATCCCTTTATATGTCGTGTTCGGTGAGGAATCACTGAAGGACGGTGCTGAAATTAAGCCGGAGCAGCTCTATGAACGTGTAAGCAGGGATGGGCGTCTGCCCAAAACGGCAGCACCTTCACCTGCTGATTTCATGACGGCATTTCAACCTTACATAGAACAAGGGTATGATATCTTATATATCAGCTTGTCCTCTGAACTTTCATCAACTTACCAAAATGCAAGATTGGCCAGTTCCGAATTTCCAGAAGGTCGCATCTCTGTCGTGGATTCTCTGAATCTTTCTTCCGGGATTGGCCTGATGGTCATGAAGGCAGTTCATGCAGCAGAAAAAGGGCAAAGCCTGATGGAAATTACACATCTCGTTGAAGCCATCAAGCCAAATGTGCGAACGGAGTTTGTCATCGATACGTTGGAGTATCTCTATAAAGGTGGACGCTGCTCTGGCATGCAAAACCTGATTGGTAGTCTGCTGAAAATTCGCCCCGTCATTCGAGTAGCCGATGGCAAGATGTCTCCTGCCTACAAAGTCCGTGGCAAACGGGAAAAGGCGCTGGAACAAATGCTGCAAAACACACTTAACCATAAGGAACAGATCGATCGTGATCTCGTTATCGTCGTGCATACCATGGCCGAAGAAGACGCGCTTGATTTGCAAAAGTCTCTGCAGGAGCAGACTGGAGCACGAGTGGAATTAACTACAGCTGGTTGCGTTATATGTAGTCATTGTGGTCCCAAAACGATCGGTATCATTTATAACACAGTTCTATAAAAGGGCTCAAAGACAAGCCAGAAAGGGCATCCCAAGCTACCGTAGCTCAGGATGCCTTTTTTTTATTGTAAACATGTAACATTAATAACTTTTTGTTTTCAGGTCATTTAAACTTTTGAACGCATATCCTTGCTTACGTGCCTCATCAATGATGGAAGCAAGCGCCTCCGTGTTATCCTTCGACACAGAGTGAAGCAGAATGACTGCTCCTGGATGAAGCTGTTTCAGGACTTGCTGACGTGCATACTCTGTCCCACGCTGCACTTTGGTATCCCAATCTTTATAAGCAACAGACCAAAACACATTAACGTAACCTTGGGCGTGGCTCTCTGCAAGCGTCCGGTTGTTAAAAATGCCACGTGGTGGCCGCAAGAAGGTCGCTTGCTGTCCAGTCAACCGATTGACCTCAGATCGTACCTGATCAAGCTCTGTTCTTATTTTTTCATTGGAAACTCGGGTCATATCGGGATGGCTCCAGGAGTGGTTACCCACTATATGGCCTTCTGCCGACATTCGCTTCACCAATTCAGGCTGGTCTTTCAAATAATGTCCGGTGACAAAAAAAGCAGCTGGCACTTTTTTGTCGCGCAGAACATCCAATATAGCTGGCGTAAACCCATTTTCATAACCGTTATCAAACGTAAGATACAGCTCTTTCTGTTTTGTATCCCCCAGGAAAATGGCATCGTTATGCTGCAATATCTCCTTAAATCCTTCCTGATCAATGGAAGGCAACTGGCCGTTTTGGCTCTTTTTGAAGCCAAAATGATAAGCTCCATTTATTGGCGATGCTTCAGTATGTGCCGGTAATATACCGAACGTCAATACAGCCAGCAGCATGTAAAGAACCATTCGCTTCATTGCTATCCGCTCCTGTTCCTGAAAAATTCGGTTTGTCGTTTCCTATCACGAACACCTTCAGGTAATATGCCACAGGAACAGCTAATGTATGTAAATTTCGATTACAGATCGCTTCACATACTTATACATCATGGAGCCCAGTTCTCATTTCTCCGTTCAAAACCGTTTATTGTCTCGCTCGGGATGATGAAACAATTCAAGTAAGGTCTGAGGTTTTCCACTGGAAGCCAACCATTCTCTAACCATCTCTATTGCACGTGTCTGACCATCACCACTATCCCGCCAGGTGAGCAGCTCAATGACTTTAATAATCAGGGCAGACATATTATGATTATCATGCTCAGAGCGATCTGCGCGCAATTTATGATATAAAGCCTCCTGCTCCCAATCAAGCAAAATCTCGTCACCAATGGTAGGCTTCATCAAGGTATATGCCCTGCCACACTCTGAACAGCGAACCGCACTGACCTGCTCTTGAGCAAAGATTGCCCGAATATCCTGATCACAATCCGCGCACTGAAAATATACCTGTATGTTGTGTATGTTATTGTTCATCTTGGTCTTCCTCCTGCTATGTATGTACTACATCTATACCCGAATTGTCGTTGATTCACGCTAAATTCCGCCAAATTCAGAAGGTGCTATAATCTTGTAAATATGTTAAAATATTATACATATCATAAGTAGGAAGAGGCGGATACCCATGTCAAAGGAAGAGCGTAACATTACCTGGCAGCAATCCAGCTTAAACAGGCAGGACAGGGAAAAACATAATGGTCATCGCAGTCGAGCCTTATGGTTCACCGGCCTATCCGGTGCAGGAAAATCCTCGCTTGCATTTGCCCTGGAGCAGTACCTGTATGAAAAAGGGGTTCATTGTTACGTACTTGATGGGGATAACGTACGTCATGGACTGAATCGGGATCTTGGGTTCACGGCCGAGGATCGGCAAGAAAATCTGCGACGGATTGGTGAAGTATCCAAGCTGATGGTAGATGCCGGGTTATTTGTTCTTTCCGCCTTTATCTCGCCAGATGCACAAGACCGGAATATGGTTAAACAGCTCTTTGAAGCTGATGATTTCATTGAAATTTATGTTCGTTGTTCGATCGAAGAATGCGAACGCCGTGATCCGAAGGGACTTTACAAAAAGGCACGCAGCGGTGTTATTCCACATTTCACAGGCATTTCTGCCCCTTACGATATTCCAGAAGATCCTACACTGATTATTGATACCGAAGAGCTGTCCATCGAAGAGGCCGTGCATGAAATTGTGCAGCATCTGGAACGTGTTGGTGCTTTTCAGCTGCCGCAACCTGTTAGCAATGCCATCGTTCACTAACTGCAAATGGCGATCAGATTGAATTACTTTCCTACTACACATACTTCAAAGGCGCTGCCTTTAATGGCGCGCCTTTTTTCTTTGTTCATTTCCGGGTTTACAGAGAGAATTATTGCCCCACGACACCTGCCTGCATATTCAACAGTTTGCTGAACGTGCCCACCGGATCAGTAGACAATTGCTGATAACCCCCTTGTTGGATAACCCGGCCCTCATCCAATACAATCACTCGATCCGCTGTTCGAATAGTGGATAGTCGGTGTGCGATAACAATTACGGTAACATGCCCTTTCAGGCGTTCAAGAGCCTCATGAATATGCTGTTCGTTCTCACTATCCAGCGCACTTGTCGCCTCATCCAATACCAATACAGAAGGGTTCCGAAGCATGGCGCGGGCAAGCACCAAACGCTGACGTTCACCACCAGACAGGCGGATGCCCCGATCACCGATAATGGTATCCAGTCCTTGTGGAAGTTTGCGGACAAACGCTGCAGACGAAGAAAACTGTAATGCATGCCACATCTGTTCTTCACTGGCATTTGGATCAACCAGGCGCAAATTTTCACGAATACTCGTATGGAACAAAAAAGGGTCCTGAGAGACATATCCGATTGAACTTCTCCAGGCTAACAATCGATTCTCGGTTAACGGCACCCCATCCACCAAAATCTGACCACTCTCCGGACGTATGAGTCCCATAATCAGATCAATCATCGTGCTCTTCCCGGCTCCCGACTTGCCTACAATGGCCGTCATGCCTTTCGCAGGGATGGATGCATTCGCTTCGAGTAACGAGTAGGTATCACTGCCTTCGTAGCGATAATTCACATGCTGACACTCGATGGATTCCTGAAGTACCAAGGGTTCAATAATACGCACAGCGTCATCTTCCTGCTCAGTCGGCTTGACCTGGGCCTTCATTCTAACGGAACGTGGACCGGGAACCGTTAACTCCTCATCATATGGTTCACCAGCATTACCCGTTTTTTCGCTAATCTCACGACTTTTCTCGGTTTCTGTCTGTAACTCTCTCACAATCTGAAACGCGGGCAGCATCGAACTCATATACTCCAGATTAGATTGAATGGACGTGAAACGTGGCCACAACCGTGAAAAGATCAGAATGATGAGCAACAAACTTGCCGGAGGGACAGCGAGCACATGCAGGGATAAATAGATAAAAGCAGCAATAATGACAGCTGCGGATATTCGATGAATCAATTGTGTGCCGCTGTTCAACTGGCTGAACTGAATCACGTTACGTTCAATTCGCCCACACATACGTTCAAACCAGCTAATATGTGATTTTTCGAGCATATTGCTCTTAATATCCTTGATACCGTTAAAGTGCTCTGTAATACCGTTATAATAGCTCTGGGAATATTCCGATGTTTGATCCCCGATCTGTTTTGCCCGTTTCACGAATTTTCTTAAGACAATAAACAATACCAATCCGCAGACCAGGACAAGGGCGGTTAATTTGGCAGACAACCAGAATGCCAGGCCGATTTGAATGCCGGTGAAGATCAAGGAAGCCGCCATTTGCAGCATAATATTCGTTCCCTGACTGACACGAGCGAGTTCGGTCGTTAATATATGATTAAAATCGGATTTTCGTTTTTGGAGAAAAAAAGACCACTGCGCCATAATGATGGCACGATAGGTTTCCATGCGCAGCGTTCGAACAAATTGCTGCTGAATTCGAGTGTTGCGAATCGTCTGAAGACGTTGTAGCCACGCCTGTCCAGAGACAATGAGGACAAAGGTCAACAATACCAGCAGCAGCCGGCCATTTTCCGGAAAACGATTTAAAAATTCTGAAATCCAGGGTAAGTGTAGACCTGTTGAACCCATTTCAAAAATACCAATAAGACTTAACATCGGAACGAGCATATATATGCCGATTCCTTCCATCAGACTGATACAGATCATGCCCAGCAGGTTCCAATACAACACTGGGCCCGTTACACGATGCAATTTCCGCATAAAAAATTGTAGTTCCGAAATCATACGTTATCCCCTCTCCGTCATCGTGTTCCTTTTGATTCGCCGCCAGAACCAGAGAAACGGACGTAACGGAAAATACAAAAAATGCAGTGAACGCGGAAGTGGTAGTTGGTCTACATCCCAGGTACTTGGATACAAACGTTCGATAAAGAAAAACAGCTTCTGCCTTGTGCTTCGCAGTGCGAACAGATAGGAACGATAACTTTTTACATCTGCCGGGCTCTCAATCATCTCATTCATAAACACTATGCCGCGTCTGGCTAATTTCTCTCCAACACGTTCGTGAGAAGACAACAAAGCAAGATAATTGGCATCCAACGGGGTGTCCAGTAATACCGAAGCCAGATGAAGAGCTTGTGATCCGATAGATAATCTGCCTTCTGCTTTCAGGCGTCGCTCCACTTTTTTGACATCCAGTGGCATATTGCGAATCATCTGGTCGATATCCAGTAACCAGCGCAGTCTGAACCACCCGTGTCTTGCGCCGTGCGTCACCAAATATGCCCACAGATCCTCCCTTTCCAGCATACGGACAGGCGTCTGGGTATAGGTGCTGAATCGGCTGCGTTTCCACAATAATTCAAAATCGGTTTCTCTTCCGGAGTCCGGGTTAAGCCGCCAATGGATCTCGACTTGGGTTCTTTTGACCGGGTGTTTGTAACAGATATGATGTTCCCGCCATTTCCAGCTGGAAACAGTTGGTGTTCTCTTACCTTCCTTCGATTCATAACCAAGCGATTCAAGAATCTCTTCCGCGAACTCCACATCATCAAAGGGAATGAGAATGTCCAGATCTTTAGAGGTCCGCAAAGAAATATCTCCGTATAGATCATGTGCCAGCGCAGGCCCTTTGAGCGTAATATTCCGTATGCCTCGTTCACGAAAAGCACCACATACCTGCTCCATCTCGGCTGTCAGATGTAACATGCGGAACGTATTAGTTGTATATTGCTGCCTCAGGTTTTCCACTACAAAAGCGGGAATAACCGCTGAATACAACTCTTTTATTTTCAGATATAGAACAGAGTACAGTCGATGATGATGGGCGAGCTGCAAAAAGAGCTGCCAGTCCATGTCCTTCATCCGTATTTGGGCGTCCTCAGAGGTTATTGCTGTTAGATCGCCTTTAATCATGCTCAAAATCAGCTTAAGCTCCTGCGGAAAATCCGCTGTATATTGTTCCCACTCATGTATCGTAGACAATCTCCCCAGCTCCCTTCTCAGGACACCGTTTGCCAAACACGCCGACAACCGTATATTGGTCCATTGTATCTGCTCCAGTCACAATCAATTTCCCACTTCGCAGCCATGCATGAGCCATCATTTGGCCTTGTTTATTACGTGCAGTACCCATATATAGAGTACTCTCCATTTTACGGCGTTCCAGCATCTTCATCGCTGCGATTGCCATGACAAGGCAACGACTCTCCCATAATGTATGCCTGCTAGCAATGAGTATAGCTTTAGAAATATTTCGTATTGTCGTCACATCACTTCGATTGAGTCCCTTCATCGGCGTTTCGTACATGGGTGTACCGAGACCAGGAGCAATCTTGGCAAAAGGCATCGCCTTTAGTATTCGTGCCCATCCAAGGTGGACATAAGCTTCCCATACCAATCCACGAATTTCACGCGGCAATGAACGATATGCTTTTATTTTTCGCAACATGGTCTACTCTCCGCGGGTAACGTCAATTAATCCTTCATGCGTCAAATGCTCTAGAAATTGTACAACCTGCTCACGGCATATGTCTGGTTCAATCTCATATTCTGAAGCTAACACTTCAACCAATTCAGTCAATGTTCGTTCTTGGCTGATTAGATCCCAGATTCGTCCACCTGTGCTGCCCAGATTATAGTACTTGCCGTTATGGATGCTCATCATGACTTTTTCCCCGCCCATGTCACTGACAAGATTGCCTTCCTTACGCAACACACGGTCTTCCCCATTCATTGGCTTCGTTGCTGTCATTGTCCCGTATACACTCCTTTGCGTGCATATTCTGTAATTCGGTCAGCCATCTCAAATGCCGTAAAATCAGAGCCTGACCTCGTGATTCTAAAAACTTCAATACCGGCAGACAGCCGTGAGACCGTCTCGAACAGCCATTGTGCCAGACCCTGTCTGGAAACAAGTCCACTACGAAATGTATGAGAGCACAACATGTGAAGGCGTTCCAATCCGGCAACTTCCTTCAGTTGTACGGGTTTAAGCATCTCTTCCGGCTTCGGATCAAGTTCAAAAACAGCGGCAAGCGGAACAGGTCTATCATGAAAATAGTGCTGAACCGGTATCGCGTATTTCGTAATTTCCGCATGAACCGTTGCGTAATCCTGTTCCTTCATGCCGAATCCGTCTAGACTAGGCTGCCATAACTTTTGCTGCGGATAACCCGGTGATACGATTGCTCTTCCTCCTGCATCCCATGTCAGTGCCACGACATCATCCGTTAAGAGCGGAAAGCCGCGTGAGGCAAGTGCAGCTGATAACGTAGATTTGCCTGCACCCGAGTGTCCAACAAAGGCATAAGCCCAACCATCAATGACCACCGCACTTCCGTGCAGCGGAAGAATGCCGCGCTGCATCATAATGACGGCCATACATGTGCCCAGCACAAATAACCTAACCTTTTTGTCATCAGCTCCCGTTTGAGGGGATACCACGATGCGGCGTCCTTGTTCCATAAGAAACAGACCCGTATCCTCGATCCGAAAAAAAAGACTGCCATTTCGGGATACAAAGTTATCGCTCCCCACATCCCACGCTTCCCACTGTGCCGCCAAATCAGCTATTTCAATGTGTACATCCGTATGGGCAGTTAGAGAATCTGTACTGCTCTGTACGATTTGGAGTTCAGGCATTGGGAATTGGCTCAACCAACGCAAGCCATACGCTTCATACTGCACAGGCAACAATGAATGACTCCTCCTTCGCAATTCTGCTTGTAAGTAAAAAAGCCCTTATATTCGCATTGCTCAATATAAGGGCGGAGGCGAAAAGTTGGAATATTGCCCTTTCCGCCCTTCTAAGTATGATGGCACATGTTAAAACTAAACAACTTAGGAAGTTGGATCGTAGAGATCAGCATCGTGGACAGTAATCCAGTCGATCTGTCTGTAACCTACTCCTGCCATCGTTTGGTTCACTTCCAATACTTCCAGTGCTGGTGCTTGCCATTCCTTTTTTTCCATTTGCATCGTGTTCACCTCCTCTCATGTGTTAACTGATCAATGAACCTGTAGCCTAGTTCATATCGCTACATCCATTAGCTACATCAGAACTTTCGAATGAATCGATACACGATCAGGCTATGCATCATCAACCGCAAGTCCGGGTGGGAAGCAAGCTCCGGCCGAGGGTTTGGAAAATTAGCAAGTGCGGACTTGATTCGCTCTGTGTTCAATATGCCAGCGACCCGGCTGTCAGAACATAACGCACGCAATTCGGCAGTAAAATCGCCCCAATTTGGAATCATGCGGTGCAACCAATCCGCGGGCTGAACACCACGCACTCGCTGGTTTAACCTAACTTTGTCAGGCAACTCAGGTGATGTAGCCCGCCGAATCAAAGCACGATCCGTCCCTTGATTAACATATTGTTCAATCGGGACTGACAGACAGAAACGGATCACTCTAGCGTCACTCGTAGGATCACGCTCCCACGCCCGATAACGTAGAGAGCATTTGGTGGCGACAGCACCATTTTTGTTCGCAATGGCCAGATTGTTGAACTTCTCTGCCCGTACTTTGAGCGCATCTGCCTGAGCACCACCTTGCAGAACAATAATAGATTTGAGCCGTTCCAATACGCCTGTTCGTCTAGCAAACTCCGGATGGATTAATTGCACCGACGCAGCTTGGGCAGCCCCCTTTGCCATGGATTTGAACAATTCCGGATACGCTTTACGACCCGTAATTTTGGCAATTCGTGAGAACTTCATCCCGGTACGTTCACTGTACTGCTGCATTTCCCGGAGCCACCGGAACCAACGTCCGCTTTTTAGCAAACTGGCGTAATAATCTAGTGCTGGGCCCCAGGAGACCGTGAAGTTGCCCCGCGCTCCAGTCAATAGAATGCCTGCATCCTGCTGGCTCGCTTTTTCATAAAAACCCCGAATCCAGAATGAATTCTCAAAGTATTTATAAGGCATTTCCATAATATCAAGCCAGGTGTCCACTTCACTAAGTGGGCTTCTACCCTCAAAATCAAGATAATTCTCCTTGATATTACCGACATGATTAACCGTAGACTGGATAAACGGGCGTTCATCTGCTAACAGTGTTTTCGATGTGTAATCCGTAAAATCAGACACCGGAACGTAGCTGTAGGCATTTAATGTTTTCCCTTGACTCCGCAGAGTTCCTGATGCATATCCAACCACAGCCCCAGAATCCAGTCCTCCGCTTAAAGCAGCAGCCACCTGTCGATGCGTTCGCAAACGCGATCCAACAGCTTGACCAAATACCTCACGGAATGCTTCTACATATTCCCCGTCGGACTTGAGCCGTAGAGGCTCCACTTCGTCCCAGCGATGATATTGTTTCTGTTCCAGCCTGCCATCCCTAAAGCTAAGCGTATGGGCAGGGGGCAGCTGGCTCACTCCCCGATAGACGGTCGAATGGATATCTGCTGAGTCATGCATGTCGGGAATGGCAAGAAATTCGGACAACCAGATTTCGTCCAGTTCTTTATGTACACCTTCCAATTGCAGCAGCGGATTCATTAAGGTACAGAAGGCAAACCGCTCACCATCATGCCGAAAATAAAAGGATCTCATGCCCGTAATATCTCTGGCAGCGAAGAGTCTACGCTTGCGATCATCCCAGATTGCGAAAGCGAAATCGCCAAGCAGTTTCTCTGCCATATGTTCATCCCACCGCTGATAAGCTCGCAAGATCAGTTCACTATCCGACAATCCGGCTAACTCCGCCCTCGATATGGACAGTTGATCTGCCAGCTGCTCCCGATTATCCAAAATGGCATCCGCCGTGATAGTCAGACCACTCACTTCATCATATAAGGGCAATTGCTCGTTGACCGACTCCGGCGTAATCCACTGGGCGTGGCAGCTTAGAAAAGCTTCATTGCCTTTCCATACTCCCGTTGTATCCGCCGGAACGTGGCCCAGACTGGCATATAAGCGCCAGCTGTCCTCCCATAACGCTTGCTGACCATCGGTGTGAACAATTCCTGCTATAGCGCTCATGACTTTCCTCCCCGGAGTATCTTGCGCTGTGAAGCCCAGGCGCTTATCTGGTTCCCAAACGGAATCAAGGATTTGATACGCTGAATCTTGCTGTGAGCAGACGCAAGCTGTACCTTCAACCGTTCCCGCTCATTGTACCCTCGCTCCAGCCGATTATCGGCTGCACGTAATGCGGCTTCCAACTGCCTGATCGTTGCCAGTGCGGCCAGTGTCGGGTCAATTGCATCGGGTTCATTCGCTGCCTGATTATCCTTGTTTCCATCTGGAGTGTTGCTCGCTAGGTCTACAGGCTGCATCCGGTAACCTTGCTGCCAGCTGCTGCCCGTTGCTTCTGAGAATTGACGCGTTAACTTGGAGATGACTTCCTCATCCGGGCCAGCTTCGTAACGTACACCCGTCCATTGCTCGGCTTCTTCGAGCTGTTCACTGTAGCCCATCCGATGGAATAGATCTGTGCCTATCACCCGGCAATAGAATTCAACTTCCTGTGGATCGAGTATTTTTTTCCAGTTGTTAACAGAATCTTTATGAGCTTCCTGATGCGAGGATAGAAACGGATCACCGACACCCATACTATAGAACATATTGGACTTTGTACTGTCCACAAAGCGTCCATATTGCTCTATTCCCTCTTCATATCCGATGCCAAGAAAACCGCATAACTTTTCCATTTCGTCCCGAGGGTTGGAGACAAGTTGTTCATATTGAACTTCATAGGCATTCGTGTGTTTGTCCGCAAAATAATCATTTAAACGGAGCATGCCCAGTGTGAGATCAACTGCTTTCATATTAAGGTTCGGACTCTGCAAGCTGCGAATCAGTTCGAATCCTTCTCCGGTATGGCGGTTTACCTTTTTGTAGGAAGCAGCTATGGCAAGGGGGTTACGCTGGAGATGAATGCGCTTGGACTGTGGAAACAGGCGATCAAGCCATTCCAGCATATAATAGTAACGAGGAGATTTATCTACGATGAAGTCTGCCCCGCTCCCCTCCAGAAATCCGTTATAGATTTCAAGAGCAAAGCTTCTGCACGCCTTCTCAAAACCTTCGTCTGAAACCATAGCGCTGTAAAACTGACGGATAATGGCACTTCCACCATAGGGGCGGGAATCAGCCTTCTGCAAATCTACAAGATTCATCAGAAACCACATCTCCTGTGTGGCAAATACACGGCTGTGATTTTGCAGCATCACGGTGGATAGCGAACTTCCACTGCGAGGTACACATAGTAGTAAGACAAGTCCGTTACCATGAACATCTACCAATGGCAGCCTCTCCTCTGTAAAATTAAAATAAGCATGCAGTTGGTATAGCTCTTTATATCAATATCCGCTAATATTCCCATACGGGAATAGGTAAAATGGATGATGTACTTTCGACAATCTTTAGATACGATATGTATTCATGCTTTTACTCTATGATACAAAATGTATCATGTCAATCTTTTATTTTCACCTTTTCATAATATCTTTCTATCCACTCTATTCTGTTTTCTGTCGTTTAAGCACTTATACTTATTCTATGACCCTCATCATTTGTAACTATTGCATGAACATGAAAAAGCTCCAGAGCAGTTTACGAATAAACATGCCCATGGAGCTACTATTATTAATGATGAACATTAGCTATAAAACGTTAATAACCACTTATCCAGTCGATCTTTCCTCTGAGCTTTTTCCCGAAATGGGATGATGCATCCAGCCCTGCCCTTCTTCCTGATCCGCCTGAATCGCATCCGACATCCCCTGCTGCACTTTCACAGTCACCAGCACTGCAATCCCCGCAGCGAAAAAGAAAATTAAAGACAGAATCCCCCAACGGGTTGACCCTGTTAATTGGCCCACCCAACCAAATACAAACGGCCCAAAAATAGAAGAAAATTTTCCTGTAATATTCACAAATCCAAAATACTCTCCAGTTCTACCAGCAGGTATCAAATTACTGAACAAGGAACGCGCTGTCGATTGACTTACGCCCTGCACTACACCAACCAGCCCAGCGAGCAGATAAAAATGGATGGCTGACGTCATGAAATACCCTAAGATAACGATGCATATGTAAATAGACAAGCTTACCATCAACACCTGCTTTGCGCCCCAACGCTGTGCCCATGCCCCCAGCAACAATGTGCAAGGAAACCCGATAAACTGGGTCAGTAACAAAGCAAGCATCAGATCTGCTGTTCCGATCCCAATGCTTGTTCCATAGATCGTTGCCATCAAGATAATCGTGTTAATGCCGTCATTGAAAAACCAGAAAGCAACCAGCATGCGCATCAGCTGCGGAAAACGCCGTATCTGGCGAAAAGTTTGGCCAAGTCTGCGTACACCCACTCCTGCATACCCTTTCCATGACTTGGGCATATCCGGTGCAGTAGGTCGACGCGGGGCATGGCGGAATAAAGGAATGGAAAATACCAACCACCACAACGCTACGGAAATAAAAGCAAGTCTTGTTCCCGCAAGTGTGCTCGCCATCCCAAACCACCCTGGCTGCTGAATCATGAGCATATTGATCGCAAGCAACAATCCTCCACCAATATAACCATAAGCATAGCCTTTGGAGGAGATCATATCTCTTCGATCGGCAGACACCAGATCAGGTAGCATTGCATCATAGAATGTATTTCCACCTGCAAATCCGATCGTCGAAATGACCAGCAGTGCAGAAGCGAGCAGCCAGTCTCCCTCCCCAATGAAACTGAAACCGAGTGTTGCTACGATGCCAATAATTGAGAATACACGCAGAAAATCACCTTTGCGTCCCGATAAATCCGCTAATGTCCCCAGCAAAGGGGTTAACAGTGCTACACATAACATACCGATGGAATGGGTGTATGCCAGATAAGATGCTGCGGTATCTGCATCGAGTGTAGCTGCAGCCACGGAAGCGTAGAAGACGGGGAGAACGGCAGCAAGTACCGTCGTCGCATAGGCCGAGTTGGCCCAATCATACATAATCCATGCCTTAACTGCCCTTTTATCCAAATGGTATCCTTCCTTTACACACATCCCTCTGAGGGATGCCAAGTAAACACCTGTCCCTATTGTAAAGGAAGTTCGTCACACTTGTTCATCGTTTCTGTAAAAAAGTTCCGGACGATCTGTACAATTTTAGATGATCCCGTAAGGCAAACTCGCGTAATTGTATCATTTTATCTACTCACGCATCACATATCGTCCCCGCCCGTGAATATACTTAATTACCGACAGGCCAAACTGTGCCGCGTAATCAATGGGGGGTGCCTACATGTCAAATTCACACCAGCCTTACTCGTTCGTCGTATCCCGGGAAGATTGGTCGCTTCACCGCAAAGGGTACCAGGACCAGCAACGCCATCAGCAAAAGGTTAAAGATGTCATCAAGCAGAATCTGCCTGATTTGATTACTGAAGAGAACATCATTATGTCCGATGGACAACAAATCATCAAGGTACCAATCCGCAGCCTGGATGAGTACCGTTTTGTGTATAACTACCAAAAGCAAAAACATGTGGGGCAGGGAGATGGTGACAGTCAGGTCGGGGATGTCATCGGTCGTGATCCCGCTTCGAAGAAACCAGGCAAAGGTGAGAAGGCCGGAGATCAACCCGGGCATGACATTGTTGAAGCCGAGGTGAGCATCGAGGAATTGGAAGATATGCTTTTTGCGGAACTGGAGCTTCCGGATCTGAAGCAAAAAGATAAGGATCAGATTGAGACACATACAGTGGTATTCAACGATATTCGCAAAAAAGGCATGCAGTCCAATATTGACAAGAAACGCACCATATTGGAGAACCTGCGTCGCAACGCCACTACCGGCAATCCGGGTATTCACCATATCAGTCCGGATGATCTGCGTTACAAGACGTGGGAAGACAAAATCATTCCACAGTCCAATGCAGTCATTATCGCCATGATGGACACATCCGGGTCCATGGGCTCCTTTGAGAAATATTGCGCTCGGAGCTTTTTCTTCTGGATGACCCGCTTCCTCCGCCGTCAGTATGAGAAGGTCGAGATTGTTTTCCTCGCCCATCATACCGAAGCCAAGGAAGTGACCGAGGAAGAATTCTTCACACGAGGGGAAAGTGGAGGCACCATCTGCTCCTCTGTATATATGAAGGCACTGGAAATTATCGATAGCCGTTATCCACCTTCCAGCTACAATATCTACCCTTTCCATTTCTCGGACGGAGATAACCTGACCTCGGATAATGAGCGGTGTGTCAAACTGATTGGGGAATTGATGAAGCGCAGCAATATGTTTGGATATGGCGAGGTGAACCAGTACAACCGCAGCAGCACACTCATGTCCGCCTATCGTCATATCAAGATCGACCAGTTCATGTATTATGTGATCAAAGAAAAAGGCGAAGTGTACAAAGCTTTGCGCAGCTTTTTCCAGAAACGGGAAGGAGGCAGCGTAAGATGACAGATGAAATCCGCGACCTTGAATACGCCATTGCCGAGATTATGGAGATTGCCGATGGATTCGGCCTGGATTATTATCCGATGCGTTATGAAATATGCCCTGCCGATATCATCTATACCTTTGGAGCGTATGGTATGCCGACCCGGTTCAGTCATTGGAGCTTCGGGAAGACTTTTCATAAAATGAAGATGCAATATGATTTTGGACTCAGTAAAATTTATGAGCTCGTCATCAATTCCAACCCTTGTTACGCCTTCCTACTGGATGGCAACTCGCTGATCCAGAACAAGCTGATCGTCGCACACGTGCTGGCTCACTGCGATTTCTTCAAAAACAACGCCCGCTTCTCCAAGTCGAATCGTAATATGGTGGAGAGCATGGCAGCGACGGCTGATCGGATCAGCAACTATGAGATGGAATATGGTACAGAGGCCGTTGAAGCGTTCATTGATGCCGTTATAGCGATTCAGGAACATGTCGATCCACAGTTGATCAAACCCCGCCACTTGGACAAACAACGTTATATGGAGATGAAAATGCGGGAGCAGCGTGGGGAGAAAACGCCAAGGCCGGAAGGTCGCTATGATGACTTGTGGTCCCTTGATGATACCCAGATCGAGGAAACACCTGCGGAAGGAATACAAGTGCATCACTTTCCACCAGAACCGGAAAAGGATGTTATGTGGTTTATCCAGGAATTTTCTGAAGTGTTGACGGATTGGCAGCGGGATATTATGAGTATGATGCGTGAGGAAATGCTCTATTTCTGGCCGCAGATGGAAACGAAAATTATGAATGAAGGCTGGGCCTCCTACTGGCATCAACGTATTATACGGGAGCTCGACCTGAACAGTGAGGATACGATTGAATTTGCCAAACTAAACTCTTCCGTCGTGCAGCCATCCAAGCAAAGTTTGAATCCCTACTATTTGGGGCTGAAAATATTCGAGGATATTGAACGTCGCTGGGATAACCCGTCCAAAGAAGAACGAGAACGTTTTGGACGTCAACCCGGGCAAGGTCGTACCAAAATGTTTGAGGTACGTGAATTCGATTCCGATACTTCATTTATCCGCAATTACATGACCAAGCAATTAACCGAAGACCTCGACCTCTATGTATTCGAGAAAAAGGGCCCGGACTGGAAAATTACCGACAAGTCCTGGCAAAACATACGGGATCAGCTTGTATTTTCACGCATCAACGGTGGTTCTCCGTATCTCGTCGTTCAGGACGCCGATTATCTGCGAACAGGAGAACTCGTGCTCAAGCATCAATACGAGGGCATCGAGCTGGATCTGAAATATATGGAACGGACCCTTCCTTATCTGTACCGTCTCTGGGGGCGTACCGTCCATGTAGAAACACGGGTGGAAGATAAACCGATCTGGTTCACATATGATGGCAAGAAGCATCACCGCAAGTTTTTATCATAAGAACACAAAAAAGCGGCAAGTCCCTGGCATATGGCGGGGACTTGCCGCTTGGCAATTAAGTGAATAGTAGTTTGCAAATCAATAGAATCAGGCACGTGTTAAAATCAATATTTAAAATTGCGTTTCATTGCACCGTGCTTCAATGAAGTTATCACATAGCGCTCACCTTTGTCCAACACTTTGTAAGATACAACGTATTGATCCACGATACAGTAATATGTGTTTCGATACTCACGTGACGGCATTAATGTGCCCATGGTGACCACTTTCTGTTCCACTCGGCGAATGAGATTCATTTTATATTCCATTGTTTCTTGATCTGTAAAATGTTCGCTCTTGATCTGGCGAAGTCGGTTCATCGCCGTGGCGGTCCATTGAACCATCAATTACAACTCACCACGCTTCACCAGTTCAATGAGGTCATCTGTCGAATACAACTTGCCTTGCTTGATGTCTTTCTCGGATGCTTCAATCATTTGTCGTAATTCCGGATCAGAATCCAGCTCATCCACCGGGTTATACACTTCATATTCCAAGCCGGCAATACGAATGAATTCCTTATGATCTTTCTCATAGGATTCAATGACGGTGCCATCAGGAGCTTTCAGACTAAAATTCATCCCTTGCAACCTCCTTCGATGATATCGCTAAACCTGCTGATGAGAACCTTAATCTGAATTATAGCATACAACCGTGTTGCAACTCAGCCATGAAATAATAACATTATAACCGCCTACAGCCCCGTGCCTAACTATTCCCATCATCTCCAACGCTTCAGCATTTCAATCCATTTTTCTGTTGTCAGTATTGGACTTAGAGAATTGTTGGAGCTCCATGCAGCCGCAGCGGCACAAAAAAGTCATGCTCCACTTCACTTGCCGGTAATGGACGGCTGAAATAATATCCCTGAATTTCGCGGCAATCATTTTGCATCAGAATATCCAACTGTCCTTTCGTTTCGATCCCTTCCGCGATCACTTCCATCTTCAGATTCTGTGCCATTGATATGATTGTGGCCACAATCGCCTGGTCACTTCGGCTCTCCGTAATATCCGTCACGAAGGAACGGTCAATCTTCAGTTTATGAATTGGAAAATGCTTCAAATAACTCAGCGAGCTATATCCTGTTCCGAAATCATCCAGGCTGATTTTGACTCCAAGCACTGTGAGTTCATTCAGAATACCTGTAGATACGGATGCATCCATCATCATACTCTCTGTAATTTCCAATTCAAGATAACGGGCATCAAGGCCCGTCTCCGTGAGTGCATTTTTGACCTGCTCCACCAGATTGGATTGATGAAACTGCTGACTAGACAAGTTAACAGATACCGGAATGAGCGGCCCGCCACTCGCATGCCAAAGTTTCATCTGTCTGCACGCTTCGCGCAGTGTCCAGTTCCCGATCTCATAGATCAAGCCGGTCTCTTCTGCCAGTGGAATGAAGACATTCGGAGACAGAATACCCTTGTCTGGATGATTCCAGCGAATCAAAGCCTCTACGCCAATCATACGGCTGTCTTCTGTACGTATCTGAGGTTGATAATACAGGACCAGCTCGTCCCGTTCCAGTGCTTTGCGCAAATACCCTTCCAGTTCAATTCGTTCATATAGCTCCGAATCAAGCTGGGCCGTGTAAAACTGAAAACCATTCTTGCCATTTTTCTTGACCTCATACATGGCAGAGTCTGCATGCTTCAACAACGCATCCGCTCCTGTTCCATGATACGGATACATTGCAATTCCAATGCTGGCTGTAACGTAAAAGTCATTTTCCTTTAATCGATAAGGTAGCTGAATCGCTCGAACAATCCGTTCTGCCAGATCAGCCACCCGTTCCTCATTTCCCTGCTCATTCGTAACAACCAGTGTGAATTCATCGCCCCCCATACGGGCAAGCATGACATTATCCGTCGCGTTCGGGTCTGAATCCTGGATTGCACTCATGATTCTGCTGCTCACTTCTCGAAGAAACACATCTCCAATGGAATGTCCCAGAGAGTCATTAATCATTTTGAAACGATCGATATCCATCACCATAACCGCAAATGAACTTCCTGTTGCCCCAGATGTCGTGATCGTGCTCTCCAGCACATCATCCAGCTTGCGTCGATTGGGAAGCCCGGTCAGCGGATCATGCAGAGCCTGATAGCGGATGCTTTCCTGAGCCTGTTTCTCCTCGGTGATATCTTTGATCAGAATGTGGCTTCCCTGGTGTTTACCATCAATCAGTACAGGCACTACAGCGATACTTAGATCAATCAGGTTTCCATGAACGTTTTTCATATTCCCCATGAAATGCTGCTGCTCACGGCTATCATCATCCCATTCCACATGATGCATTTCACTTGCCCAATGAATGTCAACATGATTTGAAATCTCATCAATAGAATGATGAATGATCTCTCTTTCTTGATACCCTGTAATACGTGTGACTGCAGCATTAATCCCCTTGATAGCCCCTTGTTTATCCACCGAAATAATGGCATCTGAATGGTTTTCGTACAGGGCTTGATACCACTGTTCATTTTCATGAATCCGTCGATCCTTCTGAGTTAGACGTTGATTAATAAAGATACCGAACAAGGTCAACCCCAAGGCAATAAAAGTACCCGCAGCGATCAGATATGCGAGAAGTGAAGGTTCAATCTGCATCCCCGAACCAGCCATTGCATCATGTGCATGATGAAACTGTGCAGCTGACATCCCTGTATAATGCATGCCCGAGATGCCCAGCCCCATAATGAGTCCGCTGCCCATCTTGTACACCCATGTATAACGTGACTGATGCTGCCGGAAGAAAAACATGAGCCACAAGGCAGCAAATGAAGCTAAAGCTGCGATCAGGATGGATAATAACACTATGCCTGGTTCATAAGTAATGGTAACCGACATGGCAGCCATTCCAATATAATGCATGCTGCTAATGCCTGCGGTCATGAGCACTCCTGCAATCAGGAGTTTGCTTATTTTACCTGACTGCTGACCTGCAATATTTAACGCTACACCAGATGCAATAATTGCAAGCAGAACGGATAGAAAGACCTCACCTGTGGAATACGACACATGCATAGGAAGAACAAAAGCTAGCATGCCCACAAAATGCATGGACCAGATTCCCAAACCCATTGAGACTGCCCCGCAGGTAAGCCAGATATTTCGGGACATGCCTTTAGCCAGACTTACCCGGCCCGCAAGGTCAAGCGCTGCATAAGAAGCCAACGCTGCAATAATGTAAGATAAAATAACCAGTTCTAAGTTGTACGTTCCATGTAGGTGCTCCACTCACTTTGTCCTTTCAACCGGGAAATGCCTTGTATGTATGCAAAATGTAAAAAAAAGCGAGTGCGCTGTCTGGATGACAGGCACTCCCTCCACATCATTTGTCTGGAGACCACCGACTTGTTATAAAGCCAAAGTCATACATCTCTAACCCGTTAATATTGATGTATATAGTCTAAACGTCCCAGACGTGAAAATCAACACTTTTTTCCAGATAAAACGAATGTTTAATATTGTCGAATTCCCATTCACCACGCGCCTTGCAGGCGTTTATCCCTCCGCGCCATCCTTTCCTCGCCACCTTATTCACCTTGGACCAATTTTGCCTTCTTGCGAACTTCTTCGGTCATCGTCTGTTCATAGTCCTTCACATCAAGCTTGTTGAATTCCTTCACATATTCATCCCAGAGTTTGTTAAAGTCAGACGGACTGGAGAGGACTAGTTTGGGTACATATTTCTTTTGCAAATCTGTACGTTTCTGTCCATAGATATGGGTTGGGGAACCTTGATCAAAAGCAATGCTCCAAGCCGGGTACCATGGACGTTCATCTGGCGCAGCAAACAATTGGGAGAACGTCTCCACGCCATACTTCTCCAGAATGAGCTTATCTCCATCCGTATAGGAGAATTGGGCAACTTCGGGTTGTCGTTCTACACCGACAGAATTACCGTCAGGCAGAGTCGAACCATTACCGTAACGCGGCCAACTGTACTCAAAATATTTGAATCCGAACGATTCACGGAACTCATCTGAATCTGTTTTCTGGATCATTTCCGCAGAGCGCGTAAATCGCCCCTTGTCATCCACTTCGTAGGTCTCTCCTTCGATCCCCCAGTTGGACAGAATTTGATTCTCATCCGTTAATAGGTTATCGAAGAATTGGATGATACGGACAGGATCTTCTGCGCTTACGGTAATGCCAATCCCCCGGTTATTAACAAAGCTCGGCGGATCAGTATATTGATCCTTGGTGTTTGCGTCGTACACAATCGGCAGTGCCATATAACGCAAATCGTCATTACCGGCTTCCTTCAGATTGTTCATTTCCTGCCCTACCTGCCAGGCATAATCAAAGAATCCAAGCACTTTCCCACTGGTCACTTTCGCAAGATACTGGTCATAGTTATCGACAAAGGAGGACTTATCAAATAGCCCTAATGAATTCATTTCATTCAACTTCTGCATCCAGCGTTTGGTCTCTTCGGTAAGCCCATAGTCCTTGGCTTCCTGTGTCTGCATATCCACCATAATGGCTCCATCATTCGGATAACCTGCAAGATGCATGGCCGGGTTAGTGATCGTAAAAAATTTATCATCATACGTCAATGACAGGAATCCAGTCAATCCTTCATCTTTGTATTTGTCAGCGTATTGTTTAATCAGATCCATATATTCATCCAGTGTGGTGATCTTTGGATATCCAGTCTCCTTTAATACACGCCGCTGTATCCAGAATGCACCTTGATCCACATTCGGATTAGGCAGATAGTCTCCAACCACTGCGCTCATGGGCAGAAAATAAATGTTGCCATCTTCCTCTTTCATCAGGTTGTAGTACGACTCATACACCCGTTTAATGTTGGGGCCATACTGATCAATCAGATCGTTGAGAGGAATAAATGCACCCGCATCCACAATTTTGTCAATAGCCCCGTCCGGGACCATCACATCGGGGTACTTATTACTTGCAATCATCGTTCCGATTTTGGTATTAATATCACCTACAAGGTATTCAATTTTGAAATTAACCCCCGTTTGTTCCTCCAGCTTTTTGCCGATTGTAGTTTCGTTTGTATTGATGTCCTTGCCGGAACCCGCTTTAAAATAGGTGAATGTCACTTTCTCTGTGCTTTCTTTACCGTCTCGCACTGCTCCGGATTCCGGATTAATCTCGCTTCTTCCCCAGGAACAAGCCGTCATCATGGTTAAAGCTAATACTGCCGGTAGCCAGCGATTCAGCATATGGTTAACCAATATGAACGCCCCCTCTTTCTACCCCACTGATGTAAGCACTCTCATTATAAGGTTGATGACAAACTTTGTTTACCCGATAAACTATATATTATTGCCTTATAATCTTTAATACTTTAACGTATTTGGTTAATCTTCGAGGGGTAAACCAATCTCGACACGTGTGCCAGTCCTAGGAGCGCTATCGATCTGAATATGGAACCGACTATCGTAGATCAGCTTCAGACGATAGATGACATTCTGTACTCCTACGCGATCACCCATTGAATCTTCCGTTTCCACGTAAGAAAGTAGCTGCTTTCTTTTGTCCTCTGTCATACCTGCCCCGGAATCCTCCACCACACAGATTAGTTCTGTACCTGTTCGCCGAATACAAAGCCGAATCTCCCCACCTTCCTTCAGTGGTTCGATCCCATGAATGCTGGCATTTTCAACAAAAGGTAACAATGTCATCTTGGGAATGGAACAATCTGCAGCCTCTGGGTCCAAATCAATCCTATAATTCAACTTGTGACCGAAACGATATTTCTGGATTTCAAGAAAACAGGTCACATACTCCAATTCTTCCTGAATGCTGACTTTATCCCGATTCCAGGTTAGGGCATTCCGAAAAATTTTAGCCATATGATAAATAATTCGTGCCGTCTCATCCTCATCTTTCATGAGACTGCGCATGCGGATGGTCTCCAGCGCATTGAATAAAAAGTGTGGATTAATCTGGCTCTGTAATGCGTTTAATTGGGCATGCCGCCGCTGTAACTCCAAATTTTTATGTTGAATGTCTGCCACGTAGACGTCGTTAATCAAACGATGGATCGTCATCGTCATGCGATTGAATTCGGCTGTAAGCTGCCCAATTTCGTCCGACGATTCCGGCTGTCTGATCGGTTCAAATCGCTGATGCTTCACTTTTTCCATGTGTTTCAATATTCGTGCCAGCCTCACGTGGATTGTACGTGTCATCCAGATAATGATCCAGGTTGGCAGAATCAGATTGATACAGGCCAGTACAACGACAAGGTGACTGGGTTTGCCCAATTCCTTATAAATTTCGGATTCATCGAACACTCCGTTGATTTTCCATCCCTCCATTTCACCGGACAATGGATAGGCCATTTCGAACTCTTTCTTACTTTGTTGATCCATGACATCGCCATAATTCAAGAGTTGACTGGTCCATGGGATACCAGAATCCGTCGAGTAGTCTATTTGTCCAGCCGGATTAATCAGATACAGGCTGCCCTGAACGTTAAGGTTGGTGAAAATTTGGCGAATCGTCGACGGCTTCAGATCCAGTCGTACGAACTTTTCCTTCCATCCGGGAAGAGCATCATAATAATTGAGTTTGCGTAAAATGCTGAACGTCTGCCGATTCCCTTCAGGACCGGATCTCATCAGAATGGGTGCGGAGTGTTCACTGTTTGCCAGCAGCCTGTATGGCTCGGACTGTCGAACCTCTTCAGTCAGAAACTCAACTCCCCCGGAAGGCAGTACACTTTTGTTATCCACATATATCGTCAAGCCTTGGAGGGAGCGGTAGCCGGAGTAATAGGTATTCAGGATTTTGCGAAGATAAGAATCGTAGGCTTCGATATACTGAACCGGATTTGTATAATTCACATCCAGCATGTCATTTAATATACTGTCCGTATAAAAGCTTGAGGAAAAATCGGCCGCATTGCGAATCTCCCCCATAAATTGACTTCGAATCTGTTCCATTCCTTTGGAGAGGTCTGCCATTCGCTGGGATTTCACGTTCGCTATGGTCACCTGATAGAAAATAACATTCGTCAGGATAACGGGTACGAGTACAAAGAAAAGATACAAAATCAGCATTTTATCCCGTAGGCGGATATTATTAAAAAAGTTGAGCTTCACGGTGTCATCTCCCTACCCTTCATCCAGGATGCGATTTCGATATTCCGTAGGGGAACATGATTCCTTTTTCTCAAATTGAGTCGCGAAATAGTCACTGCTTCCGAACCCAACCCTCTCGGCAATTTCATATACTCGCATATCCGTCTGACGCAGCAGCTTCTTGGCTTCCTCCATCCGAAGCTGAAGCAGGAAGTCATTGAAATACACACCATACACCTTGCGGAAGCGTTGACCCAAATAGACCGGGTTCATGTAAAATTCGGAGGCAATACTTCTCAAACTAATATTGCTGCTGTAGTTGGCTTCAATATAATGTTTGATTTTAGTCATGGCTCCCCTGTGATTGTACTGACGCTGTTCCGCCAGTTTACGTGCTGAATCCAGCATAAAAACCGTCAACAACCGTTTAGCTTCAGCCAACGTTCCCCGATCTGCTTGCCATGCCAAAATCAGCTTGAACGAAGGTATCTCTTTCACATTCGCCTCAGCGGATTTCAGAATGGATAGAACCGCTGAGATCAATTGGTGAATTGCTGACGTCACGGCAACAGGAGCGTAATTGGCCGTTCTCATTCCGTTGAACCATTCACCCACTGCATTCTCCAACGCCTCAACCCGTTGTTCCTCCATAAGTGTCAGGAGTTCCTGCTCCATTTCATGATCGGTATGCACCCACTGTACAGGTTCATGCTGCATGTCATCATACAGGACGATCCCACTCTTCTCTGAAATGAATTTATAGGAAATAGCCTTGAGTGCGGTCTGATAGGCATGTCCAATAAGTAAAGGTTCATAACAAACTTTTCCGATATATATGCTTACAGAGTCATGACCCATTTCGGCGAAGCAAGATTGCATTTGCCTGGCAACCTCATGAAGATTCATTGAATAGGGGTGCAGATGTTCCGCAGTTAAGAGAACTCCGATACGTTCGCCATGCTCTTTTACATGAAGATACGAGCGATTTGCATACATCTTTCCAAGAACAGACTGCACAATCCGGCCAAAATTCTCTCCGTTCCTGGCTCCCGGCTCCTCTTCTTGAGCATTATCCGAAACCCGGAAATGTGGCGTGTTATTCTCAAACAGCAGATATGCCAGTGCGTCGCCAGCACATGTACCCGTCAGTTCAGTCCACTGTTCAAGCGTTCCCGATTCCGATTCGCCATAGATAAACTGATCAAGTAGTCTGACGTATTCCTGCTCACGTCTGGTTTGTTCAGCATGTTTGTGACGATTCAACTCCTCCGCTAGCTTGCGTAAAGTCCCTTCCAGTTCAATTTCATCAATTGGCTTCAAAATATAATCCTGCACCCCATACCTTACAGCCTGCTGGGCATAAGCAAAATCATTATATCCACTCACGATGATAAAATAGGGCTGTTTGCGCATGGTTAGAACCTGCTCATCACGCTCAACCGTACGCCGGATCAATTCCAGTCCATCCGTCTCCGGCATACGTATGTCCGTAATGACAACGTCTGGCTGCAGCTCTTCAATCCGGGTACAAGCCTCATCCCCATCATTCGCCTCTCCAGCCACCTCGAACCCGCATGCTTCCCAGCGGATTAGTTTTCGAAGTCCTTTGCGAGCATATACTTCATCATCAACCAGCAGTACCCGATGCATGACCATCACCCTTCCCATTGAATGACAATTGCAGTTTCCCTATATCCATCAGCAAAAGTAAGCGATTACATTAGTTTTTGTATTATTCTGCCTTTTATTGTTAGGGTCTGTGTGGCAAAAAGTCAACAGCTTTTCTTACCAGCTTTGCTCAGTAACTTCTGAACCCCGTTATTTCTTAAAATGAAACGACATACCAAAAAAGCACAGCCCATAGGCTGTGCTGGTTGGAAGATCTTTACGCTTGCGCAGGTGCAGTCGTTTGACGAATCACCAGATTGGATGGCTCCGTAATAACTGGTGGCGTATAAGCAGGATTTTCAATCATGGCGATCAGATATTCAATCGATTTGATCCCAATGGAATGAATATTTTGATTAATCGTGGTCAACCCTGGTTTGAACACTTCCGCATAGTATGTGTTATCAAATCCGACAACAGATACATCCTCGGGCACCCGTAAACCATGCTTCTCAATTTCGTGGATCGCACCAAAAGCAGACATATCTGAAGCACAGACAATCCCCGTAGGCTGGTCCTTCAATGCAAGCAATCGGCGAGCTGCCTTACTGCCCCCATCGAAAGAATAGTCACAAACCTCCAGGTACACCGTAGAATATGGAATGCCGCAGACACGTAAGCCTTCCCGATATCCATCCAGTCGAAGATTCGCTACAGCAGGCCCAAGTGTACCTGAAATATAAGCAATTTTCTGGTGACCCAGTTCATGCAAATGCTTCACACTCATGGCAATGGCATTTGCATTATCCGTAGTTATGTATCCTGCCCGCTTGCCAAACAAGTCGGTATCAATGAACATCGTCGGAATCTCCGCAGTAACCAATTCCTGAAGACTCTTGTTGTCTCTTCCTTCCCCGAATACAACGACGCCATCCACATTTCGGCTGCGGCAATGTTTAATAAACGAGTATGCTGGATCATCAAAACGTGTAGATAAGCGAACAAGATCGTATCCACTGTTTTCCAGCGCTGTTTTGATTCCTTCAAGCAGCTCCGATACAAACGGATTGGTAAAAGGAACCGTCAACAATACACCTACCGTCCAAGAACGGCGTTTTACAAGTCCACGTGCAACCACATTTGGTTGATATTTCAATAGTTCGATGGCTATATTGACTTTTTTGCGAGTTTTGTCACTTACATCGGGATAATCGTTCAGCACTTTGGAAACGGTTGCAACAGATACGCCCGCCTCTTTGGCCACATCATGGATAGAAGCCACCTGATCACCTCAACCTCTTTCAAATCCCCTGTCTCCGGCTGCATTCACTATAACATCGGCAGGTTTGTCTACCCATTATAGCTTAAAACAGCCAGAAACGGTATCACAGCTTCCAGCCAGTATTACCGCCTATTCCTGATGATCCAATTTCCTGAGATCAAGTGCCAGTTTCTCCATAGTGGTAGCAAAAACCGCAAGCTCTTCTGAACGGGATGCCTGACGCCTTGCTCCCGAAGCAGTGTGCTCCGACTCCTGTTGAACACTACCTAGCTTCTTCATGATCTGTGCCAAGTTCGACTGAATTTTCCCTTGAGCCTCTCGGGAACTAGCCGCAAGCTTGCGAACCTCACTGGCAACCACCTCGAATCCCCGGCCAAATTCTCCTGCATGTGCAGCTTCAATGGCGGCATTCAAACCCACGAGATGACTCTGATCCGAGATTTCACGAATGATCTCACCCATTTTGCCAATCTGATGAATTTCCTTAGTCAGCTCTTCCAACAATCCATTTGCCTGATCCTGAGAGGCAGCCGTTTCTCTGGCCACATCAGAGATCGCCTGAGCATTTTCATTCAATTCACTAATCATGCCCGTCAACTGCTGGGTAATCTCCGTGATGGCCAGCAACGTATGCTGCTGATCTTCAGCGAGTTGATTTAATTTTTCCTTTTCTTTCTTCTCGTAAGCCTCCAATACAAGCTGTGAATCGAGATTGAACATTTTACTAAGAGCCTGGATGACCAGATGCCAGTGTTCGGGGATGACTTGCTGGAATATACTTGTTGCAATATCGAGGTAAACCATATACGTGCCCAGATAATAATCTTCGGACAAACCAATGCGGGAATGGACCAGTCCGATTGCAATGCGCTGTTCAATGTATGCATCATCAACTACACCATCGGTCATGGATAACCAGTATAGCTTTTGTGTTTCCTTCAAACGGTCAATGGACGAGAAGCGGGCAATCAGATCGACCAAATTCGGATAATTGCCTACATGATTGTAGAAATGGTCCACCACTTCGTCCACGACTTTCTCAAAAGCAGGTCGATGATCCGCAAGCAATTGTAGATCTCCGGCGGTCAACCCAATATAATCAAGTTGTTGTTGTCTTGCTATAGTAATACTCATAACTAGTTCTGTCAGCTCCTTAATAACCACAAAAAATATTAAATTGTAAATATCTGTTTACCGATTATAGACTAAATGACCTAATTTTACATATACCATTAGAACTAATTTGTCATGGAATTGACCTTCTCTGTCATTTTACTAGTCATAATTGTACAAATACCTATATAAAAAGACCCCTGACCCTGCTGTGAAGGAGCCTCACAGCAGGCGTCAGGAGCCTGATCCGGAATGGTTCGTTGCAGATTAGCGATTCAACAGACTACCCACATAACGGAGCAGTTCATTCGCACTAGCTGCGGTATATCCATGTTCTTCAATCAACCGTTTAATCACTTCATTCATTCGTTTCAGTTGAGTGGCATCTGGTGTCTTGGTTGAAGTTGTGATCTTCACAATATCCTTCAAGTCAGTGAACAGTTTCTTTTCAATCGCTTCACGCAAACGATCATGGCTGCTGTATTCGAATTTCCGTTCCTTCCGGGAATAAGCCGAGATGCGGATCAATATCTCTTCCCTGAAAGCTTTTTTAGCATTTTCGGAAATACCGATCTGTTCTTCTATCGAACGCATCAAACGCTCATCCGGGTCCATCTCCTCATCCGTCAGTGGATCACGAATTTTGGACCAGTTGCAGAATGCCTCGATATTATCGAGGTAATTTTCGAACAGCGTTCTGGCCGATTCTTCGAACGAGTAGACAAATGCTTTCTGTACTTCCTTCTTCGCCAGCTCATCATACTCTTTCCGAGCCAGGGCAATAAAGTTCAGGTAACGCTCGCGTTCCTCTTTTGTAATCGAAGCATGCTGATCCAGACCATCCTTGATCGCCCGGAGAATATCCAACGCGTTAATGCACTGAAGGTTTTGCTTAATCAAAGCACTGGATATCCGGTTGATGACATAACGTGGATCAATGCCCGACATGCCCTCATCCAAATATTCATTTTGCATCTCGCGCAGATCAGCTTCTTTGTACCCTTCGACTTCTTCACCGTCATACATCCGCATTTTTTTGACCAGATCCATGCCTTGTTTCTTCGTTTCTTTCAAGCGGGTAAGTATGGAGAAAATGGCTGCAGTCCGCAGGGCATGCGGTGCAATATGGACATGCTTCATATCACTTTGCTGAATGAGCTTGCCGTAAATCTTCTCTTCCTCGGAGACCTTCAGGTTGTAGGGAATCGGCATGACGATCATCCGGGATTGCAAGGCTTCATTCTTTTTGTTGGAAATAAATGATTTGTACTCGGATTCATTCGTATGCGCCACAATCATTTCATCCGCACTGATCAAGGCAAATCGGCCTGCTTTAAAATTACCTTCCTGCGTCAGCGATAACAGGTTCCACAGAAACTTCTCATCACATTTCAGCATCTCCTGAAATTCCATCAATCCACGGTTGGCCTTGTTCAATTCACCGTCAAAACGATAGGCGCGCGGATCAGACTCAGAGCCGAATTCGGTAATGGTTGAGAAGTCGATACTTCCTGTCAGATCGGCAATATCTTGGGATTTGGGATCGGATGGACTGAATGTTCCGATTCCCACCCGGTTATCCTCGGAAATGATGACCCGTTCTACCCGCACCTTACTGATATCACCCCCATATTCCGTCCGAAGACGCATCTGGCAGGATGGGCAGAGATTGCCCTCAATGCGGACACCGATCTCCTTTTCCACTTCGGGACGAAGCTCCAGCGGAATCAGATGCAGAGGCTCCTCATGCATTGGGCATCCTTCAATGGCGTATACAGCACCCTTCTCTGTGCGGGAGAATTGTTCAAGGCCACGTTTCAGCAGCGTTACCAGTGTTGACTTACCTCCGCTGACTGGGCCCATCAGCAGCAGAATACGTTTACGAACATCCAGACGACGTGCTGCCGAGTGGAAATATTCTTCCACCAGCTTTTCAATGGAACGATCCAGCCCAAAAATCTCCTGTTCAAAAAACTTGTACCGTTTGTGCCCCCCAACTTCTTCCACGCCAAACGATTCAATCATCTGGTACACTCGTGCGTGAGCCGTCATTGCCGGAGTCGGGTCCTCTCTCAGCAGTGCAATATAATCTTCAAATGTCCCGTTCCATGATAAACGGTCACTCTCTGCCCGATGTTCCGCAACGCGTTCAAAAATATTCATGCTTGGTACCTCCCATGGCTCCTTTAGTGTGATTGTCAACCATTCCGAATGGTATGAAGAAATCAATAGAATTACGGCTTGTGCTTGAATACCAATCTTGCGGTCCGGATTAGTCCCGCCACCCTCTGTCCAAACATCATGTATTGTTGTGAAAAGTGTATTACATACCTATGCGGCAAATCGGATAAGTTGACCTCTTTTTTTCAATCCGCGGGTCTTAATTTGAGGCTTTCCCTGTTCTATCAGACATCTTGTGCACTCAGAAAAAAAAGAACGGATATGATATAATGAAGGTTCTAAATTCAAAAAACGGGACAATAGATGGCCAGAGACGAGCCACTTCAGGAAAGGAGCAGAAACGATGGCAGTAAAGTACGAAACCGAGTTATATTCACCTGTAAAGGCTTTTTTCGAACGACGCGGCTACGACGTGAAGGCTGAAGTCAAACATTGTGACCTGGTTGGGGTCAAATCGGATCAAAGTGAACCACTCATTGTGGAGATGAAAAAAACATTTAATCTGTCTCTGCTGCTACAGGGAATGCAGCGCCTGAAGCTCAGCCCCTTCGTGTATCTGGCTGTTGAGCGGAATCGTAGCAAGCGTGGTGCTGTGAACCAGCGTTGGGGCGAATTGACAGCACTATGCAGACAACTTGGGCTGGGCCTTATCACCGTTACGTTCTACAAAACCAAATCACCTCTGATTGATGTGCTGTGCGAACCTGCTGTCCAATCTCTTATACCTGGTAGCGGCACCGTTGTCCGTAAAGGTGGTATCCGGAGGCAGCGACTGCTGAAGGAATTCGACGAGCGCAGTGGCGACTACAACACGGGAGGAAGCACACGCAGGCAGCTGGTCACCGCTTACAGAGAAAAGGCATTACGTGTAGCTTCCGCCCTTCGCGATCAGGGAGAAGCCTCCCCAGCCTCGATCAGCAAACAGACAAGTGTGGGTTCCGCTGCGGCCATTTTGCAAAAAAACTATTATGGCTGGTTCGAGCGGCTATCCCGTGGACGATATGTGCTGACGGTTAAGGGTGTGCAGGCACTAACCGAGCATGCTCACATGCTTGAGGATAATGATATGATTGAACGGAGTATAAATGAACTAGAAATAGATTTTTCCTTGAATCAACATGAAGACAGTGAGCTGGAACATATTGCGGAAGTAGCGGAGCCCTACCTGATCCATGGAAGGGATGACTGAGGCAACAGGCAGTGTAGCTCCATGCAAAATGCAGATGCAAAAAAAGCCCATCATCTCCAACGGAGATAATGGGCTTTTTCGTGTTTCTATATATAAGCTATTAGAAGCTTGCTGCTACTTCGGAAGCCAATTTCAGACCTGCTGCTACGATCTCTTGGGAACGGTCAGGTGAAGCATTGTGGCCTTCAACGATAACCAGTTCAGGGTTTTGAATACCCCAGAAGTTCAGTACATTTGTTACATATTTAACGGACATTTCAGCGGATGCCATTGGCTCAACGGAGTAAACTCCGCCACGCGCGTTCAACAATGCCACTTTTTTGTCGCCTACCAGACCTACAGGGCCTTCAGCAGTGTATTTGAACATTTTTCCAGCTTGGCTCAGGTAGGAAATGTAGTTTACCAGTGGTGCTGGAACAGTGAAGTTCCACAGTGGGAATGCAAATACTACTTTGTCTGCTGCCAAGAATTGATCTTGCAATTGTGCTGCCAGTGCAGCTGCTTTTTGCTCTTCAGCAGTTGCTTCGATACCATTAGCGGCTTTGTATCCACCTGTAATTACAGTGTTGCCGTAGTAAGGAATATCTGTATTGTAGAGATCCAGTTCGGTAACTGTGTCACCTGGGTGGGATTCTTTGTATGCGCTCAAAAATGCATCGTACAATTGTACGCTGACTGCTTGATCTGCAGGACGGTCGTTTGCTTTGACAAATAAAATGTTAGACATGTTCGTTCCCCCGTTAGTTAAAATATATGAGTGCTTCTCCTGAACTTGCAATGAATGCAGCTTATATAAAGAAAACAACAACTCATTAATACATATTATATATAAAAATGTTAGTGGATGCAATAACGTAATTACTTTGGGGGTAACTTATTTGCTTCCAAATCCAATGCCTGGAACTTCTGCCGTCACAGGTTCCAGGCATGAATTTGACCCTACATTCTTTCTTTTCTATATCCGGATTAGCTCCGGGCTGTAAACTCTGTTATGGACTCACTGATCAGATTCATACCAAGCAGCAACTCATCCCGGCCGGGATGGCTGAAGTTCAATCGGATGTACCGATGATCCTGTTCACCCGTGGAGCATAGGGAACCTGGAAGAAAAGATACTCCTTTTAACAACGCTGCCTTGAGCAGAGCTCCGCTGTCCAATCCATCCGGCAACTGTACCCACAGATACATTCCCCCTTCAGGAATGCTGTACTGGCTCCCTTTCCATCCCGGACGCTTCAATAATTCGAGCATAAGCTTGAGCCTAGTCTTATACTCCCGGTTCAGCATGGAGAGATGATCACTCCACTTAAAAGGAGAATGGGCAAGCAATTGATACAATAACCTCTGATTCATGGGACTGGACTGTCCGTCTGCTATCCGTTTCACCGAGGCCATAGCCTGGATCAAGGCCGGATGCCCGGCAGCCCAACCTGTACGCAGGGCAGGTGCTACAGTTTTGCTAAACGAACCAATGTAGAGAACATGTCCACCCTGATCCGCTGTATCCAGCGCAAAGAGGGAAGGATACTTCCGGTAGAAGTCTCCCGGCTCCAATCCATCGAAATGAAGTTCGCCATAGGAATCATCCTCCACGAGCAGCACGCCGTAGCGTGAACACAGATCAAGCACTGCCTCACGCCGTTTCATACTCCACAGCACGCCGGTTGGATTGGAAAAACTGGGTGCAGCAAAAAGCAGCTTCGGTCTCACCTGCTGCATGTGATGCTCCAAAAGGTCAGGCAAAATGCCATCCCCATCGCCTGTGACGGGCACGATTTTGGCACCTTGCATCTCCAAAACCTCGAGACAGCCTGGAGAAGTAGGATGCTCGACCAACACGGAATCTCCAGGCTCAAGCAGCAAACGCATCACAAGATCGATCGCCTGCTGGGTCCCTGTAGTCAATAGAATCTGCTCCGGGACTGTCCGTATGCCCTTGCGAGCATTCCAATCGTTGTCCAGCCATTCTCTCAACGGTCTATACCCTGCCGGTTCACCATACTGCAATGCGGAGGGTCCGGAACTAAATACAGACACCGCTGCTTCTTCCAGCAATTTGAATGGAAACAGCTCCTCCGCAGGCAGTTCTTCTGCCAGAGAAATGAAATAATCCCGACCAGACATCTCACGTATGTCCCTCAGCGGTGATGTCAAAAGCCTGTTTGTACGGGAGGCGAAGAAATATTTCATCGGTCCGTTCCCCTTTCATCCCTAATCCGAACTGTGCTCGCAGTCCGTAGCCCCTACAACCTATTCTTGTTGGACACTAAATATGACCAGACCGGACACTTGACGAGCATTCGTACATAGGGATTCATGGAGCGATGCTCGTCAGGATACGGTTTTGGTCTGCCTCGCATATAAAGCGTACCGTTCAATCGCCTGTGCCCTGCTGCTTACATCCAGCTTGACGTATATTTTACGCAGGTAATTATCAATCGAACGTCTGCTAACGTTAATCTCACTGGCTATTTTATCATAGGTTACGCCCTGAACAATTCTTTCCATGATAAAAGTTTCGGTTTCTGTTAATTCAACAATAAGTTCTTCTGCCGGAGATTCGACGGGTTGGGCCCATTCCGAACTGGCTAACCAGGATAATGGGATGGATACACATCCCTCACGCAGCCCGGATATCAGATGAATCAGCTGGCTAGGGGAAGCCTGTTTGGACAGCATGCCACTTGCACCTAGACTGATCAGATGACGAAATAATTTTACATTATCCTCGTCCGTTAGAATAATGATGTGACTATGAGCCGACAGATTTTTCATTTGGGATATATACTGATCTGCCTGGCCCTCAGGAAGCCGATAATCCATCAAAATCAGATCGGGCTGGTGAATGTTCACCAGTTCAAGACCTTCGGACCCAGTCGAAGTCATCCCCCGTACCAACAGATCCTGCTGTTCTTCCAAAATCAATTTCGTACCCAGCATGCTGGTGGGGTGGATATCTACGATGACCACCTGCCATACTTTTTTCATTGTTGTTCCCCCTGTTATGTATTGTACAAATTCCTTTTCCACCATCAGCCATGATGATGCCTCTACCCTTGCGACAGTCCGTGTATAGAAGAAGTAAAAGTCGGATAATGTCGAAAAATAGAAAAACACTTGATACAGCTGTAAGAACAGCTCTATTTCTACTGTATTTTGCTGTCATCACATCAGGACTTTTGTCTTCCCAAGTGAAGAAAGATCAAAATATAGTATAAATTTCCTGCATTTCTATCTAAAAAAGTCGAAAAACTTGCCCAAAGTTCCTACTTATTGCATCTATAAGAAATTGTATCCTAGGACTTCCTTCCGATGCAATCTCTTTTTATCCTATTACTCAAAGAATTTCATTTTTGCGTAATCAATAGTGGCGTGATAGAATGAGGACTGGAAAATTTTTTGTACCTATAAATAACCAGGAGTGATGATATGAAACCTTCTGTCCAACCCTCTGACATCCATCACACCCGGAGCGCCAAAGGTAAGGCCGGATCTTCAGTCAAGCTGTTTCTGGTCATGTGGATTGTTCTCATTGCACTTGGAGTACTCGGAACCTACTATTATAGTAACCACCTCCAGCAACAGATGATTAATCAGCTTCAGACCCATAATCAACAGCAGATTGCAGCGCTCAAAGCCGACTACGAAAAGCAGCTAACAACGATATCCAAGGAAGTAGCGGACCTGCAGGGCCAGGTGCAGTCCTTTAATGAATTACTGACTTTCACCAAGGATAATGCAAACGATAAAACCGACAACAGCAACAAATTGTATACTCAGCTGAGCGAAGTCAAAAAACAACTGGAGACACTCCAGAAAAAGATGGACCTGCTCAAATGATTACACCCGTAAAAAAGGTTAATCGTTTATTTATGCTTGCACTTGCTCCTTTTGTTGGATTGATATTATGCATGCTGCTGATTCGTCCTCCGCTTGACCCCGGAGATTTCATTCATTCCGGTCTGGCTGAAGAGAATGTTACACCCCGGACCCAGGCAATTAGTCAGGAGCTTGCAGGGGCAAAAGAAGCTGCTGTTCAGACTTCTTCTTCTATTAAAAGAACAACACAGCTGTACAATCAGACAACAAGTACGATGTCGACGCTTGTACAGAAGGCTACGGTTCAAGCCGCTCGCCCGGAAACGATCTATAATCAACGGATCTCATCCAAGCTGGGCGTTCCATTTGAACGGATAGACAGTGATCGACTTACGATTGAACTCTATAGAGTCAATCCAGGCCCCTATAAAGGCTATGCGATGAAAATCAAGCTAAAAGATCCCACGGCCATGAAGATGGCTCTGGACAGCGAGCCAGGCCGATCTGAGACAACCATGCAGGCGGTCAAGCGCAGCGGTGCCATTGCCGGAATTAATGCCGGCGGGTTTGCCGACAGTGGCGGTAAACGGTATCCGCTGAGTACAACAGTTATGGATGGCAAGTATGTGAATGGTTTTCAGGCCAGCTTTAAGGATCTGTTTTTTGTAGGTCTTGATGATGCCGGTAAGCTGGTAGGCGGTAAATTTTTCGACAAAAGTTCCCTGGATCGCCTACAACCACAATTTGGTGCCACATTTGTACCCGTGCTTTTGCAGAATGGACAAAAAACGGTCATTCCCGCCAAATGGAAAGTGTCACCCAAGCGGGCTCCACGCACCGTAATCGGCAATTACAAGGACGATCAATTGTTGATTATCGTTGTTGACGGGTATAACGAAGGTGGAAGCTCAGGAGCCACCTTGGAAGAACTGCAAGGACGTTTGTACAAGCTTGGCGTCGTGGACGCCTATAATCTGGATGGCGGCGGATCGTCCTCACTCATCGTGAACAACCGGGTTGTGAATAACCCCTCGGACGGGAGCCTCCGACCTGTACCTACTCACTTTTTATTTTACAAATGATGGAGTGAAGCATTTCTTTTCTTCCTATAATGGTTATAATAGAAGTAAAGATTTTGCAGGAGGTGCTATGGTATGTCATTTTCACTGACATTTTGGATTATTGCAATTGTATTGGCTCTCTTCCTTACAGGCATTCTCACTTCATCCTACAACAATGACAAAACCAAGGGCCTTTAAGGGCCAAGCCTCTCCTGGTGAGAGGTTTTTTCATTTTATAATGGGTCAAATAAAGAAGCTAAACAAGAGACAAGGCTTAAAAGAATGCTTCAATTCTTCTAAGCCTTGTCTCTTGCTGTACAGTCGTCGTTCAACACAACATGCATGAAATGAAGAAGGGGCAGCGTTGTCAATAGCTAACCGCCTTTTCACCTTGGGCTTGTGCAAGATATTCTGACTGAACCTTGCTGTTTACCGACCCGCCCTCCACCAGTGTCACGTAGATGCGTTCATGATCAACAGGCTCTCCGGCAATAATCTTGATTAATTGTTCGGCTGCGAGTGCGCCCCATTTTCGTTTGGAATAATCAATTGTGACCAGTCTTGGCTGCACATATTTGCTAAGTTCAATATTATCGAATCCAATAATATCAATCTCCTGTCCTATGTTTAACTCGCTATCAGCAAGCCGGTCACACATCCCAATCGCCATCTCGTCATTGAGACAAAACACCCCAACTGGTTGAGTATATTCCTGAATAATACGTTCCGCTGCCCGTTCACCGCCACTCTTCTCGAAATCTCCGGTGATCTCAATCCATTCCACGTTCGCTTCCCGCTCCGATACTTGCCTTACAGCCTTCAACCGCTGAGCTGAGTCAAATGAACCTTCAGGACCTGTCACGACATAGATCTTCGTGTGTCCCTGTTCAATCAAATGCTCCATCGCAAGGGTTGCTCCTGCCTTGTTATCCAGCAGAACCTGATTAATATTGGGGTGATCCAGTTCCCGGTCAAGAACGACAATCTTGTGTCCTCTGTCTGCATATTGCATTAGTTCCTTGCTCGCAAATGTATGATCCAGAATGACAGCACCATCAATCATTCGCTCCGGAAGCATTCGATGAGATTGTTTCCCGCTGCACACAATTAGGTCGTACCCTTGCGCGTTACATACAGATTTCATACCACTAAGCAAGTCTCCATATACATCCCCGCTAAAATCCGTCAGAAATACACCCAGAATTTTGGATTCTCTCTTCTTCAATGTTCTGGCAGCAGCATTGGGAACATAGTTCAGCTCTTTGGCGATAGCCAAAATTTTGGAACGGGTCTCATCTGTCACTTTGTTGCTACCATTCAGAGCATATGACACGGTAGAGATCGAAACTCCCGCCTGTTTGGCGATATCCTTGATACTGACCACATTCTTCGCTCCCCTGTTATGTTCATCAGGCCCTTCGAAATCGAAGGACCTGACATCTAAAATATTTATACTTGATAAAATGGGCTAACGTTTACACCATTAACTGTAAATCTCAATCACGTTATTCTCGCTCAGGCTCTGCTCAAGAGCCGTGCGTGAAATACGCAGTCCACCAAGACGATAAGGTTGTTGCAGCCTAGTCGTATCCAGCTCCTTGCCATTCAGCACAATACGTTGTACGGCCTCTCCACTGAGATGATAAACGAAGGTTACTTTTTTGCCGGCAAATTGGAAATCAAAATGCAAACCATCCAAGCTGACAGGTAACACAGGGTCCAGAATCAGATCTTCTTCCTCCTGACGAATACCCAGAGCGTTCGAAATGAGCTGATTCATGTAGATTCCCGGTCCACTGGAGTAGATTCTCCAGCCGCCCTTCACCTGCACATCTCCCGTGCGAAGCTTATCGAACTGCTCCTGCGCTGCATAACGGTTGTTGAATTTCCCGTCAGAGCTGCTGAAATAGGCATTACTTTGACGCAAATCTGCGTTAGGAACAGCTTCCTGAATACCCACTGGATTGATAATGCCAAGGCCGTTCCAGACTTCATCCGGGTTGCCCAGCTTCGCCATGGCTTCAATATAACGGATGTGAGCATGAACATATTGCAAGCCCACTTCACGTCCGAAGTTGGATGCCTGCTCTGCACGTTTGAAATGAGTGCTGACGCCGCCATCATACTGTGCTGGACGATTCATCAATCTGACACCATCCGGGCAGTACAGCTTGTCCTTGATCAGTTCATAATGGGATTGCGCTTGCTCAGGCTCCAGCAGCTCGGCAATCATGCTGCGTGTCATCGGCAGCAAACGGTACTGAATACCTGTCTCGCTGTCATCCGGATGCAGCATGCGTTTTGCTTGTGCCGGGTCTTCCATATATACAAATCCTGGAATCACATCGGTATCCAGCATATACTTGCTGAAGTCTCTTTTCACACCCGCTGCCATGTCACTTAACTCGGAAGAAAGCTCCGGTTTCACAGGGGCAAGCGCTCTGGATAGCTGCTTCAACGTTTGATAGGTGAGCGCCACAGTCCAGCTGCTGACCATATATTGCTTCAATTGAGCATTGGCAGGCTGTAATGTATCGTCCCAGTCCCCGTCACCATATGAAGAGAGGAATGTATCATGCAGGAAATGGCTGCGGATATACTCCAGCTCTTTCTGGGCATGCTCCAGCACGCTGGCTGTCTGATCAGTAAAATCAAAACCATGTTTTACGGTATAAGGTACTTCCTCATTCAGAATCGAATAATCCTTGGTAGCAATCAGATAATCACTTAGCACTTTAAGAGGCCAAACAATAATGTCACCATGGCTTTCTTCCTGCTGAACTTTGAAATAACGATCGAACATAAACCATTGCGGCCAGTTGCCGTCATCCTCATACTGATGCGAGTAAACTGTCTTCAGAATATCGCGAACCTGCTCATACTTTTGTGTAGCCATAAAGTATTCGACCGGCCCCTGGCAGACATCCCGTGTTCCCCAAGCTGCACCGCCATATTGCTCCAGTCCGTGAGGAACAGAGTAATGCACCAGCATATTGTGGGTGTACCACCATGCAAGAGCATTCACTTTGAACAACTCGTCCGCTCCTTGCTTCTGAGGTTGGGACAAATGGAATCCATTCATTACTTCTGCATAGAAGGTACGATAAGCTGACACTTCCTCTTCGAAGCTGCGCGTCGAGGATGCAGTCTGTCCTCCTTCCAACAGACCTTGAATGGTCAATGTCCATTCAGCGCTGCTGTCCAGACGTAAAGTCGTCAGTGAGTCGTCGCCTGCGTTTACTCCACTAGCCAGCTCAGTCTCATCGCCAACCTTCACTCCTGCTCCGCTTACCCGCATGCGGTACTCCAGATTCGGATATACTTCCGCACTGAGGGAGCTGTGATCTGCCTTGAAGCTCAGTTCACCATTCTGCTCGGAAACATGAACAGGAAGTTCATATTCATTTACATTCATCGTAATCTGATTGGTGATTAGGTATCGATAAGCTATTCCTTTTTCCGACTTCACATGAAGATGTACTTCAGGAGTATCCAAAGTTGTATAATTTGTGATGATCAGCGTATCCTCAGCTGTTTTGTAATACCAGCGAACATAGTTGAAGCCCATTTCAAACAGGGAAGGCATCGTGAGTAGGTGGAAGATTCCCTCCATCTCAACGTAGATCCGCTGACCGGATGTTTTCGGTATGTTGAGTGCACTACGTGCGTTGCTCATCATTTTATTGAAGTTCGTATTTCCTACAACCACATGGGAATTGAAAATACCATACATATAGGAAGACGTAGTGATTACGTTCTGACCCAGCTTCACATTGTTGCCACTCATCAGAATGTGTCCATGTGGACGTTCCACACGCATTTCCTTTTCCTTCAGTACAATATGCTCATACGTATCTGTAAAGAACGCCAGCAATTCGCCATCCGCACGCTCTTCCTGATGTCTCTTCGAAGCCGGGAAGCGGGAATTCACTTCTTCTTCAGTCATCGATAAAGTAGGCAAGGGTTCACCCATTACCGGGTGGAGAGATACTTTTGGGAATACGTTGGTTACTGCCTGTACCGTGCTTGTATTCTCTTGACGCTTCGCTTCATACTCGTCCCAAGCCTGTTGTACAACATCCTGGTATTCAAGTTCCTTCACCGCTTCAGGATGGTTGGCCTGAAAGAGTCCATAGAACACAAAGCGAGCTTCGCCACTCAACACCACTTTTTCGGACTGTAGGGCTGTGTATGCAAATTCATACTGATACACTTCATTTGCAAGTGTTGGCTTGCTCAGACTTTCAGGGACATTCGTTTCCTTGTAACTCAAGCCAAAGAACTGAAATCCATCTGTGGAGTAACCTGTTGCACGGGTTAATGAACCCTGTTGAAGATAAGGAAAAGCCCCGCCTTGTGGCTGATTCTGCCGTGAGGCTACGATATATCCCAGCTTCGTATCCTCAAATACGGCATGGTCAATGTATTGCGACAAATAAGCCTCATTGCTACGTACCGCACCTGGATCGGCATTGCCGACATCCTGGCCATAGACCACGTCGACCTCTTCTCCATTACCGTTTACGGTTACATCCCAGAACCATACACCTCGGGTTGTTGGAGCAAATACAACCTGATAGCCTACGCCCTCAGCGGTACCTGTCCATACCATACGGCTACCGTCGGTGCTCACCTGGCTGTCGGAATGAATGCCAAGCATTGGCACAAACCGAATGGCAGATTCACTGTGAAAACGCAAGTACAGATTGTTCATGGAGCCGTCCACTGGACTAGCCATCCACTGATTAATCATCGTTGTTCCACTTACAGCCTTGAACAAATCACCGCTTTCCCAGAACGTAAAGCACAGATCGCCGGATTGTACGTTGATTTGAGATTTATTCATGGTCTTCATATATCTATTCATATCCTCCTATCCTGCCTTGTTCCCCGCTGCTGAACAGAAGAGAAGAAGGCAGTGCAGTTTTGCTGCTTTTGTATGATGAGTTCAATCATTCATCGATATGAGGTGTATCCCATTACACCAGCTTGAACGTACTCTCCAATGTATCGCGGCTATTCGGCCCTACGAAAATGTGGAATGTTCCTTTATCACTACGATGACTCAAATCGGAATGATGATAACGAAGCTGTTCTTCGTTTAATGTAAATGTAGCCGTACCACTTTCACCCGGTGCGAGTGACAGCTTAACATACCCTTTCAGCTCACGCATTGGACGCACAACTTCACCAGTGACATCACGTACGTACAACTGAACCGTCTCCACACCAGCACGCTCGCCAGCATTGGTTACACGCACTTGGATCGTCAGAGGTTGATCAGCAGTCATTTCATTGCTCGAAACTTCCAGGTCACCATACTCAAACGAGGTGTATGACAAGCCGTAGCCAAACGGAAGCAGTGGATCATTCGGACTATCAATATATTTGGAAACATAACGCTCTTCCGTCTTTTGCGGATTGAGTGGACGTCCTGTATTAAAATGATTGTAATATACCGGTATCTGACCTACAGATTGCGGGAAGGACATTGTCAGACGCGCAGATGGATTCACCACACCTGTCAATACATCGGCAATGGCCGCTCCACCCTCACTGCCCGGGAACCACGCTTCAAGCACAGCATCGGATTCTTCAAATACACCATGTAAGTCCAGAGGACGACCGTTGAAAATAACGCTGGCGATTGGTTTACCCGCTGCTTTGAGCTGTTTAACCAATTCCAGTTGAGCTGCTGGCAAACGAATATCCGTACGCGATCCACCTTCACCACTCATTTCGGAATCTTCACCAAGTGCAAGCACGATCAGATCAGCTTTGCTTGCTATTTCAAGTGCTTCAGCAATCTGTTCAGCGGTGATCGTGTGAACGTTGCTGCCTTGAGCCATATGAACTTTTCCTGCAGTAAGACGTTCCTGCAAAGCAGTTCCGAGTTTAACGGCATCCTCTTTGACACCTTCACAGGACCACCATCCGAGAATGTCTTCACTTTGAGCAAAAGGTCCAATTAACGCTACATTAGCTTCTGGCTTCAGCGGAAGAACGTCATTATCATTTTTCAACAATACAGCGGATTTGGTTGCAAGCTCATACGATACCTGACGATGTTCTTTTGAGAAGACAATCTCACGCTCACGCTCCGGATCAGCTGCACGCAGTGGATTATCGAACAATCCCAGCTTTTCTTTCAGTTGCAGAATACGCAGCACCGCTTCATCAATGAGCGTTTCTTCCACTTCTCCGTTATTGATCAACTCTGGCAGATGATGGACATAACAAGGTGTCATCATCTCGATATCCACTCCTGCACGAATGGCGCGGTACGCGGCTTCACGATCATCTTCAGCAGCGCCATGAGCAATCATCTCGCGAATGGAAGCCCAATCGGAGATCAATACACCATCAAAGCCCCACTCGTCACGCAAAATGTCACGCATAAGCTTCTCATTTCCGCTCGCTGGAATACCCTCTACGGTATTGAATGAAGCCATAACCATTTCTACGCCTGCATCCAGTGCTGCCTTGTAAGCCGGTAAATAGTACTCACGCAAGTTGCGTTCAGACATGTCGACCGTGTTGTAATCACGACCACCTTCTGCTGCCCCATATGCTGCAAAGTGTTTTACACAAGCCGCCAGACGATCCGGCTCATCCTTCAAATTGTCGCCCTGATATCCACGTACAAATGCCGCAGAGAACAGACTGTTCAAATAAGGATCTTCGCCTGTTGTCTCCATTACACGACCCCAGCGCGGATCACGAACAAGATCGACCATCGGTGCAAAAGTAACATGGAGGCCAGATACGGCGGATTCACGTGCTGCAATCTCAGCACTTTTCTCTGCCAATTCAGTGTCCCATGAACAGCCAATGGCTAGTGGGATGGGGAAAATAGTTTTAAAACCATGCACAACGTCCGCCATGAACAAGAGCGGAATGCCGAGACGGCTTTTTTTCAGGTATGCTTTTTGTACATCAATAATGGCCTGTGCACCGGACAATCCCAGAATGGAGCCACTGGCATCCACGGACTGCTCCGTGATTCCCATCTCTTCCATTGGACCTGTGATCTGACCTTCAACACTGGTTCCTTCATAAAAGTTAGCGGTCAGCTGAAGCAGCTGGGCCGTTTTTTCTTCCAAGGTCATTTGTTTTACAAGGTCTAGCAACTGCTCGTTATTCATAGACATTATCCTCCACTACATGTTGTAGAAATAAAGAACCCGGCTGCGTTCGGGGAGAGACCGCGCACCGGGTTCGATTGGATGGGACAGACAGAACACACCTGTCATATCCCATCTTGCTAATTACTGAATGATTACTTGAATTCTTTGTTCAGTTCATCCAGGTAAGGTTGAACCAGGGACATTTTGCTGTTTACCCATTCTTTCCAGTTCGCTTCCAGATCTCCATTTTTGAGGATCAAGTTGGCATATTCATTCTGGTAGTCGAATGAAGCCTGACTTTTAGCTTTGGAATCGTACAGGTTGACATCCCAGTCGTATGTTGCGAGTGATTGACCTTCTGTACCGAGTTTTGCTTTTTCCTCGAACAGTTTCACAGCTCTATCACGATAATCCTTTTTAATTGCAGGGTTTACAACACTGAAGTCGTCACCCAGAAGATACAGACCTTCGAAACGTGCTGGGTATTTGTCTTCCAGAACAGTACCTTCTGGCAGCAAGCTAACCAGTTCTTTGTTTTCATCATATTTCCAATCTGTTCCTTCGAAGCCCATGTTGATGAGCAGTTGTCCTTCTTTGGTAGTCGAGTAGTCGATCAGATCCATGATCCGTTCGAATTTCTCGTCGCTGATGTCTGGATTGAAGATCAATGCAGACCAGAAGTTAGCTTGCTCCATGTTACGGTATTTTCCATCGTCGCCCACTACGATTGCTGTGTGTACCAGTTCATCACTATCTACACCCAGATTCTTTCTCATATCAGAATCCAGACCTTGTCTGTACGAAGCCAGTCCGCCCAGACTTGTTACTGCAGCTGTACCTGTTACTTTGAAGTTGTTTTGACCTTCATTGTTTTTCCATGTGTAGAATTCAGGATTGAGCAAACCATCTTTGTAGGCTTTTTGCATCAATTTAAGTCCTGTCAGAGTTTCAGGATCTGCTGGTCCCCAGTGGAACTGACCATCTTCACCTTTGTAGAACGGCGTGTCGGTCATGGCATGCACACTGTTCGGCATAATGATATTCGTCATAGCATCTGCCGCATTGTAGGACAGAGGTACAAGTTTGTTGCCCACTTTGCCTGGATCTTTTTCTTTTACAAGCTCAGCGTATTCATTCAATTCAGTTGTTGTATATGCATCTTTCAGTTCGAAACCAACCGCTTCAGCCCAGTCTTTACGAAGTGCAATGACACCAATTTGGTTCGTCAATGGGTCAGCAGGTTTGTTCTCGAAATAGATTGGTCTTGGCAGGACGTATGTTCCACCCGTCAGTTCTTCCAGCTTGTCACCAAGACCGGTCAACTTGTAGGCTGCTGCCACGTTAGGCCAGCGTTCTTTCCAGTCATCCGGGAATTTGTAGAACAGGCCTTGATCAATACTGTTCATGGCATCGCCATGCACATAGTTCCATACTGCTACATCCGGCAAATCGCCAGAGTTGATCCATAGACGAAGCTTCTCGCCCCATGAATCCCAATCGATATAGTTGTAATCCCATGTTACATTGAACTTGTCTGTCCAGAACTTGTGGAAGTCATTATCCAAGTTCCCGTTTTTAATTTCTGTCAGGTTAGCTACAGAGATGGTCAGGTTATCTTTGTAATTTCCCTCTGCATCTTTTTCGTTACCACCTGAAGCTCCTTGGCTGGAACAAGCGGTCACCATCAGCATAACTACACTAAGCGTGATGGCAAAGAGAGCTCTTACTGACAACTTTTTGTTCGTTTTCATGTTTTACCCCCATGTTTTTTAGTAGAATTTTAATGCAAAATCCTATACGTATAATCAGGTCTTGATAGCCCCTGTTAATACCCCTTTGGCAAAGTGTTTTTGCAGCATTGGGAAGAAACACATAATTGGTACCATGGTGACAAATACTGCCGCCATCTTCATACCCATTGAGAAATTGCTTGCTTGGGCAGCATCCACACTGGATGCATTAGATGCGTTCGTCTGGGATGTGACGATAATGTTTCTGAGAACATTCTGGAGCGGCAACTGATCCGCTTTTCGCAGGAATATCATCGCGTCGTACCAACTGTTCCAGTACGCCACACCGTAGAACAACGTGATTGTAGCCATAATTGGTGTAGCCAGCGGAAGAACAACAGAGAACAGAATTCTCCACTCTCCTGCTCCATCCAATCTCGCCGATTCCATAAGCGACTCAGGCAAGGTATAGAAGTAGTTCATCATCAGAATCATGTTGAACGCACTGAAGCTTCCCGCCAGGATAACGGACCACAGCGTACCTGTAAGGTGAAGTGATTTCATGATCAGGTACAGCGGTACAATACCACCATTAAAGATCATGGTGAACAGTACTAGGAAAAAGAGAAATTTCTTGAACGGAAATTTATTGCGACTAAGGCCATATGCCATGCTTGTTGTCAGGAACAAGCTAAGTGGCAAACCGATAACTAGCAAAATAATTGTATTTTTGTACCCCGACAGAATCGTTCCGTCAGCGAACAACGCCTTATAGGAATCCAATGTCCATTCTTTAGGGAACATCAAAAATGGATTGTCAGCATATTCTTTTTGTGTTGCGAACGAGATCATGATGACATTCCAGAACGGAATCAGAATCATCAGAGCAAGCACAAGTAAAATGGCGAAAATAATGTAATCGAGAAATGTCATTTTTTCTGTACCAATTCTCGGCTTTTTGTTAGCTTTCTTACTCATTTCATTTTTCCTCCTCTCTTATCGGAACAAACCGTCTCCGCCAAGCCACTTGGCAAATCTGTCTGCGAGAAGCAGCAAGACCATATTCACGAGGGAACGGAACAAGCTGACCGCTGTCGAGAATGAGAAGTCCGTTGAGGACTGGAACGTAATCCGATAGATATATACATCCAATACTTCCGATACATTTTTAGTTGCGGCATTTGCCAAGTTGAAGATCTGGTCGAAACCGGAAGACATCAATCCACCAACCGACAGGATGAACATGACGGTGATTGTAGGAAGAATGTTTGGCAATGTGATGCGGAACATCTGTTGCATACGGGATGCTCCGTCAATCTGTGCTGATTCATACTGATCCTGATCGATACCAGAAATGGCAGCCAGGAAGATAATCGCACCCCATCCACTTGATTTCCAGATGTCCGTCAACAGCAGCATCGGTACAAAGTTGGACTCGGAACCCAGGAAGTTAATGGTTGGCAATCCAAGCAAACCAAGTGCACTGTTTACCAGTCCGTCATAAGCCAGGACGTTGATGACTACCCCGGATACGATGATCCATGAAAGGAAGTGAGGGAACGTAAGAACTGTCTGGAACCACTTTTTCCCTCTGCGCATCCGCAATTCATTCAGCAACAGGGCCAGAATAATCGGGAACGGGAACTGAATAATCAGTTTTAGAATGTTGATGTACAGCGTCCGCCATACGGCGTCAATAAAGGTTGGATCCCGGAAAACGTATTTGAAATTCTCAAATCCGCTCCATGGGCTTCCCCAGATCCCCAGGTTTGCCTTGTAGTCTTTAAACGCAAGAGACAGGCCACCCATTGGCATGTAGGCAAACAGGATCAGCCAGACGAGCCCTGGAATAAGCAGGGTGTACGTCATTCTGTGCTTCCAGATTTCACTCCAGAGCGAATTGCCTTTCAAGTTTCCCTTCAGCTTTTTGCTAGGTCCTTCGGCTGCAGGTTTCAAATTGCATCTCCTCACTCTACTTTGGTCTTGTCGTTATACAGAAAATCAAACATTGTTCTCAGGTGTTGCTCCCAGAATCTCCATTCATGGGTACCCGGCGTCTCCACATACTGAAACTCAAAATCCGTTTCCTGCATGTATTCCGCGAATTTGCGATTCATATCCACAAACGGATCAATATCACCACAACAACTCAGAATATCCGGTAAATCTCCACCTTGCTTCAACAGCTTGGCAGACAGTGCGTACAGGTCCTGATCAGGTTTTACCTGTAACCGTTCTCCAAAAACCGCTTTCATTTCCTTGATCATGCCTGATGGCATTTCCGGATCGTGAAGCCGGGTCTGAATATCAGTTACACCTGATAAGGACACCGCCTTGCGGTACCTCTCGGGATATGTCAGTGCACATTTCAATGCACCATACCCACCCATGGATAGACCGGCGACGAAGTTCTTTGCCGGGTCTGTATTGAGATTGAGCTGGCGCCTGCAGAATTCAGGCAGCTCCTGAGTGATGTAATGGAAGTAATTCAGGCCGTATTCCATATCGGTGTAATAGCTTCGGTTCGCTTCCGGCATAATGATGGTACAGCCATATTGTTGCGCGTACATTTCAATTGTAGTCAAACGTTGCCATGTACTTGCATTATCGCCTGCCCCATGCAGCAAATATAGCGTACCGCCTGAAGTGTCTCCGGAGTCACTGGACACTACATGTATGCTTGTGTTCATGCATAACGTAGGCGATCCGGTTTCGATCGTTATATGCGCCATAAGTAACCCCTTTCATCGTCGGCTGCTGTCTGTAAACTTCTGTTTCTCTGCCTTTTTGTTGCAAATTCCAGTGATTCCCCCGTATTTCGCTCGGTTATCGAAACGATTTTCTCGAATCGTTTCAAAACATAGCCAACGTTGATTTACTTGGACTTGATTACAACACTTTTTATGTGGAAGCGATTTCTTCGAATCGTTTCGAATAAATCATAATCCCGAAGTACAAACCCTGTCAATAACCTTTTTACAAATTTCGCGCTTTTTTCTCAAAAAACTGATTTTTCGCGATAAAATTTGCGTCAAAAGGCACTTTTAAAGTAAAACATTTTCCTTTAAGTAACCGTTTGCACCTATTCATTGACATTGAACCTCGTTTGTAATAACATAAGTTCTAATTTTTGATCCAGATTGCGGAAACGTTTCACCAAGAGTTAAAATTCTTCTTTTTTTAGAAAGGATGTTAAGATGTCGAGTATTATTAATTCTTTTGTTCATCATATAGATGAGCAGCAGTTAAACGTTCATTCTGTTCGGGTATTGCAGAAAGGGGTTACAATCGGAGCGTGGGATCGCACCGGCGATATGCGCCGCTTACAACACTCTGTCAGCAAATCGTTCACCTGTATGGCGATTGGACTGGCTTTGGATGAGGGCACACTTACACTTGAATCCAAACTAGGGGACTACTTCACTTCACCAACACCTGCTTCCCATTTAACAGCCTACCCTCCTGCGGACCTCACCCTGTACGATTTGCTGCGAATGTCATCGGGGCATGACGTACCTGTGTTATGGGCAGAAGAGCGAGCCACCCTGCCTGAGAAAGATTGGGCAAAATATTACATGTCCCTTCCTTTGGATAGAGTTCCTGGTGAAACGTTTACATACAGCAGTGCAGATACGTTTATGATCTCCGCCATGTTTCAGGCGGCCACCGGTCAAACCGTTAAGAACTATCTGATTCCCCGGCTATTTGAACCACTGGGCATTACGAATGTAGAGTGGGAGACTTCTCCCTTGGGCATTACATTGGGCTGTGCGGGCCTGCAGCTCACCAACGAGGAATTAGGTAGATTCGGTCAACTGTTGCTTCAGGAGGGCCACTGGAATGGCAAGCAGCTCATTCCTGCGGAATGGATCCGATTAGCGACAACACAACAGATCCCTACACCAGGAGACGGCGACTGGGGACAAGGTTATGGATATCAATTCTGGAGATGTTCCCATAACGCTTACCGTGCTGATGGCGCCAATGGTCAACTATGCGTTGTCCTACCGGAGCTGGAGTCCGTCGTTGCCATCAATAGTGATGAACAAAATATGCAAGCCATTCTTGACAATGTATGGTCGGATATACTGCCTATTCTGGAGGGGAACATTTGATTATACGGCCAGCCACTGAGGCAGATTATGCGGAGTTGAGAAACATTTATCTGGAGTCGCGACGTGCCCGATTCCACTGGGCTAAGTCGGAAGAACTGTCTCTGCAGGATTTTGATACAGATACCGTGGATGAGCATATCCTTGTGGCTGAAAATGAAGATGGACCGCTTCTCGGCTTCGCTTCGCTGTACCTTCCCGAGAACTTTATCCACCTTCTGTTTATTCATCCCGGTTTTATCGGCGGGGGTACAGGTTCACGCTTACTTGATGCGTCAGTTTCACTCATGCAGCAGCCTGTTCGATTGAAATGTGTATCTGATAATCATAAAGCAATAGGCTTTTACGAACGACAGGGTTGGAAAAAAGTCATTGAAGAAGGTACACCCGGGGAGAAATATTGGGTGATGGAATACAACACGAATAGCTGAATCCATTCGTTTGATCCCGGTAAATTGGAAGTGGACATGATTTTTCCACACAAAAAAAGTATCATGACCTTTAGAGGCCATGATACTTTTTATTTTACCCGTGCTGTGGAAGCTGGGTCATTTCATCTAAACATTGTGCGCATATGTAACGCTCTTTGAACTCATTGACTTCTTCCATCGATCCACAAAAAATACATTTTGGACGGTATCTCTCCAGAATGATATGGTCCCCTTGTACTAAGATCTCTACAGGATCTCCCTCATTCATTTGATACCTTTTACGCAAAGATTTAGGCAATACGATCCTACCCAATTGGTCAACTTTGCGAACGACTCCAGCTGGCTTCATAGCTACGGCACACCTCTCCTATCTTACTCTAAATTTCTAGGTACATTTGTACTATGTTTATTAATTCGCCAAGATTTTGTCGAATCCTGCTGGAAATAAACATTTTTTGTCCTTTTTTTTGAAAAATGTTTTTTTAGCGAATTCTAACCGTCACTTAAACGCGAATTAGACTAATCCAGACCCGGGAAATTAAGTTGACGCAACGCCTCATACACAATGATTGCTGCTGAGTTTGACAAGTTCAATGATCTGACATCACCTGTCATTGGCATCTTCATACAAGTATCTGGATTAGCAGCAATTAATTCTGGAGGAAGGCCTTTCGTCTCCTTACCGAACACTAGAAAATCTCCATCCTGAAAATTAAAATCGCTATAACGGTTCTTCGCCTTCGTGGTTGCGTAGAAGAAACGCCCTTCAGGGTACTGTTCTTGAACCTCAGCAAACGAATCATGATATTCAATATGAACGGCATGCCAGTAATCCAGACCCGCGCGTTTCAGTGTGGCATCATCCGTACGGAATCCGAGTGGACGCACGAGATGCAAATGTGTACCGGTAGCCGCACATGTACGGGAAATATTTCCTGTATTTGCCGGAATCTCCGGTTCAACCAGAACGATATGTAAAGCCATATGTGTTCAATCTCCTTTTCATTTCATGTAAAAACAATTCTCTAATCTTAAAGAAAAGCCCTCCACACGTCAATGTGGAAGGCTCTGGTAAAGCACAAGTGTGAATGCTTGAATTCACAACTCGCTGCCAGGTTGTTTAACCATTTGTCTTCTGGAAGTGGCTCATGAAGTCCGTAAGTGCCTTAACACTTTCATATGGAGCAGCATTGTAAATGGAAGCACGCAGGCCACCAACACTCCGATGCCCTTTCAGACCAACAAATCCTTCTTGCTCTGAAGCCTTGATAAACTGTTTCTCCAGCTCCTCGTTAGCCAGGCGGAAGGTCACATTCATCAGGGAACGATCTGCCGGATCTACACAACCACGGTAGAAGTCTCCGGATGAATCGATCGCATTATAGAGCAAATCAGCTTTCTTCATGTTCTTCTGTTCAATTCCAGCCAATCCACCTTGTTCTTCGATCCATTTCAGAACCTCATTCACCATGTATACGGAGAAGGACGGTGGTGTATTATAGAGAGAATTGTTATCCACATGTGTACTATATCGAAGCATCGTCGGAATCGTTTTAGGAGATTCACTAACCAGTTCTTCGCGAGCAATAACAACCGTAATTCCTGATGGGCCTAGGTTCTTCTGTGCACCTGCATAGATCATGCCGAATTGATTAAGATCAAACGGTTTGCAGAAGATGTCACTCGACATGTCGGCAATAAGTGGAACTGAACCGGTATCCGGGAATGACTTGAATTGAGTTCCCTCAATTGTTTCATTAGACGTCAAATGAACATAAGCTGTGCGATCCGGGAAGCTAAGATTCGACACATCCGGCAATTTCATATATTTATCCGCTTCGGAAGATGCAGCGACCTGCGTCTCCCCAATCAGTTTCGCCTCAGACAGTGCCTTCTTGGCCCAGCTGCCTGTCATGACGTAACTGGCTGTCTGCCCTTCCCCGAGCAGGTTCATCGGCAGCATGGCGAACTGAGTGCTGGCTCCGCCTTGCAGGAAGAGGACCTTATATCCTTTTGGATTGCCTAGCAGAGACAACAAACGTTCCTGAGCTTCATTATGTACAGATTCGTACACCGCTCCACGGTGAGACATCTCCATAATCGACATTCCTGTATTCCGAAAATCAACAAATTCTGCCTGAGCACGCTCCAGAACCTCAAGTGGCAACGCCGCAGGTCCTGCATTGAAATTATACGCTCTCTTTGTCACAAAATCCCCCGCCCTTTCCATCCGTAGCTGACATATGAAGTGAATATTATCGCTATGATATCAGTATTCCCTATCTGCTTCAAGGGCAATAAGCACCGAAGCTGCGAATCAGGGTTATCAAATTCCTTTATCACCCTGCAAAGTTAATGCACTACATCGTTCAATTCAAGGAAAAGCCTCCGAGAGCGAGTCCCGGAGGCTATACATTGGGAACAGTTTCTGTTCCGACTGGATTAGCAGTCGAAGTAGAGGCTGTACTCATGCGGATGAATGCGAATTGCTACTGCTTTCGCTTCGTCACGTTTGAGGTTGATATAGTTGTCGATGAATTCTTTCGTGAAGACGCCGCCTTCAGTCAAGAATTCGTTGTCCGCTGCCAGAGCGTCAAGCGCTTCTTCCAGGGAAGCTGGCACACTGCGGATATTTTCTTTGTCTGCATCAGACAAATCATAGATGTTTTTGTCGAGTGGACCATATCCAAGCTCAGTTGGGTTGATTTTGCGTTTGATACCATCCAGACCCGCCATCAGCATTGCAGCGAATGCCAGGTAAGGGTTAGCTGTGGAGTCCGGTGTACGGAACTCGATACGACAACCTTTTGGTGTCACAGCCGCAACCGGAATACGTACTGCTGCTGAACGGTTACCTTTGGAGTAAACCAGGTTAACCGGTGCTTCATAACCAGGTACGAGACGTTTGAATGAGTTCGTACTAGGGTTAGTCAAAGCAATCAAAGCCGGTGCGTGGTACAGAATTCCTCCAATGTAATGCAGAGCCATTTCGCTCAGGTTTGCATATCCCGCTTTGTCATAGAACAATGGGGAATCACCATCGAAGATGGATTGGTGAACGTGCATTCCGCTACCATTATCACCAAACAGTGGTTTTGGCATGAATGTTGCTACTTTACCATATTGACGTGCAGTGTTATGCACGATGTATTTGTATACAAGCAGGTTGTCTGCTGTTTTCTTCAACGTATCAAAACGGAAGTTGATTTCGGCTTGACCAGCTGTCGCCACTTCGTGGTGGTGACGTTCAATCGACAGGCCTGCTTCTTCCAAAATGCGACACATTTCACTACGAATATCTTGTTGTGTATCCACTGGAGCTACAGGAACATATCCGCCTTTAGTGCGAACTTTGAAGCCCAGGTTACCGCCATCTTCCTTACGGTTGGTGTTCCAAGAAGCTTCTTCGGAATCTACGAAATAGGAAGAGCTGTTCGTGCCGCTCTCATAACGTACATCGTCGAAAATGAAGAACTCGGATTCAGGTGCGAAGAATGCTGCTGTACCTACTCCGCTTTCTTTCAGGAATTCTTCCGCTTTGACTGCGATACCGCGTGGGTCACGCTCATAACGCTCGCCATCCGGAGTGAAGATATCACACATAACATTCAATGTAGGGTGTGCTGTGAACGGATCGACAAAAGTCGCTTCAGGATCTGGAATCATAACCATATCGGACTCTTCAATTCCGCGGAAACCTTGAATAGAAGAACCATCAAAGGCTACTCCATTTACAAAAGTGTCTGCGTCAACTGCCGAAGCTGGTAACGAGATGTGGTGCGCACGACCGGATAAATCTACAAAACGAAAATCTACCCACTCGATGTTGTTCTCTTGAATTGATTTCAATACGTTTTCAACCGACATGTATTCGTCCTCCCAAATATTCCGAACATTAAACAACCCCACTAAGAAAATGTCCATATTCGAATTTTTTTCTGTCGTCATTATAAAATCTCAAATGTGACATCGTCAATACTTATGTAAGGTATTTTTTGCAACTATGTAAGCTATGCTCACATTTTATAAACCTATTGATTTCACTTAACAACGTATATACATTACATTTAACTGGTTTAATGCGGTAAAGCAAGGCTATATTTAGCCTAAATTATGGAAATAACATTACATCATAAATGTTTCTTATCACCTATGATTAATAAATGCGTTCAAAGCTCCAAATAACACAAAAACCGGACATTTTGTCCTAGCCCCATTCTCATTGAACGGAGCCAGGGCAGATGCCCGGGTGAACTATATTACCTATACTATGAAGATCAGTTATACGCCAACTCGTGCTGGAAAGAACTCCGCCGGTTGTTTGGCTGTATTGAATGTTTTACCGACGATTGGTGCCAATTTCTCCAGATCCTGAAGCAGGTTGGCAAATTGGTCAGGGAACAGAGACTGCACGCCGTCACCCGTCATAGAGTTATCGGGGTCCGTATGCATTTCGATAATTAGGCCGTTAGCACCAGCAGCGACAGATGCCTTCGTCATTGGTTCAACCAGCTCACGGCGCCCCGTACCATGACTTGGGTCCGAAATAACTGGTAGATGACTGAGAGACTGCAAGACAGGAATGGCCGAGAGGTCGAGCGTATTACGTGTGTAGGATTCGAATGTACGAATACCACGTTCACACAGCATTACATTCGGGTTGCCACCCGCAAGAATGTATTCAGCGGCATTCAACAGCTCATCGTAAGTTGCACTGAAGCCACGTTTCAGCAATACCGGTTTGCCACACTCACCCAATTTACGTAGCAAATCGAAGTTCTGCATATTACGTGTACCTACTTGCAGAATGTCTGCGTACTCGGCACAGATATCCACATATTCAGGCGTCATGACTTCTGTAATCGTCAGCAGGTCATGTTTCTTCCCTGCTTCTGCCATCATGATCAGACCTTCAACGCCCGTTCCCTGGAAGCTGTACGGACCTGTACGTGGCTTAAATGCACCACCGCGAAGCACCTGTCCACCGGCAGCCTTAACCAGCCCGGCAATCTCATCAATCTGTGCAGCTGATTCAACCGCACACGGTCCGCCCATAACGACGAGTTCTTTCCCGCCAATATCTACACCTTTGATGGAGATCACGGTATCTTGAGGATGGAAATCACGGCTTGCCAATTTGTAAGACTTCGAAATCTTAACGACATTCTCTACACCTTTCATTTGACGGAGATGCTCAGCCATTTTCGGTTCTACTTTACCAATAAGGCCAATGATGGTGCGGTCCTCTCCACGCGAGATATGGACCTGAAGTCCTTCCTTTTCAATTGTAGCGACGATATCCTGAATATGTTCCTCCGGAGTAGCTTTACCTGCAATAACGATCATTATAATTCCCATCCTTCCTTGTATGAGAGCGCCTAAGCGCGTCTGATTTAATCCTCAAAACTCTTCTCCACTTAAACGCTTGTTCGCTTTTAAGCTTTTATCCACTAAAGTAAATATAACATATTCACCCTTTTCAGTCAAGCCGACTCTTATCCCCTACAAAAAAAAAGAATCCTGCAGTCAGTCACCAAATTTCGGCTCAGTGCTGCAAGATTCTTATATTCATGTTTTGTTTACGTCGTACGAGTCTTTTCCCTTACAGGAGGTAGTAGCTTGCTCATATTCACCGTACGTTTGATTTCCCATGTTTCCGGCTTGTCATGTTCATATTGCTCCAGATATAGAATGACTTCCTTCGTGATCGGAGTTGGCGTAGAAGCGCCTGAAGTAACCGCCACCTTATTCACACCTTTCAGCCATTCCTGCTGTATCTCAGCCACATCTGATACACGATATGCCGTTACACCCGCAATTTCCTCCGATACTTGTGCAAGTCGGTTGGAGTTATTACTGCGAGGATCACCTACAACAATGACCAGATCTGCCTGCCCTGCCTGTTCGGCAACAGCTTCCTGACGGACTTGGGTTGCCAAGCATATCTCATTATGAATCTCTGCGCCTGGATACTTCTCCAGAAGACGGCTCATAATGTGTTTAATGTCCCATTGACTCATCGTTGTCTGATTTGTGATAAGGATTTTGCCAGGAGGTACGTTCAGACCGTCAATCTCCTCTTCCTTCTCGATCAGATGAACATGATCGGGTGCAACACCAACCGCGCCTTCCGGCTCTGGATGATTCTTTTTCCCAATATAGATAATGTCATATCCCTCTGCCGTCTTCTCCCGAATAAGGTCATGGGTTTTGGTTACATCCGGACATGTTGCATCCACTGTAGTTAAACCTTTATCACGTGCCATCTTGCGCACTTCTGGAGATACACCATGGGCCGTAAAGATCACTGTTCCACTCTCGACCTGGCTCAAAATATCAATCCGATTCGGTCCGTCCAGTGTAATAATGCCCTCATCTTCAAAAGAGTCCGTCACATGTTGGTTATGCACAATCATACCCAATATATAAATAGGCCGTGGTAGGTCCAGATTGCGTGCCGCCTGGCGCGCGAGCACCATCGCATCCACAACTCCGTAACAATATCCCCGCGGCGAAATTCGCAGTACTTCCACTTGGTTGCCACCCGCTTTCTTTCTCGGCAAAGATAGCCGATGTAATTGCAGTCCTGTCTATTATAACCTTATTCGATAGGCGGAGCAAAGACTACCGGCAACCAAATGATAAAGGTCGTTCCTTCTCCACGTCTGGTTACAACCTCGACAGACCCTTGGTGTTCCTCAATGATCCACTTGGCAATCGACAGTCCCAGACCTATACCTGGTGTGGCACCGCGTGACTCATCCGCCCGATAGAACCTGTCAAAGATAAATGGAACTTCATCCCGATCCATTCCGATTCCCGTATCACTGATGCGTAGTCCTACCTGACCTTTATAAAGTATTGCATCAAGCGTAACCGAGCCATCTGGAGTGTACTTGAAGGCATTCTCGATAAAAATAAACAACATCTGCTGTAAATAGTCCTTGCTGCCGTTCACATATATGCCATTCAGAATCGATAGATCTCCTGGACTCCAGTCTGCCTGATGATCAAGGAATTGCGACCTGCGAGCCACTTCCTGTACCAGAATCTGCAACGGGATCGGGTTCAGTTCGATTTTCTGTCCTGTATCGGCTCTGGCCAAAGACAGCATATCACTGATCAGTCTACTCATGCGTTTTCCTTCATCCGCCATGTCCTCTATCGCTTCGAGCGACATTTGTTTAACCGTTTCTTCGTCCAGATTTGGTCGGTCCGTGCTCTCCTGATCCCACAGCTTCTTAAGGAAGTCCACATTTCCACGGATCGTGGTCAGCGGTGTACGCAGCTCATGCGAGGCATCAGATACAAATCTGCGCTGAGCTTTATTCGTCTCCTCGAGACCTCTGAATGACAGCTCTGTTCGTTCAAGCATATTATTGACTGTTTCAATCAGACGTCCAATCTCATCCATGGGACCCGTATATTGAATGCGCACACTAAGGTCATCCCCGGACTGAATCTGATTGGCCGCATCAATCACATTGACGAGCGGACGCATGGATTTGCGAGCCAGAATCAGCCCCGAAGTAATGGCAAGCGCCATTGCGACAAGCCAGCCAAAAACCAGAATATTTCGTAAAGCTTCCAAGAGTCGTTCCTGGGAACTAACATTGGCGCCGACTTGAAGGAGCCCCCTTATTTCATTGGTTCCCTGAAGAGACAGGGGCTGTTGATTCACCAAGAAAGGGGTCCCATTCACATAGATCTTGGATATTCCACGCTTTTTCTGGATCTCATTGGATTTCACAACGGGAAATTGAATCTGAAGTTTCTCCATATTGCCTGAGATTTTACCAGATCTGCTCTGGTAGTCCCACAACTGGATATATATCTGAGCTTCCTGAAGCTGACTTTCCGTAAAAGGGTCCAGGTCCAGCGATTGTGAAAGTGGATTGACACCAATCTGATTCGTAATTCGTTCACTTTTATCTTTCAGTTGCTGTTCCACTTCTTGATACGTATTAAAATAAACAAAAGCGTAGATCACAACTCCCCAAAAAATGAGCACGGCTGCCAAGATGCCTGAATACCACGCGGTTAATCTTAACCGAATGGACATGTCAGGAGTCACCTCTCAAAATATAGCCGGCTCCCCGGATGGTCTGGATCAAACGTTTGCCGCCGTATTCTTCGGTTTTTTGTCTGAGCATGGCAATATACACTTCGAGCACATTGGACTCACCACTGTAATCATAACCCCAGATTTTATCCATAATCAGATCACGGGACAGCACACGTTTCGGATTTTGCATGAACAGATTCAGCAATTCGAACTCCTTGGCAGTCAGTTCCAGACGCTGACCGTCACGCAACACCTCACGAGAATCATTATCCAGAATAATATCCTCATACATTAGTCGATTATCAGGCGTGTCTGCTATATCCGCTTTACGACGCAATAAGGCACGGACACGAGCCAACAGTTCTTCAAGCGCAAACGGCTTCACGAGATAATCATCTGCACCTGTATCCAGCCCAATTACCCGGCTCTGTACTTCATCTTTGGCAGTAAGCATCAGCACGGGTACCTTGCTCCCCGCTTCTCTGAGTCTGCGGCATACCTCAAACCCGTCAATTTGCGGCATCATGACATCAAGAACCACGATATCCGGCTCTTTATCCATCAGCTTACTGAGGCCCTCCGCCCCATTCGAAGCTGTCTGTACATCATATCCTTCAAAAGCAAGTCCCCGCCGAAGCATGGACACGATTTTTTCATCATCATCAACAATCAAAATAGTTGAGCGCATGGTCTTTCTCCTTTATCCCTTAACGTTTTAATCTCATTGTAACAGCCAAAAGCGCAATCTGCATCTTTCCAAACACCTTGATGGAGTACAAACGTATATAGTGCAAAAAAGCGAAAGGGCCCTCGAACCCTTCCGCTCTTCTAAACCTTATTTTATAACCCATGTTTCAGCATTATGGTTGTTGTTGCTGTTGTTGATCCGTCGTTTGTGTAGTATCGTAATCGTTTTTGTTGCCGATTTTGAGTTTCACATCCATTTTTTTGCCGTCCCGAACAACATTCAGTGTCACTTCACTGCCGATTTCCTGTTTCTTGATGAAATCAATCAAATCCTGACTTGTGCTGTACGCTGTACCATTAGCACCTGTGATGATGTCATAAGCACGCAGGTCTGCTTGGTAAGCAGGGGATTGATAGATCGTGCTGGCTACAACTGAACCTTCAGTGATATCCGTTCCCATCTGTTTAGCCACTTCAGGCGTGAGGGCCATCAGAGATGCACCAATGAACGGTACGGGCTCTTTGGGAACTTCTTTGTTTTCTTTCAGATATTTAACCGCATCCGAGATTACACTCGAAGGAATGGCAAACCCAATACCCTGTGCATCCGCGCTAACCGCAACGTTCATACCAATGACTTCACCATTCAGGTTAAGCAATGGTCCACCGGAGTTACCAGGATTGATGGAAGCATCCGTTTGTAACAAGTGGCTGTACTCACGGGTTTTGCCTGTTTCTTCGTCCGGAATGCTGATCGTACGTTCTTTCGCACTCAACACACCTGCAGTAACTGTGTGTTCAAATCCTTCCGGGTTACCAATAGCTACAAGCCATTCACCCACTTGTGTGCTGTTGGAATCACCCAGTGGAGCGACAGGGAAAGCATCATCGCCGCTGTTTTTCTCGATTTTCAATACGGCAAGGTCAAGGTCGAAGCTGCTTCCCAGCAATTTCGCTTCATATGGTTTGCTGTTGTTCTCCAGCGTTACCTGAATCACATCTGCACCTTGAACCACGTGTTGGTTCGTCAGGATGTAGCCTTCTTTGTCAAAAATAAATCCAGAACCAATGCCGAGTGGAACCAACTGATTGCTGCTTTGTTGCTGTTGCTGCTGATTTTGGCCTTGGTAGCTATCTGTTCCGCCATTGCTTCCATTACCAAAGAAGTATTGGTACAATGGATCACTCATCGTAGAACCGCCCTGGCTGCTGCTGCGTGAAGACTGCTTCGCTAGTGTTTCGATTTTGACGACAGCCGGACTTGTACTCGTTACTACAGAGGATACATCCTCTTTGCCCGTTGGCAGTAATGACGCTGTCACGTTATTGCTGCTGCCTGAGTTAGTAGGAGAAGATGACTGACTGGAGCTTTCATTTTCTGCACTTGTTAGCGCTTCCTGTGGTGTAAACATATTTGTTCTGTCCGCTGTGTACATCAGCACTGTAATGACCAGCATCCCGGCGATGAAAGAGAACAGGAGCGATCTTACGGAAGAACGTGGCCGACGGTTGTTATAATTCCAATTGCCATTGTTCTTGCCTCCGTTTCCCTGATCTCCTCCGTTGCCACCTGAACCATTGCCGCCGCCCCCTCTGGAGGACGTATTGGCTTGATCAGATGATTCGTTACTGTAATTACTGTAGTAAGTAGGTACGGGCTTCACGGGGTCAGGTCTTGTAATCTCTACATTTCCTTCTTCACGTAGATTATGTTCCCCATTATGACTTGCTGTATCTTCCTGATTCACGGACTGAAAAGGTCCATAAGAATAATAATAGGAGGAATCGTCCGTCCCGGATGAATTGCGATTCTCCGCTTGTTTAGTTTCATTTTCCTCGTCTTGACGGTTCGCTCTGTAATTACGTTCGTCCATGCCTCTCTACCTCCCAATCTCTTCTTCGCAAGAGATATTCTTTAACTGTCCTTATTTTGTACTTTAAACCTTAACCGTACCTTAAAAACAATTAAAAAGGAGATAAAAGCACGCTGTTATAGAACATTTTTCCCGCCAAATCTGCATTCTAACCCTTATTCTTCACCCATCCCTGACGATGAGCGTAAATTGCCAGCTGTGTCCGATCGTCCATTTCACACTTCATCAGCAGATTGCTCACATGGGTTTTGACAGTTTTGATACTAATATGTAGTTCTTCCCCGATGTCCTTATTGGTCTTGCCCTCTGCAATCAGCAAAAGCACTTCCTTTTCCCGTTCCGTCAGGCCGGATTCGTTCTCTCTTGCCGTGCGCTGCCTGATACCACGGGTCAATGCCTGTGATACGTCGCCTGTCATTACAGGCATACCTCGGTATGCTCCTTGCAGAGCATAGATTAACTCTTCAGCAGATACCGTCTTCAGCACATAACTGACCGCTCCAGCTTCAATCGCTTGTACCACAAGGTCATCCTCCAGAAAACTGGTCAGCATCACAATTTTCATGCCCGGAAATTCGGCCATGATCGCTTGTGTCGCTTCCGCACCATTCATCACCGGCATCATCAGGTCCATCAGGATCAGGTCAGGCAGTTCGTTTTCTCCCAGCTTGCGTAACTGATTCAATGCATCCTGTCCGTTACTTGCTTCCCCCATCACATGAAATGTGGGTTCCAACATAAGATACGTTTTCAATCCCATTCGCACCATATCATGATCATCCACAATCATTACATTCACTTTTACGCTCATTCTGTTTCCCCCTCTGGTTCTTTCGGGAATTTCGGGATGAATACCCGCACCGTCGTCCCCGCTCCCGGCTTCGATATAATCTGAACCTGACCCCCAAGCTTCTCTGCCCGTTCACGCATCGTTGATAATCCGTATGAGCCAGGCCGTTCCGCTTGCTGCAAAAAACCCTGACCGTCATCGCTAATGCTCATGCTGATCTGATGTTCACTCTCTCGTATGGACAGACTGACCAGACCCGCTTCCGCATGTTTGACCACATTAGCGACCGCTTCCTGAATAACAAGAAACAGCTGGTGCTCGATGGCATCGGAAATTCCGCCATCCAGTTCCAGCTCTTTCACTCCTTTTAAACCATTCTGCCTGCAATAATCAGGGAACCAGCTATCCAGCGCTTCGCCAAGATTCCTTCCCTCCAACTCCACTGGGCGAAGCTGAGCGATAAGCCCACGCATCTGTCTCTGGGCAATATGCGACATCTGAATAAGTTGATCCAGCACTTTGCTGCCATGCTCGGGATTCATCTCCAGCAGACGTGGTAAGGAGGAAGCCGACATATGCATGGCGAAAAGCTGCTGGCTGACCGTATCATGCAAATCCCTTGCCATCCGTTTACGCTCTTCAATTACAGCGCGCTCAGATGCCTGTTCCTTTTCAATGACTTCCTGCTCACCGAGCCGCTGAAGCAATCTCATTTTTTTCTCAATCGAATCCATCATGACATTGAATTCCTGATATACCCGCCCGAATGAGGCATCATCTGCCTCAGGCATACGAACAGCAAGATTGCCTTTTGACACTTTCAGCATGTTGAGATCCAGTAGATCAATCTTACGTTGAAGTCGCAAAGCAGCAATATACCCCGTGATTACGGTAGCCAGAAGGACAACAGCAACATAGGTCCACGCACGCTGTCGCCCTGTTCCCATTAGCACTTCCCCGTACAGCAAGTAAAACCCGCCCAAAGTAATGAGTCCGGTCACCGCAAAATACATCATCAGTTCCCACTTATTTGCTTTGAGAATCGTTCGAATCATGCGTTAACCCACCTTATTCACTTTGACATCTCCAATAAACACACTAACGACAATCCGTACTTTTTTTCCTGCTTCGCGATAATGCGCCGTTTCAGCCTGAGCACTGCTTAGGAATCCGCCTCGTTTTTGATTTAACAGCGACATGTCCCCAATAAATGAGTTTGTCGTCACAGTCACACCCAGATCCATATCTTCAGGAACAAATACCTTCACATCCCCAATAAAAGAGGAAATGTTAATTTTCGTCTCACCGTAAGGTATTTGCGCCTTCGTCAAATCAATCACCGTATCGCCAATAAATGCCGAAATATTCATCGGTTTCAGGGAGAACACTTCCTGTCCCATATACATATCACCGATAAATGCCGATTTGTTAATTGTATTCCCATGGCCACCATAGTAATTCGGATCATCATCATAGTGGTCATCGTGATCAAATGTTCCATATCCCTTTTTATTTGAACCGTAACCTTTATGCTTGTGATGATGATGTTGATGTTTATGATGGTGTTGATGTCCGTGTGTTTTAGGGTCTTCCTTATCTGTATAGAATGAGCCATGTGAATCATTCTTGTGTTCCTGTTCCGGTTTGCCAAATGTTTTCTCGAACTGTTCATCAAACGAAGACGGCATTTCCAGGTCCTCAGGGGACAATGGCTTATAAGGTGGCTCCGGTGGTGGAGGCGGTTGCACTTGGTCATGATGTTTCCGGTCACGACGACGAGGTCCGATCAGAACGAACAATCCCCCACCAATCAGCATTACCGGAATTAGGTAGCGAATGAACTCGCCCATGGAATAATCAATCCACCCCAGATTGCGTGCCAAGAAGTATCCACCAATCGCCAGTACAATGGCCGGTCCAATCAATGCATGACTCCCATTACGCCGAATTTCGGTTAACCCTTTTACACCCCACCAAATCAAGAATAACGGCCAATATGTTCTGAACATGTATCCGATATCTATGTCATAGCCCAATTGCCTGAACAATATTATTGCGCCAATCGCAATAAGAGGAATGCCAACCCACCAGCGGTCCCGCGTAGATCGTTTCATCGCTCATGTCTCCTTTGTCTGTATTCTGTATCCAGTTTACATCAGACAAGGATTGGTTAACAGCGGCGGCAGATGGAATTGATCTCGGTCTCCAGACCGAGGCGGAAGGTTATTTATGTAAAATATTAAAAACACCCTGGAGAAATTCTCCAAGGTGTCTGTGCATTGATTTACTTTTGTGTTTTGCCTGTGTTCTCAGTACCGAACTCAGCATTGTATTTTTCATCAGGTGTTTGGAAGTTATCCTTCACTTTGTTTTGGTGCGATTGTTTCACTTTGCTTGCTGCATTCTCTTCTCCAAACTCTGCATTGTACTTCTCGTTTGGCGTTTGTGAACCTTGAGATTTCTTAGCCACGACGATCACCTCTCTCTTCATATTTACATTGCATGTCTGCAACGCGGGGTTCGTCCCCAGAGAGTATTATGTGAAGAGTGCGCGTGCGTTATTCATGTATTAAAATTCATCATCATTATACAGCCTTGTCCAGCCATGAATCCGGTACAGATTTGTACACATCAATGGCCTCCGATAACTCTTCCAGCATTTTTTCAGTGCATTTTCCAGCACCTTGTTTGATCACCTGAACTTCGACGTCCTTTTTGCCCCATTCTTTATACACTTGCTTTGTTGTAGGGAAATAAAGATCAATTTTATTGCCCTTGATCGCCGAGCCCGTATCTGCAACGATGCCGTAACCATAACCGGGAATATATAAAATGGAACCCAGTGGGAACAGCTTCGGATCAGCTGCAATTGTCGAAACTGTTTCTTTATCACGGCGCACCTTTACACCTGAATACGTAATTCCGTATTGAGGATGTTTCGGACCTTTTCCGGTTGATTCCACACCTGCAGTGTATCCGGTAGCCGTCACCTTGTGTGTATCCAACACCTGTTCTGTACGCGGAGCGAGTACCGGCATGGATGGGTCAACTCCGGTCTGCTTCTCCGGAACTTCCGGCCGTGGAATAACAATAGGCTGTGGAGACCACAAAAACCCCATATAGACCAAAGTAGTGAGTTGAGCCTGATCGCTGTATTCATAAACTGCCGCTTCTGAATGTACACCTTCAAGCTCTCCTAAAGTTTCGCTATGCCGATTCTCCACATACATGACTTCATTTTCCTCTTCAAAGGTATATGCTTCTGCCTGATTCAAGCCTAAGACTATTCCAGTGAGCACCACACAGCAAGAGATGATGAACCTTATGTTTTTCTTCTGAATTAAGAATTGCTTTTTCATTATAGAACCTCCCCCTTACTGCAAAGGTTTTCCAAAATGAAAAAATTCTATACTTTTCACCTATTAAGGCTTTTAAATCGGATATCCAGAAAACCTTAAAACAACAAAAAAACCGTCTAAACCATTGGATTTTACTCCAATACGATTTAAACGGTTCTTTATTATAGAAGCTACAATTCAGGATTACACCAGTCTTGTTGCAATCTCTTCTTTAAGTTGGGCTACAATTTCGTCCACAGGTTTCATGCCGAGATCGCCTTCTCCACGTTTCCGCACAGATACTCCCTCTGCATTACGTTCATTTTCACCAACGACGAACATGTAAGGCATTTTCTCAAGCTGTGCTTCACGGATTTTATAACCAAGCTTCTCGTTACGCAGATCCGCTTCAGCAGAGATACCCGCACGTTTCAGCTTCGCTTCCACTTCACGTGCATAGTCGTCGAAGTTGCCGGATACCGGAATAACCTTCGCCTGTACAGGAGACAACCACAGTGGCAGAGCCCCTGCAAAGTTCTCCAGCAAGAATGCAGTGAAACGCTCCATCGTACTGATTACACCGCGGTGGATAACAACCGGACGATGTTTCTGTCCATCATCTCCCACATATTCAAGCTCAAACCGCTCTGGCAAGAGGAAGTCCAATTGAACAGTAGACAATGTCTCTTCTTTGCCCAGTGCTGTCTTGATCTGAACGTCCAGTTTTGGACCATAGAATGCCGCTTCGCCTTCTGCTTCATAGAATGGAAGGTTAAGTTCTTCCACAACTTCACGCAGCATGCGTTGGGACATTTCCCACATCTCGTCGTTTTGGAAGTATTTCTCGGTATCCTGAGGATCGCGATAGGACAAACGGAAACGATATTCGTGAATGCCAAAATCTTTATAAACCGTTTGAATCAGCTCAATAACACGAGCAAACTCTTCCTTGATCTGATCCGGGCGTGCGAATATGTGAGAGTCGTTCAGCGTCATCGCACGTACACGATGCAGACCTGTCAACGCGCCCGACATTTCGTAACGATGCATCATGCCAAGCTCGGCAATCCGGATCGGCAGATCACGGTAGCTGTGCATGCTGGACTTGTACACCATCATGTGGTGAGGACAGTTCATTGGACGAAGAACGAGTTCCTCATTGTCCATAACCATTTTAGGGAACATGTCTTCCTGATAGTGCTCCCAGTGTCCGGATGTTTTGTACAACTCAACATTACCAAGCACCGGTGTGTATACATGCTGATATCCGAGGCTCTCTTCCAGATCCACGATATAACGCTCCAACGTCCGGCGCAGCTTCGCACCGTTAGGCAACCAGATTGGCAAGCCTTGTCCAACCAGTTGGGAAAATGTGAAGATTTCAAGTTCCTTACCCAATTTACGGTGATCCCGTTTACGTGCTTCTTCCAGGAAGTGCAAATGCTCATCAAGCTGTGCTTTTTTCACAAAAGCTGTACCATAAATACGTTGCAGCATTTTGTTTTTGCTATCTCCACGCCAGTAAGCACCGGCAACATTCATCAGTTTAAATACTTTGATTTTGCTGGTGGATGGCACGTGTGGTCCACGACACAAGTCGAAGAATTCACCTTGCTCATAAATAGTGATTACACTGTCTTCTGGTAAGTCACGAATCAATTCCAGCTTGTAAGGATCGCCCACTTCTTCGAAGATTTTGATCGCTTCCTCGCGGCTAACTTCCTTACGTACAATTGGCAAGTTCTCATTAACAATACGTTCCATTTCCTTCTCAATCTTTTGCAGATCTTCGGGATTGAGCGGTTGTTCCAGATCCATATCATAGTAGAAACCATCTTCAATGACAGGACCAACGCCGAGATGAACCTCTTTGTTTCCATATAAACGCTTCACAGCTTGAGCGAGCAAGTGAGCTGTACTGTGACGCATCACTTCCAGACCTTCTGGTGAATCCAGTGTTACGATCTCCACCAATGCTCCCTCATGAAGTGTTGTGGACAAGTCCACTACGATTCCATCCAGTTTGCCGGCTACGGCATTTTTGCGAAGTCCGCTGCTAATCGAAGCGGCCACATCTTCAATGCTGCTTCCGTCGGCATACTCACGAACCGAACCATCGGGTAGTTTAATGTTAACTGCCATTTGTCTCATTCCTCCTGTAAATTCAACCTCTGTCCATGTATTTCATGGATGGATAATCTATTGCTGTTCCTGCAATTTTGCAAAGGAACGCAAAAAACACCCGTCCCGGCAAAGGGACGAGTGTTGTATACTCTCGTGGTTCCACCCTAATTCAGCTGCTTCATCCATATTGGAAGTACAGCCCTCATTGGCATGACGGTAACGGGCATGACCCGGCATATCCTTACTCATGGATGACTACCTGTATTATAGAGGCAATATTTATATCCATTTTCAAAACTGCAGCTCCAAAGGGGTAAACCAAACGTGGCATCCGGAGGAAATTTCAGCCTGGTTCCCTCTCTCTGCACCGACCGTGCGTATGGTTCTTGTCTTTGTCAACGCTTTTGTTTATTGTTCCATAACAACTCAAATAAATCATGGATCAACAGTTATTATAATTGCCGATATCACTTGCGTCAAGACCTGTCAACAATCCGGAGCGTAGGACTTCACACTCAGGACAATGATGGCATAATTGCACCTTGTCTTCAAAGATCTGACGGATCGTAGAGATGATAGGCAGATCTGGAGTACGTGTATGCAGCATGACCTTTTCAGGTGAGATGGAGATCAGCGTACTCACGATCATATCTTCAATATCCATTTCCAATTCAAGCCCCGGCATCTCCACGACGACCTGTTCATCCTTTTGTACGGGCAGCACATTAAGCGCAGCATCCAATACTTGAAATTCATGTAATCCTTTGTGGATCAAATGCACAAGAGGTACTTTCGCCTCCTGAAAGAACACAAAATATTTGAGCAGCCCCATAAACTCTTCATATTGACGATCCATCCAGAATTCATCCAGTGCATATTCTACCAGCTCGTGAAGTTCCTGCTTATATGGCCGAATCCGGAAATTAAGAATGCCTTCAAGATGAAAAAAATGCACCTCTTCCAAATCCTGCTTCAATCCATTGGCCAAAGTGTTACGGCGACGCTCGCGCAGTCCTGGCTGATCCAAGTCACCATTGAATAATAAAGGCATGCATATCCGGTTTACCTTCTCCACCTCATGTTCATCCATGACTGAGCATGCCTTTGAGATCATCTCTTCCACCATAATACGTTCACGCGTATCCATAATGAAATCTGCAAGTCCGTTGGCAAGCAAATCACTGATCTGGGGCAACCACTGCTGGAAGTCAGCGTGATTCTCATTGCCTCTGCATACCCAGGCCGCTCTTCCGTCATTATGTTTGAAGGTGAGCCGAAATCCTCTTTTGCTTATATGTAAACCTTTGGTTTTTTCCTTCACACAACGATAAAATTGATCCGCTTCTTCCTGCCCTGATACATCGGTCCATACGGCGAACAGTTCCATAAGAATCACTCCTTTCCTTCCTGTTCAAAGTATATGGCAAGGCTGATAGGGATATACGAAGCGGATTGATGGAAAGCGTGTCATGATTTCTCAGTATATTATCAATCTGTTTGGAGTTAAGACAAAAATGTGTTATTATTTTTATAACAGTATGTTTCACGGAAAAGGGGGGAAGCCAAAATGAGACAACAACCAAGAATACTCCGTTACGCCTTTATTATCATTTTGTGCGTATTCCAAGCGTTGTCCTTCCATATTCCGATGCAGTCGGAATCCGCTGTCGAGGTAACCGTTGAGACGACTTCCAACAAGGAAGTGCTTGTCCACACTTTGGAGTCTCAGCAGAAACCTGCCATTCGCAAATACCCACAAGTCATGTCGAAGTTGATTGCGGTCACGCATAACAAACCTGTCTTTCTTGTGCTCGCTTTGTTGCTAATGCTGCGAATTCCTACACCGCGTCTACCCTTTAAACCGTTGATTTGTCTGTTTAAACGCAGATTATTTCTGCTACCCATCAAATTCACCAGTATGTATGTATCTCCCACCCCGATAGCACCAATTTACGTGAACGCTCTTAGCTAGCCGTTACACCGTAATTTAGGTTGCTTTGCATGGAGACACCTCTGTCTGTGAGACGGTGTGCTTGTGCATAACTTTTAATCCTTTTAGCAAATGTTAGATATCGATCAGTTTTATTTGGCAACACCTATTTGTTAACGTCTATTTTGTTATCCCCATCTTCTAAAAATTCACAACACAAGGCTGTGTGTCAGGAGTCCCTGGCTCTGTTTACCCGCATCATTTAATGTTCCTAAGCGCAACAGTTCATTCTATTTTCGGGAAATAAGCCTGTCTTCTGTGGCCAGCCCTCAATATAAGGAGGCATACTATCCATGGATGTACGCGAAACAGATTTGCCGGGAATCGGCAAGAAATTTCAGATTGAAACGAGCAGTGGAGATAAAATTATTGTCATTATTCACGATGACGGTCGCCGGGAAATGTACCATTTTGAGTACGATGATCCAGACCAAAGCATCTCCATGATTACACTTGATGACTATGAAGCAAGACAGATTGCTGCCATCGTTGGTGGGTTGACCTATAAACCAAAGCAGCTTGAAAATATTGAAGTAACGTTTGACGATCTGATTATTGAATGGTACAAAATCGAGCCATCCTACGGATGTATCGGTAAATCAATTGGTGAACTGGACGTACGTCAAAACTCAGGGGCAACGGTTATTGCCGTTGTTGAGAAGAATCACAAAAAACATATCAGCCCCGGTCCGGAGGTCGTGATTAGTGCAGAGTCCACGGTAGTAGCCGTTGGCGAACGCAATCAGCAGAAACTGTTTAAATCCCTCCTCCTGACTGGAAGGGGGTAAATAGATGGATCATTTGATATTCGAAGTAGGTCTGGCCCTTGTGCTCATTGCGGCAGCCGGCCTTTTATCTGCAAAACTAAGATTTTCGGTCGTTCCGTTTTATATTCTGATCGGGATGGCTGTTGGGCCACATGCTATGAAAATCTGGCATCTGGACTTCCGCTTTATTGAGAGTCAGCCTTTTATTGAATTTATGGGCCGGATCGGTATCCTGTTCCTTCTCTTCTACCTTGGACTTGAATTCTCGGTAGGTCGTTTAATTAAATCGGGTCGCTCTATTGCAGTTGGCGGCTCGATCTACATCGGCATTAACTTTACGCTGGGATTAATATTCGGTTTTATGTCCGGTTTCCCAGTTGCAGAAGCACTTATTATCGCAGGTATAACTACCATCTCTTCCAGTGCCATCGTGGCCAAGGTACTCGTGGATTTGAAACGAACGGCCAATCCAGAAACAGAGATGATATTGGGTATTATTATGTTCGAAGATGTATTCCTCGCTGTATATATCTCGATCTTGTCCGGACTTGTGCTTAGTGATTCATCCTCCATCGGAGGCGTCATCATGTCCGCACTTATTGCTCTCGGATTCATGCTTATCGTGATTATCCTTGGACGCAAAGCAACACCGCTACTAAACAAATTGCTTAAAATTCGATCGAATGAGCTATTCTCTCTCGTTGTATTCGGAGCCTTGTTCCTGGTAGCCGGCTTCTCTGAAACCATTCATGTTGCCGAAGCGATTGGTGCATTACTGGTTGGTCTGGTGCTTGCTGAAACAGAACACGCAAAACGGATTGAGCACTTGATTCTACCGTTCCGTGACTTCTTCGGAGCAATCTTCTTCTTCAGCTTTGGATTGTCCATTGATCCGTTGTCCTTGGGTGGCGAAGCCGTATGGTTAGCTCTGATTGCAGTTGTTATTACATTGTTCGGTAACTTCCTGGCAGGTATGATGGCCGGACGCAGTGCAGGACTATCTCCCAAAGCATCGGCGAATATTGGATTAACCATTGTGTCACGGGGTGAATTTTCCATCATATTGGCCAACATGGGTAAAGCCGGGGGACTGTTGCCAATGATTCAACCGTTTGCCGCGCTCTATGTCCTAATTCTGGCCATTCTGGGTCCTTTATTAACTAAAGAATCCAAACATGTATTCCGTTTATTGGATAAAATATTCAAGTTCAAGGATCCTCGGAAAAAGAAAGAAGAACCGAAGGTTTTACAGAAAGAAGGGTAACCCCCTTGTCTGTTCAGACAGACAACGTATCGTAATCGCGGCTCTACCGCCGATCTTTCTGTGATTAACCCAGGGAGAATTGCACGAAAGCCGCACAAAGGAGGATGACCTATGAAAGCACCTCTGATATCGGCTAATCCGGTGCCACAAACCGCCAAGACCAGATTATCATCTGCCCGTCGCATGTTGAATTTATTGTTTGTAATAGCGGGTGGAATTCTGGCCTCCGTGGGACTTGAATTGTTTCTACATCCCAATAAGATCATTATTGGAGGCATTACAGGCATCTCTTCGTTGTTCGCCCACTGGACCGAAATGAGGATTGGTTTGTTCCTGTTTTTGTTCAACGTTCCATTTATTTTTCTGTCCTATAGACTCGTGCAAAAGAAATTCGTACTGGTCACTGTTCTGGGTTTGGTTGTCTTTTCGATTGGTGCCATTGTGCTTCATCCCATGCCGCCGCTTGTCGAGCACCCCCTGGCTGCCGCCATGTTTGGCGGATTATGTCTCGGTCTAGGAATCGGTCTAGTCGTGCGGTATGGTGGGACACTGGATACGCTGGAAATCGGTGATCCGTCCTCCCGTCCACCTGAACGTGTATTTAGCGGGAAACGGATGCTTATCGAAAAAATAATCATGCTGCTCAACTTGTTGATTCTAACCGCCGCTGGTGTTGTCTTCGGTTGGGATCAAGCGATGTACTCGGTAATTGCTTATCTCATTGCATATGAAATGGTGTATATTGCATTCCGCGGATTCACAGCTAAGCGCAAAATATGTATTTTAACCACACAAAGCGCTCAAGTTGAAAAAGCCATCCGTAAACGGCTGCGCCGTGAACCTGGAACATTGGATCCTTCAGCAGATTCAGGACACCCTGCTGTAGCTGAAGGTTGGATCCAACACGTTCCGGGAGCACTCTACTATGAGATTCATTTCCTTGAAATGATCTGGCTCAAATCCATTGTGCGTCATATTGATCCACATGCAGGTATTGTGACGAACCCGGAAAAATAATCAAGATTTCTATAGGCTAGGCGCACAAAAACTCTCTCTGATTTCCCATGGATGTTAACCATTCATTCAGGATCAGAGAGAGTTTTTTTCAGTTATTCTTTTTATAACTCCACTATCGCTTTCACTACATGCGAATCCGGTTGTAACCAGGTGTCGATCGAATCAGGCAATTGATCAAAACTCGTCCGGTGTGTAATGTAGCCGTCCATGTTCAACTTCTTCTCCCGCAAGATCGACATGACTTGTTCAAAATCTTCCCGTGTGGCGTTTCGGCTACCTAAAATGCTCATCTCTCGCTTGTGAAAGTCTGGATCATGAAAGGAAATATCGGCTTTGACCAGTCCAACAAAGATTAATTGTCCACCATGAGCAACGTATTGAATGGCATTATTCATCGATTGCATGTTTCCTGTTGCATCAAAGACAGCCGTCGCATAGTCCCCATTCGTGATTTCAGCAACTTGCTGTGCCGCTTGTTCATTGGCCTGAACCATAGCATCCACTCCGGCCCATGTTCGGCTAAGTTCCAGCCTGTCCAGATTTCGGTCAATAGCAATGACCCGAGCACCCGCCTGTTTGGCAAATGCCATCACACCCAGACCAATCGGTCCAGCTCCAACGACAACAACCTGTTCACCAGGCCTTAGGGCTGCTCTTCTGACCGCGTGAGCACCAATACTGAGCGGTTCTACCATCGCAGTTTCATCCAGTGTAAGTCCTTCAGCTTGGATCAGATGGGAGACAGGCACAACGATTCTCTCTCGCATGCCGCCGTCCACATGTACACCCATCACCTGCATTGACACACAACAATTCGTTTTCCCTGATCGACAAGCGATACAATGACCACAATGCAAATATGGAATAATACTAACCTGATCTCCCGCCTTCAGGCCCGCTCCATTCTCCCCGATTTCTTCAATAATCCCTGCAAGCTCATGACCCAGTACACGAGGATAGGTGAAAAAAGGCTGATTACCTTTGTAGGCATGCAGATCTGTGCCACAGATTCCAATTCGGCGGATGGTTACCAGCGCCTGATTCTCGTTTCTTTCAGGTTCAGCTATGTCTCGCAACGCCAAACGATTTATTTCTTCACATATAACAGCTCTCATTCCTGTTCCCCCTCGGATGATGCTTGTGACTTCATGTTATGTTCAATGTTATATTCAGGGCGTCCGCTGGCCCAGCTTTCATTACGAATTGGAGCCAGAATACGCAGCACCTCTGATAACAGTTCCTGGTCTAATGGTTCCTCAATCCAGGCTGCATTGTTGCGGATATTATGTTCACTTGCACTGCTGACCAGTGTTGTTGGAATCCGTTCATTGGCTGTTGCAAATTGCACGGCAAGCTTCGCAATATCAGTGCCCTGTTCCGCGCAGAACTGCGCCGCTTGCTGGCAGATCTGCTTCACGCGATCATCTGCCGGGTGCCAGGCAGGAGCTCCTCTTGTGCTTAATAAGCCCATAGAAAGTGGCGAAGCATTCACAAGGCCAACTTCTTTCTTTTCCAAAAGGGGCAGCAAGGACAGCAGTGAAGTATCATTTAATGCATAATGGCAGTAGGAAATGATGGCGTCAGCATCAATCTGTGGCAACACTGTTTCGAATAACGGCAGCGGTAAGCCACAAATCCCTGCATGGCGAATGACTCCCTGCTCTTTCAGGCGAAGCAAGGTTGGAAAAGCTTCTTCAATAATAATATCGGCCGGGACAAACTCAATGTCATGCAAGAACAGGATATCGATATAATCAGTATGCAGTCGACCCAGACTCTCTTGTACACTATCATGTATCCGCTTACGCGAAAAATCAAATGCATTCTCCCCATAACGTCCAGCCTTGGTCGACAACGTAAACGAGCTACGTGGCAAACTACGGATGGCTTCTCCAAGCACCGATTCAGCCTTCGTTAATCCATAATAGGGCGAAACATCTATATAGTTCATCCCTGTATCTACAGCGGCGTGAACCGTACGAACACCCTCACCTCGGTCAATATCACGAAATACTGAACCTAGAGAGGATGCTCCAAAGCTCAGCACAGGTACTTCCAGTCCAGTCTTACCAAGTCTTCTCGTTTTCATCGGCCTGCCCCTTCCCAGCATGTCTAGCATACTCACGTGTTCTTTCATTGTAACAGTTGAATTTCAAACTAAAATATCGCCAAATGCGTAATATATACTGTTTGATGATCTGTGAATTATCGCTTGGTGTGAAGTGAAATTAAAAAGTCCGCCGATTCCCCTTTTAAAGGGAAATCAACGGACTTCATATCCACACTGACTGAATGAACTACTTATCCATTCATTTCATCAGCGTGATGTGCTATAAAATAAATATTAGTTCTGCATTACAAAATCTTGTTGAATGGCATTATTCTCATCAAACGTCCGCAGGATATCATATCTCGTGTTACGCTGTGCTGGAATATAACCGGACTCCCGAATCAGTTGCGTAATGGAACCAATGTTGACTTTGTACGTTGCGCCTGCAGCAGATACCACGTTCTCTTCAATCATGGTGCTACCAAAGTCGTTGCAGCCAAATTCAAGTGATTTTTTGCCGACTTCAGGTCCCATCGTTACCCATGAGGATTGAATGTTTTTGATGTTGTCCAATACCAGTCGGCTGATCGCTACCGTCTTCAGGTACTCTTCTGGCGTCTGACGCTCCAACTTCAGATTCGTATTATCCGGTTGGAATGTCCAAGGAATGAACGCCAGGAATCCTTCAGAATCATACTTGTTCGCAATGCACTCATCCTGAGCTTCACGTACACGAAGCAGGTGCAGTGCGCGTTCTTCCATCGTTTCACCTAGGCCGATAACCATCGTTGCCGTTGTGTTCATACCGATACGGTGAGCTGTCTGCATAACGTCCATCCAATCACGCCAGGAACCTTTCAGACGGCTGATTTTGCGGCGTGTACGGTCATCCAGGATTTCGGCACCACCACCAGGCAGAGAATCGAGTCCCGCTTCGTGAATTGCACGTACAACCTCTTCCAAAGTAAGACCGTCGGACACTTCAACCATTTTCATAATTTCGGCTGGCGAGAAGGAGTGCATCGTAATATTAGGGAAACGCTCCTTGATCGCTTTGAGCAGGTCGGTGTAATAACTAAACGGCAGATTCGGATTCGTTCCACCTTGCATCAGAATCTCGGTACCATTCACGTCTTCGGTTTCTTGAATCTTCTGGAAGATGACTTCATCGGGAAGTACATATCCTTCGTCAGAGCCAGGTCTGCGGTAGAAAGCACAAAAACGGCAGTACACATCACACACGTTCGTGTAGTTGACGTTACGCCCAATTACAAAAGTTCTGTATGGTTCGGGGTGCATGCGTTTTACAATCACATTGGCGGCTGCCCCGATTTTGTCTACTTCATTTGATTCAAACAGCTGAATCGTGTCTTCCAAGTCCAAACGTTCGCCCCGAAGGGCTTTATCTAAGATACGGTCTACCGTACTCATCGTAAAAAAGCCTCCCTCATGAAGAGAAAATATAATCACGATCCGTCCCAACTTGCTCATATAGATGAAAGTTTTGGTGGCAACATCGCATTTCCGTACTCCACATATCGTAACACAGGTTACATGTGAAAAAAAGCACCTTATGAGCAGGTGCTTTAAAAATTAATAAAAATGTTTACATATGCCATCTATTTCATTTCTTTTTCAGCGGGCTCTAACACCCGTGTTTCAATACAGCCGACTTACGAATCCTGAAGTGCCTGATCCAGATCTGCAATCAGGTCATCGATGTCTTCCAGACCTACCGAGAAGCGCAGTAATCCGTCAGTTATACCTCGATCACGGCGAACCTCAGCCGGCATAGCCGCATGAGACATCATCGCAGGATAAGACAAGATACTTTCAACCGCACCCAGACTCACGGCAACAATTGGCAATTTCACACGGTTGAGTACAGCCTTGGCACGATCTCCCGACCCAACGTCAAACGACACGACAGCGCCGTATCCGCTTGACTGACGTTCATGAGCTTCACGGCCGGGATGATCCAGCAGCCCCGGATAAAATACAGCCGTAATATCACTGCGTCCACTAAGCCAAGCAGCCAGCTTCGCTGTGCTTTGTTCACTGTGTGCCATGCGCGCACCCAAAGTTTTCATGCCACGCATCAGCAGCCAGGATTCCTGGGCACCAAGCACGGTTCCAAGTCCATTCTGCAATTGTTTTAGCTGTGTACCCAATGAATCCGTACGAGCAACGGCTAAACCTGCCAGCACATCACTGTGTCCGCCAAGGAACTTGGTCGCACTATGTACGACAATATCCACACCAAGCTCGATCGGCCTTTGGTAATAAGGCGTCATGAAGGTGTTATCGAGAATGGAGATTAGCTCATGTTCCTTTGCCCAGGAGGTGACCGCAGCAATATCCGTGATCCGAAGTGTCGGGTTGGATGGTGTCTCCATATAGACTGCCTTCGTGTTCGGTTTGAGCGCTGCCTTTACTTCCTCAATATTGGTCATATCCACAAAGGTAGTCTCAATCTGCATCCGGCTCAGAATGGAAGTAAGCAGTCGATACGTTCCTCCATATACGTCTTCCGTCACAATCATGTGATCGCCTGCCGAGAACATCATGAACACACTGGAGATGGCAGCCATTCCTGAGGAATAGGCAAATCCGCGTGCCCCACCTTCCAATAATGTAATGTAATCCTCCAATGCCTGACGAGTCGGGTTACCGGAACGACTATAATCATGTTGGGGTGGATTAAAAATATCAAAATGATGGAATGTGGAGGCCTGGTAAATTGGCACACTGGAAGCCCCGGTTGTTTTATCGATTTCGTCACCGAAATGCAGCAGCTTGGTATCGAACTTCAGGTCAGAATGAACATTCCGTTCATGATTGTTGGCATTATTGTTTTGCTCACTCATGATGCGGTTCCCCCTTCTATCTCCTGTTGTGCAGCTGTAAGTGCATTGCCCAGATCGGCAATCAGATCTTCGGCATGCTCGATCCCTACTGAGAAGCGCAACAGACGGTCATCTACACCTACAGCGTCACGAATTTCAATCGGAATATCCGCATGGGTCTGCACCGCAGGATAAGTCATCAATGACTCTACACCCCCGAGGCTTTCCGCAAAAGCAATCAGTTTAATGTGACGAAGCAATGGTTCAACATAACGAGCATCCTTTACCTTAAAGGAGAAAATGCCTGTATTTCCACTGGATTGTTTATTCTGTATTTCAAATCCGGGATGATCCGACAAACCAGGATGATACACTTCATTAACGGCTGGGTGCTCCAAAAGGTACTTGGCAATCGTCAGAGCATTATACTCATGCCGCTCCATGCGAAGAGCGAGTGTCTTCATGCCTTTCATCAGCTGATAGGAGTCACTTGGAGACAATACGGCTCCAATGGAATTGTGCAGGAATGCCATTTCGGCCGACAATTCCTCACCTTTGGTAATAATTAATCCGGCAAGTACATCATTATGACCACCCAGATACTTCGTGGCACTATGAATGATGATATCAGCACCAAGTTCAATTGGACGCTGGAAGAACGGAGTCAGTAGTGTATTATCCACAATGGTGAGCAAGTTGTGGCTCTTGGCCCAGGAGCATACCGCTTCCACATCCGTAATCATCATTAGTGGATTGGTTGGTGTTTCAATAAATACCGCTTTTGTATTTGGTTGACGAATATTTTCTAGAGCTGCCAAGTCATTAGTATCAACGTAACTTGCCGTCACACCAAATCGAGACAGGATGCGTTCAAGCAAACGATACGTTCCGCCGTACAGATCCAGCGATACAATCAGATGATCCCCTTGTCCGAATAAAGCGAAAATCGTTTGCAAAGCAGCCATGCCGGAGCTACAGGCAAAACCTGCATCACCGGATTCCAACGCTGCCGCTGCTTCTTCCAACACTTTACGGGTTGGATTGGTCGTACGAATATAATCAAATCCCGTGCTTTGTCCAAGCTTTGGGTGGCGAAACGCAGTGGATTGATAGATCGGAAAATTAATGGCGCCCGTTACCGGTTCATTGATAGACCCAATTTGGGCCAATCGACTTTCGATTTTCAATTTGTTGTCTTCCATTGCAGCATCCTCCTGTAATGTCGATTAAATTTGCGGACCAATATCGTAAGGTGTCTCTTGATACACATAGTAATTGAGCCAATTAGAGAATAATAAGTTTGCATGTGCTCGCCAAGTGGCCGGGGGAACACGGGAAGGATCGTCATTCGGGAAATAATGTCTCGGCAGCGCAATGTCCATACCTTTAGCTGCATCACGGTCATATTCCCATTTCAATGAAAGCGGGTCATACTCGGCATGTCCGGTTGCAAAAATCTGTTTGCCGTCTTTGGTAGCAACGAGGAAAATACCCGCTTCCTCTGATTCAGCCAATATTTCAAGGTTTTCATTTTTTTCAATATCTTCACGTCGCACTTCCGTATGGCGGGAATGCGGGACGTTGAATACTTCATCAAATCCGCGCAGCAGCTGCACATTGGATCTGTTGATCGTATGTGAGAATACGCCAAAACATTTTTCATCCAGCGGAACTTTGGGAACTCCGAAATGATGGTATAACCCCGCTTGGGAAGCCCAACATATATGCATGGTCGAAGTCACATTGGTTTTGGTCCATTCGAAGATCTCCTGGATTTCTTTCCAATAGTTCACGTCTTCAAAGTCCATTTGCTCTACAGGAGCACCTGTAATGATCATGCCGTCAAAACGGCGGTGTTCGATCTCATCAAAGGTTTTGTAGAACAAGTCCAAATATTCCTGGGAAGTGTTCTTGGACGTATGAGACTTCGGATGAACCAGAACGATATCTACCTGAATTGGTGTGTTACCCACCAAACGAAGCAATTGAGTTTCTGTCGTTTCCTTTGTGGGCATCAGGTTTAATATAGCGATACGTAGTGGACGAATGTCCTGCTGGTAAGCAGATGTCTCGTCCATGACAAAGATGTTCTCTCCTGCAAGTACTTCTTTGGCAGGCAGTGTGTCTGGAATTTTGATTGGCATGGTAGTTCTAACTCCTCCTTGTGCATAAATAGATGCAGCCACTGCGGACTCGATACGATTCGCATCCGTACAGTTTTAGGCTGCCATGAGCTTGCCTGCAGGCGCTGAATTGCAACCACATTGCTGGCGGCAAGCTCAAGTTCCTTAGCGAAAATCACTGCTGAGAAGTCGGTGCATATAACAAAGACCTTCCTCGGATTCCGAGAAAGGTCATATGTAAATAGATATGCGCCTCTCTCATCTCTCAGTTACAACAGTGCCACTTGGACACTTGGTCGCTGCAAGAATTAGCACCGTGCGGTATACCGCCGGTTGCCGGGTTTCATCGGGCCAGTCCCTCCACCTACTCTTGATAAGATTTCGCTTTATTCAATTGTAAAAACTAGTGTGGTTCACCTTTTACTTTAAGACATTAATCCCCTCACGTCAAGGTGTAGTTCAATGTCTGTTCCTCAGGATCGGAACCGTTCATCATCCGTTGTCATACACTGCTCCAGGGCGCGAAATCGACACATTTTTGCGCTTGAAAGGACCCTGTACCAGCGGTATACTAGACAAGTGTTATAAACCCTTATGTGAGAGGTGACATATTCAATGGATGGCGACCCGAGGCCTGACTGGCAGCCGAATTCCGACAAACTGCATAGAGAATTGATATCAGCATGCCGGCAGCGGGACGTTACTTCCGTTTGATTATAGAGCGAACGCAGTCCTGACTTCCAGGCTCCGCTGCCGACCGGCTGATCTGTTCTTTTTGCGCCCATATTGATGAAATCCGCCCATTTGGCGGGTGCAGAAGGAGTAGATGAATAATGAAAATCCGGTTGGTAAATAACGGTGTATTTATTCCGGTGGACGACATTCAGCAGGCGCTGACTCCACCAGCGGAGGGGTTTTACTGGATTGATGCGGACGTAGACGATTTGGCGGTACTTCAACCGCTGTTCATGATGCATGATCTGGCCGTGGAAGACTGTTTGAGTGACGAAGAACAACGTCCGAAGATTGAAATTTATGAGAGCCATTATTTTATTGTTATTAATAGCATTCGTTTTGATGATGAAGAGATTTTTTTACGTGCCGTCAACTTGTTCCTTGGCAGACACTTTATTATCAGTGTTACCAAACAGAAAGTCAGCGAATTGCGGACATTGAAACCGATCCTTTGGGAACAGGAAATTAGTACGCCAGATAAGCTGCTGTATCTGCTGGTTGACTTGATTGTTGATAATTATTTTACTGTCGGTGACCGAATTGAAGCGCGCATTGAGAAGCTTGAAGAGGACATTCTGATGCATACCAAGAAGTCACATCTGAATGAGATTATCGGGCTGCGCAGTGAGATTTTGTGGCTGAAGAAAGTGCTTGGACCTCAGAAAGAGGTCATTAACACACTCAATAAAAAAGATCTGCGTCTTATTGATGATCAACTGCAAAAGTATTTTAGTGACATTTATGAAAATGCTGTGAAAATATCCGAAACCTTTGAGACTTATCGCGACTTGATGGGGAACTTACGAGAAGCTTACCAATCCAGTATCGCCAACCGGGCGAATGAAATCATGCGTGTGTTCACCGCCATTACGACGGTGTTCATGCCGCTGACGGTTATCACTGGCATCTATGGGATGAACTTTACGAACATGCCCGAGTTGGACTGGAAATATGGTTATTTTGTGGTTATTGGCCTGATGGTTACACTGGGCCTGAGTATGTTCTTTATTTTCCGCAAAAAAGATTGGGTTTGAAATAGCAAAAGACGAAGCGCTCCACTTCTGGAGACGTCTCGTCTTTTTTTTATTATCCGCTTAATGTATGACAACTAACGTCCTATTTCCAATCTAGCCTGCATTCTGCTCCGTCTCTGTGTGACGACGAAACCGGATGCGAATCATGCGCAGTCTTTCGTAGACCTGCTCCAGATTGCTCCCGCCAGGCTTCTCTTCTCCATACACCTTATGTAACACGGGCTTCAGGAACGTATCTCCCAGCTCCTCGTAGGCACTCCATACCGCCTCTTGCTCCTCTTCAGACATGACAGCAAGCTCCGCATCAAGTAGACAATCGGTGTCATACCCCTCCAAATCCAGTGTCTCCAACAGTTCAATTAGCTCCCGACGGGACAATCCGGAACGATTCACAATCTCCTCCAATGTATATCCTTCTTTCATACCCTCAAGTACCTGCTTCCGTGTGGTGAATCTGTCTAGCTCCTGCTTGTACTTCTGCTCTCTCTGTTTGTACAGCCAGCTCTCATATTCTTGTTCTTTCAGAACCGAGTACACCCAATCTAGCGGGAAAGATGTGGAACGTTCCAGTCCATTCGTAAGCTCCAGCCATTGCTCTCCGTACTCGGAAGCCTTGCTCTCCCCTACGCCAGGCAGTTGCATCAATTCATCGATGGTTTGTGGAACAAATGCACTGATCATGCGCAGCAACCGGTTCGTTGCAATAAAATAGGGGGCCTTCCGGTCAGACGCTGCTCTCTTCCTGCGCCATATGCACAGGTCCATATACAGCCCCTCATTGCCATATAATTCACTGTAGCAATGAAGACGTTGACCGCCATAACTGCGCGACTTCAAATCATCATTTTCGTGGAACAAACCTTGCAACAATGGACGATATCCTTCGCCCATCTGTATGGCTAACTGATGACGATACACATGCAACAGCTCGTCCCACGAACTGCCATCATACCAGATGGCATCCGTACGATCTCCTTCCTCATATCGGCTCCACCCCAGATGCCACGCCCCTTCTTCTTCACCAATCCACAGCTGCGCATGCTCTTCATTCTGACCTGACATTCTGGATAATCTGTTCATGAAAATGACTTCCATATCCTGTCCCTCCTTCAATAGTTCAGCTCGACACAGTCTGTATTGTGCTAAATTAAGCAGCACAAAAAAACACCTCTCCTGCAAAATCCATGCAAGAGAGGTGCTTCCTCATTAACCGTGCTATGCTGTTGCTCATATATTACCACAATGGAAAAATTCGTCAACTACTTGTTTGTAAAGCTATTTACTTATTCAAAGCTAGTTTCGCCAGCGCAAGTGAACCACACAACCCCGCATTATCGCCAAGTCCAGGTGAAACGACATACTGGTCAATTTCGGACTGAAGTGCAGGATGCTGAACGTATCCAGCGAGCAATTCCTGCAGTTTACTGCGAACCATTGGGAACAGATGCTCCTGCTTCATCACACCGCCACCCATTACAATTTTCTGAGGTGTGAGGATCAATACATAATTCATCAGAGCATGCGCCAGGTAATGTGCTTCAATCTCCCAAGCCTTGTGATCGGCTGGCAGTTCGTAAGCCGGTTGCTCCCAACGTTTATTGATGGCAGGACCTGCGGCAAGCCCTTCCAGACAGTCTCCATGATACGGACAGAACCCTTCATACGTATCCTCAGGATGTCTGCGTACAATGATGTGTCCCATCTCTGGATGTGACAATCCATGGACCATTTTGCCACCTACAACTGCGCCTGCACCAATACCCGTTCCGACAGTAATATACAGACAGCTATCTAGGCCTTGTGCAGCCCCCCAGGTTGCTTCCCCAAGCGCAGCACCGTTTACATCGGTGTCGAACGTCATCGGTACATCAAAGTGCTCTTTGAGCTTACCAATCAGGTTGTACTGACCCCAATGTGGTTTTGGTGTTGTTGTGATGTAACCATAAGTCGGGCTTCCTTCAATCGGATCAATCGGACCAAATGAACCTACACCTAATGCTTCAATACCTTTACCTTCAAAAAAAGCGATTACTTGAGCCATCGTCTCTTCCGGTGTCGTCGTTGGAAAACTTACGCGTTCAAGAACTTCTCCTTCTTCCGTACCGATACCACATACAAATTTGGTTCCTCCAGCTTCAATTGCGCCTAAAATCGTCATGTTAGTCACACTCCCAAGTAGTTTAAAATTAAAATGGATCTTCGAATCTGTTCTCTAAACAAGGGCATGAATTAATCCTGTTCAGCAGTTTCGAGCTTAGCCAGTCGCTTCAATAAGGTCTGCTTCCAGCTGTCGGCTAACGTTGGAATGGCCAGCAAAGCACGCATAGCAGCGACATCCTGCTTCCCCTGATGCATAATTCGATTAGCTTCCAGAATGGTCATTGATGCAGGATCCGTGCTTATTCGTCTGAAAGTTGCAGAAGGAGTTACCTCGCCCTCTTGCAACACCCGAAAATAAAATCCGGTATGCCCGCTATCCTGGAAATAAACAGGCAGCTCTTTGTAATCATACCGTGCACCAAGCTTGAAGCAAGGCTGTCTCGGCTGGCTGACCTGTACCGTGGCTTTCCCCAATTCATACACATCACCAATGCGGACTTCTTCCTCCATACAGCCTTCAACTGTCAGATTTTCTCCACAAGCTCCCCAGTCCAGCTTGCGATCCATCAGTTGTTCAAGCGCCGCATAACGACTGTAATCGTATACACAAACCGCCTTGTCAGGCCCACCATGATGCTCCAGATCAGCCTGGGCATCCCCTGTCATTCCGGTGAATGACAGGAAGACCGGGCTGGATATGGGATGTTTCACAATGCCGCTCATCACTTCGCGCTTCTGGCCAGGCAAGGCCTGAACTTGCCCTACGTTTACAGCTAATACCGCCGTTTTGCTTTCATCTGGCTTCCGGTTATGTGTGAGTGTCATCTGATCCTACCTCCCATATTAGCTTTCTTTTAACGAACAGAGCCACCAAAAACAAGTGTATTACTTAACAAGCGGCCCGGGGAAGTAAGCATTTTGCCGCCAGCATACATGCCAGAAGATGCACCACCATCCAGGTTCATTGCCTGCTTGGCACCAAGCTTCTGCATGACAGCAGCCCATTCCTTAATGGTCGCTCCAGAAACGGTAGCCAACATAACCGAACCGTCGGCCATAATGGCAATACCACTTCTTGCGCCGGAGGCATTGAGAATTTTGGTATCCTTGAAGCCCTCACTCGCTGGATTTACGGCAACTTTGCCGTCTTTCACCAAACGTGGACCTGCGCCCACAGCGGTGACTACATCTTGCCAAGGGATCTCTTTGCCCGCTGCATTGGTGTACTTATAATTCATCTCTACAGTTGATCCAATGGTGAAGCGGTCGGACGAAGATTTCTGATTTCCCGTGAAGACCAGCACCGAGCCATTCTTCGGAATGGCTACATCGGTATTCGGTACTTTCTTGGTGACAATCCCTTTCTCCATCACAACCGCCGTACCTCCTTTGAACCCGACTGTAGATCCCCGCTCTGGCGTGTATAACATCGTAATACTCGCATTCGCGGAAGGTGTTCGGTTAATAAAGGTCGCATACCAACTGCGTGAATTCCCTTCTTTATCTGTTACTTTACCCGTCAGGCTCACTTGAAGCGAATCCATGATGGCTGAGCCATCTTCCTTAAATCCAATCGTTGTTCCGTATCTTCCAATATGTATAACTTTGCCGTTTGCTATTAACATGCCGTATGGATCTGGAGCTCCGTTATAAGCTTCAAAAAACGCTCCGTTAATGGCCGCTTGCGCGCCATATGCCTTAACAATCGAAGGTAATGTTGCAGTCTGACCAACCTGCTTCTTCGCTAATCCTACGGTAACTGGTGTACCCTTGGGAATACTAACCGTCTGCACGGTAAAACTGCGTCCTGCTGCTTTTACTTTCTGTACCTTGGTGCTAATTGCCGCTTTGGCATCTGCTGTCTGTGGAACACTCACTGCTCCTGAAAGGACTACAGGCAAAGCAAGGACGAGGGCCATAGCCCCTGTCCACCACTTTTTGCCCGTCCGTTTTGTCTGCATGCTACTCACCCTATTGCCACTCCCATCCAAGAGCCCAGGCTCTTCATCTCAAGTTGTTCGAACTTGTCCATCACCATATCCGGATCAAGACGCAATTCACATACATCCAGTGCACATGCTACCGGAACAGCACAGTGAATCTCTGCCAGTTTGCGGGACAGATGAAGCATGTCGAGGTCATTCTCAATCTTGTTACGTACCGAAGGGGTAAGCTTATCCATATTGTCCAAAATACCTTCAATGGAGCCAAACTCCTGCACAAGTTTCAAAGCCGTCTTCTCCCCAATGCCACGTACCCCAGGATAATTGTCACTGGCATCGCCCATCAGACCTTTCATGTCAATCACTTGACGAGGTGTCAGTTGTTTCTCCGTCATTAGAGATTCAGGCGTATACACCATGTAATTGCCATGACCTTTTTTCATAATAATAATGCTTGTGCGATCATCAATCAGTTGCAGCATATCATGGTCACCCGTAAGTACCATCACGTTCATATCCGTCTGCTCGGTGTAGTATTTGGCAAGTGTACCGATGCAATCATCAGCTTCATATCCTTGAGCGCCAATATTCGGAATGTTCAAACTATCCATCACTTCGCGAATCAGAGCAAACTGAGGAATCAAATCATCCGGAGCTTCCGGACGGTTCCCCTTGTACGCTGCATACTCTTCACCGCGAAACGTCTTGCCCCCCATATCCCAACAGCATACGACATGACTTGGCCCAAAGGTCTGAACCGCATCCCAGAAATAACGGATAAATCCGTATACTGCGTTGGTTGGCACGCCTGCCTTTGTACGTCTGATATATCCGCTTGCAGATGTTGCATAGAATGCACGGAACAACACCGCCATACCATCTACCAGCAACAAAGTAGGTTCATTACGTTGATTCACTTGAATTTGTTCTCTCCTGTCCTGTATCTAGCAAATAAAATATCGAACTAATTCTATCATTATAGCATAGTTCCGCCAAGGATCGACCAGCCAAAAAAGCCCTGAAATTTGAACATTCAGAGCCTTTTTTACCTTGGTTCATTTAACAATCAATGAAATCATTAATCAACTAATTACGTGTTGTTCCATTCCTGCTCATACGTATCTTCCTTGAAACCTACGGTCACTTTGTGACCATCCGTAACGATTGGACGTTTAATCAGACGACCATTGGAAGCCAGCAAACGAATCTGCTCTTCTGTGGACAACCCCGGCAGCTTGTCCTTCAGTTGCTGCTCCTTGTATACTTCCCCACTCGTATTGAAAAACTTCTTCACTTCAAGTCCGCTCTTCTGAATCAATTCCGTTAATTCTGTTTCGGATGGAGGTGTGTCGAAAATAGGGATTAATTCCAGCTCATGCCCCTGAGCTTCCAGCCATTTTACGGCTTTACGGCACGTGCCACATTTGGCATATTGGTATACTTTTAGATTACTCATCGTTGCTTGTCCTCCTAAAATTGCTCCTGTATCGGGTGCTCCGGTTTCGATTTCTCGCTTCCCTTGGTTTGCTTCGCAAATCCAAAAGTCGCTCCAAACCGATACCATCGCACTGTAAATTTAAACCTCTTTGCGAATGAGAAAAATGTCCATTCGGCTTTAGGATCAAAAGCCTAAAACATAAAATCTTACAACCTGAAAATATTAAAAATTAGCCTACGGCATTTTGTTCGGATGCAGTTTGCATGCCTCACACGGGTTAAGGTAACTAACCGTTGACTTACTGCTGGACACAAATGCACTCTGAGCTACTACACACAGCGCGAATTGCAGGCTGTTTGATAGATTCCTACAACACTTCTCTAGGAGATGCCTCGGCATCCAAACGTGCCTCCAGGGCTGCCAAATCAGCGGGCAACGGGGCTTTGAACGTCATCCGACTTTGCAAAATGGGATGGTCAAACGCCAGCTCACATGCGTGCAATGCCTGACGGGCAATCCAAGTGTCTCGTTCATCCCTAACAGACATGGTCTGCTCATCGATGTCATGCACAGGAAGGGTCTTGTACATCCGATCCCCAATTAACGGGCAGCCGATCGATGTCATATGTACCCTTATTTGATGGGTTCTGCCGCTCTCCAGCTTCAGGTTCACCGCACTGGCGCTTCCGCCCGCCCATCTTGCAACGGTCGTGTATAACGTTCTTGCCGCATAACCGTCAGGTGTAACGATTCGACGATGCGGCTCTTCGGGATCACGATCAATCGGCCCATCGATGGCCCCCTCTTCTTGGGCAGGACTACCGTGCACAAAGGCAATATATTGTTTATCCACCGTTCCTGCGATCATCTGTTCAGACACATGCTGGTGCACATATGGATTTTTTGCGATTGCCAGCACACCCGATGTTTCCTGATCCAGTCGATGAATTGGTCTGAATCGGAAACGCTCGCTCTTGGACTTCCAATAATGGACAACTCCGTTTGCCAATGTACCTGTGTAATGCCCATGTGTTGGATGTACGATGACACCAGAATCTTTGTTCACTATAAGCAAGTGCTCATCTTCATACAGTATCGTAAAGGGAATCGGCTCAGGTAAAATATCATCCGACTCTTCCTGTTCCATCCGGACTTCCAGGACGTCACCTGTGCTAACTTTGACGCTGATGTATACTCGCTCGCCATTCAACATAATTCCCTGCTCTGTAAGTTTGATTCTCGACAGGAGCTTGCGCGAAACCTGTAGGCGCCGCTGAAGCACGGTCTTCAGCAGCCAGCCATCTTCATTTTCGGGAACCGTGTAAGTAAGTGGTGAATAATAATCGCTCATTCTTTGTCTTTGCGGCGGAATACTTTTTTGCTCCGCACATATTCAATGTCAGCTACCTGTTGTCTCGCATTGGCAGTCCGAGCTACAACGAAGAAATAATCAGACAGACGATTCAAATAACGTCGTACAGAAGGGTTGATATCCGTATGTTGTCCGAGTGTTACGGCGCGGCGTTCAGCGCGACGACATACTGTACGGCAGACATGTAATGTGGAAGAGAGCAGACTGCCCCCAGGCAAAATAAACCGCTCCACCTTCGGATTTTCCGCATCATACAGATCTATCCATTGCTCAAGCCGGGTGACCATCTCATCCCGTACTTTATATTTGGTTTCGCTAATTTTTACAAAGGCGAGATCGGACCCGCAATCAAACAATTCTTGCTGAATTTCGAGCAAGTGTTCACGCAAATCCTCAAATTTTCCGTTTGCTTGATCAATAAAACTAATGGCCTGCCCAACAAAACAATTCAGCTCATCAATTGTCCCGTAAGCTTCAACCCGGTCATCGTCCTTGATGACCCGTCCACCAATGACTGAGGTTTGTCCCTCGTCACCTGTTCGTGTATATATGCCCATTGTAATCCCTCCTATTGTTAATATCATTCGCATGGTAGAACGCTGGGGTTAAATATAAATGCATGCCCTTTTAGAGTTTAACTTAATCAGTATACTTGACCTACTATGAATACGGGAATGCTATTATTTTCAGAAACCAGTGAGATCCTTCACACGTATATATGAGTTGGTGTACTCTGCCGAGTATACGCCAAATCCTTGCAAACCAAAAGTAGAGGAGACGATTATGCAAAACTGGATAACCGATTTCATGGAACAATACGGCTACATAGGCATTGCACTCATTATTGCGCTTGAAAACGTATTTCCCCCCATCCCCTCCGAAATCATATTACCTTTTGGCGGCTTCATGACCACCTACACCAGCTTGACCCTTCCCGGTGTTATTCTTGCTGCTACCATTGGTTCTGTGCTTGGGGCAGTCATTCTCTATGGGATCGGACTGCTGATTGATGTTAATCGGCTGGAGAAGATTGTAGAACGTTGGGGTCATATTCTGCGGATCAAAAAAGAAGATATCCACCGTGTCGATGCATGGTTTGACAAATATGGAATGTGGACCGTATTATTCTGTCGCATGGTCCCCCTTGTTCGCAGCCTGATTTCGATTCCTGCCGGCATGTCCAACATGAAATTTGGTTTATTCCTGCTCTTCACAACCATTGGAACACTGGCCTGGAATATTATTCTCGTCTCGGTTGGTGCGGCTCTCGGTGCGTCATGGGAGAGTATCCTGCACTTTATGGACGTGTACTCCCTGGTCGTATATGTACTTCTAGCGATTATTGTTGTGGGCTGTATAATTTGGTGGATCAGAAGAAATAAAACTCGGAAATAAAGAAATTTACACGCATCGCATTTGTCATAAAATAAAGCCTCCGCACCACATTTGTGGTGACGGAGGCTTCTTTAGGCTCGTCCATCGTTAACATAATGAAATGTTAATCTTCATAGCGCAGCCCTCGATCTTTGAGATCTACAGGCAGGCCAGATATTAACAGATACATCTGTTCCGAATGCGCCTGCAACGCCCGGTTAACTGACGCCATTCTTGCTGCAAAAATTCGTTCTTCCTCTGAAGGATACAAAGAGCCGTGCATTTCATTGGTAATCACAAGCAGTTTTCCCTGGTAAGACAGAAGGGCGTCCAGCAACAGCTGTGTCTCTGAACGCTGCTTATCCAGATCATCACTTGCCCTGAACCCGGCTGCCATCCATGCGGTCAGACTATCCACAATGACAATACGCTGATCTGCCAGGAAGAGATTGGATTCCCGATTAATCTGGTGAAGCACCTCCGTCAGGTGCTGGCCATTCCCAGCCTGGATGGCACGATAATGAGCGGATGGCAATTCGGGAATCACGGGATCATGATCACCAGTGGATAAATAGATGCCCTCCCGGCTAATCCGGGCTGCGTATCCAAGCGCAAATCGGGTTTTACCACTGCCTATGCCGCCTGTGACCGTAATTAGCAATCCGCTCCCCTCCTTCAGTAGCCATACTAGATTGCATTTACTCTGTCAGCGCCTTCAGCACTTTCTTGGATTCTTCGACATTAGACGCCGACACTGGAATGGTAGCAAACAGATTTTGCGCAGCATAATCTACATCTTTGAACATTTTCATATCTTCCAGCGGAATGCCATAGAGATGTGATTCTGTCTTGATATCTGAACCGTCATCTCCTTCACCCTTTTCAACCAGGACCCCGCCTTCAAATACACCGCGCTTATACTTCTCCGCATCAAATGTATCATCCAGCGGAATATTGGAGCCGTTACTTCCGTACTGCTTCATATCAGCCTCAGGCAAAATGAAAATATCATGACCACCGGCCGCGTACTCTACCATAATTTTCTGCACATCATACATCGCACTGGTGATAACCTCCACCTTGGGCTCCTCGCCCAGCTTCTGCTGCAAATTAGCTTGCAACTGCTCCGAGATCACGGATGGATTTCCTTGGTTATCAATGATAAAAATTGTAAAACCGTCCTTACCGCCACAGCCAGCAAGCAGAAAAATCATAGAAATGATTGCGGTAAGCCCCCAAAATCTCTTCATTCCAGTTCCCCCTTTAGTCTCCTATGTACAATATATCACAATTGTTTCACGCAAAAAAATAACCCTGCCTATCCGGAGCAATCTATTCATAGATCAAAAAAAAGACCCATGCCGGGTCTTCTTTAAATTGCATATGCGTAACGTTTCGATACAACGAAAAATTACTTTCCTTTGATCGGATTAGCCTTCATGTATTCATTAATCTTCAAATCTAGTAAACTGCTAATTTCAATTACAATATCGGATGTGAATGATTTCTCTTCAAGGAATATCTGTTCCATCTTGCGGCGTAGCATATGGATCTCATCTTCCAAGGAAACGTTATGCAAAGATGCGTGATCCGGTTTCACCGACCATCGGTCGCCATGATCGCCTTCTGCCAAATAATGCCCACGATTAGTCGGTAAATCATATTCAACACAAAACAAAGCCAACCCCTCCTTGGAAAAATTAGTTTCCAAATACAAGAAAAACATATTTCAAATTGAAATTATATCACAATATTTTGTAAAAGAAAGTTATTTTTTTCTAGTTTGAAAAATGTTCATATTACTCAAAGGCTTCTAATCCCTATTAACCCTCTTTTTGCAGTTTGTAAACAAAGTTTCCGATTCGTTCCAATGCTTCATTCAATTGGGTCACCGATGTTGCATAGGAACAACGAAGAAACCCCTCACCTTGTGGACCAAATACATTACCCGGAACAGCCGCCACTTTATTTTCCGTTAGCAAACGCTCAGCAAAAAGATCCGAACTCAGCCCCGTCTTCTGGACACTAGGAAATGCATAAAATGCTCCCTGGGGTTCATGACAGTCCAGCCCGATATCTCTAAAACCCTGCACGATAAGGCGTCTGCGCTGATTATAGGATTCAACCATTCTATCCTTCTCACCTAAACCGTTTGTCAATGCCTCAAGCGCGGCCACCTGTCCCATGGCAGGTGCACACATCACCGTATACTGATGAATTTTGAGCATGGCTGCAATTAGTTCAGGATGTCCGCACATATACCCGATCCGCCAGCCGGTCATGGCAAAAGCCTTGGAAAACCCACTCACCAAAATGGTTCGTTCCTTCATATCCGGAATCGAAGCGAAACTAACATGTTTTTGCGTATATGTCAGCTCAGCATAAATCTCATCCGCAATGACGATCAGGTCATGCTTTTTGATCACTTCAGCAATCGGTAACCATTCTTCATAGGTCATGATGGCACCTGTAGGATTGCTCGGATAACATAGAATAAGAACCTTGGACTTCGGCGTAATTCCCGCTTCCAGCGCCTCGGCAGTCAGTTTAAACTGATCCTTCGCATACGTTTCTACACCAACCGGTATACCTCCACCAATCGAAGCGATCGGTGAATATGCTACATACGAAGGTTCTGGAATCAGAATTTCGTCTCCGGGTACGATCAAGGCACGTAATGCCAAATCAATGGCTTCACTGCCACCAACGGTAACAATAATTTCGTCTTTTGGATCATACTTGGTATCAAACTGAGTATCCAGGTACTCGCTAATGGCTTCCCTCAGTTTCGGCATCCCTGCATTGGAAGTGTAACTGGTCATTCCTCTTTCGAGTGAGTACACACAAGCTTCACGCATATGCCATGGTGTTACAAAGTCCGGTTCACCTACACCCAGTGTGATGATATCTTTGTTATCGCCAACTAGATCAAAAAATTTGCGTATGCCGGATGGCGGTATCTGTTGAACCAATGGAGCCAAGTACGAAGTCATTTTCTTGTTGTTTCCTGTTGTCTGTTCATTCACTATCATGACACATCTTCCTTTACGGCGAGATCATGAGACGGTTGTCTTCCTGATGGTCTTCAAAAATAATCCCGTCCTGCTTATATTTTTTAAGAATAAAATTCGTTTTGGTTGAAAGTACAGAGTCAATCGGAGACAATTTCTCCGATACAAAATTAGCGACTTCACGCAGGTTGCCACCTTCTACTTCTACGAGCAGATCATATGCACCTGACATGAGATATACCGATTTCACTTGCGGATACAGATAAATGCGTTCAGCGATCCCTTCGAAGCCACGACCACGCTCAGGCGTAATCTGTACTTCAATCAAGGCTGTTACTTTCTCATCATCAATCTTGCTCCAGTTCACAACGGTTGCGTATTTTACAATCACGTGGTCCTGTTCAAGCTGGGCCACGGCGTTCTTGATCTTATCTTCCGACTCCCCCAGCAGCGTCGACAGCAGTGCGGGAGTCCTTCTCGCGTCTTCCTTCAACAAATCCAGAACTTTTAATTGCAGATCGTTCAGATCCTTCATGTCTTTCCCTCCAGCGTCATTCAGGTTCCTGAAAATGAATTAATACTTATATTACATGAATTCAACGATCATGCAAAGACAAAAACCGCCCGCCCTGAATTCGGGCAAGCGGTGGTATGGTCTGCAACAGTACCTGCTTCAAACCATAATGACAAAGGTTACATGTAATAAGGGTTACCGTAATTCGGTTGATGCTGGGGTACATTAGGCGCCTGGCTGTAAGCACTCGTCTGCGTATTCTTTTCCTGAATGAACTGTTGACATTTCTGTTGGGTCTGGTGGGCCGATTGAATCTGCTTGTCCACATCCTGGCGCAATGCCTTCGAACCTACCGAATACATGTTGTTCTGCTGCATCACATTGAACAGCTCACCTTGCAAACGGAGTGTATCATTGGTCAAGTCTGTGAACATCCGACGTGTAATAGGACAGGAAGCTTCGGTAGTTGCTGTCGTATATTCGCGCGCGGTTCGTCTTAAATCCGCAAGAATCGACTTCAACAAATCCTGCTCCTGCATAAATGATCCATTAGATGATAAAGATTGAGAATACACAAAGTTTCCTCCTATACGGTTAGATTCGGCTTCTATTACTGTGCTTGTGTTGGAGCAATAGATTGATGTTGCTGCAAAGCATTGACAAGTGTGTTCAGATGCTGTTCATGGGAACGAACATAGTGATTCAGTGCCTGCTGGATTTGCGGATTATGTGAGATGGAAGCTGTAGCCGCACACTGTTTGATTAGCAATTCTTCATTGGTTATTGAATCCGCAATATAATTTAACTCTTTCGGACTCAGCGCTTGCATGGATTGATTCTGCATGTTCTGGTTGACCTCCTCGGCATTAAGTTATGCGCAATTATTGTTAACCCGGTCACTCAAAAGTATACTCACTTAATACATTCTTACTGAGGTGAATCCTTATGGAACTTATAAATGGTAATCCATTCTGGCCTACCACATTACAATCAAATTCCAGTTATCCCATTCTCGAAACAAATCTCTCCTGTGATACCTTGATCATCGGAGGAGGCATGGGGGGGGCGCTCTCAGCCAAGCTCTTAACAGATCGTGGAATAGACACGGTTGTCATTGATAAAAGAAAAATAGGCACGGGGAGCAGCATGGCTAACACGGGATTGCTTCAGTATACCAATGACAAAACACTTACCTCGTGCATTAATACGTTTGGTGAGGAACAAGGGGTGAGATTTTATGAATTGTGCCGCATTGCGATGCAGCAGTTAAAGGAAGTCGTGTCGGGTCTTGAAATGGACACTTGGTTTATTCCTCGGACGAGTCTATACTGTGCCAGCACAGAAGACGATGTGACCAAACTGGAAGAGGAGTATCATACCCTGAGACGTTATGGATTTGAAGTAGAGTTATGGAATCAAGAGAAGATCGAGAGTCATTTCCCATTTAGCCGTTCAGCGGCTTTATATACATATGGGGATGCTGAAGTTAATCCTTACCGATTAGTGCATGCTCTACTTCATTCGTCTGTACAAAAGGGCGCACGGGTATTCGAACAGACTGAAATGACACACTGTGACTTTAAGGAAGATGGCGTTGTCTGTTATACCCCCAATGGCACGATCAAAGCTAAAAATGTAATCTTCTCCACAGGTTATGAAACGCAGGAGATCAAAAATGATCGTGGTGCCTATTTACAGAGTACTTATGCGATTGCGACCAAACCATTGAATGACCTCAGCAACTGGTATAAGCAAAGCATGATTTGGGAAACATCTCGTCCTTATCTGTACATGCGGACAACACCAGATGGCAGGATTATTGCTGGTGGTCTCGATGAAAATACGCCTCATGAGGACCAGCGTGCTATTCGAGCTCTGAACAGAGCACGGGTTCTACTGGAGAGAGTTGCGGAGTATTTTCCACTGCCAGACCTCGAAATTGATTATGCTTGGGAAGCCACTTTTGGCAATACACATGACGGACTTCCCTTTATCGGACCGCATCCGGAGTATCCACACTCCTATTTCCTGGAAGGATATGGCGGTAATGGTACCGTATACAGCATGATTGCTGCATCCATCTTAACGGATACTATAACAGGGAAAGAGAATAAGGATCTGGAACTTTTCTCATTAACCAGAACGAGTAAACCCTCTCCCCTCTAATCGAAAAAAAAGGGTACGCGCTCAGGAATGAACTCCTGAGCCGTCCCCTTTTTTTGCTACACAGAAGGTCCTTGTTGATCCCAATGTCCAAGTATTTTGCGCATAAATATCCAGCCAATGAGCGGGAAAGCTCCAAGTGTCACAATAAGCCAGGTTAACGTTTGTAACGAAGGGCCATTCATAACCGTCAGAATAAATACAGCAAGGCCAAATAAACGACCGACCATCAAACAAAGCTCCCTTAATACGACAAGTTCAACCCTTTTCTCTACATTTTCGCCGTTCGCCCCCATCAGGTCGAATCCTGCCGAAATCATCGGCAAAATATACAACGGCATCGACAAGGCAGATCCAATTCCCATAATTAAAAGCGTACCATAACTGACCTTCCATAATAGCGGAATCAACACGATGAATAACAATATCGCACCGGCTAACATCCCCCTGGACCTGTATTGCGGCTTAAACCATTTTCCTGCAGCCCAGTAACTCACCAGTGCTACGGCAGAAGTGATTAGTGAGAACTGCCCAAGCTTATATTCCTGCTTAGTTGCCACATAGACGAGCAACGCAATCAGAAAGGCAAATACGCCTTCTCGCACGCCTTGCGCAAACAATCCCATGCCAAGCGGCCTCCATGCGCTATCTTTGGCAGACAGCTGTCGCCACGGTTCAGACCAGCGGTATGTTCCGCTGACCTCCCTTTTTTTCAGAAAAAAACTGAACACAACGGCAATCACATAAATTACCAACGACACCGTAAAAATAAGGCGATAACCCGAATTATCAACCATCCGTGAAATAATTAGACCTGAGAACCAAGGACCGATAATACCTGTCATCGAACCCAGTAAACCCACCCAACCATTGAACAGGTCCCGATTCTCCCGGTCAGTCACCTCAAAATAAACCACATTGAACGCAATCCAGAACAATCCCAGTGCACATCCAAACAAAATCCCCAGAGGCCATATCCAGTCAACCGCTTTTGGCCCTGCCCATAACACAAGCATGTAAAAAATACCTGACAAGGCTGTTCCCAAGCGCAACGCACTCATTTTGTTATGTTCCTTGACCCACTTTCCCGCAAGCCAAAAAGTGAGTCCCAGTGCAATTTGTTGGCTTATCGTGAACCATCCCAGCATGGCGTAATCCGGGCGGCTTTTCCATAGATACACGTTCAGAAACGTCCCCGACAAAGCTCCGGCTAACACAAACAATCCATTCACGCCTAGTAGCAGAATGGATTGTCGGCCCAGAGAAATCTTCATCTGCTCCCTCCTTATTCCACCTGAAGTCAGCACTTCACAGGCAAGGTCTCAGGGTTAACGTACCCCAAGCAGAAGGAAAACATGATGAATTTCCGGAATATTATATATTTTCAGAGCAGTATACTCCCTTATTTCCGCGCACTCAAATTCTGGATCAGACGCAGACGGTCATCCTCGGACAGGTTATATTGAACCTGGAAGCAGCCTGAGCATACATACATTTGTACAGAGAACGGCGCATCAAGCAACGAATCCGTACCAGTTACGGCATTGGCAACAGGATTGAACGTATCCTTGCTTGCCTTCTGTGTACCCGTAAGAATCATGAATTCACGGCAGTGTGGACATTCTGGAACTTCTTCTTGCAAATCAAGTTGCTTCTCCACGCCTTCTTCGTATTGAATCAGATCATTGCCCTCATCCGCATACTTCGTCAATGTGCGAAGCTCCGGCATTTTCAGCTCTACTTCATCACCCCACAGATTGGCGAGATCGGTAGTTTGTTCATCGTCCTCAACTTCATCCATATCATAGATGTCTTCCTCAGATTCATTGCTCTCTTCATCACCGATATTGATGTTTAGTGTACGGTATCCCTTTAATTCATTGTGACAGTAAGGGCATTCTTCTTCAGGACCTAGCTCCTCATCCCATACAATCTCGGTGTGGCACCACGGACATACTGTTGGTTCCATATTGAATCAACCTTTCTCTTTCGAATAATCATGTGTTTAAAACATAAATGACGCCAATGGCAAAAAATACAATCGATGCAGCAAACAGAATCCGTATCAATATTTTCATGAACGGTCCCCCTACATGATGCTCGCGCCAATAACAAATGACAACGAGACGGAAATAATCATGGATATCAATCCAACGGCCCGGTTATCCGCTTCAATCTCCTTGTCAATGGAGAACACCGGTGTCAGAAACTCGAATAGAAAATAGGCAATGAGCAGAAGGACAAATCCTACAAATGACCACGTCATCGCTTCATACACCGATGATTTGGCCTGAATGCAGAAATGAAGCACGTTGCAGATTCCAAAGATTTTGCCTCCTGTAGCCATCGCAACCGCCACATTGCCCTTCTTGATTTCATGCCAGCATTTGTACTTGGTCACCAGTTCAAAGCAAGCCAGAAATACAAGCAGCTCCATAATCGCTACGGAGAAAAATCCGAGCACCATCCCCAAGGGATGAGACAGCAATTCGTCAATCGTCCCTTTCACTCACCGTTCCCCTTCCCCATTCTGCTGCCTGAACTCGTCAGGCGGCAGAACTTCTTTGATTCCTGGTCGGGCTATTCCAATTCTGCGACGGTCACACCGTTTCCGCCTTCTCCGTAATTGCCCAGCCGGTAACTTTTTATATGTCTATGCTTACGCAGGTAATCCTGAATACCGGAACGTAAAATTCCTGTTCCTTTACCGTGAATAATATAAACCTGACCCAGATTAGCAAGGAAAGCTTCATCAATAAAACGATCTGTCTCCATCAAGGCTTCTTCCAGATTCGTCCCCCGCAGATCCAGTTCACTTTTCACATTATCATCGCGAGTTCGTTTCACACCAGTTACCGGTTTCTGCTTCGGTTTGGCTTCTGCTGGTGCAGACTGTTGTAATTCAAGATCATTCAAGGATACTTTCATTTTCATGATCCCCAATTGAACCATGGCATCCTTGGTGCCTGACATCTCCACCACATGACCTTTTTGATTCAAACTGTAGACAAGAACTTCATCACCCGGTCCGATGGCCCGAGACTTCGTTGCCGTTGAAGTGCGTTTAACTGTCTTCTTGCGTTTCTCAGGTTCAGCTTCATCCAGTTGTTTGCGAGCAGCAATAAGTTTGTGCTCTTTCACGGATGCGCCTTCTTCCATGGCGAGCTGGCGAAGATCAGCTATAATCTTCTCAGCTTCTGCTCTGGCCTTGTCCACAATGTTGCGGGCATCTTCTTCCGCTTTTTCAATGCGTCGGTCACGCTGCTGTTCCAATTTCTCCAGTTCAGCTTGATGACGGCTGCGTAATTTCTCCATATCTTGGCGCAAACGCTCTGCACTCTCACGTTCTTGCTCCGCAGTAAGCCGATTTTCTTCCAGGGAAGCGATCATATGCTCTACGCGCTGGTCTTCCTCTTTCACTTCGCCACGCGCGTAATCCAGAATGTATCCTGGCAGGCCGAGCCGCTCCGCAATTGCGAACGCATTACTCCGTCCAGGCACACCAACGAGCAGTCGGTAGGTAGGGCTCAGAGTGTTAACGTCGAATTCCATGCTGGCATTAATAACACCTTTTCGCTCATAAGCGTAAGCTTTCAGCTCACTGTAATGCGTTGTTGCTACCATGCGGCATCCAGTCTGATGCATATGCTCCAGAATGGAGATCGCCAGCGCAGAACCTTCTGCAGGGTCGGTACCTGCCCCAAGTTCGTCGAGCAGCACCAGACTTTTGGTCGTCATGTTTTTCAATATCCGAATGATGTTAGTCATATGACTGGAGAACGTACTCAGGTTCTGTTCAATACTTTGTTCATCACCGATATCCGCATAAATCGCATCAAATACGCAGAGCTGGCTGCCGTCTTCGGCCGGAACGAACAAACCCGACATCGCCATAAGGCTCAGTAACCCAATCGTTTTGAGCGTTACTGTCTTACCACCTGTGTTTGGACCCGTTACGATAATGGACGTATAATCGTTGCCGAGTTCAATGTCGGTTGGCACCACATTTTCAATCGAGATCAGAGGATGGCGTCCCTTTTTGAGCTTGATGAATCCGCGATCGTTCATACGTGGCAATGTGGCTTTCAGTTCACGGGCAAGACGTGCTTTGGCAAAAATGAAATCAAGCGATCCCAGCAGGTCAACATCATACAATAACCATTCTGCCTGTTCACTGACAAGTGCTGTTAATTTCTGCAAAATCACTTCAATTTCGCGTTCTTCCCGGATTCGGGTCTCGCGCAATTTGTTATTCATCGCAACGATGGACTCTGGCTCAATAAACAGCGTTGCTCCCGAACCGGATTGATCATGTACAATCCCACCAAAGTACGAGCGATATTCCGATTTTACGGGAATCACGAAACGGTCTCCCCGAATTGTAATCAGCTGGTCCTGCAGCATTTTGGATACCGTAGAAGAACGGATCATTGAATCCAGTTTCTCACGGATGCGAGCTTCACCGCCGCGCAACTCACGACGAATCTGCGCCAGTGTTACACTCGCGCTGTCTGAAACTTCAGCATTGTCGTCAATACAGATACGAATCGCATCTTCCAGCGTTTTTTGCTCAGATAACTGATCACTGATATAGAAAATGGATTCCACTTTTTCATCATCGTGGAGGGCAGCGATCTGACGTTTCAATCGACGTGCTGCCAAAGTGGTGTTGGAAATTCCCAGTAACTCATGCGGGTTCAACGTGCCCCCTATTTCGGCACGTTTGATCGAAGCGGTAATATCCACAATTCCCCCAAAAGATGGAGAGCCTTTCAGACGATCAAACGTAAAAGCTTCATCGGTTTGCTGGAGCAGTCTCTTAACTTCTTCCAGTTCACTGATCGGCTCCAATTGTTCCGCTTTCTTTTTTCCCATCGTAGTCTGGGCAAAGCTTTGCAATGTATTTAAAATTTTGCGATATTCCAATGTTTGTAAAATTTTCGTGTCCAAGTGTACAACTCCTTCCAAACTATAACTGTATTATAACGAAAGAAACTTTCTAGCGCTATTTAACGAATCCTTCCACACATAACTTGGGACATAGCGCCGCAAACTACAGGTGTCAGGATTGTGCAACCTCACCAGTGAACAGGATGTACAATGCTCAATCCGATTTGAATAAAGGAGGTATAACACCATGAATTTTCTGGGACATGTCGTGCGATTTATCATCGCCGCAATTGTATTGATGGTCGTCAGCTGGATCGTACCCGGATTCGCCGTCGGTGGTTTCTGGAGCGCACTGATGCTTGCTCTGGTTATTGCTCTGCTTGGCTGGGTTGTTGAAGGCATCTTCGGTAAAAGGGTTAATCCTTTTGGCCGCGGTATAGTCGGCTTCATCGTCAGCGCACTAGTGATCTGGATTGGTCAATATGTCGTAGATCATGTACATGTCAGTCTGCTTGGTGCTGTTCTGGCTGCATTGGTCATTGGGATCATTGATCTGTTCATCCCGGTTTCCACCCCTTTTGATGCCGGAAGAAGATCCAAAGATCACGCATAGGCTCCAACGTACCTACTCTCCATAGGCTTCCCCTAAACCTCTGATGGCTTAAACGCCTGATGAGGTTTATTTTTTTAGGTTGTGAACATGCTGATGTTCAAAAAAACGACATAGGCAGCATGTACAGGCATCTTCAATTTGCGGTATGATGACTGGAGAAATCATTCAAATTTTATCCATATCACGCTTTTTGAGGAGGCAAATGATGAAGAAAGGCCTGGCATGGCTTGCAGCCTGTATGTTGATTCTGGTCCTTGCTGCATGTGGTGGAACTGGACAATCCGCAGAATCAAACGGTGAGTCCGACTCGGGTGCAACTGCAAGCGAAGAACTGGTAATCAAAGCAAGCAACTATGAATTTGACCAACCTGAATACCATTTAAAAAAAGGTGTCCCGGTTAAGATTGTTTATGAAAATACAAACGGAAACCATGGTGTTCTAGTACCTGAGCTGAACCTTCGGCTGGATACCCAGAACAGTTCCAAAGTGATCACTCCCGACAAAGCAGGGGAATTTGAAATGTCCTGTTCCGTCTATTGCGGAAGCGGTCACGGCAGTATGATCTCCAAAATTATTGTTGAAGAATAGTGTTCAAGACAAGGAGCCCCCGTAGCGACGGGAGCTCTTTCTTCATTATAACAAATTGTACAAGAGTGCGCTGTCCAGGATTCCAGTTATGACATAATCATCAGCTAGGTCTGATCCTGCTCAATCAATTCAATCCATTCGTTATATTCCGTCTGCAATTTCGTATATTCATCCCGCAATTGGCGGTAATCTGTATTCAGTTGCTCCGCCTTCTCCTGCTCCATCTCACGTTCAACTTGCAGCAAACGTAACTGATTGGCCGCAAGTTCATACCGCTCACCGATATCCAGCAGTTCATTTTCCATCGTCTGCTTTTCTTCGATTGCTTCTGCACGCTGCTGGGCAAGCTGCTGCCGCTCGTGTTCCAACTCTTCTACCTTCTCCACACTGGCAGCACTTTCTTTCTGCCAGAGATTCAATTCATTCTCCAGTGCAGCCCATCGATCTTGCCAGGACTGTTCCTGAGCCGCCCATTCATCAGCACGACGTTGCCAAACCTGATCTTGTTGTTCTGCTTGTTGTTCCGCTTGTTCTACTCTGGATTTCAGCTCAACTTCCCGTGCAGTCAGCTCTTGCAGGCGAGAGGAGAGCTCTGCCTGTTGGGCAGACAATTCTTCATGCTTAATCTGCCACTCAAGTGCTTCTTCTTCTGTCTGAGTCAGTAAGCTGCCTTGCTCATCGATCCGAGCAGATAGCTGATTGGCATTCTGTCTTGATTCTTCAAGCGCACGCTCAATCTCTTTCTTTTCTTCGCTCATCTCATTCAGCTTGCGAGTATAGTCCTCTTCGCGCTGCAGAGCATCACCATAATCCTTGCGGATTTGTTTATAATTTTCCTGCAGCTTGCTTAGTTCTTCACGTGCATCATTCAATTCACCATCAAGCTCTTTATGTTGTAGCTCCAGACGACCAGCTTGTGCAATGTAACGTTCCGCTTCTTCGCTGGCGTGACGAGCTTCTTCTTTAACAACGGATAATTCATCATGAAGAGACTGTACACCTGACTCCAACGTTTCATTCTGTTCTGCAGCTTCAAGCACCTGTGTCTCCAATTCGCCGATCTCGATCAGACGTTGTTCAGCCTGCTCTTTCCAGGACAGCTCGCTCTGCGTCAGTGCACCAAGTTCATGTTGTAATGTGCGTACTGCCGCATGGGCCTGCTCAAGCACTTTTTGCAGCCTGCGCTGCTCATCCTCGGATTTCGCTTCGGCTTCACGAAGTTTCTTGATTTCCTGCTCCAGTTGACTGTGCTGCTCCTGTACTTTTCGCAGCTGTGCTGTCAGAGAAGATTCACGTTCAACGGTCTCGTTATACTGCTGTTTCCATTGCTGTTCCGCTTCCCGGAAATGTTCGGCCTCAGCTTCTTTGTTGCGGAGTTGTTCAGTCAGCAGAGCACTATCTGCTTTTAATTGTTCCAGTTGCTGCTCCAATTCCGTAATTCGACGAAGCTGAACATCTTGCTCCTGTTTGTATACGGCTTGTTCACTGCGCAACGTTTCAGTTTGATTACGCTCGTGTTGGAGCTGTTGCTCCTGATCCACAACCACCTCTTGAGCATTCTTGAGCTGCTTACGTACCTCGGCTAATTGGGCTTCAACATCGATTAAGCGCGATTTGGCCTGTTTACGCTCTTCTTCCAACTGCTGCTTCAGCTTGCCTTGCTCTTCTTGTAGCAAAGCTTCAGCAGTTGCCGCAGCCTCGTTCGCCTGAGTCTGGGCTGCTTCATGAATTTGCTGAAGCCGTTCTTCATAAGCCGCTTCTTTTTCCATCCATTCCAATTCCGCCAGTTCGGATGACTCCTTGAATGCTGCATTCAGCTGTTCAATTTCAGCCAATCGCTTCTGCTCTGCTCGTTGCTGCAGTGCGACTTGTTCTTCTTTTGCCTTCTCAGTCAGTTCTTGAGCCTGATTGACGGCAGCTTGCTCTGCCTGCTGTATACGCTGCTCCATCTTAGTTTGAAGTTCACGATATTGAAGCTGGGCTTCATCCTGAACCTTCTGCAATTGAGCTTCGGCTTGTTCCAGTTCAGACAAAATTGCCGCTTCCGCTTGTTCCTTCGCCATTTGTACCTGCTGTGCAGCCTGCATCTCGATTTTTTGACGTTCTGCTACGGCCCGAGCTTCGGCTTCTTTCAGTTGAACTGCCGTCTTCTCCTGCAGCTCCTTGTATTGTGCAGCCGCTTTGGCCTGGGCTTGCTGCATCTCATTTGCTGAACGTGTCTGTGCTTCCTTCAGCTGCGCTGCCGCCTGAGTCTGTGCATTCTTGATTTGATTCGCTGCTTTTTCTTCTGCTTCTTTGAGACGCGCCTGCGCCTTCTCCTCAGCCGCTTTCAGCTGTGCAGCAGTTTGGGCTTGAAGCTTTTGCTCGCGACTTGCTGCCTGAGCGCGTTCCTGCTCCAATAATGTATTCAGCTTGGCTACTTCTGCCTGCTGATCCTTCTGGAGTTTCGCGATAGCCTGTTCCACCTCAGCCTTAAGCTTCATTGCTTCAGCGAGTTCTTGGTCCCTGCGTTCCAGTTCCTGCTGATGTTCATTTTGTATGGCATTCAGCCGATTAAGTTCATTTCTCATTTCGGTACGTTCACCGGTCAGCATTTTCAGCTCATTCCGAATTTCCTGAGTCTGAAGAGACTGCTCAGCCATATGTACAGCTGCTAGAACTGCAATACGCGGGGTATCGAGTCGGGAATTATGTTTGGAGATGGCGCTCATTCGCTCATCCACCAGGTTAGCTACTTGTTTCATATAGTCGGCACTGCTGCCAACCAGTTTATAGGAAGTCCCGTAGATCTCTACGGTGACGCGTGTACGATCAGGTATAGTCACAGTTGTGCCCTCCTTAAAGTCTGTATGTTGATTCTAAGCTGTAAAACAAAAAAAGTCACATCGATCCTCTAATGCTAAGGATTCGATGTGACTTCAAGCAATTCCTGCTAATCTTTGTTCAAAAAATTGACTTATGTTCTATTTACGCAATTCGGCTCCAAATTGCTCCTCCAGACGAGCAACAACACGAGCATGAACCTCAGTAATTTCCTCATCCGTCAATGTGCGTTCACGGTTGCGATAAACGAGAGCCATCGCTACGCTCTTCTTGTCTTCACCTAACTTGCTGCCTGTGAACACGTCGAATACCTGTACAGTTTGCAACAGTTCGCCAGCAGATTCACGAATCGAACGCAGCATATCCCCAGCTTCGATATCTTTACTCACAACAACCGCGATATCTCGCTCAACTGCCGGGAATCGTGGAAGCTCACGATAACGGATATCCGCATCCGCTTCACTATAGATCGCTTCAAGCCCGATCTCTGCGAGATATACATCGTTCAAATCATATTGCTGTTGCAGTTCAGGATGCAATTGACCCATCGTACCAATCAGTTTGCTCTCTCCGCCATCTTTTGCTTCAAGGTATACCGATGCGGAACGACCAGGATGGAAGCCTTCTGGGCTGTTTGCTACCAGGCGAATGCGCTGCTCCAGGCCCACATAGGCGAACAGGTTCTCAAGTGCACCTTTCAGATCGAAGAAGTCCACTTTCTCTGCTCCCACATTCCACTGCTGGGATGCACGATTTCCGGTAAGCAACAAGCTCAGAACCGGAATCTCATGCGGTTGCTTCGTCAGCTTTTCTTCTTCAGTGAAGAACACACTGCCTACTTCAAATACAGCTAGTGAATCATGTTTGCGGTTCATGTTATACACCGTTGCATCCAGCATTTGAGGCAAGATGCTCTTACGAAGCACGCTGCGGTCCTCACTCATTGGCATAGCCAACTTCACGGCTTTACTACCTTCTGTTAGAGCAGGGAACAAAGATACTTTATCTGGGTGTACGAATGAATAGCTGATCATTTCCTGCCAGCCACTACCTGCAAACAGGCCACGAATGGTACGACGCATTGCTTGCGAACGTGTATATGCACCCGGTGTTGTTGGTCCTTCGATCAAAGTAGTTGGAATATTGTCGTATCCGTACAGACGAGCAATCTCTTCAAACAGATCCACATCAAGTGTAATATCCCCTCTGCGGCTAGGCACTTCAACATCAAGCAAGCCCTGCTGCGCATCACCACACGCAAAGTGCAAACGAGCGAAAATGGTTTTCACTTCAAGCAGGGACAACTCAGTTCCCAGATAGCGATTCAGTTTATCCAGCGACAGCTGCACAACATGTTTATCCGCTGCGGCTGTTCCAGCTTCCACGATCCCTTGATGAACTTCGCCTTCCGCATAACGCTGGATCAATTCAGCCGCACGGTTCAATGCCGTAATGACAGCAGCCGGATCGACTTCTTTCTCAAAACGCATGCTTGCTTCGGAACGCAGCCCCAGTTGGCGCGACGTTTTCCGAACGGTTCCACCGTCGAACTTGGCGGATTCCAGCAACAGATTCACTGTAGTTTCCGTTACCTCGGAATTCTCGCCACCCATAACACCTGCGATGGCTACCGGTTTTACGCCATCCGTAATGAGCAGCATATGCGGCTCCAGCTTGCGCTCTTGGCTATCCAACGTCACGATCGTTTCGCCTTCTTTGGCCATTCGCACTTCAATGTGGCCCTTCTCCAGCTTATCTGCATCAAAAGCATGCAGCGGCTGTCCGTATTCCAGCATGACATAGTTCGTGATGTCAACGATATTATTGATCGGACGGATGCCAGCGGCCATCAAACGGTTTTGCATCCACTGCGGGGAAGCTCCCAGCTTGATCCCAGTTACATAGCGAGCTGCATAATGACTGCATTGTTCGCCAGCCGTAATCTCAACCGAGATATGATTCGCAGCCGCATCACCGATTTCCACCAACTTTTGAGTTGGATCAGGCAGTTTCACTTCACGACCGAGAATTGCACCTACTTCATAAGCAGCACCCAGCATGCTCAAACAGTCGGAGCGGTTCGGTGTCAGGTCCAGTTCAAGAACATGATCGTCGAGACCAAGCACTTGGCTGATTGGTGTGCCAATTTCCGTTTGTGCCGGCAATACGAGAATGCCTTCCTGTTGGTCCTTCGGCAGCAACTTGTCGTTCATGCCCAGTTCTTTCGCAGAGCAGATCATGCCAAGGGATACAACGCCGCGCAGCTTGGCTTTTTTGATATCGAGTCCACCAGGGAGCTTCGCTCCTACCAGGGCAACGACTACCTTTTGACCGGCATCCACATTTTTCGCACCACATACGATTTGCAGATCTTCTTCCTGTCCAGCATCAATCACACATACATTCAGCTTATCAGCGTCAGGGTGTTTCTCCTTACTCTTCACGTAACCAACAACCACTTTGTTTACGCCCTGGTTCCGGTTCTCCACTACATCAATCTCAATCCCCGCACGGGTGAATTTCTCTGCCAACTCCTGCGGTTCCACGCCTTCCAGCGCGATATAATCAGACAGCCAATCTGTCGATACTCTCATGGACGTTCACTTCCTAATCTATGAATTGGTATTGCAAATGACGGGCGTTCGCCCTGTATGCTACTTCGGTAATTACAGTCGTCCGAATTGTTTCAGGAACGCCATATCACTGTTGTAGAAATGACGAATGTCATCAATGCCATATTTCAGCATGGCGATACGTTCTACGCCCATTCCGAATGCAAACCCACTGTATTTCTCCGGATCATAACCGCCCATCTCGAGTACTTTCGGGTGAACCATACCGCCGCCCAAAATCTCAAGCCAACCTGTCTGTTTACATACACGGCAGCCACTGCCACCACATTGCACACAAGTCACATCCACTTCAGCACTTGGCTCTGTGAACGGGAAGAAGCTTGGACGCAGACGAATCTCGGTGTGTGAACCGAACATTTCGCGTACGAATTGCAGCAAGGTACCTTTCAGGTCACTCATGCGAATGTTCTCGCTAATAACCAAACCTTCAACCTGATTGAACTGGAACGAATGCGTCGCATCATCATCGTCCCGACGGTATACTTTACCCGGACAGATGACTTTAACAGGCACTTCACCTTTCATGCTTTGCATCGTGCGAACCTGAACCGGAGACGTATGCGTACGCATCAACAGGTCTTCTGTTACATAGAAAGAATCCTGCATATCACGCGCCGGGTGGTTCTTCGGCAGGTTCAGTGCTTCGAAGTTGTAATAATCCATTTCAACCTCAGGACCTTCCGCTACGCGGTATCCCATACCGATGAAAATATCTTCAATTTCCTGTACCACTTTGGTCAGTGGGTGCAGTCCGCCTTGACGTCCGCGACGTCCTGGCAGGGTCACATCAATTTTTTCGGATTGCAGACGTTTCGCCGTCTCTTCCTTCTGGAACTGCTCCTGCTTGCTATCAATGACTTCTTCAATCGCGCCGCGAACATCATTGGCAACCTGACCAATCACCGGACGTTCCTCTGCACTAAGCGCACCCATGCCGCGCAAAATCTCGGTTAATGCACCCTTTTTCCCCAAATACTTTACACGCAGATCACTCAGCGTCTGTGGATCGTTCACGCCAGACAGTTGCTCCAGCGCTTCGATCTTTAATGCTTCCAAACGTTCTTTCATGTGTAAATGCCCCCTTTATGTGGTTAAATGCAACAAAAAAAGGCCTTCTCTCCCCTGAAGGGACGAAAAGACCGTGGTACCACCCTTGTTAGACATTCAGTACTGCCCGGCCCTTCCGGCCTGCAACATGTTTGCCTCACTCTATACGGAATAACGACCGTTAACCGTTACCCCCTACTGACTCTTGCGATGTATCGCAAGATTTGGTTCAGGGAACCGCTCCGGAGTGAATTTCAGCAGCCTTGTTCTACAGAAGCGCTCTCAATCTACGGCGCTTCCTCCCTGTACAGAGGCACTGCTTACTTGTCTCCATCATCACGTTTACATGTCAGATAAACCTTCAAATTTACTGATGATCGTCCATTATTATATGCAAAATCGCTCGAAATAGCAAGCCGTAAAGCCACATGTTCAAACGTTAAGCCAAAAAGTAAAACAGCATAAGCTTCATCAATAGATTACTTATGTTTTCGCAGCTCGTGCAACTGTTTCAAACGACGCTGAATTTCGCGAACCTCGGCAACTTCAGCCGCCCGTTCAATTACATCATCAGGCTTAGTCAACACATCATTGCCCGCACTGTTCATAGGAGATAATAACTCGGATAAACGCATTTCAAGCCGCAACCGTTCATCATCTGACTCCCGAACCTCAAGGGCGGACTCTCGCAATTTAATGGATTGCTCCCAATCCTCCACTCCACCTTCATACAGTGTAGCCTTCCCGCCGGGTTCTAAATCAAGCAAGCGGCTGGCGAGTACTTTGGTCAACATGCGGTCATGGGATACGAGCACCAGTGCTCCGGATGCCTGCTTCAATATATTCTCCATCACTTCCTGTGTGTCAATATCCAGATAATTGGTCGGTTCATCCAGCACCAGCACGTTAGATCCTCCGAAATACAACCGTAGGAATGCAACTCTGCACTTCTCTCCCATGCTTAGATCCCCAATACGCTTGAACACATCATCTCTTGAGAACAAAAAGCATCCGAGAATGGTACGTGCAGCACTTTGTGTCATGGATGGAAGACTGAGCAAACTATCCAGTAGTATCTCACTTTCCGGTAACCCCTCAAGCTCTTGCGAAAAATAACCGATCTTCAGTTGTGGATGTCGTGTCACTTTGCCCTGGGATGGTTCCAGCTCTCCAATCATCAGTTTGAGCAATGTCGTCTTGCCTGTGCCATTCGAACCACGTACGGCAAGACGATCTCCACGTTCGACAGCAATCCGGATATGGTGAAGCAATGTCGGGCTCCCCGGATAAGCAAAGCTAACGTCTTCCAGTGCAAGGAGTTGGCGGGCAGCCAGCGTGTTCACTTGCAGCTCCATGTTCAATTTTGCAGTTTCGCGGGGTTTATCCACGCGTTCTTTCTCCAGGCGCTCCAGTTGCTTTTGCTTGGCATGGTAGCGGGAAATGTTCTTGTTGGCTTTCGCTTTGTAAAAGCTCTGAGTTATTTTCACTTCCACATCGCTTGCTGAATTATGAGCCTGATGAAACCACTGCTGATAATTGCGGATCGTCTCTTCTAGCGCTTTCCGTTCCAGCTCCTGCTTGCGATAGGTTGCTTCCTGCTCACGTAATTCGCGTTCCTTATGGCCTTTGTAATCCGTGTAACCGCCTTTATATTTGGTCAGTGCATCCGGACTAAACTCAATGACACCCGTTGCGACCTGATCAATAAAAGTCCGGTCATGAGAAACAAACAACAATGTTCCAGCATAGGCCGAAAGCCATTCTTCAAGCCAGCGCATGCTCTCTTCATCCAGATGATTCGTCGGTTCATCCAAAATCAGAAATTTGGGTTTACTGACCAGTAATCCTGCGAGACGGGCCTTCGTTTTTTGCCCACCACTCAAAGAATGATACGGCCGATTCCAATGTTCCGACGATAACCCCAGACGCGTCAGTACCTTCTCTACCTCAGTCTCCCACATATACCCGTTCAATTGCTCATATTGCTCCATCGCTATCGTATAAGCTTCGAGCAGCCGCTGCTCATCTGCCGCTCCACTGTTGCTCATCCGTTGTTCCAGTAATTCCAGGTCCCGCTTCACCTCGTAAATCCGTCCACTTTCCTGTCGGACAGCATCAAGCACATTCATCTCAGGCTTGATCAATGAGCGCTGGCGCATGAAACCCCACTCCTGCTGCGGAATGTGACGTTCGATGCGTCCGCCACCCTCTTCTTCTCCAAGAATGATGCTTAATAAGGTGGTCTTGCCACAGCCGTTGCGACCTAGAATGGCGAGCCGCTCACCTTCATTTATTTCAAGATTTAATCCTGCAAACAACTCATTCCCGTTCCACTCTTTCGATACTTCATGTAGGCGTACCATTGTCATCATGAGGCCTCATCCTTCCTGCAATTCAAAATAAAAAAACCGCTGGCATCAGCCGGCGGTCTGGCAATTCAGGATTGGATAAAGCGTCAAAAAACAAGCATAAGATACCCCACGGTATGAACAAAGAACCCTTAAAAGGGTATACACAAGCTAAGCCAGAACAGCCTGCCTGTTTCCATACCTGATCCCATAGCTGAATTTGGACACACGAATCCCCTCATTGCTCAGCCGCTTTTTGGCTGACTGCGTCATAAACTCTCTGCAGTTACTGGGGTTGAATTCATGTGTTTTACTTCATGGGACGTATGGTTACCTCTCATTCATGTGTAGTATCAATTTCTCCGTTATTGTACCAGATGATGGGGAAAAAGCAAAGGTTTTCAATTCAGCGCCATGATATTCTCACTCAAACATGACTTAAAATACACTAACTAACTTCTAGAAAAAGAAAAAAACCTTGTTTTCACAAGGATTTCAGGTGTTACATTAGTTAAGCGGGTGATGGGAATCGAACCCACGCTATTAGCTTGGAAGGCTAAAGTTCTACCATTGAACTACACCCGCGCGAATGACGATCGGGACGACACGATTTGAACATGCGACCCCCTGGTCCCAAACCAGGTGCTCTACCAAGCTGAGCTACGTCCCGTCAAGTTCCGAGGAACATTAACATGAATTTTACAAAATTAATATACCATGATCATCCAACGCTTGCAACTTCTTTTTACCATTTTCCCTCTATCCTTTCGAAACAAAACAAGACAGAAGCGTGTCCACGCCCCTGTCTATCCTTACCCCGTGGGTTTATCCACATCTCTCAAAAACTTTTTTTCAAAATCGGCTGCCACAATCGGTTTGCTGAAAAAGTACCCTTGAGCCTCATGACAATGCTGATCACGAAGAAATGAAAGCTGGTCCTCATTTTCAACGCCCTCAGCAGTCACTTTCAACTGCAGGTGATGAGCCATCGACGTAATGGTCGACACAATTGCCGCGTTATTGCTGTCCTCCATCACTTCATTGACAAAGGAACGGTCAATCTTGAGGCGGTCAATCGGAAGATCTTTCAAATAGTGCAGTGAACTGTACCCGGTGCCAAAATCATCAATACTAATGTGCACACCAATTTCCTTAATCTTGCGCAACTGCTCAAACGCACGATCCTTGTCAAACGTCATGCTCTCCGTAATCTCGAGTTCAAGCCACACAGGTTCCAAGCCTGTCTCTTTGAGAATACCGCTGATGTTGTCCAGCAGATGGGAATGCCTGAATTGTCTCATGGACAGGTTAACCGACACACAAAGCTTGCGATAACCTGCTTCTTGCCAGCGTTTGTTCTGTGCACAGGCCTCACGCAATACCCATTCTCCCAGCGGCACGATCAGCCCGCTCTCCTCAGCAAGAGGAATAAATTCCCCAGGGGATACTGAGCCTCTCAGCGGATGCTGCCAACGCACCAAAGCCTCCATACCCACAATCAACCCACTCGCCAGATTAACCTGCGGCTGATACACAAGATAGAACTGCCCACGATCCAATGCTTTGCGCAAATCATTCTCAAGCTGCAAACGCTCCTGGGCTTTCATCTGCATCGCATGGGCATATCGGTTTAGCTCTATTCCTTGCTCTTTGGCATTATGCAGCGCCGTATCCGCATTCTGGATGATCTCTTCCGGTGTGTCTCCGTCATGCGGGAATATCGCCATACCAATACCCAACGTAAGATGATACTCGTTCCCATCCACCGTTACAGGTTTTTCGAACAGTTGTAAGATCGATCTTGTCCGCCGCAACGCCGTATCTGTTGTGCAGAAGTCTGTCATTGTCAATACGAACTCGTCTCTTCCTAGTCCGAACACTTCCTCTCCCGGGAGCGAAGAATGCTGCAGACGCTGTCCTACCTGACGAAGCACACGGTTAGCCGCTTGTTGGCCTAATGAATCATTAATCGTTTTGAACCGGTTGATATTCAATACCAAGACACCGACAAGCTGCTCCTCTACCATAGCTGCATTCATCATCACTTTCAGTCGCTGAGAAAGACGACGGCGATTCGGCAGCCCTGTCACATCATCATGGTGAGCAATAAAGTTCATTTTCGCTTCCGCCACCTGCTGTTTCAGGAAAGGCGTATCTACCACAGACGAATACAGTCCCTTCTGGATGAAGAAATAGCCCAAACAATCGCTTAACAGACCTAGCAACAGATTGAGATCATTAATCTTCGTAGCAGAGACAAAGTAACATTCCCCAAAGAAAAAACAAAGGATTGCACAAAGAATGGTAGGCAGATCACCATCTTTTCCTTTTTTCCATTGAACGAATAACACGACCGCAGTCACGCCATACAGCATTCCGATCAGAAAATGAATTCGGGTAAACATGCCACCAAGCACATTCCCCTCCAACAAGTTCGGCAGTATAGCCCATTCCTGAATTGCAACTGTATACAAAACAACAAAAATACCGAGTGTTCCACTGAAAATTAAAAATTTGCGTGGTAACGCAATTTCCCTCTCGTTGACTGCATATATGAACAGCAAACCTGCCGCACAAACAAGAGATCCAAGCGAAATCATCTTCAACGAGAATTCCGATTCCACCATCGCCCCATTTGGCATTTCTTCGGCAAAAGAAACGATGTGAACCAACTCAAACAAACCAATCAATAAAAATAACGTAGTCATGAGGACCCTACGGAGGGTCAGTCTTTGAGTCTGAAATAACCAGCTTTGATTATAAATGCCGATACAGGCCGCTGCTGCAGCGAAGCCACCCAAGAGTGTCAAAACCGGGTAACCCGATATGATCAGATCAGAGCTTGCGGAGGAACGAAACCATTGACTTGCGAGGAAACACAATAAGCCGCCTATTGCGACCCAACCTATTTTTCTCTGATCTTGCTGATTAGCCTTCATGCCGTGTTTTTTCCTTCCCGGGATCGCCTATCCTGAAATAACCTTAACGATATAAATCTAATTTGTTACAATATTCGACATTTTCATCTCTATCAACGTTCAATTCACATGTGAAAACATGCTATCTGGTACATAATAACATTTATTTCCGCAGACGTGAACAAAAAAAATGAGCATTCCTAGGAATATTTATTCATAGATATGTAGAAAAACAAGGCAATAAGAACTAAAAAAACATGAACTCCCCATTGGAGTCCATGTTTCTTTAGTTTGCAACTGTATTTCAGACTAATTTTCGCCATATGTGTACTTTTCGACTTAAAACGCTAATGCGCTAAAGTTATAGACGTATTAGATCCCTTCTCTTGTTGACTTGAAGTCAATTTCAAGAATTATGCAACAAGCTTATTTGTCAAAATTAACTTCTGGTGTTGTCAATTTATCATAGAAATCAACAACCTTATCTTTGTCTTCCGACGAACGCAGTGCCATCGCCGAGCGAGGATGCTCGTCCAAGGTACCTGTAATCATATAAGGCAAAATGTAACCCCACTCTTCTTTTTCACGGAGAGGCACCATCAATTGCTCCAATACACCAAGTACTGGACGCAGGTTGTATTTTGTTCCTTTCAAATGAGCAACGAGCAGTTCAGTAGGACAGTTTCCTGCAGCACGTCCCATACCGTATACGGAAGCATCCAGCAGTTCAACACCAAGCTCAGCTGCTACCAACGAGTTCGAGAACGCCAGTTGCATGTTATTGTGTGTGTGAACGCCAAGACGTTTGTTCGGCAGATGAGTCTTGAACTTCTCCACCAGATATTTCACATCGTTATGATCCAGGCTTCCATAGGAGTCTACTATGTATACAACATCCACAGAGCTTTCCTTGATCAGTTCAAAAGCTTCCAACAGTTCATTTTCCATAACATTAGACAATGCCATAATGTTCAGCGTTGTTTCATATCCACGATCGTGGAATGTTTGAACCAGAGCAAGTGCCTTGTCTACATCTTTGCTGTAGCAAGCTACACGGATCAGATCCAGCATGCTTTCGCTGCGCGGCAGAATGTCATTCTCGTCCACACGTCCAACGTCAACGAGTGCAGACAGTTTGGTATTTCCTTTTTGCGGAATTACTTTGCGCAGGAAATCATCATTCAGAAAACGCCATGGACCTGCTTCTTCTGCACCTTTCAAGAGCTTAGGTGAGTTTTTGTATCCAATTTCCATATAATCAACGCCGGCTTCATTCAATCCAGCATAGAGCTGTTGAACAAAGTCCACGCTAAAGTCCCAGTTATTTACCAATCCACCATCACGGATTGTACAATCTACTATTTTGCAATGATTTGTCTTCATTAATGTCTGCTCCTTTTCTGACCAACTTGTGTATTCCTCTCATGATACTTGAACGTAACAAGAAAAGTAAAGGGATTCCCGACTTATTTACTTCGATAAGATTTCCATATCCGATCAATCTCACTCATCTCGGAATCGTCTGGAGATTTCTTCCCATAGCGCACAGCGTTATAGGTATCTGGTAGCATAGCAGAGAGCTTCTGATCATCTTCTCTGGCCCCATGCTGAACAATCGTCTCTGCAGCCTCCAGTGGCGTATGTGCACCCTGTATATCGATTCCCCGGTGTGCAGCTCTGTCGATCCACTTCCGATAATAAAATCGAACACGTTCGTCATCATGTGAGGGTAGCGACTCCTTCTTGCGGAACCAGGATTTGCGCGTTTTTGCAGGCGCCTCTAACGTTTCGCTAATGTCCACATACTCCGTCCGAGGCTCTGCCTTCTTCTGACCGGGCTGCAGCAGCCCTTTGAAACGCTCCATAAGTTTGTTTATCGCCTTCTGACCCAAACGCAGGATAAGCCACAAGATCACAACTGCGACAGCCCCCATGACGACCCACCCCAGGATATCCCAGAAAATAGAGGGCTCCCCTGCCGGTTCCATTCCTTCAGATATCATTGGCGGTTCATTTGGAGCTGTAGGCGTATTCGGCGGCTCCTGATTGGAACTCGAGCCTATTAAACCTCTGATCCATGCAAGCAGACGGTCACGCAGTGGTCCTAGCCAGGCAACAAGACTGGGAAAAGCACCAATTCCAGCGATCACAATCAGCATCCATAACAGACGCTGGTGATTCGCCCGGGCAAACTCACGTAACACAATTCTTTTTGAGCCATCATTTAATATCGCACGATCCAGCTGCACACTGTATTGACCTACCAACCAACCAACAAAACTGATTACTCCCGCTGCATATATGGTGCCGGTGTAAGCAAGCAGAGGCTGCATGAATTCAATTCCATTGGCCGCCCCACTGAGCACAATTGCACTGGCAACACCCCAAATTTGCAAGCGCCAAATCAAAATCGAACGGAAGGCAGGTTGAAAATTCAACCCAATATAGGCTGATATAACTCCCCATACAACTGCCGTCAGCAACTCAGGTAAAGGAAACGCCCACACTAATGCAATTACCAATGAGATCAATAACCCCAAAAGCAACGCTGCACCCCATCGAATAAACGTGTTCTTTTCACTGATGGTTGGTAACCTGTGCTGTACCCACTGACCTAACCAGCCAGCAATAACAAAGATAGCCATTAATGTGTATGGAAAATGACCCGTTCCATAGAGAGAAGTAAGCGTTAATAGCGGATAAAAATATACCCCAATCAATAGAACGGCCGACATGGATATAAGTACTTTTCCCTTGGTATTGTTGTTGTTGGTCTCATTCATGCACTCACCGCCTTGAAATCGCTTTTCCCGCCCTCTACGGGGAGTATGGTCACACGGTGGCCTTGCTCATGCAAACGCGCAATTTCATGTTCCATAGCTGGAGATACATAGGACGTAATTAAGAGATAACTGCGAACCTGCTGAGCTTCTTCATTCCGTTCTACTTCATCACTCAGGAACTGCTCCATGGGAACCATGCATTTCAGCTCCGTCTCTGCCATAGCTTCCAGTAACATTTCCAGATGAGGACTACCGTAATCCGGCTCAATCCGCAATGGATCGCGCCCTCCACTCACACGATAGCCATTATGAGCAAATCCCGCAGGTAACCCTCTTCCAATTGCATCTACCGCTGCTGTTGCTGCATAACGAAGTGCCCGTTCGATCATCTCCGGGCGGGTAACGACACTCCACATGTCCGCCGACTCCTGAATGTTAACCACAATCCAGGATTGAGGGTCCGCAGTCCATCCCTGCTTATAAACCTGCAATTCTCCTGTGCGTGCACTCGCTTTCCAATGAATACGGTTCATCGGATCACCCGCACCATACGGTCGTACCCCGAGAATCAGAAAAGGATCTTCAACAATCCAACGGGATACCTCAACCTCACCTTGCCATACTTGATAGATCGCAGGCAGATCCTCCGCATGAACAAGTGAAGGATATACGACCATGGACAGATGAACGGGAATAGGCTTCGAGGTACGCCAAAGGCCGAACAAGTCCCCTCCGGTCATGGTTACGGTGTTTAACATGTAGATCCCACGTCTACTGCATACAAAAGGATGCTTGCGCGTAATACGGGTAAACGGTTTCAAAGTGAAGATACTTTTATGATTCTGATAAATATCTCCCTGACTGATATCCATGCCTGAGCCCGAACGAAACACAAATGAAACTGGCATCATAGCTTCAAGTCTGAGCCATGGAACCGATATTCGTTTTTCATTCGCAATCGTCTCAACCATCTCCAGCTCATCCCCAGCATAACAACGCATTTTGCTGAATTCTCTGGTGTACTTCAGCTTGCGTAAAGCCGGACGGCCGAACCATATGCCGTGTACTCCAATAACAATGCCTCCGACAATGACTAGCCATAGTAATGCCATATGTTATCGCCCGCTGCCTGTAGCAAAATGCTCCGTCGGCACTTCAGTCTGGCTCAGAAGTTCCTGAATAATACGCTCCGCCAAGCCCTCTTGTTGTCTCACTCGGTTGCGGAATACAAGCCGATGGGCTAACACGGGCTCCGCCAATATTTTAATATCATCAGGGAGAACGAAGTCTCTGCCATGTAAAGCAGCCCAGGCCTGACTTGCCTTGAGCAACGCCTGAGCTCCTCGTGGACTTACGCCCAGTGAAAGCTCGGGATGCTGCCTAGTCGCTTCTGTCAGACGGATAATATATCGCAATAGATCTTCGTCAATTTGGACCGATGTATAGGCGCTCTGTGCCTCAAGCAGCTGCTCGCGACTAATGATAGCGGACAGATCGGCAACAGATCGGCTCGCTACCGTACGTCTCAGAATTTCCACACTTTCTTCACTGCTTGGATAGCCCATTCGAATCTTCATCATGAAACGATCCATCTGTGCCTCGGGTAATGGAAAAGTTCCCTGGTTATCTACCGGGTTTTGGGTGGCAATGACGATAAATGGCCGTTCCAGCTGTCTGGTCGAACCATCAATACTAATCTGCCGTTCCTCCATACACTCCAGCAAACTGGACTGGGTACGCGGTGTAGCCCGATTAATCTCATCTGCCAGCACCAGGTTGGCAAACAGGGGGCCAGGTCTGAATTCAAAGTCACCTTCTTTTTGATTGAAAAAATGAATACCCGTCAAATCAGATGGCAACAGATCCGGTGTGAACTGAATACGCTGGAAGGTACAATCCAGTGAAGAGGCTACTGATTTGGCCAACATGGTTTTCCCCGTACCAGGTACGTCCTCCAGCAGGACATGCCCTGAGGCAATGATTGCTGTCATCACAAGCTCAATCGTATGGTCTTTGCCCACAATGATCTTCCCTACATGGTCCATTAGCTGTTTGTTCATTTGTTCCATTCCCTGGATATTCATAATTGGTTCTTCCTCCCGTAAATTGAGCTATGTATTCGCATTCATTCTAACTATAACCCTAATCGTCCCAACAAAAAACAACAGGAATCGGCGGGTAGGCCAATTCCTGTTCGCATAACTCTATCTTTACACTAAGGGAAGCATGATGATGAACCGGGTGCCTTCCCCTTTTTTGCTATCCACAGAGATGTTGCCTCCGTGATTTTTGATAATGCGATAACTCACGGAAAGCCCCAGTCCTGTTCCGCTCTCCTTGGTGGTGAAAAACGGGTCAAACAGGCGCACAAGGGTGTTGTGGTCCATCCCCTGTCCATTATCAGCAATAGAGATCTGCACATACTTGTTCTCGGTTCCCGTGGAAATCTGAATCAAGCCAGTATGCTCTTCGCCCACATCCTCGATGGCATCCATTGCGTTTTTAACCATATTCAAAATTACCTGCTTAATCTGTTTGACATCAATGGACACATTTAACGGGACTTCTGCTTCATCCAGGGTTATCTCGCACCCCTTCATTAATCCTTCGCTTTCTGTCAGCAAGACCACCTCTTTGAGCAAAGAGTTAACAGACATAATGGTCTTCTGAGGAGCTGACGGTTTCGAGGAATTCAGAAATTCGTAGATAATGTCGTTCGCCCTGTCAATCTCCGTTAGAATGATTCGAGCGTACTCGTCTTTCCCCAATTGCAGCAAATGAGGACGAAGCAACTGGATAAATCCGCGGATAGCCGTCAAAGGATTGCGAATTTCATGGGCAATCGATGCCGAAATCCGCCCCAACATTGCAAGTTTGTCATTTTGATAAGCGGTCTGCTCAATCTGTTTATAATCGGAGACATCCTTCACACTGAAAAGGAAGTCCCCATCCATCTGATCCCCGTACGTTACTGTAACCAGCCAATGCCTGCCATACTCGTCAATCAATTCATGATAGCGCTTACGATGAAAGATAGTTTCCCGATAGATGCGTAAAATTTTCTTTTTCTTGAATCGGCTCATCTGTGGATGATGCAGCATCTGCATCAGGGTGCAGCCGCTCAATAGACTCCTAGGAAGCTCCAACAATTTTGCCATTTGAACGTTAATAAACGTCAATACACCATTACTGTCAAACAACATTATACCGCTATCCAGATGCTCCAGGACATTCTCATACTTGTTGTTATCCAGATGTACAGGCGGGAATCCATTCGTTGGTCGAGGCACTGTATCCTGAAATTCACTAATCATGTCAGGTTCCTCCTTTTCACGTAAATGATAAACTTGCCATTCGGACATCATATCATCACAGAAACAGGAAGGGCCGATTTTATTTTTCATTACCGGTGCCCTTTCATTAGGGGGCTGAGCCGAAAATATGGATGGCATGTCCGGAACCCAAGCTGGTCTATTCCGGGTAACCAAGAGTCGATCCGGAAAACATTATACGTCTGTTCCATTCTAACCTTCTCCTATTCCCAAACACGAACATTTTTTGCTCCGCCTCTTTTGCAAGTCTGTTTTTATCATAGACAAGTTTATAGAAGGGAGTCAATCGGAGAAAGTGTCGAATGGAAATTATTTTAAGAAAAACCGTGAATTAGTTTCTATATACAACAAAAACGAAGCTTTTTCGCTCGATTAGCGAATAAGCTCCGTTTGTATAGTTTAAATTTTAAATAATTAAATTCAATCTATAGTCCACTCTTGTTATGCTGAATTTTGAGTCTGCGCTGACTCATGACGGCTAAGCGACGCTTGAGTTCACTTTCCCACTTCTCATCCTTCATTTCCTTGGCAAGACGAAGTAGATCCAGAGACATGTCGATCTGACGCTGCACAATGACCATAGCATCTTCGCTTTCACGATTCACGCAATTTTCAAAAATCGCATCTTCATCTTCCGTCACGTAATCTTGAAAATCAATCTCCGACGCACCATCTCCATGCGCATATTCAGCCAAAATTTCATATTCATTTTCCACTTTATAATGCACTTCTACCCGGTGACACACCGGACAAAACAGCAGGGGAACATTATGAACCTGGGTGCGGTAATGCTTCAGCGTGCCCTTTGTTCCCACCATACTTGCCCCACAACAGTAACTCATTTTTGTTCACCCTCCTTATAACGTGCCGAGACTTTATAATGGATTGCAGTCCCGTACACTTCAAGCACTTCCGAAAAAGGAATAGTTCCATCAGTGTATCACATTCATGTACAAATTATAAATGCAGAGCACCGGAATATTTACCGGGTTTCCATACCCTATTCGCCTTAAGGCCCTTCGATTCCTCTTTCCAGAGATAAAATGAAGGCTTTCTTCTATTACATCATTACCACGTTTACGTCCCTGTTTAAACACTTTTCTCCCTTTAGGCCTTATATTCTCGCAAAAGGGTGCAAAAAGCCCTCAATCCCATGAGGGATGAGGGCTTGAACAATAAACGTTCAAGTTCAATCAGGCTTACAGGTTGTTGTCGCCTGGTTTCCAGTTCATTGCACACAATCCACCGGATTGCAAAGCTTGCAGTACACGAAGTGTTTCTTCAACACTACGGCCTACATCATTGTGGTTAACGACTTGGTATTTCAATTCGCCTTCTGGATCGATGATGAACAAGCCGCGCAGTGCAACGCCTTCTTCTTCGATCAGAATGCCATAATCTTTAGCAACTTGTTTCGTGATGTCGGAAGCAAGTGGGAAGTTCAATTGACCAAGACCATTGCTGTCTTTAGGTGTGTTGATCCAAGCTTTGTGGCTGTGTACGGAGTCAACGCTCACGCCAAGAACTTCAGTATCCAAAGCTTTGAATTGCTCAGCAGCATCACTCAAAGCTGTAATTTCAGTTGGGCACACAAAAGTGAAATCCAAAGGATAAAAGAAAAATACGAGCCATTTGCCACGATAATCGGACAGTTTTACGGAACCAAAGTCTTGTCCATCTCCCGATACTGTTTCCATTGCAAAATCCGGTGCGGGTCTACCAACCAAACGTTCTGCCATAACTAACAATTCCTCCTTTGGGATTATGTAAGCACTCAAGTTTGAATGCTCATCATCAAGAAAAACGAGAACGCTTTTCCTGTAATTAAAATGGGTTTGTTACTTGATAACAAGTACAAGTAAAATGTTATCATCCGGACTTCTCAAAGTCAAGATTATAATCGTTGTTTTATTATAATAATTATAAATAAGGATTTTTCGTGGCAAAAAATCATAAAGGAACAGCCCTCTGCAATTCCGGATCGGAGCAAAGGGCTGTACTGTTCTTACTATTATTAAGCCTGTTTCTGAATTGCCGCGACGATCAGATCGCCCATTTCCGTCGTACTGATCGCTTTGCTCTTGTCTACAGCGATATCGCTTGTACGATGGCCCGCATTCAGCACATCAGACACAGCTGCTTCAATTGCGTCAGCACCTTCTGCATAACCAAAGGTTGTACGGAACATCAATGCCAACGAAAGGATCGTTGCGATCGGATTCGCCAGTCCTTGACCTGCGATATCCGGCGCTGAACCGTGCACTGGCTCATACAGACCAAAACTGCCTTCACCCAGTGATGCAGATGCGAGCATGCCGATTGAACCTGTCAGCATCGCTGCTTCATCACTAAGGATATCTCCGAACATATTTTCAGTCACGATAACATCAAAGCTGGATGGACGACGCAGCAACTGCATTGCACAGTTGTCTACAAGTACATGTTCCACTTCAACATCCGGATATTCCGGTGCTACACGGTTAACAACTTCTCTCCAAAGACGGGAAGTTTCCAGCACGTTGGCTTTATCTACTGAAGCCAATCTTTTGCTACGTCCTTGGGCAATTACAAATGCCTGACGAACAATGCGCTCCACTTCGGTTACATTATATACGCATGTATCTACTGCTTCTTCGCCTTGTGCACCTTCACGTCTGAACTTTTCACCAAAGTAGATTCCACCAGTCAACTCACGCACGACCATCAGATCCGTACCTTCCAGCACTTCAGGTTTCAAGGTGGAAGCATCCTTCAAGCAATCAAATACCACTGCCGGACGCAGATTTGAGAACAATCCGAGCGCTTTGCGAATGCCAAGCAAGCCTGTTTCCGGACGCAATTCCTTACTGTTGTTGTCCCATTTTGGACCACCAACGGCTCCGAGAAGCACAGCATCTGCACTCTTACATACTGTCAGTGTTTCTTCTGGAAGTGGTGTACCTTTTTCATCAATAGCGATTCCACCAAACAACGCATGCTCTGTCTCAAAACGGTATCCGAACACTTCCTCCGTACGTTTGAGAACTTTCTCTGCCTCCGCTACAACTTCAGGACCAATTCCGTCACCTGCGATAACTGCAATTTTTTTCACGTCTGCCATGGGTTGTCCACTCCTTATATCCATTCATTCGGTTATTCACTTCAATGATTAACGTGTCATTTTTAACTCTCTCTTTTGTATCATATTCGGAGGTCATTTGACCAAGATATACAATCTATGACTTTAATAGTTTTTACCTATAAGCGGTTTAAGATTGGTTGTTCTGTACCTCTGACTGAGTTAAAATAAAGCCTGAAGACAAATTCAGGTAACTCAGGAGGGATTGCAATCATGCAATACACGTACTTGGGAAAATCAGGTCTTAAAGTCAGCCGGATCTGTCTCGGCACGATGAACTTTGGTCCTGCGACAGACGAAAAAGAGGCATTCCGCATCATGGATGCGGCACTCGATGCCGGTGTGAACTTTTTTGATACCGCTAACATTTACGGCTGGGGCGAAAATTCAGGTCTCACCGAGGAGATCATTGGACGATGGTTTAAACAAGGCGGCGGCAGACGAGAAAAAGTCGTTCTTGCAACCAAAGTTTATGGCTCCATGCATGATGATACGGACGGTCCAAACAATGATGCAGGTCTCTCCGCATACAAAATCAGACGACATCTGGAGGGTTCCCTCCGCCGCCTGCAAACTGATCATGTTGAACTGTACCAGATGCACCACGTTGATCCCGCCATCTCATGGGACGAGCTTTGGGGCGCGTTTGAGAACGCTGTTCATCAAGGCAAAATTGGTTACGTAGGTTCAAGTAACTTTGCTGGCTGGCAGATTGCCGTTGCCCAAAGTGAAGCCAAAAATCGCCACTTCCTCGGTCTTGTATCCGAGCAGCATAAATACAGTCTTAACTGCCGTTTGCCTGAGCTCGAAGTGCTGCCCGCAGCGAAAGAACTGGGCCTTGGCGTTATTCCATGGAGTCCGCTTGACGGTGGGTTACTTGGACGCAATGCTCTCCAGAAGCTGGAAGGTACACGCAGTGGTGGCATTGCTGAACGGATTGAGTCCCATCAAACTCAATTGGAACAATTCGCAGCACTTTGCCGCGAACTCGGCGAACCACAGGATACCATAGCTTTGGCTTGGGTTGCTGCCAATCCGGCAGTTACCGCACCCATTATTGGTCCGCGTACACTAGAGCAGTTTGAAACTGCGCTCAAATGTTTGGATGTTACTTTGGATGAAGCTGTCCTCAAACGTTTGGATGAAATCTTCCCAGGTCCGGGAGGACATGCTCCGAACGCTTATGCTTGGTAAGGGCATATCGGCTTAACTGAGTACGTCATTTCGATAAAAATGCTCTAAATAATAATGCAATTATCCTATACGTAACAACAAAAAAGTCTGACCTTCAAATGTTGAGGGTCAGACTTTTTATGTACCTCACTGAACTACAATACTTAGGGCTGGGAACTCCATCTCAGCTTCTCCAGCCAGACGAATTCCAGTCCAATGAAGAGCTTTGCTTGCTGCAAATGATGTGTTACAGGTTCACATTAACGCGATTCGTATAAGTCTTGCGTTTTTCAATCAACTTGTTCAATCCATCGACATAAGCACGTGCACTGGCACCCAGAATATCGGTGCTTACACCACGTCCTTGTACAGATATTTGGTTTTGAGTAAGTACGACGTGTACCTCACCCAATGCATCCTTACCATGTGTAACCGATTTGATCGAGTAGTCGGATAACGTTACTTCTTCTCCGCTCACTTGGTCAATCGCATTATAGATGGCATCTACCGATCCATTTCCTTCTGCTTGTTGTTCCACCGTATCACCATCAAGTGTAGCAATACGAACTTTAGCCGTTGGAGTGGATTCATCACCATACGTTACAAAGATGGATTCCAGTTTAAACACCTCAGGTGCATCCTGCAATTTCTCTTCGATGACCGCCAGCAAATCCTCATCTGTCACTTCTTTTTTCTTATCAGCCAGATCTTTGAATTGGGCAAAAGCACGGTTCAAGGCTTCATCTTCCAGTTCATAACCGAGCTCAATCAAGCGCTCACGGAAGGCATGACGTCCCGAGTGTTTACCCAGTACGAGCTTACTTTCCTTCAGACCGATGGTCTCTGGCGTCATAATTTCGTACGTTGTTTTCTCCTTCAGCATGCCATCTTGGTGAATTCCGGATTCGTGTGCAAACGCATTCGCACCAACAATCGCTTTATTGCCAGGTACAACCATCCCCGTCAAACGACTCACCAGACGACTGGTCCGAGCAATTTCAGAAAGTTGCAACGAAGTTTTCGCCTGGAAAAATTCCTGACGTGTCTCCAGTGCCATAGCAATCTCTTCAATCGCGGTATTACCTGCACGTTCACCAATGCCGTTAATGGTGCCCTCAATTTGATCGGCTCCATTCAGAATGGCTGCAAGCGTGTTGGCAGTTGCCATCCCCAGATCATTATGACAGTGTGCACTCAGCTGCACTTTATCAATGTTGTGTACGTTCTCCTTGAGATGTTTAAAAATATTACCGTATTCGTATGGGCTCAGATAGCCCACCGTATCCGGAATGTTTACAACAGCTGCGCCTTCTTCCACAGCCATATTTACCATCTCAACGAGGAAATCATACTCGGTACGACCTGCGTCCTCCAACGAGAATTCAAGCTTCGAAAAAGTTTTCTTCGCATAACGAATTGCGGAACGAGCTGTATCGAGAACCTGGGCTCTGTCCATGCGCAATTTATGCTGACGGTGAATAGGTGAAGTTGCCAAAAAGATATGGATACACGGGTCTTGAGCGCCCTTCAACGCTTCTTTTACCGCATCAATATCCTGCTCTCTGGAGCGGGACAAGCCAATGACGGTAACGTTTTTGACCGCTTTAGCTACTGCATTAACTGCCGCCAAATCGCCTGGAGAGGCCGCGGGGAAACCGGCTTCCATCCGGTCAATACCAAGCCGCTCGAGCTGGTGCGCAATTTCCACCTTTTCACGAGTATTCAGATTGACCCCCGGGGATTGTTCTCCATCACGCAGCGTTGTGTCAAATACATAGATTTTACGCACGCCTCGCACCTCCTAGACTTGTATTTTATGTTCCTCTAAACCAGTAATAGCGGCACACGCATATGCACGGCCGCTATTCCCGGTTAAAGCTGTAAGTTTACTAGAATACTTAAAATGAATGCTTACTTCTTGATCCAGTGCATCATCTCACGCAATTGTCCGCCAACCACTTCGATTGGGTGTTCAGCTTCGTTGCGACGAGTTGCTGTCAGGAATGCACGGCCGGATTGGTTTTCCAGGATGAAGTCACGTGCAAATTTACCTTGTTGGATATCTGTCAGGACTTCTTTCATTGCTTTCTTCGTATCTTCAGTTACCACGCGAGGTCCAGTTACATAGTCACCGTACTCAGCTGTGTTACTGATGGAATCACGCATGCTTGCAAGTCCACCTTCATACATCAGGTCAACGATCAATTTCAATTCGTGCAGACACTCGAAATATGCCATTTCAGGAGCGTAACCCGCTTCTGTCAATGTTTCGAATCCAGCTTTTACCAGGGCGCTTACACCGCCACACAGAACAGCTTGCTCACCGAACAGGTCTGTTTCTGTTTCTTCACGGAAGGAAGTTTCGATAACCCCTGCACGCGTGCAACCGATACCTTTAGCATAAGCCAAACCGATATCTTTTGCTTTACCTGTTGCATCTTGCTCAATTGCGATCAGGCCCGGTACACCGAATCCTTCCACGTAGGTACGACGTACCATGTGGCCAGGGGACTTAGGAGCTACCAGCAATACATCGCTGTCTTTTGGAGCAACGATTTGACCGAAATGAACGTTGAAACCGTGGGAGAAGAGCAATGCAGCGCCCTTTTTCAGGTTTGGTTCGATTTCGTTTTTGTATACAGAAGCTTGTGTTTCGTCAGGCAGCAAAATTTGAACTACGTCTGCACGGCTAGTAGCTTCAGCCGGGGACAGAACTTCAAATCCGTCATTTTTTGCAGTGTCAAAAGATTTACCTTCACGAAGTCCGATGACTACGTTCAATCCACTGTCACGCAGGTTTTGAGCTTGGGCATGGCCCTGGCTACCGTAACCGATGACCGCAATCGTTTTTCCTTTCAATACGCTAAGCTCTGCATCCTGTTCATAATAAGTAGTTACTGGCATGTTTATAAGTCCTCCTTTGTATTGTAAAGAACCCTTCATTAATGAGCGGGTGTCTCAAGGGACCGGCACGCTTTTCCTGCTTTAGCGTCTCTGGTCTGATCCGATCCGTTCAGACACCCGCCCGTTAATGCGGGTGTGTGGCTATATTGTCAAGCGTTACATCACTAAAATGTTAAATTGCAACTTGTACGGGACTGGCACCTCATCTAAGATGAACGGTATTTCTCAGCTTAATGCTGCTAACACACCTTTGTCGTTCCGTTGGATAAGCATCAGACCATGTTTTTTCAATATGACTGTTTAAACGTTGCCTCGTACCAATGCAGTTACGCCTGTACGTGACAGTTCGCGAATGCCGTATGGCTTAAGCAATTCAATCATCGCATCGATTTTATCTGTATCCCCGACCACCTGTACAATCAGGCTGCCTGGACCAACATCCACAACAGATGCGCGGAAAGTCTCCACCACACCCAGAATTTCTGGACGCTCGGATGGCTCTGCTTTGACCTTGATCAATGCAAGTTCACGGGCAACCATCGGCTTCAGACTAAAATCAACTACTTTGATGACATCAATGATTTTGTACAGTTGCTTTTCAATCTGTTCCAGCGTTTTGTCATCACCAATCGTCACAATGACCATCCGGGACAAACCCGGTTCCTCGGATTGACCTACCGTGATACTCTCAATGTTGAATCCCCGTCGACCGAACAACCCCGATACCCGCTGCAGGACGCCAGGCTGATCGTTGACCAATATCGAAATCGTATGTCTTATCATTCCTCAGCATCCCCCATCAGCATTTGATCGATTGTCGCTCCTTGCGGAACCATTGGATATACATTTTCTTCCTTGCGTACTACGAATTCAACAACGACCGGTCCTGGTGTATCCAGGGCTTCTTGCCAAGCACGCTCGGCTTCTTCCTTGTTGGTTGCACGCAATCCTTTTACACCATAAGCTTCAGCAAGTTTTACAAAATCAGGGCTGCCTGCCAGATCGATATGACTGTAACGGTTCTCATAGATAATCTCTTGCCACTGACGTACCATTCCAAGGACCTGATTGTTGATAATAACAATTTTCACCGGGATATTGTTAATGGCACAGATTGCGAGTTCTTGAGAACACATCTGCATTCCGCCATCACCGTTGATGGAAATAACGAGTCTGTCCGGGTTGGCCATTTGAGCACCGATTGCAGAAGGGAATCCAAAACCCATCGTTCCCAGTCCACCAGAGGTTACCCATGAACGTGGTTGGTTGAATTTGTAATACTGAGCAGCCCACATTTGATGCTGTCCAACGTCCGTAGTCACGATTGCTTCGCCTTTGGTTGTATCATTCAGCATTTCTACAACCCACTGCGGTTTTAATACTTCATCTGAATCTGTATAGCTGTAAGGTTTCTCTTGTTTCCATTGTTTGATCTGATCTCTCCAAGCATCCGCACGTTCAGCACGTTGAACCTCTTTGTTCGCTATTTCGAGAACCGTTTTCACATCACCAACGATTGGAATATCGGTTGCGATGTTTTTGCCAATTTCAGCCGGATCAATATCAATGTGTACAATTTTGGCATGTGGAGCGAATCCGTCCAGCTTGCCTGTTACCCTGTCATCAAAGCGTGCTCCGATGTTAATCAGCAAATCCGATTTTTGTATCGCCTGATTGGAAGTGTATGTTCCGTGCATACCCGGCATACCAGTCCACAATTCGTGCCCACTTGGGAATGCTCCAAGTCCGAGAAGTGTTGTCGTGATTGGAATGCCTGTCTTCTCGACAAATTCGAACAGCGCTTCGTGTCCACCAGAGTAAACTACACCGCCGCCTGCCAGAATCATCGGACGTTCTGCTTCCTGAATCGCCTGAGCCAGACGATCAACCTGAAGTTTGTTCGGTACTGTCCGTGGGTTGTACCCTCTCAATATAACAGGTTCAGTCACGGGTTCAAACAACGTTTTGTTTGCCGATACATCCTTCGGAATGTCGATCAATACGGGACCTTTACGACCAGTATTCGCAATATGGAACGCCTCATGAATGACACGTGGCAGATCTTCTACGTCTTTTACCAGGTAACTGTGTTTGGTGATTGGCATTGTAATTCCGGTAATGTCCGCTTCCTGGAAAGCATCTGAGCCGATCAGGCTGGAAATTACATTCCCCGTAATGACTACGAGTGGTACGGAATCCATATACGCTGTTGCAATACCCGTAACTAGATTCGTTGCTCCAGGTCCGGAGGTAGCGATACAGACACCCACTTTTCCGCTCGCCCGTGCATATCCGTCAGCTGCATGAATGGCGCCTTGTTCGTGACGAGTTAACACGTGCTTGAAATCCTCGAAACCATACATCGCATCGTAAATGTACAACACTGCGCCGCCCGGGTAACCAAATACACACTCTACACCTTCCAGCAACAAGCTTCTCAGCAGAATTTCGGAACCGCTAATGACCTCCGGCTTCATCCATTTTTCACGTAATTCATCTGTCGATCGTACTTCTGGAATTTGAGCTCCCATCAGTCATCCTCCTCTCGGAATTTACATCATTCTGACATTTAAAGTTACAAAAAAAACCTTCCATCCCTGCAAACAAGTTTATGCTTGCGAGGGACGAAAGGTTGTTGCTTCCGTGGTACCACCCAACTTTGTCCGAAATTTCGCAATAACGGACCTTACCAGGTACAAAAAACGATAGATCAAACGGATATCCCCGTTCTCCATACCTGTTGTCTGTAACGCAGACATACGATTTTCCCTAATAACCCAATGGAGTGACATCCAATGCTTTTCAGGAAAACAGCTCCGAGGTGAGCTCGTATATAAGGGGTAATGGTGGTGGTTTCAGCAATTCCAGCCACTCTCTGAGCAAAAGAGCCCTTAAAACTTCGTCCTCTTCATAGCCGATGAAATATTCTCGTTAAATGTTAGGAACATTATATGATTCCTCCAACCGATAAGTCAATACCCCTTTTGTATAAAAATTCAGAACGTCCTTAATCCTTCACTCTCCATCTTTAACGTTACCCCAATCCCAACGCTTCATTCAGTCACCTTTCAACTTGCCTCAGGCATAGGATATACGAGCAGCACGACTGGTCCTGAAAGGAGGCTTCCGATGGTGATTCGGCAACGTAAATCCAAGCTGGATGATGTCGCCATAATGAGGCTGATTGACTCTCAACTTGTTCCTCTATCTCATATGAGTGAAAGTGAAATCAATAAAATACGCAAAGAAATACCCCTGCGAATGAACAGGGGCATGACCTTTGTTGTCTCATCGAATCCTGACAACGAAGCCGTCGCATTCATCCATTTTCTCATGCACGGTGAACTGCTGTATGTGGATATGATGGCTGTTGCCACAAAAGAACAGCGAAAGAAATACGGTCAGACCTTGCTGCTCAAAGCGGAAAATTTTGCGGCATCTCGTGGTTGCAAAAGATCCAAAGTGATGGTGGACGAAGGCAATACCAAAGGTCTTCGATTTTACCAGAAAAATGGATATAGCACCATTCGATACATTATGTTAAGCCGCTGTTACGAGTTAGAAAAAACATTATAAATCTGTTTAGAAAAAGCCCGGTGGCCGTGGTCCATAGGGTCCATATCCTGGGCCTGGGCCATATCCACCACCAAATCCCGGTCCATACCCCGGTCCTGGTTTTGGCCCTGGGCCATATCCCGGACCACCACCTGGACCAAAACCGAATCCAGGGCCAGGGCCGTAAGCATAAGGAAGCGTAGCGATGGCGAGTAAATCAAATAATACCAATGGCAAAATAGCTTTAGTGTGTACTTTTTTGCCAACGGGACGTTTCAGCACCAATTTGTTACCCGATACTTTCAACAGTCTTCCGGTTACCCGAGTACCGTCTTTTTTGATCGCGACAATATTTTTGCCTATTAATTTCATCGCTGCATCACGCGTAACATGTTGTTTCATACTTTCCCCTCCTCCTCGGATCGTTCAAAACAGTGTATTCGTCCAGAGCCGGCTTCGCCTGTTTCTTTGTCCCTAAATGAAAATATGGGTGCCTTTCTCTATAACAGTTTAAAAACTAGTAATCTGATATTTTTCTTTGTGAAACAAAAAAAAGTTCGCACGAGGCGAACCTTTTCAAGTAAAGCATTATGTGGGAAATGATAATTCTGTCGTTACCTTTTCCCGGGATCATACGGTTCCCCGAGTGCGGACGGAGCAGAAGAGCGTCCAACAGCCGCAACGAGCACGATGATGGTGAGCAGGTAAGGCAGCATATAAATAATTTCCTGGGGAATACTTTGAGACCATTCGAACAACTGTACATAGTTCCGGATAGCTTGCGAGAAACCAAAGAACACAGCCGCCCCAAAGGCACCAATCGGATTCCACTTACCAAAGATCATTGCTGCAATCGCAATGTAACCTTGGCCGGAAACGGTATTATGAGAGAATGTGCCTGTCGTAGTCAGCGTGATTGCAGCTCCACCAATAGCAGCCAGCGCACCACTGATCATTACCGCAACGTAACGATAACGACGCACTTTAACACCTACGGTATCCGCAGCACTTGGATGTTCACCAACCGAGCGAAGACGAAGACCGAATGGGGTTTTGTACATAATGTAATACGTCAGAAAGACGAACAAAACAGCCAGATATGTTGTCGGATACACATTCTTGAAGAAAGCTTCCCCAAGCAAAGGAATATCTTTTAACAGTGGCACATCAAACTTGCTGAATCCTTGTACCAATGGTGAATCGCCTGATCCTTCAAACAGCAGCTTTACCAGATAGAGTGTGCTTCCTGCTGCTAGAAAGTTAATAACGATACCACTAATAATTTGGTCAGCCTTAAACGTAATGGAGGCAACCGCGTGGATCAGTGAAACCACTACACCCAGCACAACCGCGAACAAAATCCCCATCCAGGCAGACGTTGTTCCACCCATGCCAGCTTCTTGTGCATAATGCGCAGCAATCCCTGCAGCAAACGCACCAAACACCATGAAACCTTCAAGTCCAAGGTTGGTCACACCGGATTTTTCCGAGAATATCCCGCCCAGGGATGCAAAAATCAATGCCGTGGCAAAGACAAGCGTCGTATTGATAATTTGCCCAATTGTCAACAAGTCCATCTACAACACCTTCTCTTTCTTGCGCTTGGAATAGAACGGTTTAAGTACCCAGCGCACGATGCCTTGTGCCGCAATGAAGAAGATAATCGAACCGATAACAATCCGAATAATCTCGGGCGGTACATCCGCAGCAAAGCTCATTCCCGCAGATCCATAAGTGAGCGTACCGAATAACAACGCACCCAGCAACACACCAAACGGATGATTCAAACCAATCAGTGCAACAGCTATGCCGTCAAAACCTGTTCCTGGCGAGCCAGACATAACAGTCTGGTATTGGAACACACCAAGAACCTGGAATGCACCGCCAAGACCTGCAAGCATACCACTGATAAACATAGCTTTAACGATATTGCGATTGACATGCATACCCGCATACTCTGCCGCATTCGGATTATATCCTACAGCACGAATCTCGTACCCTTGTTTGGTTTTCCACATGTAGATATAAAAGAGTACAGCCATAACAAGAGCTATCAATGTTCCCATGTGAACACGGGAGTTGCCCATCAGCTCAGAAAGCCATGTCAGACTAATCGATGCGGTATCACTGATATCCACCGAACGATTTTCACCTTTTAACAGCAGGAATTGGCGCACGATTAGGTTGGCCAGATACAGACCAATCCAGTTCAGCATGATACTACTGATAACTTCGTTTACCCCACGCGCTGCTTTCAGGTAACCAGCAATAGCTGCCCACAGTCCACCAAATACTGCACCAGCAATCAATGCCAGTGGAGCATGAATATAGATTGGCAGACCTGCAAACTTCACACCTACAAAAGTCGCCGCAGTCATACCAACGAGAAATTGTCCTTCTCCCCCGATATTAAACAGTCCTGCACGTGACGCAAATGCAAATGCAAGTCCTGTCATAATCAGCGGTGTCATTTCTCGGACTGCTTCACCAAAGTTGTACATGTCTCCGAAAACCTTCGTAAACAATGCACTGTATGCTTCAATCGGATTGTATCCGCCGATCAGCATGACAATACCACCGAGGATCAGACCCATAATGATGGCTACAATAGGTAATATAAATGAATCACGGGTAAACCATTTTAATACGTTATTCATGCACAGTACCTCTCTTTTGGGTGCTGCCCGCCATCATCAAGCCGAGCTCCCTGTCATTGGTTTCTTCCGGCAGCACCTCGCCCACAATCTGTCCTTCGTAGATGACAGCAATTCGGTCGGATACGTTGATAATTTCATCCAGCTCGAATGAGATCAGCAATACCGCTTTGCCCTGATCACGTTGTGCAATCAATTGTTTTTGAACAAACTCAATAGCACCTACGTCCAGACCACGAGTTGGCTGAGCAGCAATAAGCAGTTCAGGGTTCTTATCAACCTCACGTGCGATTATGGCTTTCTGTTGGTTCCCTCCCGATAAGGAGCGGGCCTTCGTTTCAATGCTTGGTGTACGCACATCAAAGGCCTCGACAAGACGCTTTGCTTGCTTCTTGATCGCATCGAAGTTAAGGAATCCTTTACGTGTATAAGGAGCTTTATAATATGATTCCAGGACAATATTTTCACTCACCGAAAAATCTAGTACAAGTCCATGTTTGTGCCTGTCTTCCGGAATATGAGCTACACCTGACTCCGAAATATGGCGCGGAGAATGATTAGACAGTTCTTTACCCTCGAGGCGAATCGAGCCGCTATCTACTTTACGCAGTCCGGTAAGAGCCTCAATCAGTTCGCTCTGTCCATTACCATCAACACCTGCGATTCCTACAATCTCTCCTGCACGTACATTCAGGTTGAGTTCGTTCAGTACCGAGATACCTTCTTTATTCTTGGCGGTCAATTTGCTAACTTCAAGCACATTGTTTCCTGGAGTAGCTGGCTTTTTGTCCACTTTAAAAGTGACATTGCGGCCAACCATTTTTTCTGCCAACTCATTCGGATTCGTTTCTGATGTTACAACTGAATCAATCACTTTACCACGACGAATAATCGTCACCGTATCGGAGATTTCCATGATTTCTTTCAGTTTGTGTGTAATCAGAATAATGGACTTGCCTTCGGCCACCAATTTTTTCATGATTACCATCAGTTCTTTGATTTCCTGAGGTGTTAATACAGCAGTAGGCTCGTCAAAAATAAGAATGTCTGCACCACGATACAACGTTTTTACGATTTCAACACGTTGCTGCATTCCGACGGAAATGTCATGAATTTTGGCATGCGGATTCACTTTGAGTCCATACTGTTCAGACAGACGCTGCACTTCAGCAGCAGCTTTTTTATAATTAATGTTGAGACCTTTCCTTGGTTCAGATCCCAAAATAATGTTCTCTGTTACCGTGAACGGCTGTACAAGCTTAAAGTGCTGATGCACCATGCCGATGCCAAGATCGATTGCTTTGTTAGGGCTGTCGATGATGACAGGCTTGCCATTCACTTCAATGGAACCTTCATCCGGCTGATAGAGACCAAAGACAATATTCATCAACGTTGATTTACCAGCGCCGTTTTCGCCCAGTAGAGCATGGATCTCGCCTTTACGAAGCTGAAGGCTGATGGCGTCGTTGGCAACAATGCCTGGGAAACGCTTCGTGATTTGTTTCAACTCAACGACGGGGGTTGCTGCACCCATGTAATCACCCTTATACCTGATATAGTGTGGTTCCGCAAACGTAAGAAAAACGTCTAACGACGTTTATCCAAGGAAGATGACCGCATTTTAGCGGTACTTTTTCTTAGGATCATCGAATCCTTCAGTTTCACCGAAACTTCTGCATTCCATAATCTTAAGAAAAGCTCCTACCGGAGCGTTGATACGAAGTCTTCTTGCTTTTGCCTTGGGCTAATCCCCAATCACATAATACATAGCTTGTACAATTGTTATGATGATCTGAGCAAATTTTCCTACTTTGACAATCATAAGGCCGGTCAAGACCGGCCTCGATGATTATTCATTTTTACAGCAGAATCAGATTACTCTGTAGGAACTTTGATTTCGCCGTTGATGATTTTTTCTTTGTACTCGTCCACTTTGGCAAGTACATCAGCAGAAACATTTTTCGTAGAAGTATCAGCGACACCTACACCGTTTTCTTTCAAAGTCAGGTTCTCAGCTCCGCCTTTGAATGTACCATCGATGATTTCTTGGTTTACGCGCTTAACAGCTTCGTCAACTTTTTTGATCATGGAAGTCAGTGTTACTTCATCACCAAACTCCAGGGATTGGTCTTTATCTACACCGATAACCCAAACGTCTTGACCTTGTTTCTTACGAGCGATTGCTTCGTTGAACACACCATTACCAGTAGCACCGGAAGCGTGGAAAATGATATCTACGCCTTTGTTGTAAAGTGTAGCTGCTGCTGCTTTACCAAGGTCAGGCTTATCAAATGCACCTGTGTAGTTCGGAATGAATTCAGCATTAGGATTAACAGCTTTAACGCCTTCTCTGAAACCTACTTCAAACTTTTTGATCAGTGGGCTTTCCATACCGCCAACAAAACCAATTTTGTTCGATTTAGTTGTCAGACCAGCTACAACACCTACCAAGTAAGAACCTTCTTCTTCAGCAAATGTTACCGATTTAACGTTAGGAGCATCAACAACACTGTCGATGATCGCGAGTTTGGATTCAGGATTTTGTTCAGCTACAGTCTTGATCGCATCAGCCAATTGGAAACCGATACCCCAAGTCAGATCATATCCACCTTTAACGAACTCGTTCAGGTTTGGAATGTACTCTTCATCGGATTTACTTTGCAGGTATTTAACAGCTACACCTGTTTCAGTTTCAGTTGCTTGCAGAGCTTCCCAAGCGGATTGGTTAAACGATTTGTCGTTAACTCCACCTACGTCAGTAACCATACCGATTTTCAAATCGGATTTAGCTTCAGTGTTTTCGCCACCTGTAGTTCCTCCGGCATTTGTTTCCTCTTTCGGTTTGCTACCGCAACCTGCGAGCATAACCGATACTGCCAGCAACATGACCAAAGACAAGCTGAGCATCTTCTTCATTTCTCTTGTTCCCCCTTAATGATATATACCTAATTCCTGTCCAGGCCAAAATGGAACGGATCAACAGATCGATAATATGGCTTTTATGCAGAATGTATGGTTTCTTCGACATTAAAAGCGCATTCTTACCCCTTAAAGATTGTGTCACCTGTCGAAAAACCGAACATTATGACTTGAAGAGAAAATTTTAGGACTAGCCTACTAGAGGTGATTATACATTCAACCCGTGGTAAAATCCAGATGTTTCATCACCAAATCTCACTTATTTTTGCTCTTTTTTTATTGAAAGCGCTTAATAATTTAACGATTTAACACACTAACGTTACAACGATGTGATGTTATATAACAAATACATATCACTCTTCCTAGAAAGATGTGGAATTCACCTGTTTTCGTTTGTATTATTTCACCGTTCGTATTTTATGTATTATCATAGCCTGTTATTCACCCGTTATATGCTTTCATTGTTCCCTTACAGGCTGCAGCATATTCGTTTCACACGACCCTGCTCTTTGGAGTAAATCAATCTTCAAGCCGTAAAAAAAGCCGCCATAGGTACGGCGGCTTGCATAAACAATTTTAAGCGTTGATTTTGCCTTTAGCTACAGTAGCCAAAGAGTTGAACGCATTGATGTCGTTAACGGCCAGATCAGCCAACATTTTGCGGTTCATGTCTACTCCAGCAAGTTTCAATCCATGGATCAGTTTGTTGTAAGACAAACCATTCATACGTGCTGCAGCATTGATACGAACGATCCACAGTCTGCGGAAGTTACGTTTTGTGTTGCGACGGTCACGGTATGCGTATACCAGGGATTTCATTACTTGCTCGTTAGCTGTTTTAAAAATACGGTGTTTGGAACCGAAATAACCTCTTGCCAGTTTCAAAACCTTTTTATGACGACGACGTACTACAAAACCGCCTTTTACTCTTGCCATATTAAAGAACCTCCCAAATAAATATAAATGTATCCGTGGTATGTGTACGGCCGTAGCCGATCCCCCATACGGAATGTACTAATTAGAATTAGCCTTTCAAGTTAGCCAAACCTTGTTTCAAACGTCTTACGTCCCCGGCAGCCATAACTGGGTTGCCGTTCAGAACGCGCTTAGCACGTTTTGATTTGTGGGAAAGCAAGTGGTTTTTGTGAGCTTTGTAACGCAGGACTTTACCGGAACCGGTAATTTTGAAGCGTCCTTTCAAACTGCTGTGTGTTTTCATTTTAGGCATTTTGTGTTTCCTCCTCCAATGTTATCAGGCTTTAGGAGCCAGAATCATGATCATACTGCGGCCTTCCAATTTTGGTTGACGTTCGATGGTGCAAAGTTCTGCAACCTCCACCTTAACGCGTTCCAAAATCCGTTGACCAATGGCGGCATGCGCAATTTCACGTCCGCGGTAACGAACGGAACATTTTACCTTGTCGCCTTCTTTCAAGAACTTAACTACATTACGAAGCTTCGTTTGATAATCATGCTCCTCAATATTGGAACGGAACCATACTTCTTTAATGTCAACAATTTTCTGGTTCTTACGGGCTTCTTTGTCTTTCTTTTGTTGCTCATAGCGGAATTTGCCATAGTCCATGATGCGGCATACCGGCGGTTTAGCCTGTGGTGCCACATTGACCAGGTCCAAGTTCAGGTCAATCGCCATTTGCAGTGCTTCCCGAATCGGCGTGATCCCAATTTGTTCTCCTTCAGCTCCGACAAGGCGTACTTCCTTCGCCCGAATCTCATCATTAATCATGTGATCTTTACTAATAACCGTCCACCTCCAGGTCATTTTGAATATCCTGTTACACAAAAATAAAAGGGATGCCGGTTAAGCTACCGACATCCCTGTAATCAACACAATTCTTCATGAGTAAACACTTCATAAATTATTGGGATCGTTGACCAGCCAACATATTTGTTGATCAGGTGAGAAGTCGGACTTCTACTTGTGATTCCATAGCTATTCATTTAACGCACTTGAATACTATAACATCCTGTAAAACTATTGTCAACGTCTCTACAATATTTTTTTTACAGACATGCTTTCATCCAAGGCGACCTGTCATTATCCCTGCTTACTCTGTACCTCATCCAAACGTACAACACGTGTATGTTGGGTATGGCTCCATTGTTTGTTGTTCTGCGTAAAGAACGCGTAGAACGTAATTGGGTACCATGAAAGAAGGTAAATCGGGAACAAGATCAGGTACAGATACACTTTGGCAAAAGTAACCTTTTCCAACGCCATGGACAACAAGAATGTCAGGACATTCAGACCAATCGCTACGAATCCTACCCAAAGCGGGAAATATCCGTATATGTTTGCGATATGTGGACCACTGAATATCGCTGTATCCACCCACAGGACAGCTGTCATCAGGAACGTAAGCAAAACAACGTACACGTTTGCTCCATACACAGCAAGGTCAAATTTCACCAAGCTTCTTTCCTTGATACTTTGCCACAGCAGCGGGAAAAAATATCTACGCGCAACTGTAAAGTGACCTTGCATCCAGCGAAGACGTTGTCTTGCTGAAGCTTTAAAGGTTAACGGCTTCTCATCAAATACTTTGGCATCATAGTTAAAGACAGGATATACATTACGCTGAACACTGCGCATCGTAAACTCCAAATCCTCAACCAGACTTGTAGCGCCCCAACCAATTTCCTTCAGCAGGTTAGTCTCGAAGCACATTCCAGTACCTCCGAGGAAATTCGCCATATTCAAATTATGACGGGACAACTGCCACAGACGGTTGATGTACCAGTAAGATACGCCATAAGCTGCAGTGATCCATGAATCCTCTGGATTTTTCGTATCGATGTATCCTTGAATTACACGCGAACCATTGCACAAGTCGTCATTCATCTCGAGCAAGAAGTTACGGTCAACCAAGTTATCCGCGTCAAACATGACAACTGCGTCATACTGGCGTGGCAATTTCCACAGGTATTTAAGCATCCATTCAATGGCATACCCTTTACCTCTGAGATCAGCATTCGTACGTACACAAGCATTCAATCCATGCTGTCTTACAATTTGAGCCGTTCCATCCGTACAGTTGTCACAAATGACAAACACATCGTACAGATCTTCTGGGTAATCCAGTTGTTTCAAGTTCTCCATCAAAGCACCAATAACTTGTTCCTCATTGTGTGCTGCGACGAGTACAGCGAAAGATTTTGTCGCCGGATAATGTTTCTTTTTCTTTTTCTTAATCAGACCGAACAGCGAAAACGTGAATTGGTACACGGCTAGCAGTGCCAGAATGACCTGCATCGTGACGAATATAGCGTCCAACATCGTTCTCTGTTACCCCCTTTTTTTCAAAACCAGATTACTTTAAAACGTTTCTCTTCCTGGATTCTGCACTTTTTATTTTTTTTGTGATGCGCAGAATATGACCCTGTTCTTTTGTTTACTACGCAAATATTTCAGACAATGTTTCAAGCATGGTTGATGCCAGTTGGCTGCTTTATCGATTTTGTATTCTTTTCAGCCATTTGTCAAAACCGCAATTCCACTTCCTGAAGCAGAAATGTGAACTTTAAACGCTGAATAGGCACCTCGTGATACTCCAACCTCGCATTCATGCCTGTTATATCTTATTTTCAGCCGTTTACTTGATTTTTATTTCTAAAGTCCCTGCTTTTTTCATCAGGCTGATACATATCGACAGAGGCTCTATATCAAATAACGTAAACAGACCTCAAAAAGTTCAGTCTTAAACTCACATTTTTTTAACCGCATTTCAGCCATGTTGAATCATTGTATCTTTTTTAGATCGTCCGAGTCAAAAAGTTAAGTTGGGTGTATATCCACTCTTTAACATGAATTTTACCTTATTCACATGTGTTCTTCTTGAAAAGGACAACATTTAAAAATATGATAAACATATACCTGAAATAACCTCAAGTTCACGAAAAAACGGTTATATACTAATCAGGACGAAACCGGACACAGCAATTTACCGGAAATACTGCCGCCAACATGGGGCCTGACTGGCAGGAGGCCAATATGAGCCGTTTATTCGTAAAGTTTCAAGAGTATGATCGAAATGTATTTATGTGGATTAATGGTCGACTTCATAATCGATTTATGAACTTTTGGCTGTATTATTTCACCCATCTGGGCGGAGCAACTTCTTCTATTGCAGTATCCTTACTAATTTGGCTGCTTGCTCCTGCTCCTTGGAGCACAACAGGACTTCAGGCATGTATCGCTCTAGCGGTTAGCCACATTCCCGTAGCAATCGCCAAAAAACTGTATCCGCGCATTCGGCCTTACCTGGCTCTACCGGATACGATTACGTTCCGCAACCCCCTGACGGACCATTCGTTTCCTTCAGGGCATACTACTGCCGTATTCTCAGTTACGGTCCCTTTTATGACGATGGAGCCGTTCCTGTTGCTGTTGTTACTCCCTGTTGCATTAATTGTCGGATTTTCACGAATTTACCTGGGATTACACTATCCCTCAGATGTGCTCGCAGGTGCTACGATCGGTACTTTAGTCGCACTTGCAACAGTTGCTTTATGGACATAATGTGAATATGTTAGACTAAGGAAAACCTAGCAGGAACAGGTGAAGCAAGCGTGGAGAAAAAAAGAGTATTACTATTATCTGAAGGCTTTGGCGCTGGTCATACTCAAGCCGCTTATGCGCTGTCCAGCAGTTTGCGAAAACTTTCGCCGAATGTGCAAACCAAAGTACTTGAGTTGGGAAGTTTTCTGAACCCCAGAGTTGCGCCACTCATCATTACAGCGTACAAAAAAACGGTCATTAACCAGCCCAAGCTCATCGGGTATGTATACAAGCACCAATATAAAAAATCCTTGAATCGGCTGACTACACTCGCGTTGCATAAACTGTTTTATACCCATACACGCAGCATTGTCCGTCAGCTTCGTCCGAATGTTATTGTATGCACCCACCCTATTCCCAGTGCCGTCATATCCAGACTGAAACGTCTGGGTGTGCAGGTTCCACTTTGTACAGTCATCACCGATTATGACGCACACGGGACATGGATTAGCCCAGAAGTGGATCTGTATCTTGTTTCTACAGATGAGGTAAAGTCCAAATTAATGCTGCGGGGTGTATCTTTAGACAAAATTCGGGTTACCGGCATTCCGATCCACCCCAACTTCTGGGAACATCCCGGGCGGGATGAGATCCGAGGCAAATTTAATCTGAAGAACATGCCTACTGTACTTGTGATGGGCGGTGGTTGGGGAATGCTTAGTGATGAAGTGGTTAACCAATTATTGACACGCTGGCATGAGGATGTTCAGATTATTTTCTGTCTTGGCCGCAATGACAAAAGCCGTATCAATATGGAACAGAATCCGTTGTATCAAAAAGATAATATTCATATCATCGGTTACACCAATGAAGTGGACAAATTAATGGAAGTATCTGATCTCCTGATCACCAAGCCGGGCGGAATGACATGCAGTGAAGGGTTGGCAAAAGGAATCCCCATGCTTTTCCATAATCCGATACCGGGTCAGGAAGAAGAAAATGTTCAGTATTTCACCGCACGAGGTTTGGGAGAGCCCATTACTTCCCTCGACGTTGTTGTAAAATGGATGAATAAACTGCTTCATAACTACCCTGACATTGTCCGCAAACGTAAACGCCACATGGCGCAGATTGCCAAGTATCACCCCATGCAGAGCGCACAAAGTATTATCGACCTTTTGGACCTTCGTCCCTACTCTGCAGACCAAGCCGGACTGTAACGGCTTCAAACAAGCTTGCATATACACAGTAAAGGTGCCTTCGAATCGAAGGCACCTTTTTTAATATGAAGAAAAGTACAAACTATTGAATCCCAGCCGACTTCAAGTATTCCTGCCACTGTTTGGTATACTCAGTCTGAATTTTCTCAAGGCCTGCCTGTTTGGCTTTTTCCATGAATGTATTCAAACCTGCTTCTACATCCTCTACCAATCCCACATTCAACGGATAGAGATACTGCTTTTCTACCTGCTCCAGTGCAGCTTTCTCAGCTTGGAATGGCGTCCAATCTTCAGCAAATCCAGTAAAGATATCCGGCTTTTTCATTTTGTCCAGCTCTTTGAAAATTGCCAGCACATCATCAAAACTCTTATCATAGAGCATGAATTCCGGATTACGCCAAGCCCAGCCATTCATGCCTTCGCGCGGGAAGCCATTGGTCTGGGCATCGCCCACCATTTTATAATAACCGTCTTGAACTTCAAAGTTCTTGCCTTCCACACCATATTCGGTAAGCCAGTTGTAACGTTTGTCGGTAACCAGTTTCTCATAGAATGCGAGTGCTTTCTCCGGGTTTTTGCTGCTGCGCGGAATTGCAAAACCATTGTGGATCGGGTGAACTGGTTGTGCAAATCCTTTGGCATTCGGGTAAGGGAAATAACCGAGCTTCCAATCCGGGTGAGTGGACTGGACCTTGATCACATCCGCATTAAATTTGTTCGGGTTCTCACCCGACAGTACAACGGCAGATTTTCCATTTTGCAGCAATGAGTTGGATGTATCCTTCACATTCAGCACGTTTTTCGGGAAAAAGCCTTTGTCCATCCAACGTTTGTACGTTTTCAGGTCTTCCAGATGCTGTGCAGATCCCCAATAGGAAGTGATATTGGATGGTGTATCATACATGATATCCAGGCCATAAGGGAGCTGACCTGCCGTATTCACCAGCTTGGACGTCAATTGTCGAATACCATGGGTATGGTTCGCATTGCTATCCGCAATTGGAATCATATTCGGTTCATTAGCTTTGATTCCATCCAGATAAGCTTCGAGTGTCTCCAGAGATTCCGGTTTGGGCAGATTGTACTTCTCACGCAAATCCTCTCGGTACGCAATACCCTCAGTAACATATTCAGTCCATGTCGATGGTACAGTATAGATCTTGTCATTGACTTTTACCGCTTTCCACATGTCATCAGGTACATAAGCTTTGAGCGTTGGTGCTGCCTTAGGCAGTAGTTCATCCAGAGGCAGGAATGCTCCTTTTTTCGCATAGGACTGATAAAATGTCCAATCTGCGGTAAAGATCAGATCAATCGGTTGACCGGAGGACAGCAGCAGTTTATATTTTTGGTCCCAGTCTGTCCAAGAGGTATAGTTAAATTTCACATTGACGTTCAGATCGGCCTCAGCCAGCTTGTTGATTTCCGACTCAATCACAGGCAGATCCTTAGGTGCATCACCAAGCATGTAGAATTGCAGTGTTACCTTCTCCCCTTTGTTTTCAGAAGAACCTCCCTGCTCACTTCCTTGCACAGATCCCCCCGAACCGCTATTACATGCAGCAAGCACCCCGGCAAACAACATCAGGGCAAGTACCATAGACAGGTGCCGAATTGTTTTGTTACGCATACGCATCCTCCCTTTTTGTGGTCAACCTTATATGTTAGCGCAGACTCGCCATAGTTCAGACGCAGACGGACAGACAGCTATCCCGCAATCTGAACCCACAACGCGTGCACGTTCTAACCTTTTACCGCACCAATGGTAAGCCCCTTGACAAAGTAACGCTGCACAAATGGATACAGGAACAAGATCGGGCCAGTAACCACAATAGCCATCGCCATTTTGGTCGATTCGGTAGGTACATCCTGGCTAAGTGTTATGCCGGTACCAATCGCCATCTGGTCAATGAAGGTAATCGTGTTCATGGTGTTATACAAATAGAATTGCAGCTGGTACATATCCGGGTTGTTAATGAACAAGGATGATGTGAACCAGTCATTCCAGTATCCCAGTGCCAGAAATAACCCTACAGTGGCAATGCCGGGCATCGCCAGTTTCAGCACTACGCTAAAATAAATGCGGAAGTCATTCGCTCCATCAATTTTGGCTGACTCAATCAGCTCATCCGGTACGGCTGAACGAATGAAATTTTTCATCAGAATAATGAGAAATGGCGTCATTAGTCCGGGAAAAATCAACACGGTATACGTGTCCGTAAGATTGAAATAGTTTGCCAGCATGATATACCAAGGAACCAATCCCCCACCAAAGAGAGTTGTGAAGTATATGAAAAATGAGAAGGCGTTCCGGTACCTGAAATCTTTGCGTTGCAGTACAAATCCCGCCATCGTAATGAGAAATAGTCCAAGAGCCGTACCCACAACGGTTGTAAATACCGTCACGCCATAAGCTTTAAGCACCTGGGTCGGAAATTTGAACACCATCTTATAACCTTCCAGGGAGAAATCGGCGGGAAAGAGGTGATACCCATCTCTTACAATGGATTCGTTGCTGCTGAATGAGCCGGATAAAATTAAAAGAAATGGAATGATACAGATTAAGGAAAGAATCAGGATCATGCTGTAAGCGATGATTTGAAACAACAAGGTGAATTCCGTATCTCGGGCACGAGTATGCATATTAGCTCTCCCTTCTGCCTATAGGCGTTTTAGAACAAGGCGTAGTCCTCATTCACTTTACGGATGATATAGTTGACGGTCATGATCAGGATAAAACCGAACAGCGATTGATACAAACCAGCCGCGGTAGCCATTCCGATATCAAACGTCACTTTCAGGGAACGATACACATACGTATCGATGATATCTGTAGCGTTATATAAGACACCGTTGTTTCCAATGAGTTGGTAAAAGAGATCAAACTGTCCCTTCATAATGCTTCCGAGCGAGAATAACAACAGGATGACAAAGGTAGGTTTTAGCATTGGTACGGTGATATACCAAATACGCTGAAAGATATTGGCCCCATCAATTCGGGCTGCCTCGTAATACTCATCGCTAATCCCTGTAATAGCTGCAAGGTAGATGACCATGCTGTATCCGAGATTTTTCCACAGATAAAAAATGATGATAAGGAACACCCATATCCAAGGTGTATTGTAAATATCGATTGGGCCTGCCTCAAAACGTTTGAGTACCGTGTTCACAAAACCGGATTCATAGTTAAACATGTTGTAAGCGATTACACTTAATAGTACAAACGAGATGAAGTACGGTAAAAACATGACCGACTGCGTAATTTTCTTAAACACTTTTCCCCGAATTTCACTGAGCAAAATCGCACAGAAGATCGCTAGCCCGTTTCCTAATATAATGAAGGCCAGATTGTACCCCACCGTGTTGGTTGTCAGCTTGAGCAGCATTCCGGATTGCCACAGGAACTTGAAGTTCTCCAGTCCAACAAATGGACTGCCGAACAAACCACCTTCAAAATCATAACGAGTAAACGCATAATAGATGCCGACCATCGGAAAATACGAGTTAATCAGAAAAAAGATCAATGTAGGCAGCAGCATCAGGAACATGATTTTGTTTTTGTTCAATTCTTTGAGCATGGCTCGATCCCTCCCGAATTTCTTACGGCGCGGCGCGCAGTGGAGCTCTGTTTTTATTGTAGTTGCCCTAAGTGCTACCGGATACTGAATCATTCGGCCGGATCATGAACGATTCTGCGAAACAGAATATGAACAATATGAACGAACACTGAAATGATGCCTGAGCGTTCACAAAAGTTGATATCGTGCATAGGTTGAACCTAGTGAACAATAAAGCGAAAGTTGAACTTTAGCTAAGGAAATCGAGCATAGCAGCCGTTCTTCGTTGATGTAAACGCATACATAATATATAATTCAAGATACATCCGTGATTCACCACGCCCATATATGAAGTCTTATCCTTCGCTATGAAGTCTAACTTTGTTCATCCAAAACAGGAGGTCCACGGGAGGAAAGGTCATGCGCAAACGTTCAGAGGACAGCCAGAAGGTGTTTGCACGGATTCTCATCGGCATTATTGTTAGCACCGTTGCCACCTTGCTTGTGGCTTCTACCATTTTGTACGTCAACTATAATCGTATTGCCCTTCGTCAGGTCTACCGAACTGATATGAATGGTCTTACCCAGACCAGTCGGGAAGTCTCCAAGATGACCGAGACCGCCAAATCACTTTCTTACCAGATTTATCAGGATTACACCATCTCTGCCCTCCTGCTCTATTCCAATCCGAGTATCTATGAAATTACATCAGCGATGGAACAACTCGACAACTATCGCATGTCCCTCCCTTTTATCGAATCCATCTATGTTTATAACTCCAAAAATGATGAGTTCTTTATCAGTTCAAATGAAGTTCGCAATGGACAACAGTCCATCTCGGAAATTGACGATCAGGGGATTACAAGCATCCTCGACAGGTTCCATGACTACAAACCATTTGTCCCCATTCCGCGTACATACCAGGTTGGCTCCACAGAGGAAACTCAAGTCAGCAGTTATACGTACCTCTGTTATGACACGATCAATGACAATGCCACATTGAATTATGCGGTCGTAGTAAATATCAAGGACGACTGGCTCAGTCCCAATATGAACTCAGCCGATCAGCCTGGGAAAACGTTTATTATCAATGAACAGGGACAGTTATTGTCCGATTTCAGCAATCGTGCGTTGATGAAAGATTTGTCCAATGAAACGTTTATGCAGCCAATTCTGGAAAACAAGGAGCAGTCCGCCTACTTTACCGCAGAGGTTGATGGAAAAAAGTCACTTATTACCTACACCGCTCCTGATAACCTAGGGTGGCGCTATGTACGAATCACGCCATATGACCTGATCACCTCAGATATTCGTAATATGCGGACACACACTGTTCTGTTTTGTCTCGGGCTATTAATTGCCGGTGTGTTCTTGTCCTACCTCGTGTCCCGAAAGCTATATCATCCTATTGATAAAGTACTTGTCCGTATGCGTGTGATGGAAGCAGAGCGTCGTGGCAGTCTGCATCTATTACGACAGGACTTTCTACGCGGGGCTTTGCAAGGACGTGAAACGGTAACAGGAGCTATGCTGGAGGACCGAATGAAGTTTTATGGCTCTTCTGTTGATGTTCATTGTCTAACCAAACTAGTACTGCTTCGTATTGATCATTTTACCGATTTCAATGATACCTACCGGGATGAAGTCCAACTTATAAAATACGCGATGATGAACATTTGCACGGAAACGGCTGACCTTTACTACCACACCGAAGCTGTGGATATGGGCGGCGATCTGATCACACTTATCTTTAATGATAAAGTTCAGGATGAAGCTGATTATGAAAATAACCCTATTGAGGACCTGCTGCGCATGATGCAGGCTGCCGTGATGACACATCTAAGATGTTCCATTTCATTTACCATTGGACCTGTGGAAGATTCACTGGAAAACAGTATTGCTTCTTATACCCGATCAGCAGAAGCATCTCTTCATCGTTTGTTCATGGGTCCTGGATGCCTTATTTACACCTCGGACATCATGGCGTACCATGCCAAAGAATATGCTTTCCCTGTTGGAAAAGAGAGACAGTTGATTGATTGCCTGATGACAGGCAAAACAGGTGAAGCCAAACAGGTCTATGCAGACATCGTGAGCGAAACGGCAACATATCCATTTACCGTATTTCAACTGGCTCTGTCCCATCTGACCATGACCCTGAATCATGTAAGAAACACACTCAAAAAGAACAACCAGCTTACACTTGAATCCATCTCCGATCGTTCAATGCTGCCGATCCATGATGCCGAGGATCTCAGTGAAGTTCACGCACACTTCTATCGCATGTTCGACGAGCTTGGATCCAAAGTTGAGGAAAAAAGAACGCTTAGACATGAAGAACTCATTCGCAAAATTAACTGCATTATTGAGAGAGATTACGCAGACACCAATCTTTGTCTGACCTCGATTGCAGATGAACTAGCCATGTCACCCATCTATGTCAGCAGACTCTATAAACAACTAACGTTAAAAGGTCTAACCGATGTTATTAACGAGACTCGCATAGCCAAAGCGCAATTCCTGCTCATTGAGACGGAAAACTCTGTAGCTGATATTGCCGAGCAAACCGGATTCACCAACAGTTCTTATTTCTATCGGATGTTTAAGAAATTCAACGGGGTTACTCCCAACGATTATCGACGTAAGGAGCTTCATTCGGAGCTTTAGCAGAAGTAAAATGGACATCCACAAGTTACGGCATGAGGTTTAGTTCATCCAAAATAGCAAAAAAGCGTGATATGAGAGTCTGGTAGCCAGATGCATATCACGCTTTTTTATAATATTACTCTTGATCTTCGCCAGACTCGTCCGCAGCTTCCCGAACTTTATACTTGTCCAAGCGGATCTCTTGATACTCGCGCAAGGCTTCTTCACCAACGATGACTTCAACCCGGTGAATGTTCATGCCTTTACCCATGAATTTCTGCTCATACTCTGTCATGACATGCTCTTCATTCAATCCATCACGGTGCAGGTTCAGGGACAAATTGGTCATTTGCAGGCCAAAGTCGGCAATCGCATTGAGAGAGAAATCAAACAATGTCTCCGAATCTGTTTTGAAATGAATCTGTCCTTTGGTGTTAAGCAGTTCCGTATATTTCTTCAGGAAACGTGGATGTGTCAAACGACGGCGTGCATGCTTGGCTTTTGGCCAAGGATCGCTGAAGTTCAGATAAATCCGTTCCAGTTCTTCCGGTTCAAATACATCTTCAATCTGTTCGATATTAGCAAGCGCCAGCTTCAGGTTGGGTGGTGTCTCCACTTCTGCCTGACTCCATGCTTTCCGAGCCTTCTCGCTGGCACGACGTACCAATTCATCATACATATCAATACCGATAAAATTAAATTCCGGATATTTATAACTCATTTGGCTGATAAATTGACCTTTACCCATGCCAAATTCCACAAAGATCGGATGGTCATTGCCAAACAATTCAGACCATTTTCCTTTGTACTGTTTGGGATCAAGAACAACGAGGTCAACTTGTTGCTCCAAATTTTCACGAATCCCTTTTCTGCCACGTAAACGCATCTTATTCCTCCGTTTATCCATACTTGTCTCAGAATCATTTTGCCGAAGAACTGGCTAATTGTAAAGAGCAATGAAAAAGGAATCTTCGGATCTGCCACTTTGGGGCAAATCTCAAAGATTCCCTCTTCGATTTATTTGGAATTGGGGTCCAACTACTTTAATAGTTCATAGTCTACCTTATCTTGGTGTGAAAAATCAAATGTCTTTTCGAAAGCATCGCGAACTTTTTGTCTTGCAGCCGCTTTCACTTTCGGATTGCCATTGAAACGAACACCTGTCAAAGCCAGAGCTTCTTCTGCCGTCAGTTCTACAGAAACATGATGAAGATCATTATTTTTAACTTGGGAATTCATTCATATCACCTCACGGTATAGTATGGTCCATGACGTCAACATTGATTCAAATGCTATGATGAATAGTACCCATTAGATGGTGTCTGACGCTGGTTTAAATATAACATAATGTGTAAACTATAGCAAGGATAAAACCTCGTTTATACGGCCTATTTTTGCGACTAGATTCCCCTTTTTTTGAGTTTTTTGATACAATGGTAAAAGTTCAAAAAGAGTCGAATTCGGTATTATAATAAGCAAGCCATTAGGTAAGTCAAAGGAGTACCCTGAAGATGAATGCACCTTCAATACAACCTCCTCTTCTATGGGGAGATAAACGATTCCATACCTGGAATTACGAAATGAGAGACGAGTTTAACAATAAGGTCTTCAAAGTGATGCTGGATGCGGGTTTCACCTGCCCGAACCGAGATGGATCTATTGCCAAAGGGGGCTGTACATTTTGCAGCGCTCGTGGATCGGGTGATTTCGCCGGTAGCAGACGGGATGATTTGGTCACCCAATTTAATACCATTCGGGATAAACAGCATCTGAAATGGCCTACAGCTCACTACATTGGCTATTTCCAAGCCTATACGAACACATACGCACCCGTTGAAGAACTGCGTGAATATTTTGAAGAAATTTTGAAACAGCCCGGTGTTGTCGGTCTGTCCATCGCCACTCGGCCTGACTGTTTACCGGATGACGTCGTTGATTATTTGGCTGAATTGAATGAACGCACCTACCTCTGGGTTGAGATGGGTCTGCAAACCATTCACGAGTCCACGTCAACCCTAATTAACCGTGCACATGATACTCATTGCTATGAAGAAGCCGTTGCGAAGTTGCGCAATCGGAATATTCGGGTGTGCACACATATTATTTACGGACTGCCGCAGGAAACCCATGAAATGATGCTGGATACCGGACGAGCTGTTGCCAACATGGATGTGCAGGGAATCAAAATTCATCTACTTCATCTGATGCGCAAAACACCAATGGTGAAGCAGTATGAAGCCGGGCTCCTTCGTTTCCTCGAACAAGACGAGTACATTAAACTGATCGTCGATACGCTGGAGATGCTTCCACCCGAAATGATTGTACACCGCCTTACAGGGGATGCACCGCGTGATTTACTAATTGGGCCGATGTGGTCCATGAACAAATGGGAAGTGTTGAATTCCATTGATCGTGAGCTGCGTGAGCGGGATTCCTGGCAAGGTAAATACTGGAGGGGTGCTTAAGATGGGTTTTCTTTCGGTTTTAAGTTGTGCCCATCAATGGATTTCTTCCCGTCTACAGCCTGGAGATTTAGCTATTGATGCAACGGTTGGAACAGGTGCGGATACTCTGTTTCTGGCACAAAAAGTTGGTAAACGCGGGCAAGTCATTGGTTTCGATATTCAAAGCGAGGCACTTACCTTGGCACAAGCCCGTATTCGGAAACAAGAGGACACTGCCAAATTAGGCTCCATCTCCATGCTTCAATTAAGCCATGATCGAATGACTGAGGCCGTTCCTGAAACATGGCAGGGTAATGTGGGTGCTGTAATGTTCAACCTGGGGTACCTGCCTTCGGAAGGTGCGGACTCCACCATAATTACGGAAACAGACAGTACTATTGCTGCTCTCCAGGCTGCACTGGCATTGCTCAAGCCGCGCGGCATTATTACCGTTGTGCTGTATCCAGGTCATGATGGAGGATCACAGGAAGCGGATGCGGTATTGGAGTGGTCCTCTGCTCTACCTGTAGAGCAGGTACAAGTGGTGATTTATCGCCAATTGCAGCGTGATACCTCCCCTTTTCTGATTGGCATCGAGAAAAAATAATTTCCTTTGTTCCACAAATGCAATAAACTAGACACAATCGCAACAAAGCACTCTTTGGGTTCAATTTATGCGATTTGTGTTCTACATAAAGATGTGCAACCGTATTCACTGTTACATTCATGCCAATTACGCGGTCATGATTGTTTAAAGCGATCCACCATTTCATATACTAGAGGAGAGATTAGGAATGCCTACGCCATACCCACTGCAATTTCAACCAGAGTTTAAAGAACGTGTATGGGGAGGACGCGCGCTGGAGCAATTCGGCCTGACGCCACCTGAAGGACATATAGGAGAAGGCTGGATGATTGCGGATCATCCCAATGGTACAACCAAGGTATTAAATGGAGCACTTGCCGGAAAAGGCCTGGACGAAGTTCGTGAACAGCTGGGCACAGCATGGCTTGGAACTAAAGGAGTTTCGGAAAAGGGAGGACGATTCCCGCTTCTGATCAAACTGCTTGACTGTAACGATGATCTGTCCGTACAAGTTCACCCAACAGATGACTACGAAGCGCTCCCTCCCGGCGAGCTTGGCAAAACGGAAATGTGGTATGTGCTGGATGCCAAACCAGGAGCACATATCATCTACGGTTTAAATGAAGGCGTCGATCGTGAAGTACTGAAGGAAGCGCTTGAAAATGGTACGGTCATGGATACTCTTCGTCAAGTACCTGTAGAGGCTGGAGATACGTTCTTTATTCCTGCGGGAACGGTACACGCTTTATGTGCAGGTGTCGTTGTTGCTGAGATCCAGCAAAACTCGGATACAACATACCGGATTTACGATTATAATCGTCCGGGCCTGGATGGCAAACCACGTGAGCTGCATGTTGAGGATTCATTGAATGTAACGGCTTATGAGGGCGCTGGCGCCACGACGATGAAAACCAACAACGCAACTCCGGGTGAGTGGCTGAAGCTTGCGGAATGCCCTTATTTTGTAGTGGAAAAAGGGATTGTTACAGGACGTTGGGAGCTCTCTACAACTGCTGAAAGCTTCACTATTCTTGTGGTCTGTGAAGGTAGCGGAACGCTGGAGTGGGATAACGCGGAATCGGATAAGATTGAACTAAAAGCTGGACAATGTTACTTACTGCCTGCCAACTTGGGCTCCTATACGCTGGATGGTAATACTACTGTTCTTCGTTCTTATTTGCCTTAATTGAATAATCAACTATTTATCAAGGGTCAATTCCCTGATTTGAACTGGCTTTAATGTGACCTGTGAAGGAGGATTTACACGAGATGCAGGAATCTACCTTTAGCCTAGTTGGCAATGAAGGTACCCGTATTCATGTGTACCGCTGGCTTCCCGATCCGGAGTGCAACATCAAAGGTGTGGTCCAGATTGCACATGGTATGAGCGAGACCGCTGCCCGATATACTGAATTTGCTCAACATCTCACCACGCACGGGTATGCGGTCTACGCGAATGACCATCGTGGTCATGGTAAAACGGTCGAAAACTCGGATTTGTTGGGCAATGCCGGCGTCGATGCTTTCCGCTGGATGGCGAGTGACATGATGAATCTGGGCGAAGTTGCCGCCAAAGAGAACCCTGATGTGCCCCTCTTTCTCATGGGGCATAGCATGGGGTCGTTTTTGGTACAGCATCTAATGTATGCTGGCCACGAGCGTTACCATGCATTTATTTTGTCCGGCACCAATGGCAAGCGCGGTCTTCTTCGGATCGGAGAGAAGCTGGCTTTCTTGCAGTGTGGCATTCAGGGGACGGGTCATCCAAGTATGCTGCTCAATGCGCTCGTATTTGGCGGATTCAACCGTTCTTTCCGTCCGGCAACAACGCCGTTTGACTGGCTGTCTCGGGACTCCGAAGAGGTCAAGCGATTTATTGATGACCCTTTATGTGGTGCCGTCTGCTCCGCAGGTTTTTTCCGCGACTTTTTCAAACTGCTGTTGGACATTCATTTGCCACGCAACATGAAACGTATTCCCAAGGATAAATCTGTATATCTGTTCTCAGGTGAACAAGATCCGGTGGGGCTTCATGGCAAAGGGGTGCTTAACCTGGTCGCCCAATATCGGGAGCTTCAGCTTGAGGATATTGAATACCGCCTCTATCCAGGGGGACGCCATGAAATGCTGCATGAGACAAATCGGACTGAGGTTGCAGGACATGTCGTGGAGTGGCTGGAGAGGCATACGCCCGACTACAGTGCCCATCATTCCACAGCACATGCAGAAACAGCCGATTCCATATAATGCGGCATAAATTACTTATACAATGAAGGAAACCCCTGAACGGGTGCACAGCCTACACTGTGCTCGTTCAGGGGTTTTCTTTTTTATTTATAAGATGGCAATTTAATATTAAACGTTATGGATTACCCTTCGATCAGCAAAGACTCTGGATCTTCAAGCAATTCTTTCACCGTCACGAGGAAACGAACGGCTTCGCTACCATCAATGATACGGTGATCGTACGACAGAGCGATATACATCATCGGACGGTTCTCCATCCGCTCTGCATCAATCGCTACTGGACGAAGCTGGATTTTGTGCATACCCAGAATACCCACTTGAGGTGTATTCAAAATTGGTGTGGACAACAGGGAGCCAAACGTTCCCCCATTGGTAATGGTAAAGGTTCCTCCTTGCAGATCAGACAAAGCCAGCGTGTTGGAACGAGCTTTGGATGCCAGATCAGCAATGCTTTTCTCGATCTCAGCGAAGCCAAGACGATCTGCATCACGTACAACCGGTACAACAAGACCTTCTTTGGCAGATACCGCAATGCCGATATCATAGTACTTTTTGAGTACAACATCTTCACCATCAATTTCCGCGTTGATGGTTGGGAACTTTTTCAGTGCACCTACAACTGCTTTGGTAAAGAAGGACATGAATCCGAGATTGATTTCATGTTTCTCTTTGAACTTGTCCTTACGGCGTTTACGTACATCCATGATTGCCGTCATATCCACTTCGTTAAACGTAGTCAACATCGCTGCAGTCTGCTGTGCTTCTACCAGGCGTTTCGCAATGGTAGCACGACGGCGGGACATACGTTGACGCTCTACTGGTTTGGTATACGTGGTACCACCTGCTGCCGGAGCACTAGGTGCTGCAGCGGGAGCTTTAGCAGGAGGCGCTGAAGGAGCCGCAGCCTGGGTGTTGTGAGTTTTCACATCATCCTGATAAACACGGCCAATCGGATCCTTGCTCTGTACCTGATCCAGCTCAATACCACGCTCACGTGCAAGTTTGCGAGCAGACGGTGAAGCTGTCTTCGAGCTGCTATCCGAAGATTCCGGTGCTGCAGCAACTGGTGTTGGTGGCGGAGTTGGAGCTTCCGGTGCAGGAGCTGATTGTTTCTGCTCCGTTGCTGCTGGTTGGGAAGCGGACGCGCCGCTTCCTCCTCCAGTTCCAGCTGAAAGTGTTCCAATCGTTTCACCAATTTCTACAGTCTCGCCTTCCTGGCGAACAATTTTCTCAAGAACACCGCTCTCTTCAGCACTGATCTCAATATTTACTTTATCCGTTTCCAGTTCCAGAAGAACATCACCCTGATTAACGGTTTCGCCTTCTTTGACCAGCCATCTGGATACAGTTCCTTCCGTTATCGACTCACCCATTGCAGGTACTTTAATTTCACTCACAGCTGTTACCTCCCCAGTGGAATATTATTCTTCGTCGTTTGCTTCAATGCGGATGTAATAATCTGTTGCTGTTCCATGCCATGCACAAGTTGATAACCGCTGGAAGGACTGGCATGTTCCGGACGACCTTCGTATTTAACGGTTGTTCCTTCTGGCGCAATTTCACGAAGACGAGGCTCCATGTATGTCCAGGCACCCATGTTTTTGTTTTCTTCCTGTACCCACACCAGCTCTTTCAGCTTGCTGAAACGTGCAAGTACACGCTTGATTTCTTCCGCCGGGAACGGATACAGCTGTTCGACACGAATAATGTGAAGCCAAGACCAATCTGCTTTATCCTTCTCAAAAGCATCTTCCAGATCGATGGCGATTTTACCACTGCACAAAATGATACGCTCTACGCGATCCGGTTTCGTGCCCAATCCTGCTTGCTCCAGCACAGGCTCGAACTTGCCTTCGCTGAACTCTGTTGCAGGTGAAGCGACACGCGGATTACGAATCAGACTTTTCGGCGACATCATAACCAGCGGTCGAGCATCTTCCGTTTCAGTCAACGAAGCCTGACGACGCAGCAGATGGAAATATTGCGATGCACTTGTCAAATTCGCAACGGTCATATTGTCTTCTGCACAAAGCTGCAGGAAACGTTCCAGACGAGCACTTGTATGCTCAGGTCCCTGACCTTCGTTCGCATGCGGAAGCAGCATGACCAGACTGGATTTTTGTGACCATTTGGCACGGCCGGCAGATACGAACTGGTCAAAAATAACCTGTGCACAGTTGGCAAAATCTCCGAATTGTGCTTCCCAAATTACAAGCGTATCTGGTGAATAGACGTTATATCCGTATTCAAAACCAACAACGGACTCCTCAGACAACGGACTGTTGTAGATGGCAAAAGATGCTCTTGCCTGTGGCAGATGATGCAGTGGGCAGAATTTCGCACCATTCTCGGAGTCATGCAACACCAAGTTCCGATGAGCAAACGTTGCACGCTCTGCATCCTGTCCACTAATCCGGATTGGTTTGCCATCCGCAAGAATGGTAGCAAACGCAAGCGTCTCTGCAAGACTCCAGTCTACTTTCTCGCCTTCGTTCAGAGATGTGCTTCTGCGCTGTAAAATACGCTGCAACTTCGGATACACATTAAAATTCTCTGGCCATTTCAGCAAGTCTGCGTTAATTGTCCGCAGATTTTCCAATGGTACCGCAGTTGGAATAATCGAAACGGCTTCTGGCTCGCTAATTTGACGTTGATAATATTCATGTACTTCATTGTTCTTCATCTGCTCGTACGCTTCTTTTAAACGATTCGTTACAGCTTCACGAATGCTGTTAATGGAAGCATCGTCGATAACCGATTCCTCTTTCAGATGATCCTGGTACAAATGGCTAACCGTTGGATGAGCTTTTACTTTGTCATACACCGTCGGCTGTGTTGTTTCCGGATCATCTGTTTCGTTATGACCATAACGACGGTAACCGATCAGGTCAATCAGGAAGTCCTTTTTGAACAGGTTACGGTATTCTGCTGCCATACGAATAGCTGCAATACACGCATCCGGATTGTCTGCATTGACATGCACAATCGGAATTTCATATCCTTTGGCAAGGTCACTCGCATAATACGTTGAGCGTGAATCGCTGCTGTCTGTTGTGAATCCAAGACGGTTGTTCACGATAATATGAATTGTTCCGCCATTTTGGTAACCAGGCAATGCTTTGAAATTGAGCGTTTCTGCTACAATACCTTCCCCAGGGAAAGCCGCATCACCATGCATCAGAATCGTTGCCGCTTTGGTTACATCCTGCTTCGGATATCCCGGATCACGGCGGTCATCCTGTGCTGCACGTGCAAAACCCTGTACAACCGGGTTTACATATTCCAGGTGACTCGGGTTATTGGCAAGCGTAAGACGCGCTTGTACTGTTTCCCCGTCTTTTACATAACGGTTTGCGCCCAGATGATATTTGACATCCCCCGTCCAACCGTAATTGATTCCTGTTGACCCTTCGGAAGGAACCAAATCCTTGTTCGGAGAATGATGGAATTCAGAGAAAATTTTGCTATACGGCTTGCCCAGTACATGAGCCAGTACGTTCAATCGACCACGGTGAGCCATCCCCATCAGAATATGGCTTGAACCAGCGTGTGCCATAATTCGGACTGCTTCATCCAGCATAGGGACTAACACATCGTTACCTTCAATGGAAAAACGTTTTTGCCCAACAAATGTTTTGTGGAGGAAATCTTCAAATTGCTCCACTTCAACCAAACGTTCCAGCAAAGCTTTACGCTCCTCTGGATTAAGCGGTGCCGGCGAAGTACGAGATTCTGCACGGCGGTTCAGCCACTCCCGCTCATGAACTTCATGCACATGGCTGAATTCATAAGCGATAGGACCAGTATATATTTGCCGCAGGCGCTGGATGGCATCCAATCCTGTTACCGTCTGTCCATCTGCACCTTCCCAGATCAGGGAAGCTGGCAGAGCTTTCAAATCTTCTTCATTCAATTCAAAATGCTTCGGTTCTAGCAAAGAAGTATCTGAATCTTCACTGATTCCAAGGGGATCAATATCGGCCGCAAGGTGACCATAGGTACGAATATTCATTACCAGTTTCCCTGCTGTAACCGCTTTCTGTAATAGTTGAATATCCACGCTTCCGGAAGCCTTTTGGGCATTGCCAGAAAACGAGGCTGTATGTGCATCCCTGCCAGACATCGGCGGTGCACCCCATTGTTCAAATAATTCCCGATATGCCGGTGTAACTGCACCCGGGTCTTGGGAGTATAATTCATATTGTTCCTGTACGTATCCCATATTCGGGCCATAGTAACTTTCCCAGGGTTTCTTGTTGCCTTCCTCGATCGTCATCGACGTTCCCTCCGTCTTGATTTAGTCATAAGTTTTTGACGGAAATCATTGACTAAGCCGTAATTTGCGTTCGTTCAACATTTTAAGCTAAATTTTTCATGAAGTCCAATAATCGTGCTGTTGGTGGTAGTAACGTTGTTCCGACGCTCCCGTCAAGGTTTGTCTGCGTTTTCAAAATCATAGTAAACTGATGATTGTATATACCGTCGCACAGATGTCGAATACTGTCCTGATCCGTTCGAGGGTTACACTTTCCTCAACTTTTTCAAGTGAAGTCCGTGTTCTAATATCTATTCTATAAACTTTTACGCTCAGGAGCATTTCCTATTTTTAGTTCAATTGATGCATAAATTAGATGAATCGAATAATTGGAACATTTCCGACCCACAAATGTGCTCTGATTGTATGGCGTTTTGTTGGTAATCGCTTATCCTGCGATGGTTTCTACACATTTTCAGATTTCGCCCGATTTGTAGCCTCCTTATTTAGAATTGTGGTCCATAATGTTCAAAAACAAACCGTCAAGATAAATATTAACCATTTGGCTTGGTATTCAACAAAAAAATGGGTGTTTCTTGTCATTCAATGTTATAAACCAAAAGCCACCTGAATGCGTAAAAGCATCCGGGCGGCTTCTTTTTGAATTGGTTTATTTAGGCTGACAGTCCTTTTGTTTTTAATGTGGCACCTGAGACTGAAAATCGCTCCGGCTGGACTGATCTGCATGGTAAAAGACCACATCACCATCCTTCAAGGGCCAAGTTCGGCCTTGACTGTCTACTGGGCGATTGTTGAAACCTTCCATCTGCCACTGATTCATCAGTGGAGCATAAATGTATTGCAGGTGTGGAGCTTCTGTATTCCCATCTCGAAGTGTCTCGATATTGAAGTTGACCACGATATACCCGTCCTTCATAAATACAGAAGCCTTTTCATCCAGTTGATTTTGTCTGGCGAGCAATTCAAGATTGGTTCCCTTTGGCACGGTGTATACATCTGCAGGCAGGCTGTATTCTCCGTACCAACGTTGGATTGCCGCATTCGCACGGTCTACACTAACACCCGAGGGAATGTCTGTCTTGGGTCCAATCAGTGTACGAATGGAAGCGGGCAAAATCATCCAATCATAGCGGCCTACCCACGTTTTCTGGTGAGAGATTTGATCTACAAGCTTAACCATATAATCAGCGAGCGAACTCTGATTGCGTTCATCGGCAGTCAGTTCATACGTATACTGATAACGCGCCGTGTCCCCCAATTCCGTACCGGGTACGTTACGCAACCTCGAGTTCAGGACAACAAACCTTTTCTCCAAATCCTGCGCCGATCCTATCCGAATAAGTCGCTCTTGACCGCGGTGGTAGTATAGATCAACTTCTTGTCTGGAAGAACCGTCTTTGCTCACAAAGTAGAATGTTGGAGTAATTCGAACACCATCCTGTTTGCCAAACATATTTCCTTTTGTTTTCAGGTCGAACTTGATATGGTAACCCGTCTTCACCGCAATATTACTAAAACCCTGCACAGGGTGACTACCTGGGCGAACAGGTAACACGAATGGTGCCAGATTCCCTCGCGGATCACCATCAATACTATTAAGTCCTGTCCAGTAACTCACCCCTAGCGGCTCTGAACTTCCGAGCTGCTTGCGGAACACATTTTCCCAATTATAATCAGCGATATCCGTAACGTGAAAATCATACAATCGCCCAATAACCTCCACCGGAACCGTATCTGCCGCAACATGATGGGTCAGATTCGTGTTGGCATCTTGCTGTTCGGTGAATGTTGAAGGAGCATTTTCCGCAATATTGCGAAATTCAATTCGGTAATGTCCTTCATCCACCCATACTGGAAGATAGAAAACGGTATCCAATTGGTTGACCGGAATATCCACCCATGTCTTGGCTGGAATGAACTGACTTCTATCGGCGTTATAGACATCGAAGGGGAAACGAACCTGCTTGATGCGAAAATACTTGGCATAGTCCCTATTGCCATAACCCGGGTAACTGGTTACGTCCAGATGCTGCCCTGAGGTCGGGATGCGTACGATAAACGGTCGTTCCAAAATAAGTGCCGAACTGGTCGGATCAGGCACTGTTTTCTGGTTATGCGGCTGATCATCAGACACTGAGGCGTAGTTAACGACAGGCGTGTGCACCGTGACAGAATTGATCCCTTGAATAGAAAACTTCTGATCCTGACCGCCTTTAATATTTCCAGGAATCAAGCCATATGCGATCTCGCCCGTTGTCGATTGGTCCGCCTTGTTGACCAGTGTATTCTGAATAGTTAAACGATTCTGGTACAGCACGTTGTCGCCGATCATATCAGGCTGAGGGATTGTTTCAGGTCGCGGAGCAGTCTTATCCATCGGAGCAGGATCCATCACAGTGGCACCATTAAACACCACCTTGTCATTATTTACAGTGTTCTCTTTGACCTCAGCCTCGGCTTTGGATTGGAATAACGACGTCTCATCAGGTGTAGGCGGCTCGCTGTCACCGCCTGACTTTGTTTCAGTGCCAAGGTCGATTTCCTTGCAAGGTACTGGTTTCACATGTGCGGTAACAGCATCATCATTAGCCGATTGTAAGGTCGGCGGTGTATATCCGTTTGGAATCAGCGTTACTGTACCACCGTAGCCACCAAGTGCATAATTGGATATCGTAGCTTGATTTAGCTGATAGACTTCCAAATTATCAATCTGCCAATAACTATATTGCCGGATGACCTGCATTGGTTTTTCCACAGGAACGTCTAGCTCCTTAGGTTGTGGAGGTGTGCCTGGATCATTCGGTCCTGTCGAGGCTCTGCCCGGAATCGTCCATGTTTTGTGATACTTCTTTTTAACGTTGACCGTATAAGTCACTGTTCCCGTCATGTTTACCCAACGATGCTGGAACAAGTATCCTCTAGCCATGACATTTGCATAGAGATCTTCAGAAGTCGGGATGCCACGGGTGACATCAAACTTCTCAGATCCCCGATCATCAGCTTTCAGCACGCCCGAAACGGATGGGTCCATGATAGCCGATTCGATTAACGCTCCTTTATTAGGTGGACTAATGGTCACGGGGCAACCCACAACACCGCCGTTACCTGGATCAGTCCCCCCATCTCCCCCGTTGCCTGTGCAATCCTTTACATCTAAAACCTGAGTTCCTTGCTCATCCAACTGCTGGGCATTGTCCAAAAATCGCGCAGTGATGGTGGTGCTGCCGACGATCCCTTTGATCGTCATTTTCCCATCTGCACCTATGGTCGCTACTGCTGGATTGGAGCTTTGCCAGGTCAATTTGGGATGAGCGGTAAGGTCATGAACAGAAAGATCTGACTTAGTCAGGATAGCTTTAGCTTGCAGCGGTGTTGCTGTGTCTGCTTTACAAGCGTTTGGCAGGTTCACAATGAGTCCTGGTTCGGACGTTACCGTAATGTCAGCCGTATCCGAGATAAGATATGTACCGTTGTTCCAGATTGCACGTACAAAAGCAGTACCCGGCTTTTCAGCCTTCACCATTCCGGTTTTGGGTTCAATACTCACAATACTCGGATCGGATGACCACCAGGTGGTCTCAGCCTCGCGACGACTTACGTCGATGCCTTCACTAAATTGAGTAGCTCCGTAGTTTTTCGTTTTAACTTTGGCTACCATCTGTTTGGTTTCTCCAACCGTTAGGGTGGAATCTGGGGTTACGTCGATCTCTTTTTCTTCTTCGAGATCCCCTTCCCAGATGATATCCATTGGAGTATGGTAGGCTACTACTTGCTTCACACAATTTTGATTAGTTTTACCACCATTTTCGAACTCTGTTCGATCACTTACTGAATGATTCCCTCCTGTTTTTGTGTTGATTTTTACAATGGTACTATCTCTTCGTATTACCGTTTCACCAATTCCTGTATAAGAAGTTTGCTGTAATCTGGTTTGATAAGTAACACTTTTTATTCTTATAGACTTAAGAACTGATGAAGTTATAGGATATCCATTATATTCATTCCATTGAGTAGCAGGCCAATTGGAAAAGTCAACTTCATCGGGTATATTTTTTTCATCAGGATAAGGAGACGAACAAGACAAGGGATTCAAGTTTCTAGAGAAAGTAGGCCCAGTAGTATGATCAGCTTTAAAACTTCCATCATCAAGCTGATACCAATAAACACCTGGATTAGCAACTCTTGGTGCAGATTTTACGGTCAGGACAGATGGACTCTTCATTGATTTTGGACCGTACGGATCATTGGTAGCTGCTTGAATTGGAAGATAAAATGTGCCCATAGCACCTACAATTAAAAACATAACGTTAAATACTAACATTAATTTATAATGGAGTTTCAGTACTCACTCACCGCCTTGAAGAAACTACATGTTCTGAATTTGAACTAAATCATTGTTGTTAGCTTTTATATAATAAGAGCCACCTTTTGCCACGAGCACAGAGGAAGTCCAAAAACGTTTTTTAACATCTTTCTTTATAAGATTACTAGACATCTCTGGAATAGTTATGAATCCATTTTTTTCGGCATGTTTAACATCCATACGATTAAATCTTAACAAAGCACTGTCTAGACCACCGCTAAAAGCTAAGAGATTCGATTTTTCTATATTGGATGTAAACGATATATCTGCAAATGTCATGTAGCTTCCTGGAAACTGAATGGAATCGGGACCAATAAACAGTGATGAGTAAACCCCTTTCGGCGTGCCTTTCGTAACATCTACTACAATAATTCGATGCAGTCGAAGTATGCCGGAATTATTAGAGAGAGTTATATCTCCCTTAGATAGATCACTTACCGTAACAGAATTTTTAGTATAAAAGTAATTACTAATCGTCGTTAAATTCGTTCCAGTCGTACCAACCTCGCGCATTTCATTCAAATCACTGTACTTCTCTGCATCCGTGCCCTCAACATCCATATAACGCAGCAAAATAGCAGACACTTCAGCTCGCGTTGTTGGATCAGCAGGCTTCAAGGAACCGTCCTCAAATCCACCGACAATGCCAGTGCCGCGAACAAGTGCAAGATAAGGAATTTGTTCTGCACGAATCGTTCCCCGATTTACTTCAGGGGTAGGTAGCAGTGTATTTTTGCTATCGTCAAAAGCATCCTTGAAACTAGTTCCGGACTTGATCAGTCCGTTCGCAATCCATTTCATCATCTCGTAGCGTGTCAGCTCGGCATTGGGGTTGAATCCTTTCGGATAATCATTAGCGTTAATAAAGCCTTGGCCCACCAACTGTGTCACAGCGGATTCAGACCAGTGTCCCTTGAGATCAGCAAAAGGATTCTCGCCTTGTACCTTTTCCAAGCTGGTTGCACGGCTGAGAAGGGTGGCATACTCACCACGGGTGATTTTGGCATTGGGGCGGAACGTACCATCCTGATACCCGGAGATCAGATTTTTATCATAGGCTTTAACAATTGTAGCTTGCGCCCAGTGCCCTTTGATATCTTTGAACTTCGTAAGTGCAGAAGCCGTTGTGCCCGCTCCATTCGTGCTTGTAGCAGCCTCCACAGTAGACATCAGACCCACGGTTCCAGTAGTCAGCAGCGTTCCTGCCAGCAAAGCCGTCGTCAACAATCCGACTATCAACACATTCCTTTTTGACTTACTATCAGCTAATCTCATCTTTTTCTTCAATCTAATCACTCTCCTATGTACCTTAGTATGGGGCAAAATTCTGCTTCTTCAGCACTCGTACTACTCTTCAATCCAAAACCTAAATTTGTCATATTCATCAATATTCTACCATGCAAATCTAGGCTATTGGTATTATTTTTCAGCAATCCCCATCCCTACAAGGCATGCAACCTCCCCTTCCAAAGACCCAATTCACCCCTAAAAAACACAAAAAAAGGCCACGAATCCGCAGATTCATAGCCTTATGCTTTAAGGTGTCAGTCCTATTCAGTTGAAAAAAAATTGTATTCTATCACAGAATAAACGATTCTGTTCCATTTGACCAGTCCTAAAATTCAAATCAAAGTAGGTTTCTATTAAAATTGTTAATCATATACTCTGCAAATGGCGTCAACGATAACGCTCCAATCTCTTCCATAGTAAACCATTGTGCGCCCAGCGAATCTTCGCCATCCGGTTCCCTTTTGATCTCATAAGGCCGACTTTCGCTTGTCAAATATACATCGTATAAAATTCCAATATGGTGCAGCTCTTCCGGCTGGCCTTCGTAAACCCACTCCAATACGTTCGATTCCGCAGAACGAATCACCAATTGTAGATTGTAAAGGCCTGTCTCCTCTTCAATCTCACGGTGCAGAGCGGTCTCCGGTTGCTCACCAAATTCCAATCTTCCTCCAGGCAAATCCCATTTCCCCGTATAGGCTCCTCTTGCCTTATGAACTAACAGGAATTTTTGCTCCCAAGTGACTAAACCGTATACTCCCATGTGTGTGTACCGATCCACTTAAAAGTTCTTCCTCTCGTCTGAAAGATATCTAACCTGCTCTTCCAATCTACGAATACGCTTATTCATCTGATAGAACGATGGAGTAAAAATCACCCCAATAATAATAACAATGACCCAAACACTCAAATCATCAGCCCCTATCTAAGAGTCTCCCTCCTCTAGCGAAAACCGAACAATTAGTTCTTCGCCCTCAATCAACAATGCGGTTAGTCCTTTGTTCGATCCAGATTGATGATTCTCTCCGTTAGTCCAATACGCGGCTTCTCCCGATCGTACAGCTACCCGTTCGCCTGTCTCACCTTCCACCCAACCTTCCCCTTCAAGCACCAGAAATACCTGCTCACCCACTGCTGGATGAAAACCTACACTGCCTCCTGCAGACAGTTTCAGTTGTGCTACGTGACAAGCTGTTGTGCTTCGGAGTATTGGCGTAATCTCTGCTCCCTCACTGCCATAAGCGGTAATGCTGCGACTATCCTCTGATTTCAGGCGGTATATCTTCACTTCTTGTTCTCCTCTGCCACGTTATCCAGATCCAGAGCCAAACGAATCATATCGACGCAGCGAATACCATCTTCTATAATCTCTTCTTCATAATGTTTCACAAAAAAGTCCCGATCGACCCCTATAATGCGAAAACCGCAGCGTTGATACAGCTTCAACTGATGAAAACTTGAGTTGCCTGTCCCAATTTCTATCGTTCGACCACCGAGCTTGCGTGCTGCTTCTATCGCTTCCTTGATCATGTGTTTGCCAACGCCCTGTCCCTGTAACTCTTCCTGTACGGCAATATTAACAATCTCTACCGTCTCTGGACGCGTCTTAAGCAAAACAAACTCTCCCACCATTTCTCCTTCATATTCAGCGATAAAGCAAACACCGCGACTCAGATATTCGTCAACTATGGCTTTGGACGGATCAGCCATCAATAAAAGTTCATAAGGTTTTTCTTCTTCCCAGTCCAAAATCCGGAACGACAATTTCACACCAATCTCCACCTTTTCCTCGTACATATTCATTTACGTCCCGTTTGCAGAAGCCTATGTATGGCTAGTCACCAAATATATAACAACCTTCCGTATATAAATGTTTTAGTCTGAATTCATATTTTTCTCTTTTTATAACTTCAGGTTACTCCGGAACGATTTTTATACTTTATTTCAACCATCTATTTCACCAAATCTATTAGCTTTTTACCGCTCCAGCCTGATTTTGATAATGACGAATCACCATGCCAGATGCTTTTTGCATGCCCTGTTTCTCATAGAACTCCTGGAGTTCGTTATCGCACAAAAGATCAATCATATAGAGATCACCCAGACGATTAAACATACGCTTGATGAGATCTGTTCCGATACCTTTACCCTGATACTCCGGAAGCACTTCCAATAAGGGAATATATGCACTAAGAACTCCATCTGAAATCGCTTGAATAAAGCCCACCACATTTCCGGTTTCTTCATCAATAGCCAGTTCGACAGCATAGGATTGTTCCAGCAACTTCAGAAATGTAGGCGTAGATGGAGGGTTTGGCCAACCTTCGAAAAAAGCCCCGCTAAGTTGGTCGATTTCTATTCCCTCAAGCGATTCACGAAATGTAATATCCATAATAGCAAGTCCTCTCCTTTTAAAAAGTAAACTTCATTATATCATAATATCTGGATATAAATATATAGAATTGGCTGATAAAATATGAGGCATGCATCAGATAGAAGCTTAATTATTAGCTTTATTCAAGTAGACTGTTATAACAACGCAACGTTCTATTCCTCACGTTATTCACCCGCACTTAAATGTTCATGGATTAATTTCCATTCTCCGTTGATGCCTGCAACAAATACATTGGTAGCCCGACCTTTTCCAGCAGCCAGCTGCCCTTGATACAGTCCTTTCCAGTGATAGGTATAAATACAGACTGCCTGCTCTTCGCCAGTCGTAATCCACGTGACATCTTCTGCACGATATACCTCATCCTTGACTGTCTCCCAAGCGTTTTCAAAATAAGCCTGAATTTCGTTAAGGGTAGTACAAGACGTTCCCGTAAACCAACATACGGCATCCGGTGATAACCATTTGCTTACCTCATCAAAGTCATGTGTATTTGTCGCTGCAATGTATCCTTCCAGTGCATGCTGGTATCCCATAATTTCTTTCGCCTCCTGAGCGTTTTGAATTATTTGACTTTACTCTGTTCAAGAACCGAATCACTATACACCATAAACGTCTCTTTCAGTGTACGTCCGGTGGATTTCTCCCATATTACACTCCGCTCAAACGTACCTGCTTGAAAAAATCGTGGGAAACGTTCCGCAAACCAATCCTGCATAGGCAGTTCTAGCGCTTGACCTAAAGACACCCACAACAGTTCACCTTCAGGCGGCTCGCTCAGTAGCTCCCCCTCATAAGAAGTAGCCACGTAATTAAATACCATATAACGCAATCCTTGCTCCGGATCACAAAATTCATCAAGACCTTTGTATGTAATCTCTTTCACCACAAGTCCTGTTTCCTCTTTAACTTCTCGCACGGCACCATCCACAATACTTTCTGGAAAATCAACTTTCCCTCCAGGAGCAATGTATCCCGGAAATCCTTTTTGGTTGGGTCGATTCATTAATAGTACCTGATCATTTTGTTTGTCCCATATCATACACATCGTTAAAATCTCAGTTCTAATGTCCATGTTTATCCTCCCAGTTGCCTTATACAGAACCTAATCCATTGCAATTCATACATAGAATTAAGCTTATATACTTCGTTGTACCCTAACACTTCTGGTACATAGATAGATTCTCCTGCTTCAATCTCTATTCCGAATCTCTCTAAACTTTCCTGATTATCTGCAACGTCAATTTTGATATAAACGCATACGAAAGACGGACACCGGAAATTTCGGAAGCCCGCCTATTTATGATGTATGCAATACTGAACCAAATATCAAATATGCGCCACTCAGCTCATGCCTGTAATTAACACCCGACGCTCTTTCCACTCGGCACGGCGATAAGCCTGCAGCAGACCAAATTTGCGAATACTTGCTTTCGGCACCGATTTGTAAGGCATAACGACTGTAAAGTCCTCATCAAACGGCACAAAAGACAATCCTACTTTCTCATTGGAAAGCCACTCGGCCTGAATGGGCTGCCTTGAACAGGCATCGAAGGTAGAGCCCAGTCCATCAGCGAAAAAATCATAACGTGCAGCAGGTGTTCCGGGTTCCTCCATACAGAGAAAAAGGCTGAGCTGATCACAAAATAGCATAATTTCTAAATCATGTTTCAGCCTAAGCTTCAACGCTTCACCACCACCAAGCTGCTGTTCCATACGTAACTGATGCTCCCGTTCATCGTTCAGATATTCCCTAATGTCTTCATCATCATTGGCGTTAGCACCCAGGTTGTTTTGAAACAAATCTGTATACATCATGCTGCACAACAACCCGGCGTACAAGTTTTTCTCCCGAACCTCTTCAATACCTTTACGGTAAAATACAAATCGTGGACGTAGCGGAAAATCACGAAACGAATACGGTATCTGACTATAATCATTCCAGAATGGAGCAGAATCCAACTCAATCCATCCCCGATCATGCTCTTTTGCGGCAAAAATCAGATCTTCTCGATGAGCTTCATCAGTTAACAATTCCGTTTTCCAATGGGAAGCCATTTCTCCGGCTACTAGTCCATGTTCATGCTGTGCGGTCAAAACAAAATCATGCTCTCTCTCATATACGATCATTTGCTGTCACCCTCCCGCATGGTATACGTTGACTTTAACATAATTTGGTTTACAATTTCCTATAAGTTGCTTTTCATTCAACTTTCAGGGAATATACTAATGGAGCCATCAATGTAAAGGTGTTGTCAGTTCCCTGAAATTTGGTACACTAATGATTGTGCCAACATAACATTACATACAGAAAGCGGGATCTCATGAATTTATACTCTCCTTACACCGAGTTTAACCGCAAGGAATGGGCTGACTTGAAGAAATATCAGACCACTCTTCCACTAACGAAAGCGGAATTGGAACAGCTAAAGGGATTAAATGAAGAGGTATCCATTCAAGAAGTTGAGGATATTTATCTACCTCTTACCCACTTTATTGACTTATATGCAGGAGCTTCACGAGAGCTGAATCGCTTAACGGCATCTTTTTTAAAAAAAGAAGCACATCACGCTCCCTACATTATCGGTATTGGGGGCAGTGTTGCCGTGGGCAAAAGTACAACTGCCCGCCTGCTCCAGGCTATGCTTGCAAGAGGTAAAGGAAATCCCAAGGTGGATCTGGTCACTACGGATGGTTTCCTGTATCCCAATGCCGTGCTGCAAGAGAAAGGCATCATGAACCGGAAGGGATTTCCAGAAAGTTACGATATCAAGTCACTGATTCAATTCATGGGTGATGTCAAATCAGGTAAACCCGAAGTAATGGCTCCCGTATACTCCCATCTTGCCTACGACGTCATTGCAGGTGAAGAGAATGCCATATGTCAGCCGGATATCCTCATTATTGAAGGAATTAACGTGCTCCAGGTTAAAAAGGAAACCCCACTGTTGGTCAGTGATTTTTTTGACTTCTCCATCTATATCGATGCGGAAGAGGAGCATATCCGTCACTGGTACATTGAACGTTTCAAGCTGCTACGCAATACAGCGTTTCAGAATGAGAATTCCTTCTTCCACAGTCGTTTTGCCAATCTGGAAGAAGATGAGGCTGTTCTTACGGCAAGTCAGATATGGAAAGATATCAATGCCAAAAACCTGCACGAAAATATCCTGCCAACTAAAGGACGAGCCAGACTCATTTTGAAAAAAGAAGCGGACCATTCGATTCAGCGCATTCAATTGCGTAAGCTATAAGCGTCATAATGAGCAGAAATATTCTGCTTAATACTATTAAAAGGAGACAAGACCACATGCAGACCTTGATTATACTTGGAAGTATCATGATGTTTCTTGCTGTTGCCCTTGGAGCTTTCGGTGCACATGCGCTCAAACGCAGATTGTCTGCTGACATGATCAAAATATACGAGACTGGCGTTCAGTATCACCTTGTTCACGGAATCGGAATCATCCTGCTCGGACTGCTCGCTGATCGACTGGAGCAGCCATCTCTTGTGTTGCTGGCTGGATGGTTGCTATTCGCCGGCATCCTCTTGTTCTCAGGCAGTCTATATGTCCTAAGCGTAACTGGCGTTCGAAAACTGGGGGCGATCACACCCCTGGGCGGAGTAGCTTTCTTGGCCGGTTGGGTAATGTTATTAGTTGCCGCTTTGTAAAACCAACATCGTAAACTGAAAAGAGTGTTCTAGCCGATCTCAAAAATCGCTGGAGCACTCTCTTTATGTTTAACTTCGCCATATACGGCGAATGCTGTGTGTAACTTTATCCCCCTGCTGTTTTTCCAGGACATATACATCAGGATTAGATAGATTTTTCCACTCCTCGAATCCAAAGGATGCATTATGACTGCGGATGAGCAGAGATAACAGATTGCCGTGTGTAATCACAGCCCCGCTATGCTCCGGCCTGCTCCACAGCTCGTCCAGCACCTCAAGGCCCCGAGCTGTCGCCAAACGAGAAGATTCACCACCTTCTTCTGTCCAGTCTTCGTCCGTGTATGTACGTTCAAGCACATCCATCCAATTATCCAGATGAAGGGAACTAAGCACCCTTTCTTGAAGACGTTCATCCGTATGTATATGTTGCAGGACGGTTTTGCCCAGTGGGGCAGCGGTCTGAAGTGCCCTTTTCCACGGACTCGACACAATGTATTGGATTGGGTGCTCCGCCAACATCTCAGCAAGTTCTTCGGCCTGACGAAGTCCTTCATCCGTAAGCTCGGCGTCTGGTTCTTGCCCTGTTGCTTTGGCATGACGAATGAGATAAATAGCCTGCATCGCCCCTCACCTCCTGTTGATTCAATTTACATTCAATACTTCTCCAGATATTGGAGTGCAATTCTCATATTCTCCTGGTCTTCCGAACGGCCAGATGAACTAAGAAAAGTAACCTTATCCTCTGTCCACACGCCCTTTTGTTCTGCCAACCCAAGAAGCTGCTTCAAGCGGTTAACTGTTCCCGTACTACCATCAATAATCTGAATATGATCTGGCAGAACCGTACGAAGAATCGAAGTGTAGAACGGATAATGCGTGCAGCCAAGTACAACTGTACCGTATAAGCTCAGATCAAGATCAGCCAGTTTGAGGCGGAAATATGCCGCAATCTTCTGTGGATCAAAATCCAACTGTTCACACCATTCCACTAGTTCTGGTAATGGAATGGAATCAACACTATGGTGATCATCCACACGGGATACCAATTCATGATATTTCGTTTGACTCAAAGTCAGGGCTGTAGCAAATACAAGCACTCTTTTGCCGGTTCTTCGATTCATTTCCACAGCTGGTTTCACAGCAGGCTCCATCCCGATAACTGGGATATCATACTTGGCACGCAGATCCTTTACGGTCAGACTGGTCGCTGTATTGCAGGCAATCACGATCGCTTGCACATTTTCCTGAACAATAGCCTCCACACAATTGAAGATATGTCCTCTAACCTCATCGGCGGACTTGGTCCCATAAGGAACATGCAATGTATCGGCATAATACAGAAACGCTTCTTCAGGGAATTGATGCAAAGCCTTATGCAAGACGGTTAAACCACCGATTCCCGAGTCAAAAAATGCAATTTTCTTCTTCAAGGGTTTCACCTCTATAACGTATTCTTTCAGGTTCCTGGAACCTCTCATTCCTGCTCATGATGACTGGGAGGTGAGTTATGTTATTCTGGGTCATCACAGACGTTAACGTTTGACGACCTGCGGTGATCGTTTCGGTTACGGATCGTTCTTTCGATCGCTGTTATCTCCAAATTTTCTTGAGCTTCTTCAGAATCGATTCCGTTCCCTCCACAACCTTCGCTGTAAGTCATGCACTAATGATGATGAGCCATTATTCTACCTTTATTTTATACTGTCTGAGCCAGTCTTTGCCACTTTGCCAGCGTTCCACGGGGTTACGCTCTCCGAGCAGCTCCGTACTTGCCTGAGCCATAAGCCATTCCTTAAGACCATTATCTGCACTGGACTCCAGTTGCTGAATCAGAACGTTCAGTCCCTCTTCACCCGTATCCAGAATCTGTGCATACGCCTCTGTATTAGCAGCAATATAGTCACCTGGATTACTGCTGGTCAGAATCTCAGTTTCGTTCACGATTTGCTGAAGATTGCTATCAATTTTCCAGCTCACGTCATGACTTTCCGCCTGATTCGAGCATGCTACCAACATCCACACTGCACACAGCATCACCGTGCCGCTTGCAATACGTTTGCGAATCATGGAATCACTCCTGTCCCTGCTCAAACTTAAGAACGGCACTCTCAATAAACTCGACAAAGCTATGATCATAATTATACTCATCCCGATAGATACGGATATGCGCTACAATGACTTATTGCAGGTTCTTTTGTACAAAATTCCTAATCATTGCTGCAATAACAACTTTTGATCCCGAGTTTCAACACAGCGGATTGATGTCCTTCATTTAACACAAATGATTGCATCTTTTATGACGAAGTCGTGATGTTGAAATCCACACCAAACTGGATTAGTCCCAGTTTTCGGGCAACAGTTTGTGAAGCTATATTATCCCATGATGTACTATAGATTGGAATGCGCCCGCTCTCTTTAACATAATACTGCCAGCACTTTACCGCCTCCGCTGCATAACCCTGTCCTCTGAAATTAGGCGCCGTATACAGACTCGCCTCAGCACCCTGTTGGGATACACGGGCCGAACAACATACAGCGACAGCCGAATCCTCCATAACATAAGCAATAACGGGCATTTTTTCATGCAGATGCTCTATTAAATTAGGAAAATGCTTTTCCAGCAGAAAAGTACGATGACTCTCTATACGCTGAACATTCGGATGCCATTCGCCGCACTTCTCGGGAAATGCATAAGCCGGGCCCATCCATACACTCTTCACTGGCTTAAACGTCTCCACTCTCCGAATCAGCTTCGCAATATCGAGCGGAAGCTCAGTGTCACAGCCTAGCTCCTCAATCAGAGTGAGCGGCAACTGCTCATGATAATAAGAGCATTGCCCGACAGAAGTTATCCCTATAAATAAGGCTGGAGCCTGCCCACCATCCGGTTCGTTAATACTTAACAGACGCTTCTGATTGTCCATCGTATACAATGTATTTGCCTGAATTTTCATCATATCCATGGGTGAAAAGTTTGAAATGGGATCCATAACTACGGTATGAACCTCTGTAATAATGGTTCGCCTACACTTCTTTTTCGAGCGTCATGCTGCTTCAGAAAATCAGTTATTAATCCTGATATCGTATATTTGCACATTGGCTATACCCCCTCATTAATTTCCATTATACGGTATATACCGTGCAGATACGAATCAAATGTGCACAATTGCGTATGAGTAATATATTAGAGGACTTTAAAATCTAGACAGTGATTCAATATCGTTTATTGATCCTGCAGCACGGCTTTTTTCCATGCTTCACCCAATTCAGCAACCGATGTATAACGACTTGCCCGCTCAGGGTCTACTGCTCGAATAACCACCTGGTACAACGCTTCTCCCGCATCCCATCTGGCATATGAACGATCCAACTCTCCACCCAGCAGGGAGAAAGCCATCGCTCCTAAGTTGAACACATTCGTGATTCCATCCATTGGTGCACCCAATTCAAATTCCTCAGGAGACATAAACCGGGATGATCCCCACATCCGTCCCATCGTATTCGTGAAAGAGCCCTTTCGATACAAATCAATATCACATATTTTCATCGTTTGTTTGTCAAAATCATAGATCAGACTACCATCGTAAAAATCGACAGCCACATATCCTCTCCGTTGCACTTCGATGTGAAAATCCAAAATACGCTCCATCGCCTGAATACGTGTCTTTACCGAAAGCTGTCTGAATCGATAATAAGGGGAACGAGGGTCCTCATACTTGGCTGGTGGTGGAAAATCCCAATGGGAATGCAGACATTCTCCTTCCACCCAATCGAATACACAGGCGTAGCCATGTTCCGTTGCAAAATGTTCTTTTAAATGAATCAATGTGTCATGTGTCAAATCTTCGTATATGGAAACGGATGATTTCAAATAATGAATCGCTTCGGCAGGTGCACTTATACTGTTCGCATGTATCGTGCATGCTCCAGCATATTTCACGAATATCCGCTTTCCGTCCAGACCCAGAATACCAAAGGACAAATTGCCGGAATCCTGCTGATCAAACACACGGAATACAGTACCCAGGCGCGCGATCCACTCGAATGAATGAGGTTCTTTTAACTTAAAAGGAATGCCGTCAAGTTCAAGCTGAACCGTGTCCGTCATAAGTCACCACCTGCTTCAACATGCTCATCGCTCATATTCAAACGACGCTCAGCATAAAAGTACGTCATATGCGCTTCATCGTAACCTTTTCCCTGAACGACCAGTGCATTGCGCTCAATGCCATAGGTTTCAAATCCATGCTGCTCATACAATCGCCTTGCTGACCCGTTTGTGGTAACCACACTGAGATTGATTTGCTCTATGCCTTCCAATTCCCTGCCCCGATCCAACACTTCGCGGAGCAAGCGGGAAGCAAGTCCACATCCACGATAAGACGGTGCGACATAAACTCCCCAGATGTATCCTTTGTGCCTCAGCTTTAGTCCCTCTTCTCTTTTGAATCCCATCGTTCCTGTGAGTATGCCTTCTTCTGTATATGCACCCAAAATGTAATCATCAGCTTCATTATGTATACGTTCCTGCACTTCACTCATGGGAAGCTGAATCGACATTTCAAATGAAGCCCCGAAGGCTTCCGGGTGATTTCTCAGCGCTTCCAGCCGTAAAGGCCAATATTTCTCTGCCTCATCTCTGCGTAAATTGCGAAGGATGAACACGTTCTCCTTTTGACCTTCATTCATGCTTCAACCACTCCCTGCATGTCATAAGGATAATCGATCTGGAGCTTCACATTATCTGCAGCTTCCTGGCCTGCAAGCAAACCTACAACATAGACCCCAAGATCAATGGACGTCGCTACCCCGCCGGCTGTAATCACATTTCCGTCTTTCACAATCCGGGTTTGAATCACCTCGGCAACGTATGGCTCAAGCAGTTCATAGACATTGGGATGCGTTGTTGCTTTTTTACCTGTTAAAAACCCCGCTGCCCCCATCAGCAGAGAGCCTGTGCACACAGATACCTTCAGTGGAACATTCTCGGCCTGTCTCAGCCAGCCCACAAAAGCCTCATCGAATCGAAGCTTGCGTGTTCCCATGCCACCAGGCACAAAAACGAGATCATATTCCGCCAAATTAGGCTTCACCCGATCCACCTTCAACGTTAGGCCTGATTCATCCGTAACCTGATCAGTCATCGCACATGTGTCCCACGTCGTGCCTTTGGTTTGTTCAAAGAAATTCAACCGATTGATCACATCATAGAATCCTGCAAAATCAAGGAAAGTCAAACCGTCAAACAAAACAAAAGCGATTTTCATATGAAGCCCTCCAGTGTTTTTTATTTCGACGCATCCCGCTCCATAGCTTCTTTCACCCAATCACGTTCTGGTAGTTTACTGTTGATACGGAAGAGCAGGCCAACAATGGATAGCAGTAAAATAATGACGATGATTTCGAACATAGCTCTTTACCCCCAGCATATTAGTTGAGTGCATTTTGCCCTACTTCAGTCCACGCGCAATAATCCACTCCAGCCATTTCCAGGGAAGCAGCAGCTTGCCGATGATAAGCAAACGCGAGCCTTTACCCAGCGCATAACGAAGCCTTGGTGCACGCATCCGTGCAATGCGAGCAATCAGATCGGCCACTTCCTGCGGATCAGGTGCAGTATTCCCAGCATGCTGGGAATAACGAAGAACCGCATCCAGCTTATCTTTATATGGAGAATGTTCGCTCCTGTGAATTTCACCCAAACCTTTACTCCATATGGGTGTACGATAAGCACCCGGCTCTACGAGCACAACCCGGACGCCGAACGAAGACATCTCATGACGCAAACTTTCCGTGAAACCTTCCACGGCGAATTTGGATGCAGCATACGGCGCATAACCTGGAAAACCGGACAATCCACTGACGCTGGACAAGTTGATGATCAATCCCTGCTTTTGCTCACGCATGACTGGCAGGACCGCACGTGTAACGGCAATCAAGCCGAACAGATTCGTTTCCATTTGCCGACGCCAATCATCCATGGATACTTCCTCAATAAATCCGCCAAGTGCAAACCCTGCATTGTTCACCAGCATATCGATCCGCCCATAGTTTTGAAGTACCGTCTGAACAGCCTCCTGCACCGAATCAGCAACCGTTACATCCAGCCGAATAACCTGTAACCGATCCGAGATGCCCGCCTGCTCCGCCAGCCTTACTAATTCCGCATTCCGACTCAAATCTCGCATCGTTGCCACAACACGATATCCTTGTTTAGCCAGCGTAACCGCCGTAAGCATACCGAACCCACTCGATGTCCCGGTAATTAACGCAATAGGAGCGTTTGAGTCGAACTCTTCCGGTTTCCCCACGGTTGAACCTGTTTCGCCCTGTATATGATTGTCCTCTGTCTGTATCTTCTGTTCTGTCATCTGCTTCACCTCTTCCCTCGATGGATTTTCCTTCGTTAAGACTATCATCAAAACGCTTCACTCAAGTGTGCTGTCTCTCCACTCGGCGCAGCTTCGTTATTCCCGGTTCAAACGTATAAGGAACGAATCTGATATCAGGTACATTACATTCCAGCCGCTCTCCCAGCTTCGTCATCTCCCTCTTCACATTGGCTTCCACCTGCTGCATCCCTTTTCCTCCTCCAAGCCGAAGTGATACTTCCAACATCCCATTACCTCGCTGTACGACCCGATAATGCTCAATAGCCGGAGAGGCTGCAATCACTGCACGCGTAACAAAATCCGGAAATACAGGTACGTCTTCGCCCGTTTGTCGATGTGGAAAATAAAGCGTGTCATCACACCGGCCTTCGATCCGCTCAATGGCAGTGAACGAAGACCCACAGGCACAAGGAACCGCTGCCTCGGTCAGAATGTCGTTCAGCCGATACCGGATAATCGGCTGTGATGTTCTGGAGAAGTCCGTGATCACAGGCACGAACCTCCGGGTCGTGGGATCAATGAACTCTTTTTCAATATGAACAATATCTTCATTCAAATGCAACGTACCGAAGCTACAGGTTGCGCCCAGAAACCCTTCCGTACACTGGTACACCTGATGAATGGTTTGCCCAAAAATACTCTCCAGCACCTTGCGATCCAGCGGGTCCAGCACTTCAGCAACCGAAATGATTTTGTCCGGTACAGTGGTCAATGTGCCTGACGTATAAGCGTCAGCCAACATTCTCAGCATGGAGGGCGGCGCTACCCATATGGTGGGTCGGTATGTTTCCATACGTTCAACCAAGGTATCGACACGCTCTAACAGATCAAAATATTGAAATTGCAGCTTACCCCGCTGCACCGATTCATACAGATTACTGTTGGCCCGGAGGAAAAAGGAAATCTTGGCAGGTTTCCACAGTCCGCCAGGCAGGAGCTTGGCCAGCACCGTCCCTGTCCACGCATCCTGCTCCCGATCACTCACCAGGAACACCCCCCGGTTGCCTGATGTGCCTGAGGACAAGCCTACCGTCACGCCCTGAACGGATGGCTTGAAATCACGCGTTTCCTCGCTTTCCCCGGCAAGAGCCATCGCTTCGTCCTTGGAAATGCCCACTGTGTTGAGCCGATCGAAATGCTGCATCATGATCGTTTTGTCAATTAGCGGAAAGCTTCTCCAGTCGGATGCATCAACATCACCCCACCACTCCCGGTAAAAAGGTGACTTCTTACGAACCCGCTCCACTTGCCGAATGATCTGGCGTTCCTGCCAGCGTTCAAGCTGCGCTCGTGTTTTCCATTTTCTCAATCCCCGTGCAAGTGCATAATGATAGACAATACGTAATGTGTTGCTCATATGTACTCACCCACTGTACCCCAAGCATTCAACACTTCACGGCAATGACTGGGCACAATCCGAATCGCTGGAAACTGCTGATACAACTGAACGAGTCTGTCAAAGTTTCTTCGATACGCCTGACGATCCGACATAATAATTCCAGCGAGTTTGTGAGGTCTGCGTTGTTCCTGAAAAGCACGACTCGACCACACCGCGTCCGCACACAGAAAATAGTCATGCGACTCCGTACTAAGCAAAATTCCCATCATGCCTTCCGCATGACCCGATACGTCAACACCCAGCAGACTGCCATCACCGAAAATATCGTATACCTCGGAAAAGGGAAAATCCTCACCCGCTCTCACCCATCGCTCCGGCTGCTTAATAACAGGCAATGATCGGGCATCAAAGTCCTCTGGCAGCAGGCCGGGCAGAAAGCCTGCCTTTACAGCCGCAATGGGTCCAAGTGAACGCACGGCGTCATAGGCTCTTGGCAGATAGATCAATTGCGCCTGTGGGAAATCCCGCACACCTGCAATATGATCCCCATGAAAGTGCGAGAGGATGATGTACCGAATATCCGATGCTTTCAGCCCTAAACGAGCCAGAAAATGTACCACACTGTCATCTTCACGATAGACCACAGGTGTAATATGACGGTACAGCGCGTTTGGCAAATGAGCGGTTTCCTTGAAAAAACGGGAGCTATATCCCGTGTCCAACAGAATCGGACCATGTACAGGATGAATGATACACGCAAAGCCGGCCGGAAAGGCCACCGGACGCAAACTTCCACCACGCAGCGTCAGAAACTCCGGATGTGTACAGTAACCTGCTGCGCCCAAATGAAGCTTTACCGAAGTTGTTGTCAGCATGATTCAGCCCTCCACCAGTTAGCAAATTGTTGTAACCCCTCATCAATGGTCAACCGAGGTACATACCCCAGCTTCTCACGGGCATCCGTAATATCCAGCGTCTGCGGGATAGATAACGAACCAACCGTATAACGCGTCAATTGAGGTTCACCTAACGCAGGAATCAAGCGATATACACGTTCCAGCACGGAGGCTGCTCCGTATGCTGCTCTGTAGGGAATGTTTCGACGGCGTAAAGGCATTTCCAACATTCCAAATAACGTGCTCATCAAATCCTGGAACGGTCTCGGATCTCCATTGGAAATATTGTAGGCACGACCCAGCGCTTCTGTCTTGGCATCCCTGCATAACAACAGCGCATCCACCACGTTATCCACACAAGTCAGATCAATGAGTGCCTGTCCGCCTCCGATCATAGGTACACCCGATTTGCCATTTGCTGCTACGATTCTGGGAAAAAGGGTCTGGTCATACGGGCCAAAAATAGCTCTCGGACGAATCATGATCGATGGAAGTCCCTTGGCATGAGCCTGTAAAACCACCTGCTCAGCGAGCCGCTTGGTGGCTGCATAATGATTAGCTGGTTTGGATGGCAAGGGGTCATTCTCATGTATGTCATATCGCGGACTGTAGTTAAAATATAAGCTCGGCGTTGATACATGAATGAAGCGCTGTATGCCACCTTTCATACAACGGTCCACCAAATGCTGTGTCCCCTCCACATTGCTGCTGTAAAAATCCCGATATTTGCCCCATGGCGACGATAACGCCGCACAGTGAAACACAACATCCTGACCCGAACAGGCCTCAATCACCGCCGCCTGATCCCGTATATCTCCGTTATAAAATCGAATGCCTGCTGCCTCAAGCTGTGCACCGTGCTTTAGCTGGCGCCCCATACCCGTAACTTCCCAGCCTTGCTCTACAAGCCGTATCGCCAGATGCCTGCCCAGACATCCGGTTGCTCCTGTAACCAAAGCTCTATTCATCGTTGTTCACCGTTCCATTCTATGTCGTGAGTCAAAGCTTCAGTCAGCGAAAACTTATGTTTCCTTGCCAGACGCCAGGCGGAGAGTACAATTGCAAATTGCTCAAACAAAGGTTTCATATCGAGTCTCAGATACACCACATCTCTCGTTCCCCGCCAGGCTGTCATCCATGTCCGCAGGCTGCCCTTCCCCCAGAGCTGCTGCAATCCACTTCCCAACATCGGAAGCATCAACATCGCTTTGCTTCCTTGCTTGGGGATGATCACCTTTGCTGCTTTCACCAGTTCTTCTGGTGCAATTAAAGCACGTACCAAGCCATCACCAGGGTGAAACAAATGGATTCCACTGGTCGCCCTCGGATTACACTCAATAGCATACACTTGTCCGTCCTCTGTTTCGATAAAATCAAAACCAATCTGCCCGCTAAGCCCTGTCGCCTGTACAAATTGCCTTACCCACTCGTAAATTCCTTCATGCTCCACATGTTCAAAAAAAACACTCGCCCCTACGCTACCCGTTCGATAGCGACTGTCGTAGGTCGTATGAGCAACGATTTTCCCTTCATAAGCTACGCTGTATGTACATAACATTTGCCCGGCAACATAAGCCTGTGCAACCCAAGGGGAAGCCGAGGATATTTCCGTGTCACCAGGAGGATCATTCCGCAAACGGTGCTGCTTCATTTTACCTGCGTATATCTTCTGATCAGGTGCGTCTCCATCAAAGTCTGTTGTGGAGGATATCGGCGGCATACGAACTCTGGCAGCAAAACGGGAGTATACGGGCTTCCATACCCATTCCCCCTCTATTTCTAGAACAGCCTGCGCTTCCCTCCACTCCTGCCGACTGTTGATCAGACGGGTATCTGGAACCGAAAGACCAAGCGACTTTGCAAGCTGGATAAAGTGATATTTATGATGCAAATCATGCAGCTGCTCTATAGGCGAAACAAGTACACGGCAGTGATCACGCAGTCGCTCTGCTCCTTGAGCAATATAAAAAACTTCTTCACACATTGGAATCAACAAGTCGATCTGCCAGGTTTGAACCAGACTCTCCATCTCTAACAAGTAATTCTCTGTTTCATGACGTGGAGATGGAACCATGAAGCACTGCTCCACCGCACTCGACAATCTGCACAAATGATGCACCATGCTCTCCGCGACGTAAACCCGGTGACCTGCACGATGAAACATTCGCGCCAAATCGAGGGTTACCGGAGCCCGGCCGCCCGTGAGCAGCACATTTAAGGACGTAGATGCTTGATGTTCATTCTTCATGAATCTAGTAGTCAAAAATAAGTCCTCCCAGTGATAATCCGGCGGCTGTTCCGATCATTAGCACCCGATCTCCCCTCTGAATGCGCTGCTGCTTGATCGCTTCATGCAGACCCATCGGAATGGAAGCGGCAATGGTATTGCCATGATTTCGTGTAATGTCCATAAAACGTTCCTCTTCGATTCCTAGCTTCTTGCGGATCAGCCTCATCGCCATGGCACTTCCCTGATGCGGAATTACCAATTGGAAATCCTTCATCTGATTACCGGTTGCTTGCAACATATCGTCAATAAATGCTGGCAGCAACCTGGAAGCCATACGGAAGATGGCCTGTCCATCCATATGAAAAAGATAGGGCTCCGGCTGCTCTGCCACATAATTTGAGGCATGCAGACGAGTGCCCCCACCAGCAATTTCTGATAACCGCGCGCCGCGGCTGTATGTTTTCAGCGAGGCGTGCACAATCTGCGAAGACTCTCCTTCAGCAGAGCGTTCAATAATCACAGCAGCAGCTCCATCACCGAACAGGGCAGCACTTTCCTTGTTCGACCAATTCAACCCCTTTGAAGCGATCTCCGTAGCTACAAGCAGCACCCTTTTATAACGCCCGGCATCCACCATATAGGAGATAACATCCAACCCGTTCAGGAAACTTAAGCAGGTCGCATCGATGTCAAAAGCCGGTACACCTGAATCCTGCTGTCCCATCGCCTGCTGAATGAATACCGCCGTACTGGGTAAAGGTTGTTCCTTCGTACCGCTCGTGCATACCAGACAGTCTATATCTGCGAACGTCAATCCCGCATCGGCAAGTGCGGCTTCGGCAGCCCTCGCTCCCATGAAGGAAGAGGTCTCTACACCCGAAGCGTAATGGCGAACACCTACACCTGTTGCTTTGCTGACCCAGCCCGCAGGCACCTGCAAACGGCGATCTAACTCCTCGTCGGTTACTTCCTGTTCAGGCAAATACTTGCCTGTTCCAACAATTCTCACTCTTCTAAGCTGCATATGACCTACCTCTTTCTCTTCTTCTGACTGACGATATAAGTTCAACTAATAAATATTTACACTAACACTCCGATGACAGAACAACCTTTCGCTCGCTGTTATCGTGTAGATGTTTAGCAGATATATCTAATTGAATTTACACTTCACTCCGCCTGGCTAAACGCCATGACGAAGTGAAGAAAATACAGCAGAAGGGCAGATATCTCTGCCCTCCCGTTGTGTTATCTTTTTTTATTCAGTCATGTTGATTCATTTCCTTACTTCAAGATCTCGGCCAGTGCAAGATCGAGCGTATCATATCTGAATGTAAATCCTTCTCTTTCCAGCCTCTCGGGAATAACCCAACGGCTTTTGAGAACCAGTTCCGTTTCGGTCCGAATGAATCGCGCTCCCAGTCCTAACATCCAGCGAGGCGAAGGAAGTCCAATCCGAACTCCCATCTGCCGCCGCAGACTCTCCATAAGCTGGCGGTTCGTGACAGGATGCGGAGAGGAAGCATTAAATACACCCTCCAGTTGCGGATGCTGCTGAACATAGATAACCATGCGGAACAAATCCTCTATATGGATCCAGCTAAACTGCTGGGTTCCAGGTCCTTGTGATCCACCCAGCCCAAAGCGGACCAGATTGGTCAGTGGCTCCATGACGCCACCTTCTCCAAGCACAATGGCAATCCGTAATGCAATCTGACGTGTAGACGGCAGACTGAATTCAAAAAAAGCCTTTTCCCACGCCTTGGCGACATCCACCGAGAATCCAGAGCCAATCTCGCCCTCTTTCTCCGTCATGGGACGATCTTCTGCATGTCTGTATATGGTGGCTGTGCTTGAATTAATCCATAGTTCAGGAGGATTGCTACAAGCCAGAACAGACTCGCCCAAAATGCGGGTTGTGCGTGTTCTGGATTCCAAAATGATTTTGCGGTTCTCATCCGTGTAACGGCAGTTTACGGATTTTCCAGCCAGGTTAATCAGTAATTCTGCACCTTCAAGTGCCTGTATGATTCCAGCCTGGTCCTCCCAGGCAATATGACCGGGCTGGCGTGAGATAATGAGCACTTCATAACCAAGCTTCTTGAATCTGTCGGCAAAATCCTGACCAACAAACCCTGTTCCACCCGCCAACACAACCTTTTTCACGGTATCCCCTCATTTCCCCATACTGGGTAAAGCAACTACGCTATATATGGACTAACACCGTCTGCGACCGTTTTGTTTGATTTTAATTTGTGCCCAATGCTGCGTATAAGCGATTGCGTTCTTCAATCGCCCATGTATTCGCTGGGTTTTGCTCCAACTGATACATGAGCTCATCATGGAAATCATGAATCATGAACCCTTCAGGCAAACTCCCCAGCATGGCTGTAAAATTGTATTCAGGCAGTTTTCTTTGTCCTTTACCGATCTGCTTCAACCATTCCATCCATTCGGCAAGCGTCAGCACTTCTGCCTGCCATAGTTCGGCCTGTAATCCAAGTACATCCTGAAGTTGCTCATAAGCAGATGGCTCGGAGAAGGGACGACAAGCTTGCACAACCAGCTCATACAACTCGATAACTGCGCGCCGTACCTCATGCTCAAGCTCGATTTCCAACCCTTCCATGAAGTCCTGAACTTGAATTGTCAGCCCGTCATCGTATAGTAATGGTGCGTGTGCCAACAGACGTACAATCTCTTCCATGTCGTGCGCTGAAACTTTCTTTTTCTCATAGAGAGCAGGTAACATATATGCTGTAATGATCATTCACTCCTAGATCGTTCTTCTATTAATGACGTATATTATATCATGATTTGGCGGGTTATCCTTGAATCACTTTAACGATGACAAAAAAGGCAACCTAACTCTTTCAAGAGAGCGTAGGCTGCCTATCTGTTCTTATAGGAAAAGCAAACAGCATCTAAATAAATGCTTTAACCGATGCAAAATACTCCCGTATCATATTGATCGGTTTTAAATAACCCGGTGAAGGAGCGGAGATGCCGTATTCGGCAGCGTAACCGTTCTTGGCGGCCAGGTACTTGGATCTGAACATGTGGTAGTCACTTGTGACAATCATGATCTTGGGATGCTCCAGCCCGGATGCATCAATGATTTTTTTGGAAAATGCCATATTCTCCTGGGTGCTCGTCGATCGATCCTCCATAATGACTTGTGTGGGGCTGATCCCCTGATCAACAAGGTAGTTTTTCATGGCGAGTGCTTCAGGAATGGATTCCCCCGGCCCCTGACCGCCGGATACAATCACAGGCGTCTGAGGATGACTGCGGATATAGTCCAGACTGGCATCCAGTCTTTGTTTCAAAGTCAATGACAATTCTGTTCCCTTGATGCCCGAACCAAGAATAATGACATAGTCCGCTTCTTCCGGATCATTCGCGTTAAGCTGAGTAAACACAAGGGCTTCAATAATAACAAATGAAACTGCAGCAATCCCGAAGCCAGTAAGCAGAATGCGTTTCAACAGGATATGCTTTTGATAATCAATTCGCCTTAACACGATAAAGGCTACAGTGATCATGCCAAAAAACTTCACCGCGAAGTTCCAGCCCCAGAAAACAAGGAAGAACACAAAACATGCAATGAAAATAAGATCAAGGATCAGGCCTTTTTCTCGTATAAATTTTTTCATAAATCCAGTAACACTCCTTCTCGGACCTTCACTTCCGTCACATGCCTTGATTCAGGATTTTATGATCGTGAGCTTGGACCACTGCTGTTGCCAGCATTTCTTCTCAACACGATGATTATAGTAGTCTGCATCCGAGAAAAACGGACTTTGGCGTACGATTAACGCATACAGATCCTCCAGCCCATGTGGGGCACAGATACGCACCTGACCCTGTTCATCTAACCGCACACCTATGGCTGTGACGATTTCGGGCCAATATCGAAGGGCATCTTCTGTGGATTGATAGGGCTCGTTTCCATTGCGCAGATGCATCCTCGCCTGATTTTTCACCGACCATTTGGAATTGCCTGTCTGATCGCGAAGCCCTTGTTCCAGCAGCAGGTCCCGCTCCTCACGCATGTCTTCCGTATCGTAGTACACCACATCAATATCGCTGTGTAGTTCGCGAAGAGGATAGCCATGAAGCACATCCCAGATATAATTACGAATATACCCCGCACCTATGTAACACTGAGGCAGATCAAGACTGCGAACCCGCCGCAGGTCGTGCATTAATTGGTCATGCTCCGTAATCGCCTGAATCAACTTTTCCTCATGCAGCATATAACGTCTCTCCCCGTCACTCTGTCCATTTCATTATAGAGCTATCATTGCTCGCTTTTACATTACCGACACGCTACTCCTTCCAATATATCATGTTTGAGTACCTGCGATAAAATAAACAAATCCCCTCAGGCAGTCATCCTAGGCTCATCTGAACAGATGTTCCTTAAGATCATTTACCCTGAGGGGATCAAATGAAGAAGATTGAATAAGCGATTAGGCCAGTGCCTGCCTTTTCCGAATACGTGATCTGCCTTTTCTACATTTTACGTCGGATTAACCATAAGCGTCAGTTGTCCACGATTCTCCTGCATGCGGAAAATAACAGGTCGTTCATTCGGATGATTGTTCGGAGCATGAATGGTGAGACACAGTTGGCCTTCAAACGTTCGAAACAACATCCCATGTCCTCCATTATTGGCGAACAACGGCTTCTCATCCTGCTTCCATGGACCTTGCGGTTTGCCGGACACCGAGCGGGCTAGTCCCAGTGTATAACCGTCTTGACCGGATGTGGACCACATCATGACGAGTTCATCATTTTGCATCCGATACAGAAACGGACCATCCGTGACATAACGGTTTCGCTGTTCTCCACCTCCGACAGACCATGAGGCTTCGGAAGCTTTGAATAACAGATCAGGTTTGCCTATCGTTCCTTTCAGATCGGGTTTCAGACGTACCGCGTACATCTCCCCATCCTCCACCTGCACCCATTCCTTGCAAAAGATCATCCACGGATCACCCTGATCGTCCACATACAATGTACCGTCCAGGCATTCCCAATCGGGAGGCGTCAGGGAGCGACACCACAATTCAAAAGGTCCCTCCGGCTGATCAGCCACCAACACTCCTGTTACCCGTGGAACACCTTCTGCCTTGAAACTGGCAAACATATAAAAGCGTCCTTCCCATTCATAGACTTCCGGGGCCCAATAGTGGTGATCGGACCAGAAGTCCGCTGGTGCACGGAAGCATGGGGAAGGACCGCTCCAATGGATCAGGTCTTCACTCTCATAGACATCAAAACCGATGGCTGGGCCGTTCCACACATTTTGCCCGATAGAGCCGTATAAATAATATTTCTTGCGCGATGGTATTGCCAGTATGTAGGGATCACGAAAATGAATATCTTCTAAACGGTGCACGTTCAATGGTTCATCCTCCTCATGAAAGCGATTCATTAACCATGAGTATACACCATATCTCCAAATACTGGAATTCCATTAACCCCACATACCAATCATCAATATGCCGCCAAAAATAACGATGGAACAGAGAATGCGCTTCTTCCCCTGCTGTTCTTTCAATAACAAAATACCGAGGAAGGCCGCGAATACCGTTCCTACTTCCCGAAGCGGGCCCAGTCTAGCCATTGGCGCCTGCTGCAATGCAAACAGAAACAACAAGTACGAGCCCGGATTCAGCAGCGCACCCAGCATAATCGTTGATCGGTTCTTCTTCCACTCCTGACGCAGTTGGCGGGAAGTGAGCAGCGCCGGAGTCAATCCGGCAACAAAGCCAATGTTCGTCACTTCAAGCAACGACAGGGGTGAAATATGCTCTAGATTTAATTTGTCCACGAACACATAACTGGTTGTACATAACCCGACACATAAGGCCATAAGCACCGGCTTTGATCCTGTTACACTTGAGCCAGATTTGCCAACTCTACTTCCCACTCCACTCAGCACCGTAAATCCTACAATCATGCAGGCAATACCTAGCCAGCCGAACATGGATAACGTTTCCCCCAGAAAAGCAACACCGATCAATGGCACCAACAAGGTGCTCGTTCCCCGCATAATCGGATAAATCTGCGACAAATCGCCCAATTCATACGTCTGCGATAGCAGCCAGGAATACAAGGCTTGCAGCGCCATCGATAACACGAGTAGTGCATAGGCTGGCATGGATAAAGGTTCCCGTACCAATTCCACAATAAGTACAGGCAGCAGTATTACGGTTGGAATCATCATGATGGACCATAAAAACACACTTTTGTTTAAACTGCGTTTGGTGAACATACTCCAGACAGCGTGAGCCATCCCGGAAGCGAGCACCAGAACTATAGGTAAAATCATAATCAAAACGTTCCTCTCTAATGCCTTGCTCTTCTATATTCTCTAATGTGCCGAAGTGCTCTCAGGTTGATGTTCTGGCTGTTCATTCACGACCGATCCGTCTTCCAGTCGAAGCCAGGTATCAAAGCTGCGTTGTCCCACCTGCAATTGAATAACCCGTCCTCCGCGCAGCATACCTTCCCTTCCATATGTGCTGTGTCCACTCGAACGCCCGTAGCAGAGACGAATGCCATGGTAAGTCCCCTGAAAATCATTCACATGATCATGTCCGCAAAAGGTCCCCATCACATCGCCCATCTCCAGCAGTGCAGAGAACAGACCCGAGTTCACTTGGGCAGAGCAGACAGGTTCGTATTTGCTGCCGTAACAGGTCTGCGTGTCCCACATGGACTGATATTCAGGAATCGGGATATGGAAAAACGCCAAGGCTGGGAGCTTCTCCCCGCGGCTGCGGCCGGGATTGACGCGTGTGGATTCAGACATCAGCCACTGGATCTGATTGGGCTGAATCCACCCATAACCGGGAATGGACTCGAACTGGGAATAGTTCCCTGAATCGAGTAAATACAACACTGCTGCCGGACGGCCATCCGCTCCGGCAATCTCCAGTGTGTAATTGCCTAGTCCCGCAATTTCACGTGGACCAGGTTCTGTCACATTATGGGCATGCTCCTGAATCACATCCATTAATCCATCGGGGGTAATCCGATTCTCTGTATCATGGTTGCCATATACAAAAGCCCACGGAATACCACGCTCTTCCACTACAGACACAGCATCCCGGAATGCCTGCTCCGGGTGTTCACATTCCTTATTGCCAGGATCAACCGGTCCCGTGTAAATGACGTCGCCTGTAAAGACAACCAGATCGGGTTGTTCCGCTTCAATGACCGTCTTCATTAACTGCCCGGTTCGAAGATCTTCAGGTCGCCCATCCTTCCAGTGTAGATCTGTAAATTGCACGATTTTGAATGTTCCATTTTTTTGAAAACCAAGCTGACGTTTCACCCTTTTTCCTCCCTGTTGATCCATGTACTATGGACTAAAGTTTCCAATGTTGTTTGTTGTGGTTTTACGTTGTTTTATATGATCTTATCGTCACATCATATTGCTGTCAATACATATTAAGAACAGAATATATTCACTATATCCATTTCAAAATTGACAAGGTCTTCTCTCCAACATAAACTATTAAAACAACAACAATCCACACTATCTCACAACTGTAGAATAAATAGAACTTAGAATCGAAACTTCAGGAGGCACAAACATGTCTTTAACATATGAAGAACGCAGACACACCATTCTTATCCAACTTGCTACCCAGGGCAAAGTTCAGGTACAGGTTCTGGCGGATCTGTTCCAGGTATCCACGGAGACGATTCGGCGGGATCTGGACCGACTTGAAAAGGAAGGCGAATTGCGCAAAGTATACGGAGGTGCTGTACGTGTACGTTCAGGCATGATCGAAGCTCCATTTCAAAAGCGTGCGCAGCTTCAACTGAACGAAAAGCAGGCCATTGGCGTGGCAGCTGCCTCTCTGATTGAGGATGGAGAGACCGTAATGCTGGACAACGGCACAACAACGCTAGAGATCATGCGACAGTTGCGACATCGGTCTCAGGTGACCGTCATAACCAACTCCGTCCCCATTCTTACCTGTGCACTGGAGGAGTTTGCAGGCAAAATCATTTTCGCAGGAGGAGAAGTCACCCCGGTCGTACAAGCCTCTACTGGACCCATTGCTCATGAATTACTCAGTCAATTCAAAGTCAACAAGGCGTTCATCTCAGCAGGCGGCGTTTCGTTAACGGATGGGATCACAGATTATGTGCTGGAAGAGGCACTCATCTCCCGCAAAATGATGGAGCGTGCGGAGGAAGCCATTTTGGTAGCTGATCATACCAAGTTTGGACGTTCCACCTTCGCCCAGATTGCACCAATAAATCAAATATCCATGGTGATCACAGATTCTGGATGTCCCACAGAATGGACAGATGCTCTTCACCAAATGGAAATCGAAATGGTTCACAGCATTTGACAATGTGAGCCATTTTCTATATTTTAGAAGTATAATGATCGTTCTATCTTATTCTGAAAGGAGCGTATTACTTCCTATGAGCAGCAAAAAGGAAATGCTGTTGAACGTGGCTGAGGAATTATTCTACCTGCACGGCTTTCATTCTATCGGCTTGAAGCGAATCATCACAGATGCCGGGATTGCCATCATGACATTATATAATCACTTCAACTCCAAGGATGATCTCATTGTTGAAGTACTTCGGCGGCGAGAACAGCGCTATCTGGAACAGTTGCGGCAGTATGCCGACAACAAAGCGCAGCACGTATTCCTCAATCTGGCGGAAGGACATTCACGCTGGTTGATGGAGCATGAGTCAAGAGGATGTTTGTTTCTGCGTGCCAAGGAGGAATTTGGCGGAGATCCAGACAACGTCATAGTACAAACTGTCAACGCGCATAAGAAACATGTGTTGACCTTGATCAAAAATCTTGATCCTGCCGCAAGTGATCGTGCAGTGCTGCAATTTAACCTGCTGCTGGAGGGTTCTACTGCACTCGCTGAGACAGAAAATGTAAATAGCGTATGTCGGGAACTCATTGACATGACGCAAAATAGTTTCAAGTAGTCCCACACCGGGTGAGTTAGTAGTTCAACTCACTTTTTTATTTCAAAGAAAATATAATGATCGTTCTATCTAAAAGGCGGTGGATTTGATGAAAAAAATTATTTTCCCAGGGATTGCCCTTATCGCTGTATGTTATGCATTCGGGAGATTCAGCTATGGGCTGTTTATGCCAGAGATCTCGGAAGCACTCCAACTGGACGATGCCCAATCCGGAGCAATCAATTCCGCAACCTACATTGCGTACTGCCTGTCTCTACTTAGTGCTCCACTGTTAATTAATCGCATCGGGCACTATCATGTCATTCAAATAGCGGGTGTTAGTGCTGTGCTCGGTTTATTGGGCATTGCCTTGTCTCCAAACGTATTTGTTCTCACACTAGGCGTATTTCTTGCCGGATTAAGTACAGGCTTAGCCTCTCCTGCATTGGGTAACACCGTCTATGCTGAGCTTGCGCCTGATCAGCAAGCCAGAGGAAACAGCTGGATTAACACAGGTACCAGCTTTGGCATTATCGTATCTGGTCCGATCTACTGGCTATTCACCGAGTATTGGCGTTTGACCTACATCTTCTTCGCTGTACTCGGTGTTGTGGTGGTGCTGTGGAATAGACGTGTTCTTTCCCCACGCAAAACAGAGCCTTGTACCAAGTCCCTTTGGAGATGCATGAAGCCGACCAGACCCGGTGTAGCTCTGCTCATGGCTTCCCTTCTGACAGGTATCAGTTCTGCGATCTATTGGACCTTTGCCCGAAACTTCCTTACGGACGAAAAGGGGGCCTCCGATTCGGAAGCCGTGCTGTTCTGGATTGTGATGGGGATTATGGGGATTCTCGGCGGGTGTGCTGGCCGCATTATTGAACGCATCGGAATTGGATGGTCCTATCGGATAGGCCTTCTGCTGTTATCTGTTTCACTTGGCATTATCCTTCTTCCATCGATGGCCGCCAGCCTGGTCTCAGCCGTTATGTTTGGCAGTACCTATATCTTCCTGACCAGTGTATTCATCGTGTGGGCGACCAGGCTATTTCGTCCAAATACGTCCATTGGGATCAGCCTTGCTTTTCTCGCGCTTGGTGCGGGGCAGTTCATAGGTTCATCGATAGCGGGTTACACCATTGAGATGTTCTCCAACACTACAGCATTTCTGGCCTTTTCTGTACTGGGTCTGTTTGGATTACTCATTCGGGTGAAATAGACCGAGCCTTATTCTACAAACAAGCAAACCAACATACTATACATCCGCTGCGCATCTGAAACCAATATGCCCAGTAGATGTATCAGGCGTGTTGGGAATTCTCGCCGCCACTCTATAGCGATTGCAGTAGGAACGGTGGCATAGGTAGGAACCGCCTTTTAACACCTTGCGATCTTCATGAGGAGATAATTCCGTGTCAGCAGCCGTAGCCTTCTCATGATCCGTAACGTAGTTGTCTGCGCACCACTCCCATACATTGCCTGACATATTATAAAGTCCGTATGCATTGGGAGGAAACGATTGAGATGGAGCGGTGCCTGCATAACCGTCGGCTGCATTATTTTTCGTTGGAAATACCCCCTGCCAAATGTTGCAATAGTGCTGTCCATCTGGCCTTAACGTATCGCCCCAGGGATATTTTTTCTGAATTAGGCCACCTCGGGCTGCGTACTCCCATTCGGCTTCTGTGGGCAGACGTTTACCCGCCCAGCGGCAATAGGCATTGGCATCATTCCATGAGATATGAAGAACCGGATGATCAGAGCGATCATTCACATGAGATTCGGGTCCTTCGGGATGAGCCCAATCCGCACCTTCAACAACCCACCACCAGGGTGTCTGTTGAACCACGTTTCGAACTTGAGTCGCCGTTTCCGGAGAAACGAACAGATGAAAAACAAAAGACCAGCCAAACCGCTCCGCCTCAGTCCGATACCCCGTCTCACGAACAAACTGTGCAAATTCTGCATTGGTTACCGTACAGGCATCCAGATAAAAGGATTTCACCTGAACTTCCCTGACGGGGCCTTCCCCATCTGCTTCAAAAGCTTCGGGGTCATTCGTACCCATCAAGAAACGCCCACCTTCAATACGAATGCTTTCTTTCTTCTCTGCTCTATTGGTTAGAGCTATCGTGAAATCAGCTGTATAACTGGTATGACTGGATGGTTTGTCCTCAACAGCCTCTACCGCTGCAGCCGTTTCCTCTGGCAGACTCTTTTCCTCCAACTTACCGTCTCGGCTTGCAGCGCAGCAGCAGGAAGAGGGTTTCTTTGGCAGCCGATCATGCATCTCAAGCATCCCCTTCTATGGTTAGGTTTAAGACTTTTTCCCCCTATTGTACACGGCAGGACGAATATTCGGATACGGTGGTGTTATCATTCCTGCTCCTACTTTTTTGAACAGTCCATTCAACTGAATTTCTTCATCCATTTCGCATATCAATCAAGGTAACGATATGGTCTGATAATTCTCTCGTTCCACACCTGTACTTCGATATAACGCTCCGGTCCGAGATCACCCTGTTGATTCCATTCCTGAGGCCAGCCATAGGATTGAATAATGTCCAGTATTTCATCTTTCGTGTAGACCTGCTTACGATAAGGTTTATCATCGATATAACGCATCGTTGGAAACAAATCGCCGTAGGTAAAACTTACGGAATCAGCAGGCAGATTCTCCCATGAGATCGTGACCCAATCCGGTTCGGTATACCAAGATTCCAACCACGCGCATGCACCCAGGGTCATATAGTGAGGATAACGGTTGGTCGGTTTCCCACCTTTGGAGATAAACTGCTCGTACGCTTTCCGCTCAAGTTCTCTTCGAATCATCATGTAATCTGCTGATCGCTGACTGGCAAAATTCCGGCCTCCCTGCCTGATATGCTGCGCAACGGCTTCTGCATCCTGCTCGGACAAACTGGAGAGATTGCGGAATGGTCCAACCCTTTTTTCAAAATAATGATACGCTTTCAGATCTGTCATACGGCACCACCTCCATGTACATCTCTTCGTCCCCCGTTTTCGTTAGTCATAGTGTACATCACGCCAACATGTATGGAATAACTGTAGCAAACCATTTCCTCTGGTACACTATGCCATTTCAATTACAGTACCATCTTCCGATCGCTGCTTCGCTTCTCCAGGATGATCCAGCACTCTCCGTCCAATAAGTGATAAACTAATAAAAGGGCATTTATCTTCAACAAGCTTAAAGGGAGGAGGTTGTGTGTATGTTAGGCATAAAAGTACAGCAAGTAGAGAATCAACTCATCATCCGTTGGCAACTTTCCAAAATAGAGATTCCCATCTCAGATATTAAAACAGTTACCCTTGATGATACATATGGTGGAAGTGAGCCTTCAGCCGTTCGAATCGGCGCAGCGTATGGCTCTTCCGAAACAATTCTAATCCGTACAACCAATCAACACTATATCCTGTTCACTTCCAGTGAGACTTTATTTCCAAAAATCAGTGCCATGCTATCCAATAATTCAGGTGAGCGGAATGCGTCAAACTTGCAACGTGCTAACGAATCTAGCGCACCTTAAAGGTCCGATTCTCAAGGCAGGCCAAATTAACGCGAACAAGGGGCGTCCACCGTCATGTTCATGACTTGTGGAACAGCCCCCTTTTTTTCACGTCGGTAGAAGTTCAAATGATATCCCTATCTCCAACTCCACTTCGGTAATTGATCCAGCGTAATGACTTCTTCACTATTATATACTTCCTTCAAATACGCCACGGTATTATGATTACCACCCTGTAGGAATTCTCCCGTCCAGGTACAAAACCAGCTCCAATGTACATCTTGCTCTTTCATTTGCTTTGGATCTGGAATGGAGCCGTTCTCGGCTAAGGCAATGATTTTGCTGTCATTCACCAGTTCACGCAGATTTTCATAACGCTTAGCTAATGGGCTGTGATCGCCTGCTTCTGGATACACATCCACACTCACAATGTCCACCACATCGTCACCCGGATACCAATCCGGCTTTTCCGAGTTCCACACCCAGATCAGATTACCCAGCTCATACTTGTTGACCAATTGATCATACATTAGGCGATATAACTGTTTGGCAGGTTCAGGTCCTTTGGCTCCCCACCAGAACCAGCCTCCTTCCGCTTCATGAAGCGGCCGGAATAACACAGGCACCCCAGCCTCCTTGAGTTCTTGCAGATGTACTGCAATTGCATCGATATCCCGGATCAATAAGGTATACTCTTCCGATTCAGGGTGAGCCAGCGCTGACGCGAGATCGTAGGTGGTGGCATCCGTATAGAAGCCGCGCCACCATTCTTTACCGGGTTCATTGATCAGATTAGCAGGTGCATTCCAGTGCCAACATAATGTCACAATTCCGCCTTGCTGATGCCATGCAATCGCATCCCGAATCTCCTGAGAGATCGCGCCGCGTTCTGTCCTTGATGGAGAATAATCCATGAGATCGAATCCAATTACCGCCGGCTTGCGGCCTGTATTCTCATTAATCCAGTTCAGATTGCCGTAATCCTGTTGACCTGACAATACCCCTTTTCCATAACGCTCCGCCAAATACTTCATCAGTTCTCTAGCCTCGGAAGTCGCATCTTTATTCACTAAATTACTGCTTATCTTTTGCTCCGTCATTGATAATCCCCCATTCCCATGCAGGGCACATAGCGACCCAAATATCAAAACACCCGAATTACGCATCCTATACGACTACTCCAAACCCGGTTAACCCACTACACCTGAACGTTCAATACTCTCGACGAAATAGCGTTGTACAAACAAATACAAAATAATGAGCGGTGCAATCGCCAGCAGAATGCCTGTATCCACGATCATGGCAACATAATTAGGGTCTGCCTTCATGCCCGAGTTCGAACCAAAACCCATCAATTGGGGAATTAACTGGTTCGCCTGGGCAGGCAATGAAGCCACCTTCAGCGAGATAAGCGGGCTTTCACTCATGAATAGCGCGGAATAGAACGTATCGTTGTACTGCCAGACAAACGAGAACAGAATGACTGTGATCAGCGGCGAAATGGCGTTCGGCAGCATAATTCGGGCAAATGTCCGAAATCCGCCTGCTCCATCAATCAGTGCAGCTTCTTCAATTTCCTTGGGCATGCCCTTGAAGAACTGGCGGAAAATATAAATGAACAGCCCCGCCTTCAGCCCACCAGCCGTAGCCGCAGTAATCATGGACGGCCAGTATGTATTCAGCAGGTTGATCCCCTCTCGTCCCGTGAACAGATGAACCATTCCAAGGATGTCAAAGTTGCGGAAATGCAGATACATCGGCACCATCAGGGTGCTTGTTGGCACCAAAATAGTGAGGATGACCAATACAAACAGCACATTGCTGCCGGGAAAAGAAAAGCGGGCGAAGCCGTACCCGGCTAACGCACAGGATATCGCTGTGAGCAGCGTTGTAATCGTGACGAACAACAGCGTGTTCGCCAGCAAAGGCAGATAATCCATCACCTGCGCCGCAAGCTTGATATTATCCAGCGTAAAATGCTGGGGAATCATATAGATGGTCGGATTATAGATATCCTGTTTATCCTTGAACGCAACCGAGATTTTAAGAAACAATGGATACAAAATAATAAATGAAATACCAATAATCAATGCATATCTGAAGATGGAATACAGGAGGTCCGATGTCTTGTTTCGTACCCTCTGCATGCGGTAGTTCTCTTTCGGAACCACCACCATACGATCCGTTCCCGACACAGCCATAGTCTCATGCCTCCTTCTACGTTCGTTAGCTTTCAGTTGTAATGAACCCGTCGCGACAGTACCCATCCGACAACAACTAATACCAGGCCGATGACCAGCGTATACAGCCAGGACATGGCTGAGCTCAGACCGAAGTTCTGGGTTTTAAACGCCGTCTGGTAAATGGCCTCTGTCACCGAGCTGCCTGCAAAGGAATCAATAATCGTATAGATGACATTTGTCAGGATCAATGGACTCACCATCGGAAACGTAATTTTCCAGAAGGATTCATATGCCGTTGCACCTTCAATTTTGGCCACTTCATACATCGAGCCGGGTACCGATTGCAGCGCAGCGAGGAAGATCAGAATCTGTACGCCAGAGCTGCTGACAATATCGTAAATGCGCATGATGGCTTCCACGATGTAATCGACATATGCCATGGGCAACCCCACATCATTCAGCATTCGTACGATTGAAACGACGTTGAACGATGCTCCCCCTTCGGTAGACGATTCAATCGCACTGGCGTCCCCCATCAGATTGATCAAACCTGCGGACTCGGCCGCCGCCACTGCACTGGAGGCCAGTATGACTGGCAGGAAGAAGATCGCACGCGCCATCGTTCTCCCTTTGAATTTCTGGTTAAGCAATGTCGCCGTAAATAAACTGAAGAATAGAATCATCGGCACATTCAGCAGCATCGCTCCGACCGAATCCACCAAGATCCGGTTAAAGGTGGCATCAACCAGGATGGCATCCTTGAAATTTTTCAGCCCGACAAAATCCAGTACATATCCTCCTGGGGCAACCGACAGATTGCTCAAACTGAACCGGATCGATTGCAGCAACGGCGTGGCGAACAGGAAGATGAAACCAATCAGCCATGGCGAAATAAATGCAAGTCCAAGCAGCGCTCTCCGTGATTTCAGCGATAAACGAAGGGTTCTCATCGGTTCACTCCTTCCACTGCATAGTCCGCCCCGCCAACGGTAATTCCATTAATCGTTACCGGATCAGCCGTGTAATTCACCAAAATCGTTGCACCGCCACTATATGTGACACGCACCACGCCATCCTGAACTCGTTCATGCTCGGTTATTGGCTGGTTCCGCAAATGACTTAATACCTCATTCGCTTCCTTGTATAATGCAGCTGCCTCATCTACCCAATATGCATAGTCAGTGGCATAAGCCGAATCATAATTGGTCAGCTTCAGCTTGGATGATGGTTCATACGTCCATTGAAATTGCGGAGCTGAGCCCAGCTCCAGACTGCGGAGCAGCTGTTTGCGCAGATCTTGATCCCCTGACGTATTCATTGCGGAAGCAGCGTAGTCCATATATCCATGAATGACCATCTCATAAAAAGGAACTTCCTCGTCGGTAATGTTGAACCGGCTGGAGCCTGAGGGAGCATTAACAATATGCTGCGTATATCCCCACGCATACGCATTAGCGGATGATAACATTAGGTTTGGATATTCCTGCTGCAGCTTGCCCAGTTGCTCCTTCACAATGTTCTTCGCAGTTTCTCGGTGGATGACACGACTATCCCGATAATCCGAGCTCAATACCTGCCCGAGATCACGTAGCGATAATGCGCTGAGTTCCAATTTGTTGATTTTCCGGGCAAACTCGCTCACCACATACGGCAGCTTGGCGGCCGACAACAGATAATAACTGTCTTTGCTCTGATCCATCCGGTTGAGGGCAGGACTGTATGGATACAATTCAGCCGTCTCCTTGGTGACAAATCGCGCTGCATCGGAGGAAGGAGCAAAGTTCCAATCGTCGTGATAGATACGCTGGAACGCCACATCAGGGAATAACGCTCCACCGGACTGCTTCAGTTGTTCAGACAGATCCTGCAACTCGGAACGACTGCCCACTTCACTGTCCAGCTTGACCTGGGTAGGTGTATGGTGGCTGAACCCCCCGCCAAACCATCCCTGATACCGCATCTGCACGCGGTTCACACCTTCCTGCTGCAGCTTCGTAGCCATTTCAGCCGCTTGTTCATACGTCGTCATAGCCAATGTGGTCCGATAAGGTACACCCAGGAATGAAGCTTTTTTGTCCACTGCACCTAACACATCCACGTAAAAAGGTAAGGCTGATACGTCCTCCAGCGGTTTCAGTACGTTCTGCTCCACCAATTGCTGCTGATACAAACGGGCCATCCCGGAATAGCTGGCATCCTTGCCGTTTAGAAAATGGTATCGCACCTGAATATCCCCGCGGAATGGTTCCTCGCTCAATAGCTGAATCTCCTGCATCTTTTGCGAGGTATACATCTCTAGCTCATCTTCACCCCGCAGGGAGAACGTGCCGTAGACGTGGTTGTAGCTATTTTGCCTACCTCCAATATCCGCAGAGATACTGGCCATGCCATCCCCTTTTTCAATCACGGCAAACCAGGCATGTTCACCGTTCTTCAAACCAAAGACAGGCATATGCACAGATTCACTAACCTGCGGGCGACTGAGTGAATTGTCATTCGGATCTGCACCGTACACACGCTGTACGTACTGCTCCTCTTTGACCTTTCCGTTATTCAGATGAATCAGACTGCCTGAACCGTCAGGTACAAACATATAACCTTCACCTTTCGTATCGGCGGCACCAAAATAAGCGAGCAGATCGATATTACGAATACGGTATTGACCGCTCTCTTTCACCTGACTTAGTGGCACGGTTACAACCAGCGAACCTTGATCCAGCCGATATTCCACCGGAATGACGAAGCTTGGTTTATCCGATGAGCCCCCGCCTTCGACTCCATTCTGCTCATTGTCAAAAGCAAGATCGTCAGCGGTGTAACCCGCCTTCTCAAAGGCATCCAGCATCTTGTTCAGCACAAGCTGCTTAGATATCTGTCCATCCAAGCGTTCAAGCACATCCGGATTGTTCTTGGTTGGATAGTAGCGGGCAGATGTATATCTTGCGACTGTGGCATCCAATTTCGAAAGGACCTTCTCCTCCAGGCGCTGTTTGCTGATCAGTTTGGGCAGAGCATCAATGCCTAGCGAGGTATCCCCAAGCGTGTATGTAACACGAATGCCCTGATCCACATTGGCAGCTACGAACTGTTTGTTGCTGATACTGGAGCTAAAGTTCGGAAAATTCTCCAGCGTACCAATTGCATCCCGAAATGACACGTTCAGCTGGGAGGACAGCACCTCCTTTTCATAAGCAGAAGCCAGGCCATCCTGATTACGTTCGTTCGGATTGCTGTACCAGATCTGACCACTCGCTCCATCACGAACGGCAATTTCCGTCGTTTCCTCGTTGTAATACAGCGCCAGTCCCTGGTCTTCGACGACCAGTTGCATACCCGGCACACCCTCTGAAGAATCGGTAAGGAATTGCAATGATTCCGTCTCGGTTGGCATAGCCTCTGTTGTTGCTTCAAGATAAGCCGTTGCTTCCACAGCAGGTACTCCCCTGTTATTGATATACAGCAGTCCGGCTGTAAGCAGGATCACAGCAGCACCACTGGCCAGCACCGTATATATTCGTTGCCTTTTGTTCACGGATGCCGCCTCCTTTAGGTCCGAAAAATCAACTCGCGGTAGATGTTGTAACCGAATTCATATAACTGCTGCAACATGCTGAACACCAATGCTCCGAGGAACACGATTATGCCCATGACAATTACCGTCAGCAGCATCGTCAGGATCGTTTTGATCACGGTGTACTGGTGTACCGTCATCGTGCCAATGAAGAGCAGCAGCACGAACCAGAAGAACGCGATGCCATTAAATAAATAATAAAAAGCCGTCTCTTCCTGTACCATAAACCGGCTGATGATAATCATAGGGACATAGATCAAAATAATCGGAATAAGCGAGTATCCTGTTGCCAGAAAAATCTCCTTGAACTTCCCTTCACCTTCCATCAGGGTGGTTACAGCCCAATTGGCTATGCACCAAAGAAAGAATGGCACTGCAACCGTAGCGATCTCCCCTATGCTGTTGATTGTGCGAGGATCGACGTAATTGACGAGAAACCCCGCGTATTGTTTTTGCAAAATCATCATGATAATGGTAAGCGCCAGTGCTCCAAAAGCAACGGTCAACCTTCCCCGCTGATCCGACTTGATATCCCAGAATGCATCAATGGGGTGAAAAATGAGATGCAGCGGAAACTTAATGTAATCCTGCTTCACTGTCAATCTGCCTCCTCCGTCTCCATTTAACCGCCACTCGGACCAGGATCAGCATGAAAATCAGTGCGATGGCAAGCGTCAGAAAGGTGCCGAAATGTTCCTTCATCATCTCTCGCCGATATCTTTTGAACGCGACAGAATAACTTTTGCGATCCATTCCCAGTTCGAAGTAACCTAGAGCTTCCTCGTTTTTCTTCTCCATCAGCAAGGACTTGCCGATACCGATATAAGCGATATCATAGTTGGCGTTCAGCTTCAGCACTTCTTTCCAGATATGAACAGCCTCTGTATCCTCGCCCTGATAATGAAGGGCAACCGCCTCATTCACGCTGGCTCCAAACCGTGTTGGCTCATAGATAACCAGATTGCTTTTTCCCCGATCCAACACTAATTGATGATCCCCGGACTGTTCCATGGCGACTGGTGTTTTGAGCGTTCCCACCTGATTTCCTTTGCCTCCATATACGTAGAGCAGATGACCTTCATCATCGTAAGTAAACACCCGGTTCTGCGTCGCATCCAGCACACTGTACATACCGTTACCCAGTACCTTCACATCAATCAGCTTGGACGGACCCGGGTTATTGCGGAATCTGATATCTCCTTTGACTTCAAAATAACCAAACCTCTTCAGCACATCCTCACCGGATGGATTGAGACGTTTAATCGGTTCGCTGGAACCTGGGTCGATATTGGTCGCATATACGAACCCTTTGGAGTCGATATCCACATTGGAAAACTCGGTCGGTACAAACAAAACCATCTGCGCCCGCTGGGCTTTGGTTGAGAGCATCCGCCAAATGTATTCGCCGTAGTCGCGTTCCACCTTGTTCGTACCAACGTATCCAATGAACTGACCGTGCTCGTCAAACTGCATAATTCCTTCGTAGACACCCTGAGCCACCACATACACCCTGCCTACCCGATCCACAGTCAATTTCAACGGTTGGAATTGAAAATTGGTCGCGAGGATATCAGACTCTGGCTTCGTAATGGTATGGACCAGCTGACCTTCCGCATCCAGGACAACTACGCGGCTGTTCCCTGTATCTGCGATGTATACTCGATCCTCTTCATCCACGAATAATCCACCTGGCGTATTAAAACTCTCCTTGCTGCCGTCCATCATAAATCCTTCGATTACCCGCAACAGCTTATACTGCGCGTCAAGGACAACAATTCGGCTGTTGCCACTGTCCAAAATATAAATCTGCCCGGAGGGAGAGACGTTTACATCACCGGGGTCTTTGAATTCGCCAATGCCCAGGTCGCTGCCCGAAATGGTTTGCTTGGGCAGATAGGCATCCGGTGACGGAACGGCCTCTTTCCAGTAGTTGTAGTTATAACTCTCATACGGCGCCGGGGAGGCCGCCGCAGGCACGGAATTCACCAGCAGCAGCGATACTGCCACCAGGAGAACAAGCCATCTTTTCACTGTGCGTGCCATATCGTTCCCCCTTATTCCTTCATGCCCGAACTCGCCATCGTCTCAATGATGCGGCTCTGGGAGAAAATGAATAGCGTAATGGGCACACTCATCAAAATAAGTGCTACCGCAGCACCTGCCCCGGCCCGGGATATCCCGCCCTGAATGATCTGACCCGCCGCATAGTGCAAGGTCTTGAGCTGTTCACTGTAGATGTACCCATTGCCATCACTGCCCCACAGCATCTGGAACAGCAGAATGATCAATGTGAGCCAGGCTGGCTTTACATTGGGCATGACAATGGACCAGAAAATTCGGTATTCACTGGCACCGTCAATTTTGGCTGCTTCCAGCAACGCATCCGGGATCTGCTCCATGAACTGCTTCATCAGATACAGACCCAATGAATAGGCAAATGCCGGAATAATGACGGCCCAATACGTATCAATCCAGCCCAGCCATGACATGATCATATAATTGGGAATGGCCGTCACGGCAGGCGTGAACATCAGGGAAAGCACAACAACCTGGAACATGAACACTTTGCCCGGAAATTTGTGCTTGGCGAGTGGGTACGCCGCTGCCGATGCGAGCAGCACATGGCCCACGATGCCAATGCCTGTAATAAATACCGTATTGAATATATAACGTGAGAACGGAACCCACGAGTCACTCAGCAGATTCAGCAGATCCGTGAAATTGCTGAACGTTGGATTTTTGACAAATAGCGTTGGTGGAAAAGTAAAAATCTCATCCAGCGGTTTGAACGCATTATTGATCGCATAGATCAGCGGCAGCACCATGAAAGCACCAAATACGAGCAGAAGGGTAAACAGGGAGATGCTGCCCGATAAGGAGCGGTTCACCCGCTTTTTGCCTGTTGCAATTGCAGCCATAGCTATTCCCCCACCCTTCGAAGCAGTTTCTGTACCAGCAAGTTGGTGCCCACCATAATCATAAACAGTACGGTTGCAATCGCCGAGGCGTATCCCATCTCAAACCGCGTTGTACCAAAGTCGATCAAATGGGTCACCACCGTCTCCGCTGCATAGTTCACGCTTGGGAAGCCCGCCAGCGCAATGGATACATCGGCCACCGCGAATGAGGTGGTGAGTTGAATGACCGCACCGAACATCAATTGCGGACGCATCGAAGGCAGGGTAATATACCAGAGCTCCTGCCAGCGATTTTTGATCCCGTCTACCGCACCTGCTTCATATAACGTCCGGTCTACGGTCTGCAAACCGGCGATAAAAGCCAGAAAGCCTGTGCCAAGACTGAGCCACAACTGCACCAGAATGAGGATTGGCATAATGTAGGCTTCCGTTTTCAACCACTGGATTGGCTCCAGCAGAAATCCCCATTTGATCAGCAGTCCATTGGCTATACCGTAGCGATCCCCCGAGAAAATCATCAGCCAGATAAAGTAAACATTCCCCGAAATGGACGGTGCATAGAAGATGAGCGTCATGAACGCTCTCCATTTGGGCGTTAATTCATTAATGATCCAAGCAAATACGAAACAGGCAATATAACTGATGGGTCCGGTAATAATGGCAAACAGCAGCGTATTTTTGATGGCAATCAGAAATACGTCATCCTCCAGAAACAGCCGGGTATAGTTCTGCCAGCCAATAAAACGCGGAAACTCCAACATGTTGAAATAGGTGAAGCTGAGTATGATGGAGATGACCACCGGAATCACAGTAAACATGATGAATAGGATCATATAAGGAGCTAGCAGTACATAGGAATGTTTGCTGGCCTTCATTTCCTTGAGCTTCCAGGACCACCATGATTTCATGCCCATGCCTGGTGTTTTCTCAGGAGGACTGTTTTGTCCGTCTCGGAGTGATATTTGTGACACTGTTAACCCTCCCTCTGCTTACGGAAGACCAAATTCATTACGCTTGACTCGAATCTCGTCCTGAATATACTGGGTGTAATCCATGATGGATTCCCTTGCTTCCACTTGGCCAACAACCGTCTTGTAAAATGCATTGAACAGATGACGTCCGGTAAAATAACCACCAGGTACTTCGGGAATGCCCTTTACTGTCTCGAATTGTGCCTTCAGATTCGCATAGTCCTCAGCAGGCCATGGAAGTGAATCGAGTGCCTTGATGTTGGCCGTCGGATAACGCGCAGCCGCACCCATCAGCCCTTCCATCTCGCGGCCAAACTCAGCCTGAACCGGTGTACTGGTCCACCATTTCATGAACTCCCACGCCGCCTCCTGATCCTTGGCACTTTCCAGCATCATGACCGCACTGCCGCCACCCGGAACGTCCCGATTCAATGTTCCATCCGGCTGCACAGTCCCCGGAACAGGAACAAATCCCCATAATCCACGGATCTCCGGTGCAAATACGGACAACTGGTTATACATCGTGTAATCCGTCAGACCAATCGGCATCTGTCCGGTCCGGAAACGGTTGGCAAAGTCATACTCCCGCTCCAGCTTGTAATCGGTATAAAACTCTGTCCACTTCTTAAAGGTCTCGATGCCGATGCGCGAATCCAGATCCGATTCCTTGTCGTCATTCCGATAGAAGGAGCCGCCGTTCTGCAGCAGCATCGTTGCATACTGCGAATTAGGCGGGATATTGACCCCCTGCATGTTGGCCTGGGCCACCACTGGCATGCCAAATTCCATATGATTTTTGCTCAGAATCGCCAGCAGGCTCTCGACATCATCCCACGTTTGAGGAACTTCAAGCCCCAGCTCTGCAAGCACATCTTTTCGATAAAACAACATATTAAAGGTCTGTGTCTCCGGCAGGGCGTACACGCCTGAATCATAGGCGTACGGTACGATGGCACTATCTCTAAACTCCTGTTCCACCGTGGTATAGTCACTAAACTGGGTGAGATCCACCGCCGAGTTCCGCATCGCAAAGTTCACGGGCAGATCATTGCCGATCTGCATCGCTACATCAGGTCCTTCACCCGACAAGGTGGCTGGCAACAGCGTACCCATGTTGACCAGCTTCAAATTGACGTTGATGCCGCTCTCCGGTGTGAATGTCTCATCAATCATCGCTTTCATCGTGTTCGCCTGATCACGACCACTGCCGATCCAGACCGTCACCGTGCGCTGATCCTCTGAAGTGGCTACGTTCCCGATCTGGTTATAATCAATGAAGAACGAATGATAGAATGTCTTCGCTTCATGACCAAGCTTCGCCAGCGGACCCATACCCGTTCCGGGAATGCTACTGTCTAATGAAGCTACATAGAGGGCATCAATCTCAAGCGGTTGCTCGCGAGCCTGCTGCACCCAAGTCCCCAGTCCGCCCGTGTTCGTTTTGTAAGCAGCAAGTCTTCTTGGAATGGTATCCGGCTTATCGATCATCTCATCCAGCTGTTGGGCCATCGTTTTGATCAACGCTTCCTGATCGCTGGACTGGCCTGACAGAAGACGAAGTTGCCTTGCCACTTCCTTCAGGCGTTTGCTTTCTCCGCTAAATACCTCCAACAGATTCGGAATCTGCTTCTCCACCCGATAATCCCGGAATTCATCCGGCTTGGTGCCTGTAATCATCAGAATTCTCCGGTACATGGAGTTCAGGTTGTACAGGCTGTCCTCCACATTGCGAATAAGTGGTGCGAAGTCGCCCAGGCTGTTCTCCAGCCGAATGACATGTTTGCCTTTATCCAACTGAAACTTGTAAGCATCCTCACCGCCCAGCACATCAATGCGATAGTCGCTTTGGTAACGGAACGGGGCTTTCGTCATCTCCGCAAACGGAATCTCGCCATCGATGGTCAGCTTGCGTGTGGAATAGATGCCTTTGACAAAATTTTGCTGAACGGTAAAACCGATATGATAAAGTCCACTCTCCGGCACGTCCACTTCCCATTCGATCCACTGCCCTGGCAGACGCCAGTTAAAGCCACCAATCGAATTAATACGCACCTGGGAAGCGCTGTAAGGGGATACGGCTGAACTTGATCTTTCACTGGTTGGATATAACGTAGGTGAAGATTTGGCAACTGCCGCTTCCCCTTCAATTCGGATGAGCACATCCTTAGGCTGACCGGAAGAATCCGTCTGCTTAGCCCCTGCGGTTTCCGCATAAGCAACGGCTGGCTTCTCGTTGAATAGTCGTATGGATCGAATTACCATGGGTTCGCGAGAGGATTTCAGCGTTAACGTGTGCTTTCCCTTTTCCAGATAGAATTTGAATGGAACCTGTTCATACCCATCCGAGTCCTGAAATGTTTCCTCCATCCAGCGGGGCTTCTCCACTTGTTTTGGACGAAGATCATTGCCCTGATTATCCTGTTCAACAGCTTGTTTCTCATTGCCCCATACCCGATCAAACTGCAAATAGGCGGCTTCCGCAAACGGAAGTTCACCGTCAATGTACAATGCACGCTCAATGGCCGAACTCTTGCCTTCTACGGGAAAATAGACAGCAGAGAGGTTGTACAGCCCGGTTTCCGGTACGTCAACTACCCAGTCGATCTCGCCTGTCTCCCCAGTATGAAGCGATACACCCGGCCTGCCTTCATAATCCTTCAGTTTACGTACCTCTTCACCCTCTGCCCGTATGTAGTCTCCTGCTTCGATGGTCATATCCACATTCGGTCTTGAGGCCTCACCTGCTTGGGACAAATATTGTTCATATCCGTTCTTCTGCCTCGTCTGCTGCAAAATGGCATCCACCTCAATGGCAGGCAAACTGCCAGAAGGCACAATTGCACTCTTTACACCTGCACCGGAAGTAAGCAAAAGTATGACGCAGGCAGCTACTGCTGCAATGACTATGGGCAGGATCCATTTCTTTCGTTGTAGAATTCCAGCCATCTTACGAGCCCTCCTCATCAAGGCTGATGCCAGCAATACTTAGTTCGTGATACAGAAAAAGAGGTACCCGTGCGTGAGCCCGGACACGAGGCACCCCTGTCTGAATCATGCTGAAATTACTGTTTGCCAAGCTTATCGACTGCTGCTTGTGCCTGCGCTTTATACTTCTCGGCTGTTGCTGTAACGGAAGCATTGTTTTTGATAATGTCGTTTACATAGTCACCGATTGGATAACCCGCGTAGGCGTCATCCAGCAGGATGCGGCCCGTTCCAGCGATATGCTCCCGAATCATGGCGATGTCCTTCTCGTCGGTATAACGGCTTTCCAGGTAATCCTGACCTGGATACTCTTCGATCTGTGGAATGTCGAAGGTTTCTTCATAGATTTGGTATACAATTTTAGGATCTTCCACACCTTTAGGAATGAATTTTGCTGAGGCAGCGTTGTTGGCGTATGTTACATCCTTGCTGCCCTGAGGACCGTTCGGAATTGGTACGACTCCGGCAGCAAAGGTGATATCGCCCAACTGCCATTCCGCAGCAGTGAACAAAGCCACATCTCCATCCTTGAATGTGTTGCTTTCCTCCCAGTTCGTTTTGTCACCTGTTTTGACTTTTACAACATTCTCGACGTTATACAAGCGTTTGACAAATTCGGCAGCTTCAATCGTTTTCGGATCGGACAATCCTTCTTTTGAATGTTCGTCATCTACAATCGTGCCGCCATTAGCTGCAGTAAAGTGACGAAGCACGTCAATAGCCCAGCCGGAGAACCCGTATACGTCAATTTTTCCGTCGTTATCTGTATCCTTGGTCGCTTGTTTCGCCAGTTCCAAGAATTTATCCCAGTTCCATTCGCCTTTGTTATAAAGCTCCTGAGGATCAGGTAACGACAGCTTCTTGAACAAGTCACGGTTATAGTGAAGTCCCAGACCGATGCTGGTTGGAGATTCAAATGCGTAGTAGTTGCCTGCGATGGCAGGGTATTTTGCGATTAGATTTGCCTCTTGGTTGATGTTATTCTCAGCTGTGGTGAATTCGGAGATCGGAAGCAGTTGCCCTTTGAGGATGGCGGGTAATGCGGATTTGTACTCCATCTGAACGATGTCTGCGAACGGTTCGCCAGCCAGCGCTGTCGTTGTAAATTTGTTCATGTATTCTTCGAATGGTACATTCACGAACTCGATTTTTACGTTGTATTTCTTCTCGACTTCAGCGATTTTATCTAGTCTCGCTTTATCCGAAGCGGTCTCCCCCGCTGGCTTCAGATCCCACCAGGCCGCAACCTTGATGACACGCCCACCCAAATCAGGTACATCGACTGCCACTTCTTCTGTTCCGCCTTCTTTGTCTGTCTCGACGGTTCCAGTGCTATTGCCCGTATTCGCTGGAGCATCATCAGCCGGCTGAGCCGTCCCCCCACCACTGCAAGCGGATACAAAAAGCATTACGGCCAATAACATGAGCGGCAAAACGTTCCATTTTTTAGTCACGATTTTAACAACCTCCCCGAATGTGTATACAAATCATGGTCCGGCATAACTCCCTGACTCTCATTTATCCTAATGAAATTAGATTATCACCACCATTTGTTATTTTATAGTTTGGTTTTGACAAACAAAATTTAACATAGCATAATGTAAGCGTCAACATTTTTATTGTTAACATTTTCTAATTATTCTGATAAAATGCTGTTATATCGCTTTAAAAGCTTATCATATAGCATATTATCCGAATACCTTTCTGAGTACTCCCATATCCAAAACGAAAATCATTTTGATTATTTTGTTATTTTATAAAATAACAAAAAGATAATAAACTATTCAAAATTCGCCTTTTTCTCCTGCAACATGTCCATCACCGTGGTCTATCTCCGTCGTTACATGGATGGGACACTAACATTTTAACTTCTACAGCCGTTATTAGATTAAGAGAAATACATCATGATATACTAGAAACAGCTTTATTGCACAATGTAAGGAATACGGCAGAACTACGAGTGTAAGGATGGTATGATGAAGACGAAGGTAACAATTCAGGAAATTGCACATTTTACAGGTCTGTCGAAATTTGCGGTCTCACGAGCACTGTCCGGAAAATCAGGTGTTAGTGAGCAGACACGGGACGTTATTCTTAAGGCCGCTGGCAAACTTGGATATTTCAAAGATAACAGCATGTTGTCTGGTGATATGTATAGCAGCAATGAACTTCAGGACCCGCAAAACACGCGGTGGAGTGGCACCATTTTGATTTTGTTTCCTAATGTTCGTTATCAGAATCAGGAATCCGTATACTGGGGGCCTGTCTTTAACGGGATATCCTCCAGACTGAACCAGAAAAGCATCAATATTCTTACTCTGACAGAGCCTTCGGCGGATCAACTATTCACATTGCTGAATCCGGATGCCATTCGGGGCATTATTACGGTTGGCTCCATCTCAACACCCATTCTTCTTGAAATTAAACGTCTGGGCATTCCTGTTGTCATGGTGGATCACCTCGACCCTGTCTTTCACAGTGACAGTATTTTCACAGACAATTTTGCTTCCATGCGTGACATTATGCTCTACCTTCTACGCAAGGGATTCAAGCGGTTTCAGTTTGTTGGAAACACCAGTGACGCTCACAGCTTCTATGAACGATGGGTCGCCTATACTTCCGTATTGATGGGTCATGGATTGGAAATGAATCAGATCCCCGAACTAAGCAGCCCGGATGTGGATGATTTTCACAAGACGTTCACTTCGGTCATTCATGAGGGGAATTTGCCTGAGGTTTTTGTCTGTGCCAATGACTTCTATGCGTTATACACCATCGAGGCTCTGGAGAGCATAGGGATTAGTGTACCCGATCAGTGCGTAGTCACCGGTTTCGATAATGTGTATGATAATATCCCTGTACTCGCCACAGTTAATGTGAACAAGGAACTGCTTGGTGCACGTGCGGTCGACCAGATGTTATGGCGAATTGTGAACCCGGAGAGTAATGTAGAGAAAAAGCTGATTCTTGCTGATGTGATGATTCGGGAACAGTATGGAAGACATAGCGGATAAAAGATAAGGTACCCATAGACAGCAAAACACCCCCATAACCAGTATTCGACTGGCTTGGGGGTATTTGAATTTGAATGCCATATAAAAAATAGTTGATGTTAAAAGTCCATTCTACGTATCTGTCCGTACATCATCCCAATCTTGATCCAGATAACAGATCAACCAATTGAGCGCACGGTGACGTTCGTAGGCCACTCCGCCATTCAGACCCCCAGGAGGTGTTTGCTCCTTCACACGACTGTCTACACACACCCAGTTGTACCGGTAGATTAGATCAGCTGCATCCAAAATCTCGCCTTTGGAGCGAAATTGTGCCCCGGCTACAAAGGCTTCAACATCGTCACATTGCTGCAAATATCCTACATCTTGTCCTACGTTACAAAGATTTACCGGTGCTCCAAGTTCCTTGACGTAGCCAAGCGCCCATAACATCACATGATAAGCCTCATATCCCCATGAAAAGGAGATAACCTCCTGATGCTCTGCCCCATGTTGCTCCACAAATCTTCTCTCCACAGGTGAAAAGAATGAAGCTGCATCATACTTGTCGATTACTTCCTGGACCAGCGCTGTTGTATCTTCTGCGCTCTCCCCCGCTCCAAGGCATTCACCTTTGAGAGCTGCAATACAAAGGGCTACCGCGCGCTCTGCAACTTGTTCCACACTACGGATCGTAGTATGCTCATCCCCCGCTCTTGCAGGCAAATGAACATTGAATGGGATTCCTTGCTCGTTTAGAAGCTGCTCGGAGCGCTCTTTGCGCAGCATTGCAGATTCCGACGGGGGTCTGACATCATCCAGAAAACTGGTGTGCGCTGTCACTTTGTAATCCTCTACTTCGGATTCTCCGTTGACATCCAACAGCAGCTGACCTTGCGCATTCAGCAAGGAGCCACCTCCCCAGAAAATGACTGCATCCAGGGCATCGGCCAGATGTAATAATTCATTAAAGAATTCTTCGGAAATGTCCTCTTCCGTCTCGATGCCAACAACCATATTCAGTGTAGAGCATTTAATCAGTACCTTTTCCTGCAGCGAAGCATTCTTTCCCTCAATTTGACTCAGAAACCCCAGCATCCCCTGAATCATAGCCGTAAATTCTTCAGGGTGGGTCTGGCTCGTCATGATATTGAAGCCCTTTGTCTTCTTACTAAATAACTTCTTGCGTGTAACTTGAATATGGGTTTTGTCTTCCTTACGTTCAATTGTATCCTGAGGGTATATGGATTGAATTATTTCGAACAACTGATCTAGGTCAAACTGCGAGCTGTATATCGCACAATTTCTCATGAGGTTCACCTTCTTCTTTCTATATAAATTCAACTAATAAATATTTACACTGGCACTCCGATGACAGAACAACCTTCCGATCGCTGTTATCCCCAGATTTTGTTGATTCCCTTCTCCAAAGGGAAAAATCCGGGGATAAAGGCGAGGTCTATGCTTCCGATGCAGCTTTCTTTCAGAAAGCTTTTAGCTTCGCTTCTTCAAGTTATTTCTGTCCTCTCCGTTGTTGTATAAATGTTGAGTTGAACATATCTAACTAGTCTTTATACGGGTCGAATTCGTTGCCCCCGGCCATCGCGACACCTACGGGGCGAAGGGTATGGTTGATTTTCAAGGTATGCGCATGCGCATTCAGCACATCCTGCAGTTTCTTGTACACAAAAGGACTTTCATCCGTCCCTGCACCCCGAAGCTCCACACCATATGCACGAATCGCCACTCGCATCTGTTCCTCGCTGATCTCGCCGCCCATGCGTGTGCGCAGCTTGTAATTCATTTTGCCAGCCGCTTGGGTTCGGCTCATAATCCGACCTGCACCATGCACGGTGCTGCGGAAAGACTCTGTATTCTCTTCGCTGTGGATTCCTTCCACAATTACCGAGATATCTCCCATGCTTCCGCCCACAAAACCGAGCTGGCCCGGTGCCAGCGGCGTTGCTCCTTTGCGGACCACCACCACTTCTTCGCCCATATGCTGTTCTTTCCAGGCAAAGTTATGATGGTTATGAACCGAATACTCTGCGCTCGCCCCAAGAATGCCGAGCACCTGTTCAATCACATAATCTCGCCCTGCGTATGCATACCGGCCGGCCAAAGTCATCCCGTCCCAATACATATCACCCATTTCACTCTTGAGGTCAAACAGTGTTGGTGGTTGGTCCATCGATTCTCCCGGCGCTTTGCCACTAAATGCACGTCCTGCAGCCAGGTTCAGGAAACCACTGGCGACCTTATGCCCAAAGCCACGGCTGCCAAAGTGGTTTGCAATCCATACTTTACCCGTCGCCTCTTCCACAAAAATGTCGACAAAGTGATTGCCACTACCTACCGTCCCGAGCTGGTTGCGTGCGAGTGTCTTCAACTTGTGCTGTAGCCCATGCTCAATGGAATCAAACAGCTTCCAGCTGGCATCATCGAACAACTCATGCTCCACAGGATTTGGATTGTTGCGTCCTACACCGAAGGATATAGTTGCATTAATGTCATCCATAATGACAGCAATCTGATTCCGGATATCATCCCACATCAGGTTGGTGCGCACAGCCTTGTTGCCGCAGGCAATATCATATCCAACCCCTGACGGACTGATCATGTTCCGGTAGGCAACCACGCCCCCGATGGGCTGTGAATATCCTTTGTGATGGTCTGCCATTAGAGCCACGCCCAGTACATCTCCATACTGCGAGCAAGTCACCGCCTGACTTACCGCATTCTCCAGCGGCTCCCCCCAGACTTTAATGTTATCTACGATACGCATGATCTGGTTAACCTCCTTTTGTCTTCACTACAACTTTAATGAAATATATACGTCCCTGCCCATAACTTTCTTTATTTTACCAAAGAGAGATCCTTCCCGAAACTATACATTCCTTCAGTTCAAGGTTATCCGTATAAAGTAAGTAAAAAAAAAGAGCGCTAGGCTCTCTTTTACATGATCGGGCCCTATTTTATTTCTTACTGATCTTAAACTTGAACTCCCACGTCGCTGTGTTACCCGAATAACGGCCTCTGTTCTCCGTCACGACAACCGATAGAGTCTTGTTGGTTGATTTGGAAATGGAGGAAACCTTAACGTTCATACTTTTGCTTCCCAGATCAGGAATTTTGTCCTGCTCTTCGGCATTCGCTTGTAATTTAAGCGTATCTGTAGGTTTCAGATTCAACGTGACCGACGAACCCTCCTCCAGGCTCTTGCCGTTCACACTTGCCCCAATGGCCCATTCATTACCAACGGAATTGTTTTCCACCAGTTCTGCACTGACAAGCGTCACGGTTACTTTAACCGTCTTGGCAGCGGCATAGGATGTTGGGGAACATACAGCGAATACCAAACTCAGAATCATCAAGACATTAGCCCATTTTTTGAACACGAGAGTGCCTCCCTCATATCAGTTCATTTATTTCAAGACTATGCCTTATTCGCCCTGCTCCTTAAGTAGTCCTTCTACCGATTAGACATTTTCCGTGCTATATTGATTAATTAAAATGCTTCCGATAACCCTGAACCTTCTCATCTTTAAAGCCCAGCTTTTCATAAAAAATGTGAGCCTCTTTGCGCTGATCGCCAGACACCAGAATCATGTATTCACATCCAAGATCTCTCGCAATGTGCTCAATCTGAAGCATAAGCTTCTGACCAATTCCTTGTCTGCGTACCTGATCGGATACAATCACATTCTCCACAACCATGAAGGGATTGCACTGACCCGCCAGATCCATACATTCAATACCCATAACTGATCCGGCCAGTTCGCCATTGTAAAATGCACCGAGTACATGGTAGTGTCCATTTTGCTGGATATAGTGAAACATCTTCTGCATCTGTTGTTCATTAGTCGGTGTACCCATCAATTCGTTGTATAACTGACTTAGCGCCGGTAGATCCTCAAGTTCGATTGCTTTAATGGTAACCATAATAATCCTCCTGATTTGTCCTATTTCGCATACATTGCTTAAGTTAGGTCCTTCTTAAAATAATGATGACTGTGTCCGGTCGGTGCATTGTCGATCGTTGTGATCAATTGGTAGCCATGCTTCTTGTAAAATTCCGGTGCTTGATATGAGAATGTGTTCAACATGACAAAATCACAAGATTTCTCTCGCGCAATTCGCTCAACTTCAAGCAACAACCGAGAACCATATCCCCGATGCCGTTGTTCAGAATTCACCCAAAGTATATCAACCTCCAGCCAGTTCCAGCAAAGTGTAGTAAGCACACCTGCAACAATCTCGCCGATCTCATTTTTGATATTGAAATTCAGTTCTTCGTAACGATGCCTTAATTCCTCGCTCACATGCGCAGCATTATATGCGATAAGTTGCTGGCGAACATATTCTGAATCCTCCGGAGTACTTGGATAGATATTGATTTGGGTCATCATCTTCTCCCTTTCTCGTTCTTACTTCGTAGTAAATATCTGAATAGGACCATCCCAGTCAGGTTCTCTAAGCTCTTGGTATTTATTATCGGTGAAGCGTGCAATGACCTTACGCCAGAAAATCTGAGCAGGCTCATTCGTCTCCATCTCCGCTACTTTCCATGTTCCGGGAAAAAGATTGAACACATGAATGGCGGCTTGCGCACCCACTCCCAGCTTTCTGTATTTTTTCATTACAAAAAACTCTGCCATTTCGTATACACTCGTCCCCTGTTCACTCTCAATTTCACGAATCAGTGCGAATCCCGCCAATTGTCCTTCTACTCGAAACAAAAAAGGATGTCTGCCCGCTTCTGTCCAATAATGGTCCAGGTACACATACTCATATAACCCGTTTTCGTTAACATCTTCCGGGTCATACTCACTAAAATCGTATTTGTACAATTCCATCAGATTGCGCAAAGTTGATTTCTGTTGGTACTCCGCTTGATGAATCGATAACATGAGATTATTTCCTTCTTTCCAGTTGATCATCGTTTGACGATGTCACTCGAAGCCACATTCGTTTCTTGCATATTTTAACATGAACTTATCTCCTACAAAATAAAAACAACGCACCTTCCATATAGGGAAGGCACGTTAGTTTAACTTACTATAGTCCACTTATACCTGATGTAGAATACTCTATTCTAATTCTCTTAGATCAACGTACACGTGACCTATAGCCATTTTGCCCAGTGGGTCCGTAGCCTTCACCTCAATCCGAATAGGCTCAATACTCGTCCCCAGTGCTCTAACATATAATTTCTGTCCAACCATTCTGACATCTGCCAATTGTGGATCAGGTGAGTCAGCCATAAGTTTGAGGCTTGACCTAGCGTCATCTTCATCCTCAAACATGAAGGACAGGTCGATCTCAATCTCATCTCCATTAACATAAGCGGTATTACCCGCAGGTGCCTCCACCAGCACGGGGGGAGCATCATCAAAATCATACATGTACACACGTTGCAGCAACGTGTGATGCAGTGTGAAATCAGGCTCTTCTCTCAGGGATATGGAATTGTTGCTCACATCCAAGTATTGCAGATCAGACAGTTCAGCAATTCCAATGGGTAAATGAACAAGCTCATTACTGTTCATATCAAGTTCCTGTAAGGAATGTAGTCCGCTAACATCCACTAAAGCCAGTCGATTATTCGCGAGATTCAGATACTCCAGCTGATCCAGTTCCGTAACATTGATCTCCGTCAGTTGGTTACCGGATAAATCCAGCCAATTCAAGCGATCGAATCCAGAGGCATCCGCCTTGCTTATGTCGTTTCCGGACAGATCTATTTCGGTTATATTCAACCCCTTGAATATCTCGACTCCTGTCAGATCGGAAATGCCTGCATTCCTCGCATATAATCCCCCGTTCGTCTGAACGAGAGCTTCCGCCAATTCATCTTTGGTCAGCGGATCATCCACATCCTTTTGCAACCAATATGCAATGGCTCCAGCCAAATGTGGATCAGGAAATTGTCGACTTATCGTATTGGCCAGTACCTTAACTTTGAGTTTCGCCGTGACACTTGCGCCCTGATCATCGACAGCTTTGATCGTCAGCGTTATTTCACCAACAGCCTGTGGTACAAGTCGAATTACTTGGCCCACCACACTGGAGGAAACGATGGTTTCATCTCCTGCTATGACACTGAACTGCAATTCATCACCATCTGGATCACTAAAATAAGAGGAGGCTTGCCAGTCCAGTGAGGCGTGATCCAATGTAATTTCCTGATCAGGCAAACCGCCACTAACGATCACTGGAGCCCTGTTTCCCGTACCTGGATTGGACGGAGTGGAAGGATTCGTCGGAGTTGTTGGTGCAGATCCACTTCCTCCACCCGAACTTCCATTTCCACTTCCTGGCGTCGCCTCGGAATTACCGTTTGTGTTTCCTTTACCGTTTCCTGCGTCATTGCCGCCTGAAGTTGTACCCTGCACCTCAGTTACCTTTCCTGGTTCATTAGCATTGGATTCCGGATTGGCGCCCCCTGGACTCGCAGCTTCTTCAAGCGCTTTAATCACTTCAGTTGTGCGTAGTGCGATCACGGCCATTTCCTGTCTGGAAGTGGAGCGCTTCGGAGCAAAGTTTCCATTGTCCCCTTTCAAAATCCCCAATTCAACGGCCTGTTGTACACTTGGCAAAGCCCAGGTACTGATGCTGGACGTGTCCTTAAATGACAACTCTTTGGTCAGTTGTAACGCTTCATCATATCCCTTACTCTTGAGCATTCGTATAATCGTCGTTGCCAGCTCTTCCCTTGTCACCAGACCGCCTGGACGAAACGTATCATCCGGATAACCATTCATAATTCCGGCTAATTTGAGAGCATGAATATAGGATCCATTCTCAACGTTACTATCCAGATCTTTAAATAACAGATCTGGAAGCTGAGCTGACGACAACATGTTCATTTCCATTAGTTGTGCCAGTGTGTACGCAAGGTCCCCTCTTGTCAACGTTGCGCTCGGGTTGAAGTTCCCTGCTTCGTCCGCCAGAATCATCTGTTGCTCAGCAGCTCTTTCAATGGCTTGCCTTGCCCACGGTGCTGCCTGATGCAAGTCACGAATACTTACTGCATCGGTCGCTGCGCTCACTGTTCCGGGAACAGTAATGACTGATAAAGACAGAAGAGCCGCCAAATAAGGCGAGACCCTACGGTTCTTATTTTTAGAACAAAATTTTTGTTTGGATATACGTGTTGTCATCACTTAATGTTACCTCCTACATGAACATAACCCTGGAGTCAGCAAAGACTCGTCAGCGTTATTTGATTATTTTCATTGTAGGAGAGACTATAGTTGGAAAACAGTCTACAAAAGAGTAGACAGCGTTTCAGCTCATCATAACAATCCCCGCTGCTCAGCAATTTGTACAGCATGAGTGCGACTGCTCGCACCCAGCTTCGCGAACACTCGGCGAATGTGTGTATTAACAGTGCCGGGTGAGATACCAAACTCGACAGCAATCTGTTTGCTGGTCAGGCCCTCAGCGATATAACCGAATATTTTTTGCTCCATCGGGCTGAGCCCCACTTCCTTCGTATCCAGGTTTGCCTCCCCTACAGAGGAGAGGCCCCTTGCCCGTTTGTCTCTTGCGAATGCCGATAATAACTGCTTCACATAAGCCATTTTCACACCATCATCCTGTATCGCCTTCGTACGGCGTAAATACAGGTAGTCCTGCAACAACCGCCTAATCTGCTCACCTTCTGCAACGAATGAACGTATATATCCTTCCGGTCCCCCCAACACCAAGGCACGGGATAATGCTGCAACACTGGCATCTGTGAATCCTTGCTTTTGCAGCATGATGGATTCCAGCAGAGCACACTCTACCTGTTCAGTCAGCCAATCCCGTTCTTCAGCCTGGTTACGGATTCGTCTCAGTTCCTCTTGTGCAAAATCATACTGCTCAAGGACAATCATCGCACGTATGCGAACCATGGAATGGAAGATTTGATCACAGCTGGTCTCAGCTGCCATACTGCCTTCGCCTGCTGGTTTAACCAGAATGGTTTGAGCCGATTCCAAGGGACTCACTTCAAGCAAAATTCGATGTTGATGTGCTTCCAGTGCTGGCTGCCAGTAGTCCATGTCCTTCACAGATAACAATCCTGTGACCTGTTGAAGCAGCTTCATGCCTTCCTCGGGTCGACCCAATGTAAGTTCAAGTCTGGCTTTGAGTACATACGCAGGAACGAGCAGCGCAGCTACCTTGATCTGCAAAGCCACTTCAAGGGCTCGATCTGCATAACTTACCGCTTCTGATAACCGATCCTGTTCCATTAAAATTTCACCATATCCGACACCATAGTAGGACGTTACATAGGCATGTTCAGCTAACCAACGTTCCGTAATCGCCCCAAAGCAAGCTTCCGCACGCCGTAAATAGCCATTAACGCCATGAAAGCTGCGTAGGCGCATGCTCTCTCTCCGATCATAATCCATATACTGAAAGGCGATATCATCGGGATATCCCTGATCGATATAGGACACCAAATAATGAGCGAGCCCATCCAAATCTCTGTTCAGATAAGCCATGTAGGCTCGCATCACACAAATGACTTGCAGCAAATACCCGATAATCTCAGGTTCAAGCTGCCCTTGAAGATGCACCCGGATGACGTGTTCCAGTTCATCAAGCTGCTTCACCATCTGTCCATAAGGCATTTCGCGCGCGACTAGAAACAGGTAGGACATATATAACTTCGGACGTGCTTTCACGATCTCCAGTGGCAAAACATCGAAGTATCGCCGGAGCGTCCACCACTCTCCCATAATAAAGTGGGCAAACAGCTCTTCCAGCAGTCGGGCTGCATCCTGCATGTGCTGTCCAATAATATAATGATCCAGTGCTTCAGCCGGGTACCCTTGCTGCTCATACCAAAGTGCAGCAAGGGCATGTAAATCATTCACCTGTTCTGTGCCATAACGAGCCAGCTCACGCTTTAGAAATGCAGAGAACAAATGATGATACCGATACCAGTGCCTTTCCCGATCCAGTGGAACAAGGAAGAGATGTTCCTTTTCCAGCTGCCTTAACAAGTGCGGAGCTTCCTGCATATCACTTAATACCTGACACAAACTGTTGTTCATTCTTCTAGTGATCGCTGTCCGGAGCAGAAATTGCTGCATTTCGGGTGACTGACGCTGAAACACCTCTTCAAGCAGGTAATCCGAAATTGTCCTCTCCCCAGGCTGCCCGTGATCTTCACGAGACAGGGAAGTGGATGGACTGACCAACGAGTCTGCACCCCATGCGTGAGATAAAGCTAGCAGCTTCAATCCGGCAGCCCATCCCTCCGTCTGCTGTACCCAACAACGCGCATCCTCCCCCGCAATATCCAATTGCATAATCTCCTGGCAAAATTCAATGCCCTCCTCTGTCGTAAACGCCAGTTCCTGAAGCGTGAAGTGCTTCAATTCACCTCTCAGACGCAGCTTCTCAAGCTTGAATGGAGGATAGGTGCGACTTGACAGTACCAGATGAATGGACAGGGGAAGATTTTCGATAAAGTATTGCATCTGCTCATGAATCTCAGGCTGAGTTACTGCATGATAGTCATCCAGAATAAGCAGTGCCTGTTGATTGGCCTGGGCAACACGGTTCAACAATAATATTAAAGCTGACCTTGGATCTATCGGATACCGTTGCAAAAAGTGTGGCAGAACATCTCCGCAGAGCCCCTCTCTCACTCGATCCAATGCATGAATAATGTAGAGCCAAAACTGAAGTGGGTCCTGATCTTTATCATCCAGGCAGACACTGGCCGCATGTACTGCTTCATTTCTCACCCAGCTGCCTAGAAGTGTGGATTTCCCTGAACCGGCCGGGGCAGTTAACAAAGTGACTTTGGATCGAAACAATTCTTTGCGCTGCAAACTGAGCCGTGGACGGTCCATTGTATCCGCTGGCAAGGGTGGCAATTCCAGTTTGGTTGTTAAAATCATAAATTGAAGCCAGTCTCCGTGGAGATCAGCGGTATGTTCCTGTTGCATGAGATCCTCCTGAATCAGCACCATGGTGCCCGTTTTCCGATTCATTCTATGTACATTCAGATACCCTAAGTATACAAGGAACCACGGCCATGCCCCACACATTTTTGAACAAAAACAATGACAAACAAACCCTGCACATTGAATGCAGGGTATCAATTGGATTATCGAACCATTATCCGAGTGGCTCTTCTATTTTCCTGTCTGAAGCAACTTATAGTTCACTACAATATAGTTCAATCCCGATAACAGCGTAACTCCTGCCGCCAGCCACAATAAAATCACATCAACTCGCACATCTGTCAACAAACTGAACGGAACATTATTCAATAACACAGCAATGATGGCTGCCACCTGCAGCACCATTTTGAGCTTGCCATACCGGTCGGCAGCAAGTGCGATCCCCTGTTCACTCGCAATCATGCGCAGCGCCGTAATGACAATTTCACGTCCAATGATGATCACAGCAATCCATGAACCGATCAGATTCTCCTGAACCATCATAATCAGCGCAACCGAAATCAATAGTTTATCTGCCAGTGGATCAAGCAATTTCCCCAGATTGGTGATCTGATTATATTTTCGCGCCACATACCCATCCAATTTATCCGTACCCGCAGCCAGTGCAAAAATAATAACACCAATCACCAGCCCATGCTGATCCAGAAAACGAATAAGTTCACTCGACTCCTGTATCCATGACGGCAACGGGATGAAGCACAACATAAACAAAGGAATCAATGCCATTCTCGCCAGGGTAATTTTGTTAGCCAGGTTCATGGAAAACCTCCCTCTACTTCACTCCAGTATGTTGTGATTTCTCCACCGTTGAGCCATCCTCCTTTTTTTCACAAAAAAAGAAAGGGCAGACTGTATATCATACAGTTACCCCTTCTTCTGAATTCTTTACTGTATTCCTTTGTTGCTCATCCTCTGATCTACAATGATTCCTTGATCACATGTTTGTAATACCATATGGACAACAGGCCGAAGATTGAATACAACAACGTATACACAATCATGACGATTACAGTAGGTGTGGCAAGTTCGGTGCCAAAGAAGAACCAGCCTGATTTCACGGCAAAATAACTATGGCTTAGTCCCACGACAAGTGGAATGCCGAAATTAAACAACTGCTTGTACTGAATTCCGCGTAACAAATTGCCTTGCGTAAATCCAAGTTTGCGCAGAATGGTATAGTTTGATTTCTCTTCTTCGCTCTCATTCATTTGTTTGAAATAGAGGATACACCCGGATGTAATCAAGAAAGTCAGTCCCAGGAAACCAACAATGAACATGATTAGGCCCATACTGGTACGTTGATTATTTCTGAATTCAATCTGGGAGAAGCTTGGAGCTTCCAATTTCAGATCTGCAAAAATGGCATACGCATTCTCGTCTTGACTTGAATCTGTAATTTGCACACCGTAATAATCTGTCCTTTCCACCTCCTGAATTTTCGGATCAAGATCCTGCGCAAGCTCCGCATAAACCGATTCATCCACAACCGCTACTGGCGTACCTTTGTTGTAATATACGGGAAGCACGCCCTGTTTGGAGGTTCCAATCAATTGCTGGTCAATCGTTTTCTTCAACCCGTGCAGAACAATGGGACCTTCCTCCCGAATGGAAAAGAACTGCTGAATCACATTGCCGTATCCCATGAAAACGACTTCTCCTGGTTTCAGATCAATGTTATCTACCATACTGTCACTTACTACACTGCTGAACAACAGCTCTTCCATTGTGGAGTCATTCATCACCTTGTGTGCGTCAATTTCAATATACAGAGGTTGTCTGTGTTTCTCTTCATATGGAATCTGTTTGTTATCCAACTCAGCTACAAAACGATTTTTCACATCAACCTGGGCAAATGAAAAATCTTCTGGCAGACTTTCCTTGGCCTGAGCCTCTGCCGAATAATAGGAAATGTAACTGAGCGACAACATACCTATGGCGAGTGCCGATACAGTAGTAATAATAGTCAGCAGCAAGGCATTCGACTTCATGCGAAACATGATGGAGGATAACGACAATACCTCGTTAATGGAGAGGTAACCTTTTTTGCTTTTGCGAATCATATTAAAAATAAAACTGACGGAACCTTTATAGAATAGATATGTCCCCAGAATGACCGAGAACAAAATCAAAATCATGGTGTACATTAACTGCTGCATATCCAATTTCTCGACGCTGAACAGCCGTGCAGACAGGATGTAACCGAACACGATCAGAGCAATACCCAAGATGCCCATCAGAATCTGCCCCACAGATAACTTCTTTACCTGCTGCTCTGTTGTAGAAGACACCCGAAAGAGTGATAGAATACTCTGGGCTCGGATAAACGTGTAATTCATCAACATGATAAGCAGATACATGACAGCAAAGACAATCAGCGTTTGCACTAGCGCCATCGGTGAGAAGTATAGCTTCGTGATCACATCAACGCCAATAATTTTGAACAAAATCATCAATATCAGCTTGGAACCCAGAAACCCAATTAGAATACCGATTACCATAGAACCAAAGTAGAGAATGCAATTTTCCGCACTCAAGATGCCAAATATTCTCCCCTTCGTCAGTCCGATTAGCTGAAACAAACCGATCTCCTTACTGCGTCGCTTGATAAAGATCGTATTGGCATAGAGCAGAAAAATGCCCACAATAACAATCAGTAACACGGAGGATGCGCCGATCGCAGCCGCTCCTTTCGTTGATTCAGCAACCTCATCCATGGAGGGATCATACTGTAAGGTCACAAAGGAAAAATACAGGGCCACACTAAAAATCAGGGCAAAGACATAAAGATAATAATTTTTCAGGTTTTTCCTCAGATTGCGAAAGATGATGTAGTTCAGGCTCATGGCTGCACACCACCCAACACGCCCTGAGTTTTGATAACATCGTTGAAGAAAGTTTGTCGGGACTCGTCTCCTTTATTTAATTGGGTGTAGATCTGACCGTCCCGGATGAAAATCACCCTGCTGCAATAACTTGCGGCAAACGGATCATGTGTAACCATAATAATCGTAGCCTGATGCTTCCTGTTCATATCACTCATTTTGCCAAGCAGGTCCGAAGCCGATTTGGAATCGAGTGCACCCGTCGGCTCGTCAGCGAAAATAATGCTCGGATCATGCACAAACGCACGGGCGGCTGAAGTTCGCTGTTTCTGTCCACCCGAGATTTCTGATGGATATTTGTCTTTCAGCTCATATATGCCCAGCTCACGGGCGATTTGTTCGAACTTCAGGTGTGCCTCATGCTTCGGAATACTCGTAATAGAGAGCGGCAGCAATACATTTTCCTTCACCGTGAGGGTATCCAGCAAATTATATTCCTGAAAAATAAAACCGAGATAGTCTTTGCGGAACTCAGCCAGCCTTTTCTCCTTCATTCCGGTAAACTCCTGGCCTTCGATTTCAATTGTGCCCTGACTTACCCGATCGATCGAAGAAAGAACATTCAGCAGCGTCGTTTTCCCCGAACCCGAGGGCCCCATAATCCCAACAAATTCGCCTTTACTTACCCCGAGATCAATCCCCTTGAGGACTTCCTGTTTATTTAATTTGTTGCCATAGACTTTATGAATTTTTTTGGCTTCCAGTATCAACATATCCCACTCACTCCTCTTTGGTATATCTTTATCATAGGCGGGATGCTCCAATTAATCGTGCGATTCACCGAACAAAACCAAAAAGCATGTGACAATGTTGTCACACGCCTGCTAGGTGGATCATGTCATTTTTTCTCGGGAAGGTTAGCTTGACACTAGTGCCCTCTCCGGGAGCAGACTGTACTTTAACGTCTATACGAAGTGCTTGTGCCACCTGTCGGGTCAAATACAAGCCCATTCCCGTTGCCGTTCCTTCCAGTCTACCCTGAGTTGAAGTGAAGCCTTTATCAAAGATACGTGGTAAATCCTGCGCCTCGATCCCTCGTCCATAATCTTGAACAGTCAGTATGATGTGCCCATCCTGTTCCTTGCTTTCAATGACAATGTCAGAGGAATGACTATATTTCACCGCATTGCTAAGCAGCTGCCGTATGATAAAACCTAACCATTTGCTGTCGGTCAGCACCTTTGTCACATCTAATGACACGTCGAAGCCAATCCGTTTGGATATACACCATGACTTCAAAGCTCTAATCTCGCCGTTCAAAATCGGTTCAAGCTCTGTCTCTTCCACAAACAAATCATTATGCATAAATGGAATACGCTTCTGGTGAAGCTGCTGATCGAGCAGTTGGTGAATTCGCAGCCATTCATACGTCATCTGACCCTGCAGCTTGTCATCATGCATTCGCTCAATCATTAATTGCAGCGCGGTTAAGGGCGTCTTCACCTCATGAATCCAGGACAGTATCTCATCCTTTTCTTGCTCCAGCAAAATAAAATGAGAAGAGGACTCCTTCCGATAACGTTCGGTCTGGGAAGTCACGGCATCGTGCACAATCCGTTCATAAGGACTTTCAGCGATATCCAAATCCCCTGGATCATAGGTATGATCCCAGGCAGTTAATCTTTTGTAGAAACGAGTCTCTCTTGGATATCTCGCCCAGATAAAAACGATGCATACCACCACATTCAGCACGACGATATAGGATACGGATCGGAATGGAATGGATGTGTCGATATAGGCTACAAATAAAAAGATGAGCTGCATGCTTATAAGCAACACTAACCAGCTTAGCTTTTCCCGTATGTACTTACCAATCATGTTTCCGCCTCTTCTGTTGCCATGTAGCCCTGACCAACTTTCGTTTCGATATAGCCATCCAGATTTAGCGGCTCCAACTTCTTGCGAAGGCGATTCACGTTGACCGTGAGTGTGTTGTCACTCACAAAATGTTCATGATCCCACAGACTGCGAATCAGGTCTTCCCGGGTCACAATCTGATTTTTGTGCTCCACTAGCACTTTGAGAATGAACATTTCATTTTTGGTCAAAAGGACAGATTCATTGTTATAGGTAAGTGTATTTTTCACATATTCAATGGTAGCCCCACGCCATGTGCGCAGCTCAATCCGCTCTGTATTGTAGTTATATACCCTACGCAGGATCGCCTGGATCTTGGCAATCAGCACATCGAAATGGAAGGGCTTCTGGATAAAATCATCTGCGCCCAGATGCATCGACATGACCATATCCGTAGGATGATCCCGTGAGGATAAAAAGATAATCGGTACATTGGAATGGGCTCGAATCATGCGACACCAATGAAATCCGTCATACTGGGGAAGCTGAATATCAATGATGACCAGCTGTGGCTGAATGGCACTGTATTCCTGCATCACTTTGCCAAAATCCTGCACGCCATACACGTCATATGACCACTGGGATAACCGTTCTTTGATTTCACTGAATAACGATTCATCGTCTTCAATGAGCATAATTTTAAACATATACCTTCACCACGTTTCTGTTCTTCTTGGGCATTGCCCGAAGCATATTGTTTGACAATCTACGAGGGACCGTTCCAGATACGGATCGTTCTTCCGATCGCAGTTGTCCCCAAATTTCCTTTATTAGATTTATTAAATGTAGAAATTAGGTGACAAAGGCGAACGCTACCGCTTCTTCAGAATCGATTCCGTCTCTTCCACTCCGACCGCTATTAATAGATCAATACAAATTTCGAGGCAAAATAAAACCCATAATCTCTTATCAATTTAGATGAATCTAAACGTATAACTGTTAATCTGTTATCCCTCCATAGTATGGAGGACCTTGCTTGGATCACTGATTTCTTCCATCCGTTCGATTAATTGCTTTGCGACATCGTGTGGCGATCTTAATTGGCCTGCTTCATAGACCTGACCGAATACCTCAGACAGTGCAAATTCCTCTGCATTTTTGCCTCTTGCCACAGCCTGTAGCTCAGTATCTACCATCCCTGGATCGAATGCAATCACTTCAACGGGATTGGGTTGCCCGGATTGTTCCATCGCTACGCACTGGGTGAACATGTTTATTCCAGCTTTGGAGGCACAGTAAGATGCCATTGAAGGTGCCGGATAACTGCCTGACCCGGACGATACATTGACTATTTTTCTGCGTGTGGTCAGGTGATTGGTATGTTGTATAAAAGATGAAGTCAGAATCATAGGCGCTGCCAAACTGATGTTCAGATTAAGACTGATCTCCTCTGCACTGCACCGATCTATCGATTTCAACGGTTCCAGCATCGCTGCATTGTTAATGAGCCCGATGAATTCAACTTCTTGCGGTGGAATCTGTTCCAATAGGCCTGAGACAAGATCGTCGATGCTATGAATATCTGCCAGATCAAACTGAACATGCTGGTAACGCTCGTAAGCTTCCTCCAAGTCAGACGTTCCGCGTGCAATACCGTAGACGTGATCTCCCTTTTCCAATAACAATTCCGCAAGCTGTTTGCCGATTCCTTTGGATGTACCTGTAATGATAAAATACCTTTGTCCCATATTCTCCCCGCCTTTCTCTCGCTCTGTGCAATATTGGTTAAACACGTCAAATCTATGACCCTTCCTCTATGACTACACGTTTGGTTTTCTCCACAATGTCACCCATAGGATGGGCAAGCCAAAACAATCTTCATCCTGATCCATCGCCTTCATCGGTCGCAGCTCCACGCATTCAAAAGGATCTTCCAGCAAATAGCGAAGCTTTTCTTCCGTAAAAGCCAGACCACCTTTCATCGACTTCTCACGGTATACCTCCCAATCGTCCATAACGCTCTCCGGTCCACCCTGACCGCCAAATCCTGGAGCAAAGCAGGTCATTCCAAAATACCCTCCAGATTTAAGTCCGTTCTGAATCTTCTGTATGTAGGGAATTCGCTGATGTGGCAGCAGATGGTGAAGACAGCCCGAATCATAGACGAGATCGTACTCTTCATGTGGCGTGAGTTCTAATGCTGATTTGCATTCGAAATTCACTTCAAGCTGTTCCTCCACAGCTCTTTCCTTGGCCCAGGCAATGGCTGTCTCTGAAAGATCATAAGCATCTACTTTATAACCCTGACGTGTTAGATATATTGCATTTCTTCCCGGGCCACAACCGAGCTCCAATGCTTTGCCCCCAGGTAATATTCCTGAGTTTACATGTGCTACCAGATTTTCATCCGGTTTGTTTGGAAAAAAGGGAATCGGCCGGTCTCGATCCTCGTAAAAAGGTTCCCAAAATTGCTTCGCTGATCTGAATTCTGAGTCAAGCATGTCATATAGATCCTGGACATTTTTAATCGTCTTCTCCATAACCACATTCCTCCTCAAATCCATATAAATTATCCTTCATATTCCCTCTTATGTTTCGATCTCTGTGCTCACCATTTGCCCGCTTTATCACGGTTTATACGCTAAATCAACTACCCTCTATTATAACATTTTCACCCAATCCAACTCTATTTTTCTTGTAAGATTCGAGCCGAAAACAGTCTGATTATATGTAAAAAAACGCTGTTTAGAAGAAAGTAATTCCCTGTCCTCTCAACAGCGTTATAATCCTTTTTATTCAGGATTCGATCAGCTTAACTTCTTCGTTAAATAGAGCACTACATCGTCGTCGATGATCGTTTCATCGCCCCATTTTAGATAACGATCATGCTTGTGAATGCCCTGTCCATCTGGTATATATCCACGACGGGCATACAGAATTTGAGCTTTGCCATAATCGGAGAACACCCCGACACCAATCCCGGCAGTTTCGGTTCGCTCATGAATGACTTCTTCTGCCCGGTCCATCAAACGTGATCCAATTCCCTGACGCTGATACTTGATCAGCACATTGAAATCATTAATTTCCGGAATACCCTGTTCCCTGAACGAAGGGTAATACGAATTCCACAATACATTCACGTAGCCGGCAAAAGCTCCATCCAATTCCGCTATCAAAGTCACTCGCTCACCATTCTGCTGCTCTGCAAGATATTGAATGTACTGCTCCGCCGATTTCGCCCAACCCTGTTCCTGAAACGCCTGCGAAATTACGACCGGATCGCCCTCATCCAAAAGTCTGATATGTATATTCATCGATGTAATCTCCTTAATATTATTAGATATTTAAATGTTATTTTCACAAAAAGTCAGATCCACAAAGTGTTCGTGTGTCCCTTTGGCAGAATATACCTTCCATCGATGCAAAAAAGAATAAAACATATCACCAAAATTCATGCCCTCTGGTAGTGTATCTACCATTTTCATTGCACCTATTTCGGAGTTAGGTTCCAGCGATAGAGCACGGAATTTCGTAATATTCGCATAATAAACCATACCAAACGTTCCATTCATTTGGTAAATTCCGAAAGGTTCTAGCATGAATCTCAATGCTCCTGTTTCTTCGTACAGTTCTCTTTCTGCAGCCCTAAGGACTGACTCGTCAGGTTCACGATTACCTCCTGGGAATTCCCAGCCTTGGCGTTTAAGGTTATGGATAATGACGTATTTCTCCTGAAACTGAGTAACCATGATGACATACTGAATCTCTTGTTCCAATTCATCATATTTACTGAGATCCAGCCACTGTTTCTCTATCATCAGAAATTACACCTCACATATTTCACCACTAGATTCCCAACCTGCTTCTAAGCAAGGTAATATGGGCAACGTGGTGTCTGCCATGCCATGCATATACGCCCAAATTATAGTCCAGTCTGGTCGTTTCTTTGGAAGCGGGATGATAAAAGGTTTTGGCATAGTCTGTATCCGTTAATGTGTTTAATAGCGCTACCCAACGACGGTGCAGCGCATCCAGGATTTGCAGAGAAAACTCGATATCCAGCTCCCGCGAATCACTCAGTTCAGCCCATCGTTCCTCGTAATATGGTCTTATCGTAGGGTTATCCTCCGTCAGTGCCAGCTTGAAACGAACCATGCTATTCATATGGCTATCTGCCATATGGTGTATGACCTGTTTGAGCATCCAGCCACCTTCCCGGTAGGGTAACCTCAATTGTTCTTCACTCAATCCTTTGACCGCTTCGCGGGCGCGCTCCGGCAACTCCGCAATATCTTGAATCCACTGCTTTCGCTGCTCTAATGTAACCTCGCCTGTATGTTCAAATGTTCCAATCGGGTACCTCAAATCCATCGATCATTCCTCCTTGGTTAAATGGTTTATATAGCACCACGTACTGCCTATGGGGTATACTCCATCAGCCAGCAGTCTCTCATCTGCCCTTCATGCAGCTCATGTTCTGGTAACAGTCTGACCTTCCTGAGACCACACTTCTCGTAACAGGATATGGCTCGTTCGTTCCAGGATTGCGGGTCCATGACCACTTTCCGAGCTTGCTTTTCGTTGACTAGATAGCCCAACATGGATTTTACTAGTTGTGTACCAATACCGCGGTTCCAGTAATCAGCTTCTCCAATAAACTGATCTGTTCCATAGATGATTTCATCGGTGTCTCCATAACCATACTCATTCCGTTCTTCCTCCTCCAGTTCATAGAACTGGATATAGCCGATCGGTTTACCTTCGTGTTCAACCATACAACGATGTGCCGTATCCTCTTGTCTATAAAAGTGCTCTCTGACCAAATTCAGATCATGCGGCCGATCACGGCCTTCGTAATATTGAAGTACTGCTGGGTCAGACAACCATTGAGCAAGGCGCTGTTCATCCTTTTCATCCAGTAAACGTACCGTAATCTCATTCCATTGATAGATTAGCATCACTCTGCATACTCCTTAATGATTTCCAGAGGCTCTCCTGAGACCCAGCTCAGGTCTTTGCCCAGTAATTTTTCCTGATGAACATAATAGATCTTCGGTTGCCGAATCAGTTCTGCCTCCTCACCCAAAGGATGAATGGTAAAACGAACCTTGTACGTGCCCACTGCATCAGGTATGGAGAACCCCGCAAATTCAGTAATCGCTGTTGATGACTGCCTCTGTAACACTTGACGAAGAATCTCTTCCATTGCACCTGTGCTGCCGACGGAAGTAGGTCGAATAAATCGGTTGTCCTGTTTGTCATCAAAAGATATTGAACCCCAGCCAGCTACAAGGGGATATATAGTGTGCTGACCTTTATCTTCTTTTGTGCGTGTAATGGCTAATTGCACCTCGTATTCATCCGTAGCTGTCTGCCGAATCGTGCCCTTCATGTTAACATCCTGCGCTGTAACGCTTGGAGCCAGATTATTATATACAATGAAAGATGCTACAATAACAATTGCAACTCCAGTTTGCCAAAATATCGTACTTCTACGCATGTATTTACCCCCAAGCTGATTAACCGTAAGTCTGAAGTAATTCGCTCTCCATTAGTGCCTGTGTAACGCTGTCCAGTTCCGGAGAAGCAGACCAATCACTATGTGTATTCAAACCATATTTAATCGTATGGATAACGCTATTGGCTGACATATATAAATTATGGTGTACTCCCGGTTCCACAATGATGTGATCTCCTTCGCCCATAACTCTGATTTCAAGCGTCTGATCATTCGCAAAATTCGCATAAGCAATCCAACCAGACTGCACAACATAGAACTCGGTTATATGGTTATGAAAGTGGCTATTTTGCCATCCTCCCTGAGATTAAGCTATCGTTCTGCAATAATAACCGCCATCCTCTGAAACCATCTTGTATTTCCGTTCCCCGTTAGCCATCTGCTCGAAGATGGTATTCACATTATCTGGTCCTAAATTTTGTTCTAAAGTTTCTCTATCCAAAACACAACCTCCAGATCTGAAATACGAAGTCAGGCAATCATATTTTATAATCTTTCTTTAACGCCTTACGGCCTTCCAGATATATTTGTGCTCACGCACAGCAAGTCTCCCCTCAATCTGAATTTCCTTCAGCTTAACTTGAAGCTGCTCATGGTACTCAGGCTGTGTGTAATCCGGGTTGCCAGGGATATCGGAAAGAAAAATAGCGAACTCTTTTTCATCAGGGAAGACCATTAGAGCCTCGTTGAATTCCTCAATCTCAATGTTTTCATACTGATTTGTATGCAGCCTTTCTCGTACCTTGCTTACATCGGTATGAATGCCAAAGATCACGCCACCCTTTCGCAGCAATCTCCTATGTTCAATTATCGACGTAGGTCCTCTGCGGTCATAAATCAGGTCGAACTGTTCGTCTTCGAAGGGCAACTCTGTTTTGGTTGTAGCGTAGACAAATTCAACATTGCCAACGTCACTGGCCACAAGCCCAGCCTGAGCGATACGCAGTAGTTCCTTCGAGTTGTCAAAACCCGTAATATGATCGGTATAGGCCGACATTTTAAATGTGAATTCACCATGACCACAACCTGCATCAAGCACAGATTTATACTGAGGCAACAACTGTATCAAGCGCGCTTCAAATACATCTTCTGCTGAATTGCCCTCCCAGGTTAATACCGATCTGCCTTTGTATCCTCCGTTACGCCGTGCGATCATGTCATACCATTCCATGCCCAATAGATATCCCCCCAGAAGAAAATCCCATATTAAACAACATTCGACACAGACAAGTCGATTTTCCTGTCCATAAGTTAACTTTTTTCTCACTTAAGAGTTTTATCTATCCTCATCTTGTGCTTGTTAAAATTTGAAACGCTTCTCTCGTAGGCGCCGTATTATGCTCGAAGTCGTATTTTGCCACTTGGATAAACCAATAGGATGTGGAGGTTGAATGAATGTCTTTTTTTAAGAAAATGTTAGCCAGTGTAGGTGTTGGAGCAGCCAAAGTAAATACAGAATTACATACACCTGAGGTTACGCCTGGAGGAGTCATCTCTGGGATCGTGTACATCGAGGGTGGAGACGTGGAACAGAATGTAGACCGCATCTACCTTACGATCAAAACCCATTACATACGGGAGCACAATGATCGAAAAGTAAATGAAACTGCCGTTGTAGCCAAATACTTGCTTACCGAAGGTTTTATATTACAGCCTGGCGCCAAACTGGAGAAATCCTTCTCATTTGATCTGCCAGAAAACCTTCCAATTACACTGCATCGTGCAGAGGTATGGGTTGAAACTGGGCTCGATATCTCCAGCGCCATGGACCCCTCAGACCGGGACAGACTCCATGTAGTTCCTACAAAAGATATGAACACTGTGCTTGATGCGATTGATCTCCTTGGTTTCAAACTGCGTGAAGTGACCAATGACTATGCTCCAAAGCTTGGTGGCAATCTTCCATTTGTACAGGAATTTGAATTCGTGCCAACGAGTAAATTCCGCGGTTATTTAGATGAGTTGGAAGTATTGTTTTACCCGATGGGAGATTCACTGGAACTGTTGCTTCAGATCGACCGCCGTGCACGTGGACTCGGTGGCATTTTCTCGGAGGCGATGGGGACGGATGAGAGCTTTGTCCGGCTGCATCTCTACGAGAGACACCTTGCACGGGGTGCGGATTCGGTTGCGCAAGGTCTGGAAGAAATCATCTCCAAGCATCTATAATCTATTAATAAAAGATTCAAAAACAAAAAACAGTTCTCCTACCAACTTCATTGGTATAGAACTGTTTTTTGGCTATGCTTTTCTTTTATTAATAAACAATCAGGAACGCTGTGTCCAGCGCTGTATCCCCGATCGAAGTCCATAGTATGCAGCAGCAAGCAAGAGAAATCCAACAGCAGCGATCAGAATGGAAGTCATATCCCAACGGGCAATGGAACCAAAAGCAACTCTGGACTGCAACATCATAACGGATGAATCGGTGTGCATCATTTCAGGTGTATGATTCAGCGTCATTAACATTCCTTGAACGACATTCCAAGCCATAAAACCCAGTGTGAATAGCAAAGTTACCAACAGGGATTCCACACCTAATCGTTTGTTGATACTCATCATTTTGCCTCCTCATTTACGGTTTGACAACACTTTGGAAGTTATAAAATTCACTACATCATCTGTCGTTTGGCCATCCGTCTGAATGTGCTCTTCAAAGCGTGCTCCATGGAATGCTTCGACACACTTAATCGCTTGTTGAAAAGTCCATCCATCAGGCTTATCCCCGCGCTTCAACAATCTCTCATGTAATGTTTCCATAGAAGTCATCAGGGTAAAATGAAAAAGGTCAGTATCTATCTCTTTCAGACCTCGATGGATGTAACTGAACTGCTCTGACTTGTAGATGGTCATTGGAACAATCAGATGTTTGTTATACTTCTGCCTGATTTCACGGGCGACTTTCACGGTAAGGACTTTCCACAGCTCCATATCCTGAAAATCGTCCGTTTTCTCCACATCCATTCGGACGTCATCCACAATCACGTTTCTTAACATGTATCCAATCTCTTCTGGATCGTAGATCATGCTGTTCGGAATTAACGGCTGCAGCTTGGTTGCAGCAGAGGTTTTACCCGAGCCAAATGCCCCATTAATCATCACAATCATAGTGAAGTCCTCCTGCGTGTCAGATTGAATTAGACAAGAGGTGCTCCAACTCCTGTTTCAGGCGATCTTTGTTCGTATCCACATATTGATAAAGGAGTTCAAATACCTCTTCATTATCCGATTGCATGCTTAAATTACCCGCTTCCAGCTCAACCCGTTGTAAAACCTCATGGATCTGCTGTCCATGCGTATTCAGGGTCGTCGTCACATCCTGCTCGGAGAGTGCGTTCACATTCGCTCTTAACAGCTCAGGTGTTACACCAATTTCGGATAACATATGCTGGATATTCTTCAGAATCTCTGCATCTGCATCATTGCCTATGCGCTGCATTGCTTCCATCGTTTCACCCAGAAACCGCCCACTCGCATTTTCAAGAAAACCAGTCATGCCACTCATGGACAGCTCTGTATCCAGATCTATGATCAGGATGGTATCTCGCAATACCTGTGGAAGTTCAGGTCCACACTCCCGAATGGTCGCAAATTCCGCGCGATACAGATCCATGGCAACACTCCCCACCACTTCCTCACCCGACATGCTGTCAAACTGATCTAAGGGTAATAATTGCTGCAATTCTTCCTGTAAATTGTTCATCTCTCTGCCTCCTGTATCTCTCTATCTATATAAGTTGGACGAATGATTTCACACGGGTCCACTATAACTAAACGCCTATATATCATAGCAGAATATGTTATATAAGTTTATCCGATGTAAGTTTGCCCCAGATTACTTTCCCGCACACTTTACACGGAATATGGATAAAGTTAACCTTCACTTGACCTTTGGAAAATGATCCGCTGTTATGATCTTGTCATCAAGAGTCTTGGGAGGGGTTATGATGCGCCTGGCCTTGTTCACTGACACCTATGTTCCGGAAACCAATGGTGTTGCCGGTACGCTGCACCGCTTGAGTAATCACTTGAACCGCAAAGGCATTGAGCATCTGTTATTCACACCGCAGTCTGTTATTGAAGGCAATGATGCCGCTCCGGTCCGTTCGGTTACCAACATCCCCTTTTTCCTCTATCCGGAATGTCGTATCGCCTTACCTAATCGAGCATCCATTCATCGAGAGCTAAATACCTTTCAGCCAGATCTGCTGCATATCGCCACTCCGTTCAATATGGGTCTTTTTGGTCTCAGATATGCGCTCAAGTATCAGCTTCCACATGTCATCTCCTACCATACTCACTTCGATCGGTACCTCGAATACTACAAGTTGAAAAGTGTCATTCCTCTGTACTGGAAGTATATCCAATGGTTTCACCGAGCCTGTGATGCAACATTGACACCGTCTCAGGAGACCTTAAACGCATTGCAATCAAAAGGTATTCAACGTCTGAAGTTATGGTCCCGCGGGATCGATTGCAGTCTGTATTCACCTGATAAACGAAGCTCCGATATGCGTACTCGCTACAACATAACGGCTCCTCTAATTTTACTCTACGTTGGACGAATTGCCCCGGAAAAAGATATCGCTACCCTCACCCTTGCCATGCAGCAGTTGCCAGAACATATGCAATCCCGTGTACACTGGATCATTGTAGGCGATGGGCCATTGCTTCCCAAAATGCGTATGCAAGCCCCACCCAATGTCACCTTTACGGGGTATCTACATGGTGAAGATCTTGCTGCTATGTATGCTTCGGCAGATCTCTTTGTGTTTCCTTCCTCAACAGAAACATTTGGCAATGTGGTGCTGGAAGCGATGGCTTCGGGATTGCCGGTTCTCGCTGCGAATGGTGGCGGTGTAAAAGACTTGGTCACACATCATCGAAGCGGTGTTCTGTTCGAGCCGGGTAATACGGATGCATTGATTCGAGAGATATGCCTCTGGGGAGATCATATGGATCAACTGAGGACTATGGGTCTTGAAGGCCGAAAACTTGCTGAGCAGCGTTCGTGGGATCATATTTTTGACAGGTTGGTCAGAGATTATGAGGAAGCCATTGAGAATCGGAGAAAACGCACGAAAGATCGAATCATCACAGCTTGATTTTCATTTAATAAACCGAATTGAATAGTGGATGATCACTGCCGCTCCAAGACCCACCTGTTGGAGTTTGAATATCAATATCCATCATGCTTTTTAAAAAAGAGAATTTATATTCAATACGAGGTATTAAAAAAGAGCGGGGATGGCTAATATCCTCGCTCTTTATAACAGTCGCCTACAGACGTTTAAACGTATGGCTTTTTCAATCAGAGATAGGTCCCTTTCCCGGTCAAGACGTCTAACATTACACAACGGGTTCAAAGGATATCGTGTCTTGCATAATACTCCATTCCACCCTTGGTTTACCCGTTGCCCCTTCCCCCTTTAGGACATTACCGATCCATATCTCGTCGGTCTCCTGATTCTGCAAAAAGTGCCGGATCGCTGCTTTAATCAGAATGGATGTGTGTAAATCCAATAGCTCATCCAAAGGTACCCAAAATAACTCCCCTTCATCTGATGGAATAAAGGCTCGATGTGTCGTCTCACCAAAATATACAAACTGCTGCCAAACTTCACCGTCGCTATACTGCATCAAAACATATCGAAGACGGAAATTTTCAATTTCCGCTTGCTTGAACCCCGTCTCTTCTTCAATCTCCCGGTAACTGGCGGTCATTGGTGAATTAAACTCGCCGTGCTCCAAATGCCCGCCAATACCACCCCAGAACTCAAAATCGAACAGCCTGCTGCCTGCCTTCTTCATCATTAACATGTCGTTGCCATTACTCAAAAATGCCGTAGCCATTTGTCTGATCTCCATGTGCACCTACCTCACTGTTCTGCTATGTAATGTTGTGTTGTTTGAAGCTAATCTGAAGATCTCCCCTTAGAGTAGGCCTTTTAATTCACCAAGATGCTCAATAGCATGTAATGGTTTGGTTGTAATGCTGTCCTGCCAAGGCTGATTGACCTTCATCCAGATCGTGCTCATGCCTACTTTTGCCGCTCCTTCAACATCATTGACGGGATGATCCCCAATGTAGATACACTGCTCGGCAGAGAGGTTGAAATGATCCAATGCCAATTTGAAAATACGAGGATCGGGCTTTTTGACCCCAGCCTCTTCCGAAACGATAATATGATCAAAATCATCCCGGATGCCAAGTTGATCGATTTTGCCGTACTGAATCTCGGTTTTACCATTGGTGATTAAACCTGTTTTATATTTTCCCCTTAGATGCTGAACCACTTCTCGCGCCTGCTCCATCAGAACAGCACTTTTCACATACTCTCTGCCATAGAACTCCATAAGCTCCGCGTGAGGTGGATTCTCAGCCCAAGGTAATTCATGGAGCAGCTCGTTGAACAACACATCCTTGTCCTTGTAACCGTCCTCATCCAGCTCAATAATTCGTTTAAGAATATCATCCGTAGTCTCAAGATGAGCAAAATAAGTGTTGATCAAGCTCTGGCTGAAGCCTTCAAAGGTACTTGTTCTGTTGAGAATCGTATTGTCTAGATCAAAAATAATTGCTTTAATATGATCCATCGTCATACTCCTCCTGTCTGGTCTTAAACACGTTCTTTCCTTAATAGTTGCTCCAGTTTCCGATTGGTTTCGGCCTGCTCTTGAATTAACCGTTTCGTATTACTTTCTATGCTGATGAGTGTGACCGTCATAATAATTACACAAATGATCCCAATAAACCCGATAATACTACTCACCTCTAACGTAATGTTTATTGTATTCTGTTAGCTGCGACTACCATGAATTATAAACATGCAAACCCAACCATAGATTAGACCAGGGCTGGGTTTACCTTGTAAAACTCATTTTCATTTCTTCTTTTTGTGATAATGGTAGCCTGTGCAAAGGCCCTTTTGTTTGGATTTCGCGGAACAATTATGTCCACCATTTTTGTCAAGTCTGCCTGGATGGGCATACGCTGAAGAAGATACACCAATAAGTAAAACAAGAGACAAGATTACTATGACAGCCTTTTTCATAAGTCACCCTTCGATCACACCCTATGCTTTAGGGCTTAATTCATCCTCCATCATTCTACATGAAAACCCATAATCAGGATATCCTTATTACTCTAAACTTTGCTTATTCTATGATTTTAAACTTCCTCAACGCATGTGTGATGCCATCCTCACTTGCTCGCAGTGTGATATAGTCGGCACTTTGTTTGACGCGTTCTCCTCCGTTTCCCATCGCAATGCCAAGACCCACGTACTCTAGCAAATCAATGTCATTATCACCATCGCCAAAAGCCATTGCTTCCTCTTTCGATATATTCAGATGGTCGAGCACTTTCCCTGCCGCTATCGATTTGGATACTTCATTCTTTTCCAGTACGTTAGACACGTAAGGATGAAACCTCACGAATTTTAATGTTGGAAATCTGGAATGGAATTTCTCCGCTTCGGCTTGATCGGCATATAAACAAATGCAATACACTTCCTGTTCCAAAGAACTGATTTTCAAGGGGGACTCCATCAGACCGAGTGTATCTCTCAATGCATCGGTGACACGTACATCCGCTGTGCATAAACCATTCATTTCGAATGACTCTGTAAAATAAGAAATACTGCTGCCGTTCAGCTCGGCAAATTCACTGATTTCTCTAACCATTCGTGTAGAAAGCACCGATTTATGTATCACTTCTTCACCACTCTTGATCAATGCCCCGTTAGCCGAAATCATGGTATCAATCCCGAGTTTTCTGAAATCTCGGCATAAATTGTACGGTCTGCCAGTGACCAGCACGACCTCTATGCCCCTCTGAACCAATTTTCGAATGGAATCCTCTGTACTTGGTGAGAGACTTCGATCCTTCTCACTGAGTAGCGTACCGTCCACGTCCATAAATACGATTTTAATCAAAGGGACACCTCCTTAGCTATATCGATTGTACTAAAGCATATTTACACCTGCCACTCCGATGACAGAACAACCTTCCGATCGCTGTTATCCCCAGATTTTTTTTGATTACTATTTTCAAAGGGGGAAATCCCGGAATAAAGGCGAACACTTCGTTTCTTCAGGTTATTTCTGTCCTCTCCGTTCTCTTGTAACTGTTTAGTTCAATTGATATAGAAATTAAAAATTTCAATTCAAAAGGCAAGTGCACAGTTAACTTAGTAGTCTTCCTGCACTTGCCTTTACATTATCGAGTCTGGACGTTCTGGCTCCGCTCCATATACCACAGCTGAAACGCCTCTACCGCTTCAAGCGGTATATCGTTTAGCGTATGATGCAGAACAGGTTTGGCACGATTCACGGTTTGAATCGAAGCAACTCCAAACCAACGTTGCAGTAGATTCCGGGTGATCTGTACCTCAATGACTTTCTCTCGCTTGGAGATGTATAGTGTCGAGGTTAATGCACCCGTTCGCAATTGGATAAAGTTCTCATTCAGGATGTATCGTGTATGGAGAAAATCAGTTATTCTGCATATGCCAATCCACAGTAACAGAATAGCGGAAATCATCCACCATGCCTGATTCTGTCCCAGAATCGGCGGTTTGAAATAAAACAGTAACCCTGTTGCAATGATCCACACCCAGCTTGGTGTCAGCATGCGCAGCCATAATGATTTTCGTGGAAGCTTTTGCATCTCCTGCGTAACCTGATAGGATGGCAAAATCTCCGAGATCATATCGTAAGCTTGCTTCACAGGCAGAAAAGGATAGAGCGAGTTAACTTCCTGTTCGGATTCTCCCACACCACCTGCTGTCGTCAGTTCCACTTCTGCCAATCCTAGCAGTCTTTTCATCGGAGACTGTGTGATTTTCACCGCCTGTACTCGTTCTTTCAGGATTGAAAATGCGGTCTGTTCCAACATACCTTTCGTAATGTAGATACGTTTGCGATCAGAGGAGATTTGGAAATCACCATACTTCACAAAGGTTCTGATAATCCCTAGCATAATGGAAACAGCAATAAGTCCTGTAATGATCAATGCGGTAATCCACCAGGTATCCAGCCACGTTAATAGGATGCTCTCCGTCACTTTTTCATCGGGAAAGAAATCTTTTATCGACGAATAGAGCGATCCCAGAATCGGAATAAGCACCAGAAAGCTGAGCGACGTAAACGAAGCTTTGAATATATCTTTTCGAGTGGACTTGTAATGGACATTCCGTTCAATCTCTTCTTGTACAGGTAGTTGAATATCTTCTTCCAGTGTTACTTGTTCAGGTCGCATCACTGGTTCCTCATTTGGTTCTACAGCATCACTGGCGACATTCGCTTCCGACATATGCCCTGCTACTACCTTTTCAAGCCGCTCCGATTCCGAAAGTGAAACGACTTGCAGCTGAAAAGTAGCATCTTCTCCCTTGATACCCGTCTCAAAACGAATAGATGTGACTCGGAACAAACGATGAAACAGCGACGTATGCCGGTTTACGTTCTGAATTTTGGTATAGGGTATCGTTCTTCTTGTACGATTAAATACCCCACTGTAGATCTGAAAAGCCTTATCATCAGCGGTATAACGTAGTGTAAACCAACTCCAGATGATGCTTATCACACTAAACGCGATAGCCACATAGAAGACGATTCTGCCATACATAATCCACGTGGACGCCGAGCCATGACGGAGAATAAATAAAAAAACGATAAATGCAAAAGAATTTTTCACCAGTTTCCACAAACTCCAGAGCATGGCTAACGGGTGTTGTCTTTTCATCTCGTTCATTCATCCACCTCATTAATCCTTGCATAGGACGCAATCTGATTACGCAGTTCAAGCGCCACTTCCTCTGGCAACGCCGGAATCGTGTGAGATGAACCCATCGTGCCAATCGATACAGAATATAGGCCATATTTTCTCAAAAGAGGACCTTGGTTCGTCGTGACGGATTGTACTTTGGCCATGGGAACGATCTGATGTACCTTTTTCAAAGCGCCGTGTTTCAATTGCAAGAACTCCTCATTCGCATCGTAATACCAATGCTTGTATAACAATGAAGGCCGGATAAAAACCTCCCACACCGCATACAGCACTGATATGGCAGTCACTCCCCACAGCAACCAACCAATCCACGCCCTCCATCCAAAGACGGAATCCAGAATCAGCAGTGCTGCAAGCACAATCAACCCTATTCCGTTCGATATAATCGCACTGATTCTCCATATGGTTATGGCATCCGGCGATAAACGTTGCTCGGGTGTACTCTGTATGTACTGCATATCTTCACTCCTTTTTCTTACTGTACGAAGAATAGTCCTCTATCGATGCAGAAAGATTGACTTAGTAAAAGAGATGACCCCTGTTCAGTACAGGTCGTCATCTCTTAGTCATTTATTACAGCAAAATCCTTCACATTACATAACCACACCATATGGTCCGTGCCTTCACCCCAGTAGTTCTTTGCCACGGCATAGGGTTCTCCAAACTTCCGCTGCCATTTCTTCTGGGCTATCCGGTATCCACTATCCAGGCAAAATTGCGTAATCTCACGTCTCTGAAGTTCAGTAGCCAAGGCATGAATGAGAGCAGAGCCAATTCCCCGACCCTGAACCTCTGGCAGAACGTAGAGACTACCCAATTCCCCTACGTAGTTCAGTTGGTGGTCGGTGCATTCTTGAATCTCCTCGCCGCAAGGTCCATACGAAATAGTGCCTACGACGGTATCTTCCCTTTTGGCCAGCAAGAAGAAAACATTCGATTCCTGTTTGTTGTCAGGATGCAAAGCTGAGTAAAGCAACGCTTTTTTGTGTTCAATTTCATCGCGTATGTCTTCGTGCAGGGAACCCAGCCCTTCCTGTGTAAATGCATTCGTTATGGATGTCTCGAATACCCGCCAGGCACCCGCCATATCCGATGCTGTTAAAGGTTGAATGGTAATCAGGTGACTCATATGACCGTCTCTCCGTTATCGTGGAATTTTTTGTTGAACCTATATAGTAAACTGACTTACCGAAGGTAATCTGTAATCTTCTGTGTCAGTCCGTATGACTTTGAATCAGTTTCCTCACTCGGTTTGCATCCTCTATGGGTATGCTGTATCCTACGTGGGTATCCTCGTGGTTAACCAGAAGGGCTGACTGCTTGGGATCTTTGCCTATGGAAAAATCATACTGGGTTAAGGATCCATCTGCATCTGTTAAGTTCATTTTATACTCCACACTATAATCAAGACTTCCTGATATACGCTCCGCTTTGTTTATAGCCTCGATTACGATTTCGATCTCAACCGGATCTTTGAATTCCACATCCTCACACGCTTCAATCGTGAAGTTGGGGTTGCAGGTTAATGTAATGAGCGAAGGCAGAGCTTCCTTCGGTTTAGAATTACTTCCATTGGTAGAATTGCAGCCTGCAAGGAGCACCATGAAGAGACCTAAGAGAATCCCTGCTTTTTTTATTAGCATATGAACCTCCCGATTCTTACTTAGAACATGAGCGTAAACGCTCTACGTAATCATCTGTATTTAGCTCTAGATGCTTATGCTAACGTGCTGCAACTCGGTGTCCCATCCTTGGAGCAACACTTTTAAACCCTGGGCGGTATCGGCCACGAAAGCACTTATCTTTATGTCCGTAATGAATTTGGGAACTATACCCGGTGTTCAAGCCTGCACTCGCTCTGTTTGTATCCTCACAAATAACTGCTCCAAATCCGTATGAAGATCCGTCTGTTCGTTAACGAGCAGGCTTATGTATTCCGACCCGCATTCATAGAAAACAAGACGATTAAACGGAGCTGTATCCCCAATATGATTGATTTCCAGTCCAAATTTCTCCCGAATTCGATTCTCCAGATAGCGCGCGTAACCTTCGTTCCATTCCAGCCAGTTGAAGTACTCCCCTTGTTCTTCACTCAAAGAGCTGAACAGGGCTACTCTCGCCTCTTTCACTTGCAAGAGATCCTTACTCTTCAAGGCTGACAGCAACGAAGTGATCCGCTGGACAACCATCTCATTGTCATAAGGAAACTCATAATCCAGTTCCCATGTTACACGTTTGATTTGCTCCATCTTATGTTTGATCTCAAGTCGGTCACCCATGTCGGTGTAATGCTCATTTACGTAACAATGGACAAATTCATGAAAGAGGTAGACTTTCTGCTCAAAATTTTGGAACGCCGCATCCGTCACCACTGCGCACATCCGCTCATCCATGTGATGCACTCGAAACGCCGCAAGGCATCCTTCGGGAATATTCAGGTCATCCGGGACGGTTTTCACCCATTCATATTGCTGCGTCTTGGACGAATAATCATAGATATATAATAAAGTTTCAAATGCCACAACCACGGGATAATAGTCTGCGAATAAAGGATGTATACTGACCAAATCTTTTTGAAGCTCCTGCAATTCGTTGATTTGCTCTAAAAAAGTATCCATGTCATTTACCCTCTCTTTAGTTGAATGATGAATTAATCATATCAATAGAACAACAATAAAACACTGAGAGAAAAATGATAATTCTATTGTTGAGTGAGATTTCTACAGCTTAGAACCGTTCTCCTCGTTTCTCATATAGATAAATGTCCAACGCCTGAATCCCGAGTTTAGCAAGTTTGATAAATAAAATGAGGGCATATACACCCAAACCGAATAACACCAAGTTAAATAACACTGCGAATGTTGAAATGAATGAAAAGCTCATCACAATTCCTCCTTTTTTATCAACGTACTGAATTCATAATTCATATGATCATCATGATTGATAAATAGTTCAATTTATTAATTCACCAAACTATTTTAGCATATTTTACCTCCATTTACTTTCTCCAATCAAATTCCTCATTCTTGATAGAGTGAATTCTAATCATTAAATTCAAAAAGTCTTCCCCCGAACATCCGGCAGGAAGACTCTACTTAAGACTTATTTTATTGGATACGTTCACCGCTTACCACATGCCAGTGTTGATGCTTCGAATCCTGGTAAGTGCCCAGGTTGGTTACGATTTTGGAAGAACCCGTCTGGACAACCATGTCCGCAGCAACCTTTTTGATAACGCGCATAATTTCCAATAATAGTTCATCATTATTATCTTCTTCCTGTGAAATGAATGATTGGATATGGATCTTTGGAATAACAACAATATGATGCTTGTAGTATGGTAGGGTATGATGATAAGCCAGCACCTTGTCTGTTTCCATAACGATATTTACTTTGGTATTACCACTAAGCACTTCATCACAATAAAAATCCTGTGTCATATACGATCCCCTTTCACTACTTAGTTAATATATCCCGCTTTTTTCAGCACATATTCCGTGAACGGATTAATCTCTGGAATGGGCATAGTCAGATCAAAATAACGCAGTTCCAGTCCTTCATCATCCATGACCGTTGGTTCGCCCTGAATTTCAGTAGCCTCATAGACAGCCATGACATTATATACTTCATCACCATGCGGATACTTGTAATACATGTCCTGACCAGAGAAAACGGTAATGAGTTTATATGCACCCGCTCTCAGTCCAGCTTCCTCATTTAATTCACGGGCAGCAGCTTCCTCCAAAGATTCTCCCGGTTCCAATGATCCGCCAAGGGTTCCCCAATCCAGACTATCTGTACGTCTTTGCAACAGCAGATGGCCCTGCTCATTGAAGACCAACACACATGAACCAGCCATGATTAGAGGACGCGAACCCACCAGCTTTCTCAACTCCATGATATATCCCATAAAGATTTTCCCCCGTCTGTAATCAGATAAGTTCAGCAATGTGCTCTAAGATTTGGATTTAGTCAAGATTCCTTTGTCTACGGAATTTTGGATAATCTGTTGTGCGTACGTCCACAATGTTTCGGAACCGTTCTTAATCTCCCGATTTCTATTTAACACCTGCTCACTTGTAATATTATATTTCTGCCACGTATCTCCCTCATTCTGATGATTGTGGATCAACGGCTGCAACCGATCCATCGACGAGGCAAACTGCGCTTCGTTGGTCTCCTTTGCCTCAAACTCCAGCCATAGGTTCAACAGTTCTTCGGCTTGTTCCTCAGGTAAAATCCCAAATAGTCGATGCGCAGCCTTGATCTCTCGGTCATATTTATCCGCATGCCCTACCGTATCGTAGGCAAATGTATCTCCGGCATCGATCTCAACGAGGTCATGAACAAGAAGCATCTTAATGACTTTGAGAATATCCACCTCCTTGTTGGAGTGACTCTGCAAAATCAGGGCCATCATCGCCAGATGCCAGGAATGCTCCGCATCATTTTCAAGTCTGTCGCCATGGATGATTCTCGTTTTTCGTTCAATCGTTTTCAGTTTATCAATCTCAATAAGAAATTGAATCTGACTCTGCAATGATTCGTTCACGACCATTCTCCTTCGGATTATAGAATTCATGCTTATTAAGCTCGCTAATCATGAGTTCATTCCCTCCCGAACGACACTCAGGAAATACTCACGATGATCCGGATGGCAGGCAATCAGATATGGCTCTGAATTCATGCCTTCAAAGGGAATCCCTTCAAAATCCATAACAATGGCACCTGCTTCTTTCGCCATTAATATGCCTGAATACAAATCGTCTCCTTCCGAATTGTAGAGCACAATGCCGTCAATATCCCCCTTAGCTAACATGCACCACTGTAAGGTTGGAGCCCATAATCGCATCATTCGTTTGAAACGAACATCCAGATGTTGACGTAGCCGTACAGCCTTCTCCTCATTTTGCACCTGATGCCCCTGAATCCAGCCAATGGTCCCTTTGTGAATATGCTCTTTCTTTTGGACTTTCATGGGGTTTAGATTACAACTTGCTCCATTCCCACGTGATGTCACAAACAAACGATCCACCAGAGGCTCGTAAATAACCCCGAGGACGGGTTCTAAACGATACATTAATGTAATCGAGACGGAAAATATCGGTAGACCAATGGCAAAGTTGTTTGTTCCGTCTAACGGATCAATCATCCACAGCCAGTCACTCTTCTGTCCGTTATGCCCCCGCTCTTCACTATGGATCTCATGATCGGGAAAACGAATGCTAATTTCATCACATATTATCCGCTCTGCTTCATGATCTACTTCAGTAACGACATCCCCAAAGATGCCCTTCTCCTCTGCGCAGGTGATCTGATCAAAATGATCTTTGGCAACTTTTCCTGCTCTTCGAATGACTCTCTCCGCAAGGTCTTGAGCTAAACGAATGGTTTGTTCGATGACAATCACTCCGTTCGGTTACTGGATCCGTATTTCCCTTTTTCTTTTGTTATTAAAGCTTTCCTTTATATGCATATTTCATAGATCCGAGTCTCTTCATCATCTAGCAAGTATCCTTTACCGATATACGCCCAGTTATTTTTTTCATAATAGTCCGTCAAATCCGTACATAAATACAGCTTATCGTAGCCCTTCGTCTTTACCTCATTAATCGCATGATTCTTTAGTTGCCCACCAAGGTTCTTGCCTCGGTATTCTGGATCAACATGAAGGCACGCAAACCACGGGAACAGATCCTGGCGGCTATTCAAATCACTCCTTAACAGAGCATATCCTCCAACAATCCTGTCCCCATCCAACAGTACATAAAATCGGGGTACATCACTCTCGGTTTCCACGGAACGCTCAATGCAATCCCGGTAAAAATGATAACTTGATTCCGAGCCCCACTGCTTCCAAAAGTATTGTACAGCTGTCTGCAGCATGTCCGGCTTTTGCCGAATATCAACTATCTCAAACATCACAGTCTACCTTCCTTATTATGTTCTTGTATATTTTTGTGGTAATAGCTGCCCAATCGTTGTTTTAGAATAACCCTCTTCTCCCTGCAAGATGACCTGTGTGTCCTTCCCATAATCACTAATCAGTTCTCTGCAAATACCGCAAGGAGATACCACATCTAACTGGATTTCCGCTCCGTTCGGTGCATCATTAGGATCAACTTCGGGATGTCTTACGGCCACGATCGTTTCGAATTCATGTTCCCCTTCCGAAATGGCTTTACCTATAGCAATCGCTTCCGCGCATACTGAGACACGACCGATATAGGCTTCCAGATGTACCGCCGTAAATATTTTTCCAGATCGAGTTCGTACTGCTGCCCCAACGTGATGCTTGCCCTCCTGATACAAACGCAAAAATTACGTTCTTTGCTGCTTCAATCAGTTCCAGATCCTCTGTCGTTATAATCATCATGATGTCTCCTTTTTATTTCATCCAACATGTACTTCGCATAATCCAGAAGTAAATCATCACTTAGATTCACGCTTTCCAGCTCTCCGTTATATTTTGCTATACATTGTGAGATGACTTCTTTGTACTTCGGTAAAATATGAATGAGTGCCCACTCGCCTGCTTCTCGCTTGGAGTATATAACCGACTCTTTCACATACAATAGAACCCGTGATAGGTTCAGAACATAGTAGACAGGATTCTCCGTTATTTCTTCCATAGCTGAACCAACGTCAGATGTAATAGAGGCCAACATATATTCACGTTTTACGGGCTGGAATAACTCCTTAATCGGTTTGCCGACAAGCACAATTCCACGGTCAACAATAACGGCCAGGTGTGCTACCAGATCCGGATCTTCGTATCCACCGCAAAGATATTGATCATCAGTTCTATACTTTTCCCGGTGATACCCCGAGTAATGAAACTCAAATGGAGTCGGAAATGTCAGTTTAGCAACCGTAGACTCCAAAACAATACTAAGTTCAAACCCTGTGACAATATGCATTTCATCTTCGGTCTGCATCAATCTCTTCGCAATCCTTCGATAGGTATCAGCAGACAGCTGCTCCCGGCATACCACCAGTATATCGATATCGCTTTGATTGGGATGGAAGCACCCCATAGCCATGGACCCGTGCAAATAAATTCCTACCAAAGAGTCCGAACATTCTTCTTGTAACAAATGAGAAACTGTATGTAGTACCGCCTGTTCATCCACCTAAACCCTCTCCTTCATTTACGTTGTTACGTATTCAACTCCACTTTCATTTCTTCCACAAAAACAGCCGTGCCTCGTATTCTGACATCCATGTCCTGTCCATTTCTGACCACACTGACATGAACTTTCCCATCTCTGCCAATCTCATGCCCTTGCTCCACAACAAAATGAGTCTGATCCATTCCAGAATTCATATACTCCAAATAATAGGCACCCATCACACCGGAAGCTGTTCCCGTAACCGGATCCTCCGTAGTTCCCGAAAAGGGCGAGGAAAAATGTCTGGCATGCATTAGCGCATCTGAATCGCGGGTTTCCAAAGCAAATGGATGCAGAGAAGCTTTCGGATTTTCATCTAATATCTCAGGAAATAGAGAAGAATCCGGTTTCATTTGTTGGAAAGAAGTCAGTTTGCGAATCGGTATCAACAAAGTCCAGGTGCCTGTACTTCCATAAACTATAGGTGTGGATAGATCAATATCATCCGTGGTTAGATTAATGGATTTTGCCAGCTTCTCTATGTCACCTTGGAATGGCATGAAACGGGGTTGATCCTGCTTCATCTCAATGTTGATCGTATCGCAATCCTGCTGGAACTGAATGGGCAATATGCCTACATTAGTCTCAATGGTAATCGACTGTTTATCCTCCAGTAGCCCTCTAGTCTTTAACCCATACATGGATGCCATTGTTGCATGGCCACACAGATTAATCTCATGACCCGGTGTGAAATATCGTAATCTAACGTCTGCAACTACTGAACTCATCACGAAGACCGTTTCATTAAAGCCGACTTTATGCGCAATCTGCTGCATCGCTTCTTCACTGAGCGAATCGGCATGAAAGACGACTCCAGCCGGATTTCCTTTACCAGGAACCGTGGAAAAAGCATCATAATGATATACAGTGATTTCACTCATTGTAGACCCACCTTTCACTTAACAAAGCCAACGTGGTCATTTGAATTTCTCCCTCTTTGTTCACTAAACTCTTTTTCTAAAATGGAGAAGAAATATTGATCCGTCCATTGATTGTTCCACCAAAGTTCTTCCTTGAACACAGCTTCCCGTGTCATACCTACATTCTGCATCAGCGCAGCCGATCGGACATTCTGAGCATTGCACATACCTATCACTTTATGGGCGTGTAACCCGTTGAATGCAAATTCTAATAAAAGATTCGTAGCCTCACTTCCATAGCCCTCCCCTACATAATTCGGAAGCAGCGCGAATCCGAGTTCCCAGCTTTTTCTATGACCTACATAGCTCCACATTTGGATAAGGCCAACTGGTTCACCTTCTGGATCTTCCAAACGACGAATAATGAAATCATAGGCATACGGCTTTTCCTCCACAGTAAAAAAATGACTACGATATTTATCGCGAACTTTCTCCATATCCGTTTCAACGGTCTCCTCAAAACTCCATATACTCGCATCACATTCAATTTTGCTTATAAAGTCGAGGTAATGTTCTGTGACAGGTGTTATTCTTATTTTCTGTCCTGCGAACTCCATTTCAAATTATCTCCTTTGTTTGTTTAGGCCGTCGTCCCCTAGGACTATTGCATCTGCCCATTAATATATCTTCTATGACTTGAAGATGCGTCCTGAGCCCACAATTCCAACTCGATTCTACTAACCAAAAATTGATCTTGAACCTTGATGAAAGGAAACATTTTTCCTTCAAAGAAACCGGATGCCGAGAAACTTCCTTGTTCGGCCTTAATAATGTCCATCACCTGTTCTTTAGTCATACTCAGATACTCCGCCGTTTCTTGGATCGTCATTAATGTTTTATTATTGTTCGGCACATCCTGTTCCACTGCCTGAGTCGATTCACTAGCTCTCCCCTGATTTGATAGCAACAGGCAGCCAACTATGAACGATATTCCCAAAATGACACTGGCTAGTAAAATGGAGATCGGAATGGATTTCATTGTTTGGGAGTCTCCCACTCTGTATTAAGCATACCTCTACCAATATTCCATTGGGCAAGCAATGCTCGCTGTCTATTTTCCAAATCAAGATATGGTGCTGCAATACAGGAAAGTGTGTCGAACAGATGGATAAAATGAGGGCCCTCCTTAAAACGTCTAAGCCCGCCATACCCTTCATCATCCGCAGCCCATACGATCTTTTTGATCCCCGACATTAATATGGTGCATGAACACATGGGACAAGGTTCACATGTGGTGTAGAGAGTCAGGTCATTCTTCGTGTAGCGCTTCTTACTTACATCCAGCAAATGTTGCCCTGCCTGACGAATAGCATCGACTTCAGCATGTGCGGTGGGATCACATTCGGAGAAGACTCGGTTTCTTCCTTTACTAACGACATCCCCATCCGCATCCACAATTATCGCACCAATCGGATATGTTCCTTCTATTAGCGCCTGATCTGCCTCTTCCAGAGCCAAAACTAAATATTCATAGTCCGATAATCTCACGAAAAATCCCCCTTAGTTTAGATATTGATCTTTTATATTAGAGATCTCTAATCGTGTAATGCCCAGCTTCGCCTAGAAAGTCACTTCGGGTTAACCCCTGCTCTCCAAGAAAAGCTCTATAACTTGTTATCGTACCATCATGTGAAATGATAAAAGTACTACCGCCCTGCTTTCTGCACCATTGAATTAGCTGTCCAGCATAAACCTCAAATTGATGTTCTTCCGTTCGATTAATCCCATCCAACCAGCAGTCAAGTTCAAAATCAAGAATTCGCAACCCTGTATACTGAGCATTTAATTCGTCTTTCGAATAGATTTGATCACAGCGCAGAACAGAGAACTCCGGATTTTGAGGGAACATTCTCGGGCCAACGAGTGGACAGACCGTCTGTTTAGCTCTTGATGTTAAGAGGGATGCCGTTTCTATTGTTCGTTTCGTAGGACTCACCAACACTATGTCTTCTGGTAAGATTTTAATCTGCTTTCGTAATTCAGTCGCCTGCCTCTTTCCTTGTTCAGTAAGTCCCGGATGCAACTGATTTAGCTGATGAGGATAATGAAGCAAATGTTCAGCATGACCATGACGAATAAATGTGATATCCACAAGCCCCTCCTATTTCTGAACGTAATGCTTAAGGCTTCCATAATTTTAACTGCTTCCAGGTTACTTTGCCGACCAGCCCGAAGATAATCCCTCCACAAATCCATTAACAAACGATGGAATAAAAAGTACAATCAACAAAATTAAACTCCCTATACCCCATCTAATCCATGTTTTGCGTTTGCTCCTTACACCTATGATGAACAATAAAGCGGTAATGACGATTAGTGTTGCCTCCAGAAATAACATGAAAATAAACCTCCATTATGTATTGTATTACCGCACGAAGAAATCTCGTACTTGTACTTTAGTATCTCAAAGTGAAATTTTCAGAATCTTCTCCAGTTCCTCCTGGCAAGCAGCGCGGTTATATTCTGAATTGTCCAGCCAGTGCTTGTCCATCTTCAGTAACTGATAAATCTCGGTTTCCAACTCTTTTCTTGCCTGAAGAACTTTCACCGTGCCTTCAACACCATGATATCCTTTCGCGAGTCCCCATCCTTGATTTGTGTAATATTGTACGAATCCAGCTGACCATTCCTTGGGTCTTTCCTGGATCGCCTTGTCAAAGGTATGTACAAGATCCTCCTGATGAATATAGATTAGGAGCGGATTCAATGGTTGAACGATGCACTCCAATTCCAGAACATATTGCACGTTTTCTTCTCTGAATTGATTGGTTTTCACCATACCTATGGTCAGTGGATTTTGAATGAAACAACATTCAAATATGGTGATGGAATCATCATCCGCACTTATCACGCTTTCGGTAAAACTCCGCCATTTTTCGGTGATCAGCTTCACATTTTGTTCAAAAGGCAGTTCATAAATATCTTTGTTAAATATCTCCTGCACCACATAATCAGGGAAATCCACTCCGAATTCCTCTTTCATTTTGCGATACGGAATCAGGAAACCATCCTGATAGGATGTAGCTTTGCTCTCCAATATATGTTTATATGCCTCGTGAGCATCCACCAAAGACCTGAACTCTTCCGCAGAATAAAAGGCCACACCATCATAATCAGCAGGGTGATCCAGATTCCCTTCCTGGATGAGTTGTACCCTTTTGCCTTGCTCAGTCAGAATCTCGGAAACCATCTTGGCAATCGTCGACTTTCCTGAACCCGGTAATCCCTCAATAAGTATCAATTGTTTTGTCATGATTTCATCACCCTTTACTTCATTTCCTTCAGTTGTTGTTAATCGATGTCTGCAAAAATCCACTTCGCAGCATCGCCATCCGCTTTCTTCTTCCAAAACACCATGCTAGGGCCGAACTCTTCCCCGTTCTCTCTTAATTCAGTAACCATCACAAGTGCCTCATAGAGCTTCTTTTGCTCTCGAATCTTGATCTTGCTCATAGAGATCACCTTGCGAACTTTTGAAACTGGCATGCCTGAGACTGGCGATTGTGGATCAAAAAGGCTCATATAGCCCTCCTCATCCTCTTCCCATATATAACGCATGCGCACGTTCATCAGTTTGACGATTTCCAGTTCATCACCTGTATACTTGGTTTCATCAAGATAGACAGGAGGAATTCCTTTGTCTTCTTTGGGTGCTTCTGCTTCATCGTCCTTCTGCTCGATTGCTTCATCAGTAACGCTTTCCGTCACTGGAATCGTTGGTTTCTGCACAGCTTCATGGGTTGTTTTATCCTGACAGGCGATTAAGAATAGAAATAGTAACGACAACACGGTTAACTTTTTCATATCCAAGCCTCCAACATATGCACAACTTCGCCAAGATCTTTGCACTCATAATCCGGTGTAATCTGTTGCGGTTTGAGTTTTCCTTTTCGATTCAACCAGATAGCCTTAATTCCCGCATTTTGCGCTCCTTGTACATCACTGACCAGAGAATCGCCTATATGGATCACCTCATCTCGCTGCAAACCATACCTGTTGATCGCTTCATCAAACATCTCTGACCTTGGTTTATAAGAACGAACATCCTCACCGGTAATTACTCCGGCCACTTCAATGTTATGTGCCTTCATTGCAGCTTTCACGTCATCCGTATCGATATTGGACAGGATATATACTGGAATTTTAAGAGAATGAAGGAAGGGAATTGAATCAGCAAATATGCCAGGGTTACGCCAATGTGCCAACTGTTCCTGATTAAGCGACTCAGCTTGTAGCTCCGATTTGAAATGGAGAAGCGTTTCTGCCAGAGATTGCACATTCAGCATTCTTTGCGTGGTAAACTGGCTGCCGTGGCTTGCATAAAACAATGTAGAAAAAGCCTTCCACCAGTAAGCACCGATCTCATCCGTTGTACATTCCACCTGCGCTGTCGCTTGAACTTGTTTATAAATTACGGGTAGAATATCATCATCTTCATGAACAACTGTCCCATAAAAATCAAGGAAAATAGCTTTCATTCTATTCCTCCTACTGGAATAATCTCAATCCCCAAAAAACTTCCTATGTATGTTAAATTTTCTCTGTAGGTACATCATAACCCATAATGTGGAATTTGCGAATGAACCAAATAACGTAATCCTCCCCCTCCTTACGGATTTTGCTCAACACAAAAACCACGATGCTCTGCATGTTTTCATCATACAAAGAAGCGTGGTATGTATAACCCCTTTCCAACATCTGAACAGCAACCAACTATCTTTTAAAAAACATGTTCATTACACCAGTGGCTTTAATGTTGATCTCATTACCCTCAGCATTCATAAAAGTCTCATTATACGTAGTAAAGATTCCCACATGCTGTATATGCCCGCTTCTGAAATTAAGACTTTTTTCCTGGCCGTTCGTGATCTGTGTATACGTCGTTTCATTGATGTCGTAGGAGACATGTATACCATACTCGCTTTCCAGCCAAGTATAAAAATCACTTCTGGTTGGATTGGTAATAATCATAATGACAACGAAAGTGACAAGACCCATAACTACTGGTAATTTACGGATCATGTTCGGTTCATGACCAAATCTATTCTTCATCTTGTTCATTCCGCATCTTCGTTATCATCTCAACCTTTTTAGCCAAAACCCAGCCACTTAATCCATACGATGATGAAATGACAAAGTACAGATAGTCCCCCTCGATCAACTTGGTTTCCAGTTCTTCATCAGTTTCATACATGATAGGCCAGCCCTGACCTTTCCCTTTCTCCAACAAATCGCGATTGTAACTAATAAAACAATCCAAACCAACGTCGTCAATATCGAAGATAATGCTACCTTGCAACGGTGTTTCAAATGAATGTGCTAATACACCTGAGAAAAGGATATCAGTATCTTCAGACAAATCAGAGTGATACGAACGGGTACGCATCCTAATCCTCTCATTCTCCAAATCGACTTCGTAACTTAATATGATGTTATCATGAACACTCGGCATCATCCCACTCCTTTCAATGTTTAATTAGCTCATTTGCTTGCTCTGACTATGATCTGTTAAGCAACTGATCGTCAAACCATACATCCTCATAATCTTCTGCAATCACAAACCGCCATCCCGGCGCAAGTCCGAGGTACTTCTTGATTTTGGGGTCCCAGTCATCGATGTGCGTGACATGTAATGGGACAAAAAAGTCATCTGCCTCCGAGTATTCATCCGCCCAAATATACCATCCTGTTGTATCTCCCACGGGCTGAATACGCATGCCGTGGATCGGTTCCAACTTCTCTTTGACGTTCCAGGCGATTCCGATCTTATGGTGTAGTTCGCTCGGTACATAGTCGGCATTATATTTCTGACACATCTGCATCTGTTCCTGGATGGAATCAGCATTTGTCATCATTAATCACCTCACTTCTCACATGTTGGATATGACTAAGGTTCTTCATAATATTGTTTATAGTAAGAGACCCATTCCTCCTTGGAAAAATCAACAAAGTCATATGGCTCACACTGTCTAAGATAGTTCAACTGTTCTCTCACTTGATCCCCATCCTTCTGTTCCAGATAGGTCACTGTCTTCTCATAACCGGCACCACACAGAAGCTGCACATCAATATAACTGCCCGTATCCTGATTCTTGCGTTTTGCCTGCCAGATCAGCACAGTGTCCTCTACATTTCCGATGCAGAATAACAAAATACATAAGGTTTTGAGATACTCATGATCTACTGCTTCTTGATTCTCAATCTCTTGCTGCAACAACTCTCTGATTTGCTGCCTATGTTTGGTATCTGGATCTAAACCATACAACTCCAAAACCTTTTCTTCGTTCATTTCAGTACCCCTTGCTTACTTCAGAATATTATTTAATTCTTCCGCTTTTTTCCTGCTATCTATTCTAGCATAGAAATAGAAACCAATAATGTGCAGTACGATGGATAGGACCCACATTCCAGGGAACCAGGGAGCAATCAATAGGAACATGTCTGTAGAAAATAACCATACGATCGCCATTCCTCCTGCAATATTAAATGTGGAAGAAATGACGATATTCCACACCGGTTTCATCGTAAAGTAGTTCCAAAGTGCATTGTACATTACGCCAAACAGTATAGCGGCAATAGCTGAAATCCCAGCAATATTCCATAGGTAACCCATTTCAAAGGACTGACTTTTAGAGAATAGTGTCAATAACAAGGTGACCCACAACGAAGTTACTGTAAAAACCTGAAAAAATGAATGCTTCAACTGACTAATCATGATAATTTCCCCCTAAAGTTTTTAATATAGAATCGGCTAACAAAGTAACTGGAACCATCGTTCAGATCAACCTGAATCCTGGCATGGTCTGTTGATGAAAATTCCCTAATACAACGTGTGTTGATGATCGTTTGATTGTTAATTTTCACAAAATGGGATGATCCCAAATCCTGTTCCACAAACTTCAGACGTTTGTTGAGCAAATACCTTTCGCCTGTGATGACACGTACACAGCACAACCGATCCTCTGATTCAATCGCGACCACCGAACTCAACTCGATTTGCACATTGCGATTGTTCTTGGCATTGATGACAACAAGTTTTGTTTCCGATTGGCAGATCGCTTCTTGGATACTGTCCCAATGGGACTTCTCATCAGGATGGGTTATGACCTTGGCCATGCTTTTTTCCATTAACAGTTCCTCTTCAAAAATGACTTTCATTTGCTGTTCCTCCTCTCACAACTCATATTACAAGCAAAGCCACGACAAACCCACAGTATTGCGTTTTGTTGCATGAAATTGCAGGTTTGTTACATCGGTACTGATTTTTCAGCGTATAGACACGATAAAAAGGACTACTCATTCAAGAGTAGCCCTCGTGTCTCTCTTTCAGACTGTCATCTGGATTCAGGTTACCGAACTGTTCTCCAGATACATCTCCTGATTTTTCCGAATTATTTCATTCATGTGTAAAATAGCTTCCTGAGCAGCGGCTCGATATTTAGCGTATAGTTCTTCCGTTCTTTGCAGCAGGATTGGGTCTTTCTCCAAATCCGTAGGCAGGACCTCACGCCACGCATCTCCAACTTTATTTTTATCTGTAATCAAACGCTCGATGTCATCCAGCAGAGTTACCATTTCATTTTGGTTAAAATAGCGCATCCCGTTCTTAATTCCATTCCAGCTCTTCATGTCAATAATGTTGTACGCCGAAAACCAATAAAACTCCGCCAAGCTCTTCGTATGGTTATGATAGGAATAGAACAAAAATATCGCTTGTTGTCCTTCATGTAATCGCCGATATACCTCTACTTTTGCTGCAACATCTTTACCCCGAACGGAGATCAACATCGGTTGGACGCACAGCCAGCTAAGCTGCTCAGAGCCTAAATCTTCTGGTTTGACATTAACTTTCAATAACATGCTCCTCTCTACTTGCGATAATTGTACATTCGAACTTCACTAGTCATTTGTTAAGGATTCTTTGGTGTTTCTACTGCCGGATCACTCTCTCCACCCATTCTACGTCTGGACGTTTCTTTCCTGCCTGTCGCTGGAACATGGTTAGACACTTTAGCCAACCCGAATTTGGGCATATTCGCATAGATGGTCTCATATGAACCGGATTGAGCTTTGTACGTTTCATGATAAATCCCCACGCTTCCATCCGCTCCAATGGATTGGTTAAATCGTTTCCAAGCCTCCAAGTGTAGGCCACCGCGTGCGTATTTCTCCAATTCATCATAAGATCTCCAATATTGCAGCAGAGTCACTCCACGCCAGCTCATAAAAAATTCCGTCCCCAGAAACCCGGTATCTGGGTTCATGTACAGTTCTTTAATCATCGGGCCCATGGATTTAAAAACAGGCAACCACTTATGTATGGCCCACAAGCGATTAACTCTCATTCCAATAATAAAAACAACAAACTCTCCTTCGATCTCAGCCGAATATCTTCCCTTGTGTATGTTCGCCACATTACTCCTCCTTTTTTAAAATTGATCTAACTAGCTAATATTAAAAGTTTCATTGGGCGTCACACCCTCTTTGATTACATGATCAGAGCACTATTCGGTTTGTCCACATTAACTCCATCTTTACCACTCCGATCTGACTCTTCGATCTTCGAATGATCATAATTCCCCCGATACCTGACACTTTAAAGAAAACAATTTCATCCATGATAAAGGAATGAAAAGTTATTACAAAAGCAATCTGAATTTCCGATTATTTATCTCTTAAATTAATACTATATTCACGCTAACGTTATACTTTTTTAATGAATAAAGGACTTGTATTTTGGGGAAACGTAGAAGATGCGACACTATACAATTTGTACAATGTCGCACCTTTTCTGTATATAATCATAAAATAATATTGTGCATACAACCATCCATAATTAAGATTATATTATTTCTGATACTTATTACGTTCTTATTCAAAATTTATAAATCCAGATCCATATTTATCTCTCATTTTTTTCAGATTGTTTAATCCTTCTTCATATGACTCTCCCGTAACAATATAGATAGCCTCTTTTTGATTCGCTTCGGTATTTACACCTAAAATTCCAATATCTCTGAAATTATTATCAAACCAAATAATACCAAGTACTGTAGCGTTTTGAGTGTTATTATAGATCAAATTCCCCATATTAATTCCATTCATTCTTTTAAGTACCTCAGTGTCAATTGTATCGTATTTCTCTGTTATTTCTATGCCGTTTATTATAATGGAACCCTTAAAAACATGCTGCCTAAATAACGGCCTGTTAAATGTTCCTGCTATATGGATAGAGGTGTTTTTAAGTGATTCGGGATTATTATCATTAAAAGAAACTGCAGGACGAATGATATCGATTTTTTTAGGGAATTGGTAAAATAATAGAATCAAAATGATTAATACAATTGGAATAATAGAGAATTTCATTATTCTTTTCATGTATTGATGTCTCCTTACCTTCTAAAAATAAATAAGATTTGTGTAATTTAACAATACACAAATCTTATTTCTAAGCGATAGACAAATTAAAACAATATATTTATGGCATAACAACAGGTGATGCAGGAGTAGCAACAGGTATTAATCCAATGTTTTTGCCCCCAACTCCTATTATTGCGGCATAGGTCACATAAGCGTTTCTAGCCGCAGAGGGATTTAAATATGCTGCAACCCCCATAGATCCATTTCTATGTGCTACGGTGTTATAATAGTTAAATGTATTAGACCCCACTACGTTTTTAACACTTTTTGTAGCGCCACTAACTTTGTAATTAAATGTTGGGATTACCCAAGTAGTTTCTCCAGCAACTGCGGAGGACATAAACGTCAATTCTTGGTTGTTGTCTGAATCACCCTGTTTCTTCACATACATGAAATCAATATTTTGATACCAAGATACCGTGTAGTTTGTAGTAATATCAGGAATTATTGTAGTTCTTCCAAAGTTTGCATCATTAACAAAACTTTTAAGAGCATCATAAATGGTTATTGTCACATCAATTGGTTTCCCTAATTCCGTAGCCCCTTCTTTAATAAGTGAAGTTACTAAATTTACGGAAGCTGCTTGAAGATTTATAGAACTTTGGATGACTTTAGCTTGTGTGCCCTTAAGAATAGAGGCATTACTATTAGATTCTGCGGTCAAATGTTGAACTTCATAAGTTACACCATTTTTTACCCAAGAATTTCGAATGCTTGACCATGTGTATTTCCCATTTGCAGGTATGATTACTTGAGGTGAAAAACCATTGTAAGATTTTTTAGCAATTTCCATTTTTTCTTCTACTTGTGAAGGAGATAAGAATTCGACTCCTAAAGATTCCAGTTCTTTACCCAATCTATCGTACTCCTCAAGGTAACCTTCTTTTTTCTGTGCTAATACAAGACCCCGCTTTTCATATATTTTATTTATTTGCTCATCGATGCTAGAAGATTGAAGGGGTTGGATACCAGAAGAAGTCATCTCATCGGAATTAGCACTAACAACACCTGAAAAGCTCATCAGCATTAGACAAATAAGTGTACTTAACACCATTCCTTTTTTTACCTTAGCCCACAATTTGTGAAGCATTAGCTCAACTCCTATAAATATATTTATCATACAATTTCTATAAGTTTCCATAAATAAAATATGATACTATGAATAATACATAATATTACAAAAAAAATCAACAAATTATAGAAAATATAAAAAATAATAGATATTACCCATCAATAAAAGTTTATGATGAGCATTTTTTCTGCTTGTTTTATTCTTTTTTAATAGCTTTACTATTATATCGATATTTAGAATCTTTTTTCTGTTATCAATTAAAAGAGTATTGTTTCTTCGCTTATATTCATGTACCTAGGATTTATTAGGTCGTTAGCATCAAAAAAATACTCCATATTAGTATCTTTAAATTCTTTTTCAATATAGACAACAGAATCTATCCACTGTTAGAAACATCCCATGTTGATTGTTCATATTTGATCCTTTTGATTCAATTATTAATGAATATCCATTATATCCGCATGAACATTGAATCCCCGCTCTTTATCTAGCGATCAGCAACTTTCAGTATTTTTGTCTTCTTTCTATTTGAAAGATTGCATTTGCTAAAATTTACTTTCTTGCATGTATTAACGTCTGTGACAGAATCCGATGGCTTCCAGCGATGTTTTCAATTTCAATGCTATACTCAGACTCTACATATTCAATGTGATGATGTTCATAGTATTTTCTCCAGAATGAAACAGCTGATCGGTTATTAGCCAGTTGCTCCACTTTGAATCTGCCCTGAAATTGTGCAAACACCAGATCAACCGCCTGAGCGGCTAATCCTTGTCCACGATACTTTTTGACCAGAAACAGCTCTTGTACCGTATAATCCACATCATCATCTACGTATGGAGGTGAGCAAACCAGCACAAATCCGATTACCTTTCCATCATATTGAATAAAAAACGGATGTAATTCCGCCCGTTCCAGATAGAGATAGGTATTCGTTGGATCGAATTTCCCCTCTTCTAGCAAATCCTCACCCGAGAATTCGGAAAGATCATACAGATAAAGGTTGTACAAGTTTAAAAATAATTCTTTCTGACTTTTATCGATTCTGGTGATCTGTACATTCATGTCATTACACCTCACTTTATTAATAAACCGCAATTCCCCATCTTTAGTTGCATATCACGCCCCTGCTTTCCACTTAAATGTATCGCTTCAACTCCAGTAAATATAGGTAAAGTTTAATTTAAACGATGAAGAATCCTTCCCATCATAAAAGGATATGTTTAACCAAAAACGGACACGACATCGTCGCGTCCATGAGTAATCTCACTTATTTGATTAGATAATTAACTACAGGATAAGAAATCACATTCCGGTCTCTATAGGTTGAAATCACCGCTTCGGAATGCGTACTTAGAATCCCATTTTGCAACATGACCGGTCTAAATCCTCGCTCCATCGCGCCATTATAGGTAAACAAAACACATTCTTCGGCGGCAAATCCCGAAATGATCAACAGCTCAACACCGTGACTCTTCAGAATCTGCTCCAAGTCTGTTTGCCAGAATGCATTGGAACTCTCCTTCGTCACTGTCAGATCCTTCTCAGTCACATCAACCTCAGAAATAATACGATACGCCTCAGAATTTGAATTCTCCATCCCTTCCACGTCTTGTACATGAACGACCACATGGCCGCTCGAACGAAGCACGTCTGCAACATGGTTGATATATTCACAAGCGCGGTCTATTGCTTTTTGATCTAACTTATCTCGTACAATACTCTCTTGCATATCCACGATCAGAAAACCTATTTTCATATCATCTCTCCTCTTACTTTCTTTCTCAGCATCATGATCTGTCCAATATGATACGCATTATGAATACACAGATTGGATATGACATTCCACCATGGGGCATTGAAGTACGATGGAATGGTCATCCCTAATTTTGCATCATCACTTTCCTCTATAGCCTGTATCCAGCGACTAAATGTTGCACCAACGTGTGCAATGCTTTTCTGCCAATCTTCTTCACTTACCTGGGATGGGTTAATAATGAACGTCTCATCATTATCTATGCTATTGTCCATAACCACTTCACCCTTAATGAACCGATCCAACCAAGTTTCATTCCAGAAAGTCAGATGATTCACCAACCTCCAGATGGATTGCCCCTCATCATTCAGCGATAAGGCCTGCGTAGCGGTTACATCACGTAACATCTCATCCAGCGGCACAAACCAGCTCTTGTCATGATGACAGGCAGCGAGTTGGTCCAACAGCACCAATTTGATACTCATGTTCGGCTCCTGTCTCCTTTCAAAATAAAAACAATTAGTCCTTGAACAACTCATTCAGCATCCGGTTGCGATTTTCCAGGAAACTGCGGGTGATCTGATAATGTTCTGTATCTTCATACTCTACGTCCTGAATACCACCATCGTCAAAACTCAAAATGCGTGCACCCGGATAACCCAATAGAATCGGCGAATGCGTCGCGATAATGAATTGGGAAGTGCCTGATAGATCATGAAGAATGCGCAATAAGGAGAGTTGACGGGCTGGCGATAAGGCGGCTTCGGGCTCATCGAGCAGATAAATGCCTTTGGAATTGAATCGGTTCACGAACAGATTGAGAAAAGACTCCCCGTGGGATTGTTCATGCAACGAACGCCCACCATAATACTTGAGCGACTCCGGCCCCAATTCATCTACATGCGATGCAAATTGATAAAAGGACTCCGAGCGCATGAAGAAACCATTCGTGATTTTGGGCAACCAGGATAGACGCAAATAGTCACCTAATGATGATTCAGCAGCATCAATCTCAAATGCATTATTTTTCCCGCCCCCTGCTGTGTTAAATCCACATTGATGAGCGATACCTTCGAGCAGTGTGGACTTACCCGATCCATTTTCACCAACAAAGAAAGTAATGTTATTGTTGAATTCCAATCGCTCCAGAGACTGTATGGACGGTATGTGAAACGGATATTGATCCGGATTCTCGACTTTAGCAGACAGTAACTCCACACTTCGAAGATACATAGACACACTCCTATTTTATAAAGTTCGACTCCTGCTGGTTTCAGTCCTGTTTATTGATCCACGGATGGATGATTTCTTTGCGGGTGATGATCTCAATGGTCCTGATAAAAAACCAGGTGAACCCGGCATAAAAACCGATATGCGGATATCGGAATGCCGCCGGTTTGTTGCCTTCGAAATAGAAGTGCCCAATCCAGGAAAGGGCGTAATGGATAAGTGCCAGAACCAGCATGACTTTAAAATTAATAAACAAGAAAATCCAAGCCGCAAACGCCGATAAAAATGCGAAATAATGCAAGATGAGGTTGTTCCGATCCTGATGTTCCTGAAGATAATAACGCAAATCTTTGCGAACACGATTCAACATCCGGTCACACTCATTTCACCCTAAAATGTGATCATGGCTCCTTTTTCATTAAATACGGCGGTTGGATTCCAAGTGACTTCCCAGCAGTTATTCTCCGGGTCCAGGAAATAAGCGATTCTCCCGCCCCAGGCAGCGTCATATGGCTCTCTGATTACATTGCCTCCGGCAGCGCGGATATTCACAATGGTATCGTCAACGTCTTCCGCTTGATCCACATTGATGGCCAGCAGCGTTCCTTTCAACCCATCAGATGCACTGAATATCATCCCCGTATCTTTCTCCAGCTCCTGAATGGGATATAACGATAGCAATACACCTGTTGTTTCAAAAACACTGTATTGATCTGAACTGATTGCGGTCTCACTCCACCCAAGCTTCTGATAGAACGAACGCAGCTCAGGCAGATGCATTGCACCAATGGTGACCAGACTCACTCGTTGTGGAACCATAAATTATTCCTCCCATATCTTTTTAACATGAATTCGGAATGTGGATGAGTTCTCCCGTTCCTGCCACACCTTGTACCAAGGACGACCTTGATAGCGGGGATTGAGGCCGTTCGTCACGTGCTTTCGTCCGGGAATCGCTTGATTTCGTTGACCCTCTGATAGTCTGGATCGGATTGCAAAGCGTTCATATGCTAAAAGCGGGTGTGCCCGAGAAGCGCGCAGTCCGTCAGATAATCCATGAGCATCGAAGCCGAATAGACGCAGTTGCTTCCCCGCATCAGTCTTTCATGGCGAAGGTAGCTTTTCATTTACACATTCCCTATATTAAACGACGAACAGACGGATGACAAAATTATGGTTGACGGCGGCAGATCAGCTTCTATATTATGTAGGAAGAACGTTCTGCATAAAAACTTAAAATGAATTGGCGTGTTACCACCCCAGAGGGCATGAGCCAAGAAGCGAACATGAGACTATACTCGCTTCTTGGCTCTTTTTGCGTTCCGGAGACCTGGAAGCGTTAACTTTAGAAACGAGGAGGCGGTGAACCGTGAGTAAAGGAATGATGCTGCAGGTGGAGCGGGTCGTCGGCAGCAATATTGTTCTGGCCCGGTCGCACCAGAATACCAAGGAGTACGTACTGATCGGCAAAGGGTTGGGATTTGCGTTCAAGGTGGAAAACACCATTCAGTCCGATGATCCGCGGATTGAGAAAAGGTTCCGGCTGGAGGACCGGGAGGAGTGGGGGCAGGCGCAGGAGTTGATGAAGGACTTGGACCCCAATGTCATCGACATCTCTGATCAGATTATCCGTCTCATCGCTGATCAGTTTCCTGGCAAGCTGAATGACAAGATCTACCTTGCTCTTCCAAGTCATATTCAGTTCACCTTATATCGTATCCGCAACGGGATGGAGATTCTGAATCCTTTCCTCACGGAGACAAAGCTCAGTTTTCCGAAAGAATTCGAAATCGCCTCGGAAGCGGCGGCCATGATCGGAGAGGCATTTGGCGTAGAGGTACCGGAGGATGAGGCCGGGTTCCTGACATACCATGTGTACTCCTCCGTGAATCACGTCCCTGTCGGACAGTTGGTTAAGGTATCCAATGTGATCAGCAAGCTTCAGTCCATTATTGAAGAGCAGGGTGGCGTTCGCTTTGAGCAGGGCAGCCTTAGCCAGGCAAGACTCCTGATACACCTGCGCTTCTCCATGGAACGCCTGTATCAGCAGCCGATGACGGCCCCCACCTTCGCACAATATGTGAAAAATGAATATCCGTCCGAATACCAGCTGGCCAGAAAGCTAAGTGCTGTAATGGCCGAGGATTTGGGTACAGAGGTACCCGAGGAAGAAACGGCTTTTCTCGCCATGCATTTATACCGGCTTTTTCAAACCCAAGCCAAAACCAACAACAGAGAGGATAACACACAATGATCTGGAAATGGAAAAACAATAAATCTGCCAAAACATCTGAGACAATATCCGTCGTCTCCCCACTCACCGGAACCTGCGTCAGTTTGGAAGAAGTGCCTGACGAAGCGTTCGCGCAAGGACTAATGGGTCCAGGAGTTGCAGTGATTCCCCAGGAGGGCAGGCTGGTCGCACCTATCGACGGCACTGTGGTGCACCTGATTAAATCGCATCATGCCGTAATGATTGAGCATGCTTCTGGGCTACAGCTGCTGCTGCATATCGGTATGAATACTGTCAGTCTGAAAGGACAGGGCTTCACACCCCAAGTGCAGACCGGGGATCAGGTCGCTGTCGGTCAGACCCTGATCGAATTTGACCTGAATGCTATCGTTTCGGCTGGTTATCCGGTCATCACCCCTGTCATCGTTGCGAATGCGGCAGAACAGCCGTGGGAGTCACACCCGACGTATGGCAACGTAGAAGCGGGCTTGGGAACTATCATGAAAGTCAGCTTGCCCAAATAACATGAATCTAAAAAAGAAAGGAAGAACAATATGCTGAAAGCATTGCAAAAGCTAGGGAAATCCCTGATGCTTCCTGTAGCAACCCTGCCTGCAGCAGGTATTCTTCAAGGCTTGGGTCTTCTTAATTATGAAAAGGACATTCCGCTTGGACCCGTGATAGGGGGATTTCTCAATCAGTATGTAGTTCCATTCATGAATGAGGGAGCGGGGGCGATTTTTGGCAACCTTGCGCTCATCTTCGCCATCGGGGTGGCAATCGGACTGGCGGGGGATGCGGTCGCCGCTCTTTCCGCCCTGATCGCTTATATGGTGCTGACGCGGATTCTGGGAGCCGTTCCAGGTGTATTCGGCTATATTCCTGACGATGTCAAGCTGGATATGGGCGTATTGGGTGGGATATTTGCCGGACTGCTTGCAGCCTATATGTATAAAAAATACCATAATATCAAGCTTCCTGACTGGCTCGGCTTCTTCTCCGGCAAACGCTTTGTGCCGATGGTCACCGCCGGCTCCATGCTGGTATTGGCCATCCTGTTCGGCATGGTCTGGAGCCCGATTCAGGATGCCATCGGCGCTTTCGGCGCTTGGATTGTAGGCTTTGAAGGCGTTGGCTCCATGGTGTTCATGATCGCCAACCGCCTGCTCATCCCGCTCGGTCTGCATCATGTCCTCAACTCCATCGCTTGGTTCCAGATCGGAGATTATACCAATGCAGCCGGGGAAGTCGTGCACGGGGACCTGACCCGCTTCTTCAACGGAGACCCTACGGCAGGCATGTTCATGTCTGGCTTCTTCCCGATTATGATGTTCGCTCTTCCGGCGGCGGCGCTTGCCTTGATTCATACAGCCCGGCCTGAAAAGCGGAAAATGGTCGCTTCGATCTTTATCGGCGCAGCGGTGGCTTCGTTCTTAACGGGTATTACCGAACCGCTCGAGTTCTCCTTCATGTTCGCGGCGCCTCTGCTGTATGTGGTGCACGCTATTCTTACCGGTGTAGCGGCCCTGATCATGTACCTGCTGGATGTTAAGCTGGGCTTCGCCTTCTCCGCAGGTCTGATTGATTACCTCGTGAACATGAAGCTATCGACCAATCCGCTGCTCATGATTCCAGTCGGACTCGCATTTGCGGTCGTCTATTATTTCCTGTTCCGGTTCATGATTCTCAAGTTCAACCTGAAAACGCCGGGGCGCGAGGATGACGCTTATGATGCCGATGGCCCCACTGATGCTTCCGCCGTGGCAGCGGCGTCTGGCGACACCAAGGCTGGCAAAGTGCTCGCCGAGATCGGTGGAACAGATAATATCGAGAGCATCGATGCCTGCATCACTCGCCTCCGTCTTGTTGTTAAAGACGACAAAGCCGTCAACGACCAGGCGCTCAAACAGCTTGGCGCTTCCGGCATCATGAGGCTTGGTGGCGGAGCTGTGCAGGTCATCTTCGGCACCCAGTCCGAAATTCTGAAGGATGAGATTAAGAAACTGATGTAACGCTCGTCCTCCTTTGAGTTTAAAAGGTCGAGAACAGGGGTATGCTTTACCCTGTTCTCGACCTTTTTTATTACCAAGAAGCGCATGATATTCTTTTGAGTGGCCGTGTCTTCTTGTGGTCTATGAGTATTAATATACAAAGTTAATATACAAATCTGCGCTGCGCCCAATAGCTGAACACAAAGATCGATACCTCTGTTAACAGCTTGGCTGCAATCAGCGGGATAATCAATTTTTCATTGTAGAAGTACAACAATCCGTAATTTAATAACAGCACCAGAATGACCAGTGAGAAGTACTTCGGTAAAGACTGACGGACTCTGGACGTTTTCCCAGCTGAAAATACATATTTCCGATTGATCGTATAGTTGAAGATGGAGCTGCACAGTCTCGCTGCAACGACCGATAGGAACAGATTATGCGTGAAATACTGGATCACGAACAGTAAGCCAAAATCGATCAAGGCCGATAACACCGAAGACGTACTGAACATCAGAATCGGCATATAAATGCGGAATGAATCTACCAATGGGCGAAAATGAGAAGATTTGTTATGATCCAGATAGACCGTATCAATAAACTCCTCTGTAATCTCATACCCTTCTTTATGTGCTGTTAGCAGCATGTTCATTTCATATTCAAATCTTTCCCCCGGTATCTGGCACAGCCAGTCCAGCATCGAGTACGGAAAACCTCGCAGGCCTGTCTGTGTATCGTATACTTTCGTACCTGTCGTGAGAGAAAAGACACCTCGTGTGACCGTGTTGCCAAAACGACTACGCGCTGGAATGGTTCCACTGAACCGACGGCTACCCAGTACAATCCCCGGATTCGTTTGCTCCAATAGTACATCAAAGATACGTTTGATATCATGCGGCAGATGTTGGCCGTCACTGTCTGCGCACACAATACCGCCCTGTGGGCCATGTTCCTTAATATATTGAAATCCTGTCTTGAGTGCACGTCCCTTGCCCAGATTAACCGTATGTGTCAAGACAGTACACCCATAGGCTTCTGCCGTCTCGAAAATCCCCCTGTAACCTGGTCCGCTACCATCATCTACAATGACAATGGGTCCTAACTGAAACGTCTGCAACTGCAACACGAGATTCAATAAACGAACATCCGGTTCGTATGATGGAATTAATATGGTCATGATCATTGTCCCTCTTTCAGATAAAGGATGTCACTTACGCCGCGTTCCTGGTTTCTCCCCAGTGGATTATTAACAACCCGACCCATGAAATACATTGTGGATGAACCGCCGCCGTCCAGATTGTAGGCTTCCGTTGCTCCAAGACCTTTCATGACATCGGCAAGCTCTGCCAGCGTCATGCCACGGCTGTCATCCTGCCGTCCGTCAACCACAACAAATACATAATGATTCGGGGCGATCATGCCGATTGCAGTTCTCGGATTGGCATCCTGGATCGACCGGTTGCCAAAGTTGTTATCGATTTTCACACTGCTGAAGTCACTTACAATCTCACCGTCCTGAATCAGAATTGGTCCAAAAGATAGCGTATTGGTCGCACCTTCCGCCAGCAATTCCGATGAGGATTCTTCTGTCTCGTTATATGTCTTCATCGTGCCATCACTGAACAATGCCATCGCATCACGCACCGGATCATCCCGATATACCGTACCATTGCGGATAATTACGCCATCATCACGGAAGCCGTAATAGTCACCATTGATGGCAAAGATGGCATTGTTGGCCAATGCTATCTCTGAAGTGTTTTCGGTAATATTCGTGCCAAAGCTGTTATCTGCCAGAGCCGAGCGCAGGCTGCTCGCATCTGTCAGCTGTACATCTGCGACGTAATACGTAATCTGATCTGAGCCGGACCCCGTCTGCACCTTGTCGATTTTGACCTGCATATCATCGCTGGAATAGTTCCAGTCATCTGACGTTGCATTTACTTCAGTCGTCGGGGTTGAAGTATCATTAGAGGTGCTGGTTGCTGATGTATTGTCATCCGCTACAACAACCTGTACATGCCGGATTAAGTAGCGATCTGCCAGGCTGTATATCACGGTACCAAGGCCCAGAACAATAACAAGGATAATCATCAGCCATTTGCGCCTTGGTTTTGCATTTTTATATGGGTCGTTCTCGTTGGTTTTTGGATAGATCTTCATCATATGAAGTTCACCTCTTCATCTAAGTTCTTAAGGCTCATCATAGGCGGGCTAGCTTAAATGAATCTGAAACAGGCTGAACGCAAAAAAAGAAGGTCATCCTTTCCCCCGAGAGGAAATCAGACAACCTTCCATATAAGTGATAATGATGGATCTCAATCTATATATGTACCCTAAATAGGGACAAGTACGATGCTAAACAACTTTCTATAAACGGGACTGTTCACCAGCAAAAAGAGCATCGTATGCAGGGCAGGGCTGCTTTTCTAGATAATCCATTAACGCTTGTGGCTGCTTGGTATAAATATCCTTCAAAGACGTACCCTCGTAGATATTGCCGATCACGACTGGGTGGCATAACTCACAGATGAGAATATCCCCATTACCGTGTAAATGTAGCTGCTTCGTCCCATCCACACAATTGGAGAAATACACACCCGGTTGTTCTCGTAACCCCAATTGCTCCGCGAAACGATCCATACAGGTAAAATATAATGTCGTATCTTCTTTCTTGTGCTTGATCAGATCATTTACGGACTGGATGAGGGACTCCTTGGAGGCAATCTTGCTCCATCTACTGTGTGGCATCACGATGCTGTTCTGAATCTCATGGATGCGCACACCCAGTTCATAGACTTTATCGCTAATAGCTTGCATGTTCGCTTGGGTTTCTTCGAATAACAGCGTTTCAAGCACAGTTTCCAGCCCCGCTTCAGTACAAAGACGAATGTTATGCTCCAATCGCTCATACATGCGCGGATGTACACGATAATATGCTGCATATGCATCCCGATCTGTATAGTTAAAAGATATATGAATATTGGACAAGCCTACATCCCGCAAAGCATGAATTCGTTCTTCCGTTAGCAGGCTGGCATTGGTATTTAATTGCGTGTCGATGCCATGTTCCCCACAATATGTCACAATCTCCAGGCAATCCTGATATTTCAGAGTCACCTCTCCCCCGGACAAACGCACCCGCTTGAGCCGCGGAAGCTCACGAATGATTCGGATGACCTCTTGACCACTTATGCATTGCCCATCGTCCCGATTGTAGGCGCAGCAATAGTCGCATTTGTAATTGCAATTGGAGGTCACGCCGACCTCCAGTCCTTCCAGTTCATATACGCCGGGTGTTTCAAGTTCAAGTGATTTATATTTGTTTTTCGCTGTCAATTCAATGTACCTCCCGATTCCTTATCCATGTTTTTTCAACTTGGAGATTATAGCGGATCCCGGTCGATGCTCGATATGACATTATGTACGTTGGGATGTTAAAAATAGAGTACCCCCCAGCCATTTTATTGAGTTTCAGTCCATCTATGCTCAGGATGATATGCAAATTCATAGTCTGCGATCATCAAGAATGACACACGACTTTGCTGATCGATCACCATGGATAGAATCATCAAATTTTCATAGCCACCTTCAAGTACGAATTTATCAAATGACGTTATTACACTGTAGTTGCCTTGTTTATCTCTCTCCATGAGATACGTAATTGAGCGTACTTTTCTTTGATTAGAATCAATAAAGGCTTTCTTTCCGTATTGCTGGATTACCTCTTGAATTGTACTGCCATAACCTATGCCACTTGGCGTTTTATATTTTTTGGAATTTGCAGCCGCATCATCGATCACGATTCCATCCACAATTCCTTCTTTGTAATGAATCCACATCCCTTTATACTGGTAAACATTCGTATGATAATAATAATCCACGTGTTTCCCCAACTGCTGCTCAACCTCTGCTCGAGTATCTCCGATTTGAATGGTGATATTCTTTGCTTTATTCTGCACTTTAAATTCTTCTTCTGTAAATATTGTAGGCGCAGGAGACAGATTAGAGACTTCGGACAGACTATCGGATACTTCAGAGTTACTTAAAAGAGTCATAAAAAGGACAACAAATAGTATTCCTTTGGTCAACATTAACATTCCTTTCAAACATGTTCAGCAGGTTATAACGATTGAAAATCTTCTCTGGTCATCGCATACAAATTCAAATCCTGCATTTCGTTTTTAATTTTCATATAACTCCGTAAAAGCCCCTCGAATTTCATGCCTGTCTTTTCCATGACCTTTGCGGAGCCGATGTTACCCACCAGACATTTAGCCTGAATTCGTTCCAACCCGATGTCTTCAAATCCAAATTGAATGATTCGGCTAACCGCTTCCGTCATGATGCCTTGGCCCCAGTACTCATTGGATAACACATAACCTAATTCCACCCTCATACTGTTGCTGTCGCATCCTAAATAATTGCAGCTGCCAATCAACTTCTTCGTTTGTTTATCCTCAATCCCCCATGGCCCCAGCTTATCCACCTCATATCGACTCGTCACAAAATCAATAAAGGCTTTCGTATCCTCCTTGCTCTGATGTGCGTCCCAAGTTGTGTACTCCGATACAGCAGGAACCGCGCAATAACGGTACATCTCATCCAGATCAGCATAGGTAATGGGCCTAAGGAGCAATCGTTCTGTTTCCAATACCGGAAATGGATCAAAATAACTTTCAATGGACTTCATATGTATGCCTCCCCAGCTTATACAAATTAATTTAGCAACTGTTGCTGATAAGAACTCACACTATCCAGTTAATCTGTTTTGTTCTGGCTTCCCTCTTCTTGATCTACAGATTCATAACTCACAAAACGCTTGAGACTTTCTTTGGTTTTGGAGCTGGTTGCTTCATATTCCGCCCATACTAAATAGAACAAACCCAGGATTAAAGCAGCTATACTCCAACTTTGCGGAGCGGTTCCCACATAATTCAGCATCTCCTGAAACAATTCCGAATTCCACGAAGCCACACCAGAACCAAAAATGGCAGCACTCAAATATCGAACACCGTATAGAAATGCCGCTATGACCAGCAGCAGTGTCCCTGTAGTTCTACGACTCACACAATTCCCCCCTTTATAAAATCACGGCCATAACCTCTGGTGCTTCCATTGCCCTTGATGCAGAATATATTGAATTCGCACATGCTTTCGTTCCGAGTCTCCCTGCCAGAACTCAACTTCCTTTGCGTTTACGGCGTACAGTCTCCAATTCGGTGTAATGACATCAGGATCCTTGCTGATCCGCTCTTTCTGAGCGGCAATGGCGCGTTCCAATTCTTCCTCACTCTCCAGCTCCTGACTCTGTCGTCCTGTCATCGCAACTGCGCGTGCCCCTGCCGATCTTTTCCGAAAATCCGCTGCACCTGCTTCCTCGCCCATATCCACGGCTTCTCCCCTTATGCGGATCTGTCTGCCCAATGTAGGCCAGTAAAAGGTCAGTGCCACATACGGATTGTTCTCCAGCTGCTGTCCTTTTCGACTCTCCGAGCCAGATGCAAAATAAAAAGCTTCGTCAACTACGTCTTTCATTATCAATACTCGTGCATCTGGAAAACCATTCGAATCCACTGTCGAAATCGTCATCGCATGAGGTTCTTTCACCCCGTAATCTATAGCCAGTCTCAGCCATTCCAGAAAAAGATCCCCTGGTCGATCCGGTAAAAGCTCGGTATTCCAAGCTGGAAAAGGTCCAGACAAGGACTTCAACCCACGCAACAATTCACTTGGTTTATTAATCATATCTGCAACCTCCTTATACTTCCATTTCATTCCATTGTAGCGTAGTAGGCCATTTTCTCAACTATTTGTTTTGAAATGATTGATATGTTCAATCTATTTTCACTGATAAAAGAAGGATATATTAAACAAAATAGCAAATAACCTACATTAGAGTTTTTTCATTTCGAAAGGAGTGATGTGGTATGAAGAATAACCATGTTGCAATGATTTTTAGGAAGGATCCGAAGTAAGTGCAGAGGATAAATTCCTCTGCAAAGTAAAATTTGGGAGGAACTCCGAATGGTAGTTGTATTAAAGCCAGTGTCTAATGAAAATTGGTATGAATGTACCCAGCTTAAAGTTAAGCCAGAACAGCTTAATATCTTTCCTGCACCTGTCGTTTATTGGATTGCTGAATCTAAATATGTTAATGATTTTGAATTACGTGCTATTTACTCGGAAGAGGTTTTAGTCGGTTTTCTCGTATTCTGTGCGAACCCAGACAAGGATGATAACTACTGGATTCCTGCCATAATGATTGACGAGAAGCATCAAGGAAAAGGTTATGGCAAGGCAGCAATGAAAACTTTGATTCAGCTTATGCGTATTTCAAATTACACAAGAATCATGATTGGACACCGACCAGACAATCTAATTGCGGGAAAGTTGTATGAATCTTTAGGGTTTATAAAAACTAGTGAAGAAGTAATAGATGGTGAAATAGTGCGTCTGCTTCAGATAAACTAAATAATATATATAAAGACTGACGGCACCTGTCGGCAGTCTTTATATACTCCCTTTTCTAACCTAAATGACTCATCATATTCATGCTGCTAAACTCCCAACCATTTACTCCTTTTTCAAGCGTATGAACACTGGTATTCCCAATAGAATGAAACACCGATGTATTGGTCCAATTTTGGTTTCCTAAGAGATAATAAAGGATGTTGATTACTCCGCCGTGCGTGACCAGTAGAACATTCGATTTGATCTGTTGCTCCTCTATACTTCGGCATAAATCCCGAAAGGATGTACATATTCTGTTATAAAAATTTCGAGGACTTTCTCCTCCTGGAAACGGAGTGTCCATGCCAAGAGTGTTAAAATAAACTCCTGCATATTTCACTTCTGCTTCCTTATTTGGCATTCCAGCCAAATGTCCGTTGTTCATTTCTCTCCAGTCTTTCAGATAAAGCCCCTTTATGTACAGTCTTTTTTCAATCTCTTTGGCAGTCTGTACTGCACGCGGAAGATCACTGCTAATCACTGTGTTTATCTCATATTGCTCTGAATGATGGTACAGGTAATCTCCGAGCCTCGCCGATTGAGTAACACCTTCTTCAATGAGCCCTCGCTGACTCCAACCACCTCTGTAGCCCTCCTCATCCATCCCATGCCTTACCAAGAAAATCTTCAAGATATCTCCTCCTCTATTTGAATCCTCTTATAACAAACCCCGGCCTTAGATCTTCCATCTTAGGTCGGGGCTTATGTTTTTATCTGACAAACGTATTGTGAACTCGAACTGATTTGATAAAATAAGGAATCCATATGGCACAGGTGAGTACCGACCTGCCTATCCCTTTTAACGAACTTCCATCCTCAAGTTCTACCGCCATAGGAATCTGAAGTAATAATAGATAATCAATAATGCCCACGGCTAGACTGACACTGTAAAACATAATCATAAGACGAGGGAATATCGATTTCTTTCTATAAAACGTAATCAGCGTATATACGCTAAATACTAAAAATAGCACATTATATACCGTTTCAAAAATGAGAACCGGGCCCCACCATGCGTGATAATAGTCAGATTGTTTGGAAGTTAAGAGCTCCCAAGTCTCTCTCGTCATTGAAGGTAAAAGGTATTGAAATAATTGCACAACAAGCATAATGATGGTGAGATAAAGTCCAATATGGACGAGAATCAACCATCCCCCAAGTCCTGATATACCCAAAGGTCGATAATCAACCTTCTTTTCTTCAATTTGTGGTTCCACTAAATAACACCTCCTATTCTGTTTTGTTATTCTGAGATGATTCCTCTTTCTCGTGTAAACTTTTACACAACTGTATTATTATACAATGCGAGGATGAGGTACGATACCAATTTCTCCAATTAAAGCCATTGACCAACAAAAGAGGGTTACTCTTTAAAAGATAATCCCTCTTCTTCAAGTGCTTGTCGAAGTTTTGGCATTGCAGAAGGCCCGATCCCGTGCAGCTTCAAAATCTCTTTTTCGGAGTATTGCGAGAGTAGCTGCAACGACGTAATTCCCTGATTCTCCAGCGCACGTCTGGCGGGTGCAGACAACAAGGAAAGAAATCCTTCTTTCGGTTTCCGTTCCTTCTCACAGACTGGACAGGTCGGACAATCGCTACTTTTGTAATAGGAATGCCCTTGTTCGCATGTTCTTAGTGTTCCTTTTGCGTTTACCATGAAGATCATACCTTTCTGTTCTATGTTTATGGGATAACAATTAACTCGTATCTCGGATTTAGCTACTCAACCAGTTCTCAACATCGGAGATCATATCCTCGTATTGTTTTAAAGCCTCTATAGTCCATGTAACTTGTGATGTTCCCAACTGTTGCTCTTCACCGTCTGTGCATTCAATCCACAAAGAGCGTTTCAGACTGTATTCGAGCCAATCCAATTTCCCGGAAAAACCATTTTCGAGAACCCTTCTCCAATTGGCGTTTAAATTCCCCACTCGAGACCGATATCCATTTATAAAAGCCAAGAACCTTTCTTTGCCCACGTTTCCGGTCTGATCTACCGACCAATACATCGCTGTTTCCACCAGATCATGCATCGGATTGATATAACCCGCTGATTCCCAATCAATAATAATGGGGTTGTCCTGCTGCCACATCACGTTCTTAGGTTCAAGATCTCTATGGCTAATAACTGCATCTGAAGCCAGTATTACTGATGCATTTTTTGCCTGAGCACTCCACTCATAGAGCTTTTGAATGTTATCAGCTAATAAGATTGTCCAATCCGAATTTTCTGTCTGCCCTTTGTTTAAATAATCATTCCAATCGGTTTCTTTGGAATCATCCAACTGAAGGTCAGGAATATGAAGCTGTGAAAAATCAGTTTTATGAATCTCCGCAAGAATCATGCCCATATGCTCACAATGGGTTTCGGTTACTTCATGAAGCTCCAGACTTTTACCATCGATCCAGTCAAATATAAGATAACATTGATGATCTAAGATCTGCATTGAAGAACCGTTTATCACTTTGGCAGGTTGAGCATGAATAAAATTTGCTGCCACGTTTGCTATTTTTTCGGATTGGATATAATTCTGCATAGCTGTAGGTCTACTCATAATTTGAGGATTCAGTGCTTTCACAGCATATTTGGCATGTGTAGTTTCAATGGCATACATGCGATGTAAAAGCCCACCCGAGATTGCCTTGGGCTTACTGTTCAACTCACCAAGTTCTAATTCAGCGACGAGTTTTTCGAATTTTAGATTATATTGAACATTATTCATCCGTTATAACACCTTTCGGAAACTACCAATATCCAATCTGCGATCAAATTTATATCCCACGCCTTTAAACATCGCACATTGCTCATACCCATGCTTTTCGAACAGAGTAGCAGGGCATTTCCAGTTTCATACTGATAAATAACATGTCCTCGTCATGCACTTTGCTATAAAACTCCTTATCTCTTTTAAAGCCTATCCGCTCATACACTTTAATTGCTCGTTCGTTGAATGTGGCAACAACCAGCCGAAACTGAGAACTTTTGAAATGATTTTGCAAGAATACTAAACTTTGTTTAAGGAACACAGACCCTATCTTTTGTCCTGTCAGATCTGGATCTAATCCAAGGCCTATATCCAGATATCCTTCTTCTTGATACAATCCGATTGAGGTTCCTCCCGGAACTCGAGCTGATGCCCCACAACAAATAAATCCTACTAACCTCTCCAGTTCATCCAGGACTGAAAAGTACTCCCCATTCATCAATTCTTGAATATCTTCATTGGATTCAGAGAAACTGTACATCGCGTATTCCTCTTCATACTTCCAGGTAGCGATTTTTTCTGCATCAACTATTTTCATTGGATGATAGGATAAAAGCATGAATAGTCCCCCTTTTTATACACTTACGGGTTTAATGAAGTCGATAGAGACACCATCATTGTTTTTCATACAGACTGGCACTCCAGTTCCCCTGTTTCATTCTGCGAATGTATTGGAATCCATAGTCTTTATAGTATTGATTAAGTCTCAGGTTATCTGCCATGCAATCCAGCCTGATCAAAGTTTTACCTTTTTGCCTAATGTTCTCTTCTGCTGATTTTAGAAGGAGCAGGCCTATATTTTGCCCTTTAAAATCTCTATTCACTGCAAATCGGTGTATGTATCCGGAATTGGTGTTGTCGAGCTCTTCCCAAATCAGGGAATCTGACCACGTTAAGGTATACGTCCCTACGATTTCATGATTTATTTCAGCAAGATATACGTCAGATCCATCCGTCATGAATTCATTTACTTGTTCCAAATTGAAATACTCAGGACGCCATTGAAATATCTCTTTAGAGTTCAGCCATCGGGCAGACTCCTGCCATAGGTTCAACACAATGGAAGCTTCCTCCGGTAATGCAAGTCTAGTTATGAGTTTAGTATTAATTTGCTCCATCAAGATCCCTCGCTTATTCAAAAGTTTAATACCCCCCTCAACCACGCTACAAATCGTTCTTTCTCCTCGAACTGTGGGTAATGAGCCGATTCTTCAAATACAACAAAATCTTTTTCGGGTGCTCCAAGCTCATCGAAATAATCCCTTGCCGCATCCACAGACGTCATATAATCATACTTTCCCATAACAAAATAAGTCGGTATCTCCAGCTGATCTACAATGTCTGGCAAATGGTTGGTGGACCCCTCCTTCAGGAGAATTTCTTGTGTAGCCTGCACTCCCATCGAATAACGAATCACATCCAGTGCATTATATTCGGTTCCCAAAAGAAAGCCGAGCATATAGTCCCTGTTGTCATCAATAAGCCTAGCCGCACCGCCGTATTTGCGAACCAACTTTCTTGGTGTGTATTTCTCGCCTCGCTCAATCGGACCGCGAAGACGTTCCAGACTTTCCGCATCAGCTGCGCTGTTGGCTTGTCTCGCTTGTGTTATCGTATATTCCAAACTATCCAACTCACTCTGCACAGTATCAGCTACTTGTCCAATACCTATATAAGCAACGAATTTTCCAGGTGCTTTGGCCGCCGCTTTTGTCCCTATGTATGTACCAAATGAATGACCGACCAGCGTAACCTTTCTTTGCCCCAGTTCGGCAGTAACGTAATCCGCTAAAGCCAGTAAATCATCTACAAGCACATCTGAAGTCACATCCGAATAATCCTCCATGAAATGATATGACTTTCCACTTCCACGTTGATCATAATTCACAATAGTAAAATGTTGCTCAAGCTCCTGCTGATACTTCCTTACATAAGGAATCTCGGAGCAACCAGGACCACCATGCACAAAAAGAAGGATAGGATTGTTCCGATCCGTCCCGCGAATCATAACCTCATGACCTGCACCATTGATCTCGACCTGTCCTAACGTGCTGATACTATTCTCTCCCTTGATCCCAGGGGTCCATGTGGGAAAGATCAGAGCGATTATTACGAGTAAAAGAATACTAAGCATGGCGCGTCTGAATATTTTAATCGACCTCTTACGCATCAGATGGCTCCTCCGGCAGATATTCGTGTGTTTATTAAGTGGACTCCAAACTTCTCACTTGTTACTCCTTACTGCTCCTTGTTACTTCACTTTATAAAAATACGGTCCGCACATGGATTCATGGGTATGTACATACGTCCACGTGAACGCTTGGTCAAAAATATAAATATCCTGTTCCGAATCAAAATCTCCTGCGATGACCTTATTCGCATTCTGAAATACCTGTATGAATGGCGTGTGTTGGTACATGACATACAACTCGTTTTTATTTTCGGCATTGAAAGCATTTCGCGCTGCATCGTCTGTTAGGCAATCCTGTTTCTCATAACTGAACATATGCCATTTGTACTGGCTATAATAGATAGCCTCTTTTACCTCTTCACTGATGCTCTTGGCAAATGTGTTATCCCATCTCTGTATAATTTCTTCGGATTCCTCGCACAATTCAGTCACAAGGACCCCCTTGTCCTCCAAATTTTTGTTATACATATATTTGCGGTGCACTAGCTCGATTCGCGAGTAAATCACGTTCAGTTCATGGTCCGGTAGAGCATCCAACAACTCATTAATTTCATCTCTAATCATCATAACCTCCGAAGTTTGTAGGATTTAAGATTTAAGATTTAAGATAGATTTAGAATACACTAGCATTCCAGTTACTCACCGTTTGCTTCTTCTCGAAGCAAATAGGCTAATCGGTACATTTCCGCAATGTCATATCTATTCTGTTCTTCAAATCTCTTAATCGCTTCACCAATCTCCACAACCTCTACAGCAATTACCTGTTCCCCATCTGCCGGATTCAATGGTTTACCGATCAGCTCAACTTCTCCATAGCCAATAATTCTCACAAAATGAGGATGTGGAATATGCGGTCTATACGGCTCAGGTGCACTCGACATGCAATGAAATTGTCCAAACACCTGATACGTGACCAACTTGGCTCCGAGCTCCTCCATCACTTCACGTTGCAGTCCATCCATATACTTCTCTCCTACCTCCAACGTTCCTCCGGGCAGCTCCCATTTTCCGTTATCGATCTGAAAAACAACCACTCGTTCCCCCACAAACGGGATAATGCTCACATTGCTTACCAGCGTTTCATCCACGATGTCATTCAATCTAAACTCCGCTTTAACAATTCCCCAATGAATCGATGTGCTGAGCGCCGGGAACTGTTCCCGATCCAAAGTCTTCATTTTTCTATCCGATCCTCTCTATGTAAAATAAATCTTCCATTATAAGTTCTAACTCTCATTATAGATCAAAAAAGAAAAAAGAAGGCCACTTTTCCCATCGGGAATCCATGGACCTTCTAATGTTATTTCAGTTGAACTAAAGAATGTCTATACTATTCACTCTGACCACTAATGGTGTACCAGTTTCCCGTTTTCCAAATAGAGAACCCGATCACATAGCGGCAAAATCCGCTCATCATGCGTAACCATGACTGCACTCTTACCCTGTTCTTTCACGAGCCGTGCAATCATGCCCACAATATCCAGTCCACGTTCCGCATCCAGACTGGCTGTCGGTTCGTCCGCGAGCAGGACGGCTGGATCATTCATCAAAGCTCTGGCAATGGCAACCCGCTGGCGTTCTCCGCCGGAAAGCTTCTCGGCATATGCCTTACGACGATGCGATAAACCTACCGTATCCAGCAACTCATCGACCCGCTTCTCTGCCTTGTTTTTGTCCGTTCCAGCGAGCTTGGCGACCACCATCAGTTGTTCTTCCACTTTCAGATACGGAATGAGGTTGGCACTTTGAAAAATAAACCCGAGCTGCTGGAGCCGTACATCGGATATGTCCTGTTTGTTTTTGCCCATAATCGATGCGCCATCCAGCATAACCTGTCCCTCCGTCGGTTCAAGTAGTGCACCTGCGATGGACAGAAATGTACTTTTGCCTGAGCCAGAAGGCCCCATGACCGCGACGAGCTCTCCTTCGGCCACCTTAAGATCCAACTTATCCAATATCGTCCGTTTGACCCCGCCATCTTCGAATGTCTGTGTAATTCCCTGCAATACCAGTCGGTTTCTCATGCTGCTGTCCTCCCAATCGCATCAAGCGCATCAATTTTGGTAACCTTCCACACCGAGAATAGCGAACCCGCCATAGACATCACCACGAATAACACACAGGTTAGTGCCAGGGTGGACAAGCTTAATTGAAACGGCATTGAAGCTGGCAAGATCGATTCAAATAGCCGAACCAACAGCACACTAATCACCAGACTGCCGATGGACAGAAGCAATACTTGCAATGAAACACTGCCGGCCAGATACGAATTTCGCGTTCCAATGGCTTTCAAAATACCAAATTGACTCGTTTTCTGAATCGTGATGACGTAGAAGAATACCGCAAGCACAAACGCCGAGATGACAAATAAAAAGGCAATCATCATGAGCAGTGAGCCCTGCTCTTCCTTGTACCCAGGAATAGCGGATACCGCATCGGACTTCGTAATCACTTCCGTATTCGGCAAAGCGGAACTGAGGCTGTCTACCTTCTCACCTGCATCTTTAACGGCAATCGCATTGTATACCGGAGCATTAGAGTTTGCTGTTCCTTGCGAAGTACGAGAACCCTCCTGAATAGCCAGCCATTCCTGCTCGTTTAAGAACACAACTGGTGAGTGACTGAAGGACTCATTTTCCACAAATCCACCCACGGTCCACTCCGTTCCCGAGGCTTGATCGACCAGTACTGTTCCAATCGTCACGCCAGATTCAGACAGCTTTTGATCTACTACAACCTGCCCGTCTTTCAGATCCGTGATTGGAGAGCCATCCGTTACGGTTGGAGCCAGCCAACCTTCCGGGTTCACCATGAATAGCGTTACATCAATCTTCTTTGTATCGCCAGCTGGACTGACTGTTGTCATTTTTACACCCAGCGGTTCAGCATTCTCTTGCCCCACAACGGAGCGTGTCTGTTCCAGCTGATCCTGATTCACCTGAGAGCGGGTAAAACGATGATTTGAATCCTGCTCCAGAACAAAATGGGTTGCTGCCATATTTTTGATGGATGCCGCGTTGTCATACGCAAGCCCCTGTGCCAGACCTGTGACAAACAAAACCAGAAATGATACAAGCACCATAATTGTAGCAATTAATGCATATCGCCCTTTGGCAAACCTCATCTCTCTAATAGCCAAGTACATATTCTCTGACCTCCTCTTGATAACCCAAGTATAGGAGGCGAAAATGAACGGCAAATGAATAACAGATTACATCTGCGGGAGCGTCACGGTAAAGTCCGTTCCTTCGGTCGAACTGGAGACCTCAATCGTGCCGTCATGAATGCGGATAATTTTCTGCACAATGGCAAGCCCAAGCCCGGTTCGGCCGGAAGAACGTTCTCTCGCACGGTCTACTCGGTAGAAACGATCAAACAGGAACGGTAAATGCTCTGCCGCAATCCCATCTCCTGTATCCCGAATATGGATCACGCACTGGGCATTGGTCTCTTCTGCACGAATCTCGATACTTCTCCCCTGTGGAAGATGATTCACGGCATTACCCAGCAGATTCATCCATACTTGCATGAGCAGCACTTCATTGCCATAGAGTTGAATGGATTCGGGTACCGAGATCCGGAGCAGCAGTTCTTTCTCTTCCAACTGCCATTGCAGCACCTGAACCGCTTGGCGGAATTGATCTCGTAGAGAAAATCTCACTTTGGTCAAATCCTCATGACCTTGTTCCAGAGAGGACAACAGCAGCAATTGTTTACTGAGCAACGAGAGATGGCGGCTCTCCTCTTCAATAATGGAGGCATAGTGCTCCCGTTCCAGTTCAGGCAGATCCCGGTCCGCGACCAGTTGGGCAAAACCCTGAATCGAGGTCAGCGGCGATTGAATCTCATGAGATACGTTGGATACAAACTGCTGTCGTGCCTGATCCACTCGCTCCAATTCACGACTCATGGTCATGAAATGCTGGGCCAGCTGTCCAATCTCATCACGCCTAGTCGTGGACAATTTCAGATTATAGTTTCCTTGAGCAATGCGTTTGGTCGCCTCGGACAGACGTTCAATCGGATTCACCAGATAGCGGGTACTGATTATAAAGAGCAGGATACTAATGCCCACCGTAAACGCTCCAATCAACGCAAAAAAGATACGCAGCTCACCGAATTGCAAAATGACATCCGGGCGCATAAACAACGCATAACTTGCATTGCCCATCTGTAGATGAACACCAACGGTATTGCTCAATTGATTATCGAAGAAACCGGTAATGAAAGGTTTGCTGGGAAACTCAGCGACGCCGTGGTATATCTCACCACTGAGCACCTGATCTACAGCCTGCTTGTCCAGATCCTTCTGGCGGAATTCACGGCCATAGAATTGGTCATTCCCTTTTCCATCCGTCACATAAATTTCGTAACCGAGTTCTGCGGCATTGTTCAGATAATGCTCTACCGTAGCTGGTTCCTGCTCTACAAACTGCTTCATTTGCGTCGCAATGCCAACTAACTTCTCATCATTGAAAGACTTCAGCTTCGCATGATAATAAATATTGGATAAAAGAAAACCCAGCATGGCGCTGACCAGAATCACCGCGATTGTAATCATAAACACCCGAAAGTACAGTGATCTCAATGCGCTTTCACCTCAATCTTATAACCAATCCCCCGTACCGTCTGAATGACAAAATCATCCCCATAATCGGCAAAACGATCACGAAGCCGCTTGATATGTACATCCACGGTGCGGTCATCGCCTTCATAATCCGCTCCCCAGACCAACCGAATTAGTTCATCACGCGAGAATAATCGCCCCGGAAACTGAGCAAGTTGAGAGAGTAGCTCGAACTCCTTCATTGGTAAAAAGAGAATCGATTGCCCATCGGAGACCTCGACATTATTCCGGTCAATCACGATGCGATTCATACGAATGATATCACTGGAAGTACGATGGTACCGACGAAATAATGCTTTAACCCGGTAGACCAGTTCCTCAGGTTCGAATGGCTTCGTCACATATTCATCTGTACCTCTCAAGTACCCATCCCGCTTGTCGGATAGTTGATCCCGTGCTGTCAGCAGCATGATCGGAATGTCATAATGTTGCCGAATGAAATCACATAACTCCAGCCCGTCCATACCTGGCATCATCACATCCAGAATCGCCAGATCGATTGGCGTTGCTTGCATAACCTTGACTGCTTCCACTCCATCTTGTGCTTCATGTACACGATACCCTTCCTTGGTCATGACATGCCGGAGGAGTGCTCTAATATTGGCGTCGTCGTCCGCCAGAAGCAGATTCTTCATATTGTTGTCCGCCCCTTTTCTGTTAAGTTGAAATGAATCATTTTTACACTAGCCACTACAAGGTCAGAACAATCTTCTGATCGCTGTTATCCCCAGATTTTTTTATTTCCTATTCAAAGGTTAAAATCCGGGGATAAAGGCGAACGCTCCGCTTCTCCAGATTTTTTCTGACCTCTCCGTTACCGTGTAAATATTATTTTTAACTTATATTTACTTCATTTTATTATTTGTAGCGGGAACTTCCTCGACATTCATCCTGCACAGATGGTAGCACAAAAGTAACGTAAACCGCCAGCGCACATGCGATGAGCTTACAGGTCATGTTTATATTTTCTCGAATCTGGTTGACACTATTATTAGGCGCACCTATAATAAAACCATAACATATGAATAACTGCTCATATGTTCATGTATTATCACTTTATCATTTCCGAAGATCACTTGTAGTCACAAAAGAAATCAATTACATAACGGAGCACGGCTCCAAAGGAGAGGATCTCATATGTCCGGACATCATCACAGCCACGACCATGGACACAATCATGGTAGTACCAATAACAAGAAAGTTCTGTTGTTTTCCTTCATTATTATTACCGTTTATATGATTGTTGAAGCCGTTGGTGGATTCATGACGAACAGCTTAGCCCTCATCTCCGATGCAGGTCATATGTTGTCTGATTCCATAGCTTTGGGGATCGCCTTGCTGGCGTTCACCTTTGGCGAAAAAGCGGTGAATACAGGCAAAACGTACGGGTACAGACGCTTTGAGATTTTGGCAGCCACGTTAAATGGGGTCACCTTAATCGCCATCTCACTTTACATCTTTTACGAAGCAATTGGTCGCTTCATCAACCCACCAGAAGTCGCAACAGTCGGTATGTTGATCATCAGTATCATCGGCTTGCTCATTAATATCCTGGTGGCATGGATCATGATGCGCGGTAGCGATACGGAGAATAACCTGAATATGCGCGGTGCTTATCTCCATGTCATTAGTGACATGTTGGGATCGGTTGGGGCTATTGCGGCGGCACTGCTCATGATGTTCTTCGGCTGGGGTTGGGCCGATCCACTCGCGAGTGTCATTGTTGCTGTACTGGTTCTGCGCAGTGGATTCTTTGTCACCAAATCATCCCTGCATATCTTGATGGAGGGAACGCCAGCGAATGTGGATGTAAATGACCTTGTTCAGACCATCAAACAAGTCGATGGCGTCAAAGGCGTGCACGATGTACATGTCTGGTCCATCACCAGCAACCTGAATGCACTGACCGCACATATCGTGGTGGACGGAACGATGGATGTATACGCATCCGAGGTGCTTGTTCAGAAGATTGAGCATCTGTTGGAGCATAAAGAAATCAAACATGTGACATTGCAAGTCGAGTCTGAGAAGCATCTTCACGACACCTCGGTATTATGCACCGTCAAAGGCGACGAACCGGATGCTCATGCGCATCATCATCATTGAGATTAATAGTTGTAAATAGAAACAGGACTTATTCCCGTTAGAGGAATAGTCCTGTTTTTCATTTTGCACGTAACTTTAATTCCATTCAGGTGTTATGTAATACAGATGGCAGTATCGAATTAACTTGTTTTACACCGTAATTTACTTAATATAACGAGGAGGTTAAATCTACCATGGGGAAATTCCAAAAGTTCGCGTCAGTGATCCTTGTACTGATAACGCTTCTTCTATTTCTTAACTACCTGGAGCTAAGAGAAAACAATAGACTACAAGTCATCATCATTAATGGTATATATAATTAGCTTATCCATTTAAATGGATAGCCTGGATATGTTCTCGATCAAAATCAATAATCATAATGTGACCTTGTAACACATTGTCTCCGCAGGCTATCGTTGCTCCGTAGTCCTCTTTACTATTAAATGTGATATCTACTTGATAAACTTCAATTTCATTAAACCAATCCTTATGTACTTGTTCGCGAAGTTCGTTCTCATAATAATTTCGAAATACGGCCTCACACTCCGTAAACCAATGCAGATATGACTCCACTACATCAGCAATTGCATCTAACTGAATAGTCGTCGATATATAGATTCGGACATCCTTTAAATCTTCATCCTTTATGGATTGCTTAAATATTTGGACTGTATTTTTCAAAACATAACATTTGTACCTCTCATCACTCTCTTCAACTAACTCAATGAAATCACTTCGCACCTTAACCCTCCTTCCATAAAACGACTTGCATGATGCAAGGTATTGCATCTTGAATAGGCACCCTATAATATACTTTCTCGTCAATAATATATTTATTATCGCCTTGTTTATTGTTATTTTGTTTATTAATTTCAGTTCTCAAATAGTGTACTTCTTTTATTAGATCCTCAAGTCTTTTCGATGTTTTTGATGAATCTATCGCATAGCGTATAACTGCAGCAACGATAAGAAACACAATAAAACATAGGATCAACGCTATAAGAGCTCCAAAGAATTCCATCCTGAATTACAACTCCTTACTTATATTAAACTGTACTTGATTAACTGTTATGTTTACATGCATATAACGTATTGTCAAACCAAGTACGACGGAATTACTCTGAAGGATTAGTGAATACCACTATATAGAAAGAGCTAATCATCATGACAAATAGAGCATTTTTCCCGATTCTTCTGCTCTTCCTTCTTCTCACAGCCTGTGCTTCAGAAGTTCCTGCTGAAAATCATGACACTGAAGTTATGCTAAGAAATGAAGCTCTGCCCATAATTACGAATGTTAAGACTAACTTTCCCCAAAAAGAAGGTTGGATTATAGTTCCTACAGATAGCACAGAGTTAAATGTCACAGTTGAGGCGACCAACGCGGAAACACTTCTGTTCTGGGCCGTCCCAACAGGAACTGAGACTTGGGGAGAACGAGAACTTATTGGATATGATACTAACGAGGACGATGGTTGGAAGATAACGTGGGATATTGCGGGTAAGTCTTTGCATCACCACGTGATTGTTCAGGCATTGGAAAGTGATGGTAAGACCATAACCGATAAAACGATAAATATTACGAACGAGTAAGGTTAATTTAAATCCTTTCGGAGATATTATTAATAATGGAGGCATCCCCCGATAACTATTATCTTAGGTGGGCCTCCATTATTTGTATGTAGTTGTCTCTGAACTATTTGATCTTAAAAAGCAGCTTCTCTTTCTTTTGATCAAATTCATATTCCGAGATGATATTCTTTTCTTTTAACTCACCTAGCTGCAAAAGTTGTTCATGGACATTTACAGGTTGTTTTTTCCTCCGAGAAGATACAACCAAAGCAATAATTGAGAAGGGTATGGCGTACAGCATGCTTAAAAGTCCCAAGATTGCTGCGCTATCGGAATCTTCTGGCACTAGCCCGAATATCATTAAAAACGTTAATGTGAATAACACGATACCGATAATTGACAATACTTTCAATTATAATTCCCCCTATATATTAACTTCATCCCAATTCATAATGACATATGCAAGTTGAAATAAAAACATAACTAGATAACTTATATTTACAACGAAACTGAATTTATGATTTTTGGCTAATTTCATATACTCTTCTTTACCTATCCTCCCAGTGTCCAATCTGGATTTAAGTTTCTTGTTCGATATCAATAATAAATACAACTCAATAATCCCAAATAATCCCCATACTAAAGTGAAAACTAATGAGACGGCATTGGCAACCGATAATAGCATAAGGGAACCTTCATCCAATCCCCTTCCATATTTAAAAATAAGATTTATGACCAATGTCATGATAATTAACCCAAAACCAATAAAACTTAAATATGGTGTAAACCTGGAGCTTCTCACGCCACTCCTCCTTCCAGGTAATTCTTAGCTAAATATTTTGTTATTTAAAGCCAACACTCTCTTTCAAACGGCTAAACATCGTTTTACTTCTTTCTGGAATTCCCCACTGAAGTTCCAACAAAATGGGAGGATAATAGATGGGGTTGATCCATGAGTAGCTCCCATCCAATTGAAGGTTCCCTAACCAAATTCGCTTTTCCTTATCTGACTTGATCGCCCACTTACCGGAGTACACCATATGGCCTTTATTTTTACGAGCGAACTTCTTGGCTTTATCAAAATTAAACACTTCTAGCAGGGAGCTATCAATTTCCTGACCCATCCGCTCATGCTTTTCTTCTTTGGCTTTCCAGGAAAATTCCGAATCCCAGATCTCCACCAATTGATAACCCACGATGAATTGACTTAATATTTCTTGCAAAAAATCTGAAACATATATGTACGATAACTCTCTATCCTCGCTTGGTAGTTTAATTCTGAATATGTGTTGTCCTTGTAAAGCTTTTTGATCTAAAACGAGTGAATACTCATCAAATTGAGGAACGTCGTCATAATAAGTCCTTACTTTAGAGTTTTCCGGGTCTATGCAATCGATAACACTCAGCACGTGTAAAATATAGTATTCCTCTTCAGTAGCCGTTGAGAGTGGCAAAAACTCGATATGTTCAATGTGGTTCTGTTCCAATAGTTCTTTCACTTTCCTACTAATGACAAGCGCTCCTGTGTATCTGTTTAAAATATCGGCTGGTTTGCCCACATCATTAAATTCTACGTTAGGTGCAGACCATTCCTGAATAATCGGCTTATTACTGCCTAATGCCTTATAAACTTGATCCAATTCCTCCGAATCGCTAAATTCAATCGTATTATTCGGTGGATAGTAATCTAACAACCATGCTTTCATTCATTTCACTCCTGCTTATAAGATGCGTACTATTGCTAAACAAACCAAAAATGATAAAACTCTTCCGAAAACCAAAACCATATGATTCCTAATATCATCATGATGCAGCCTAATGCTTTTAATATCACTTCTATCAATTTTGGAATATCTCTGTTTGGAGGGTTGTCCTCAAATTCCCAATTTGGTTTGATTCCCCTATATCTCATCAGAACAAAGCATTTATATAAAATATCAGGAAAGAAATAAAATACAATCCCCAAGACAAACACCGGAATGGATAAATAACCAAATGTGCTGGTCGTCCACTCAATATCAATACCATTTGGTTTCTTCCCATATAGATTCATAGAATTATTTAAAATGCGCCCTTTCCTCTTGGTTAGAACTAAAAATATAGTCTGGATACTTGTTTGCAATAGGTGGAAGCTCATGCACGGGGAAAAATTGCAGATCCTTCATCTCTTCATTATCGGATGTCAGTTGTCCAGATTTGATACTGCATTCAAATACGATCGTTAAATATTCAACCTGGTGACAATTACTGTATATAAACCTCTGCTCTTCACCACCATAAATCCCTATCACTTTCTCCGGTTCTATGATAAGTCCTGTCTCTTCCCATGCTTCTCTTATCCTCGCTTGAGCAGGTGTCTCACCGAGCTCGATTGCCGATATAATCAGGTTCGGTCTCTGTCCATTTGTCTCTGAATTTGGTTAATGAGGATTCTCCCCAACCTGTCTTCACCATGATCTTTGTCGCTCCTACTGCATGGGCAGCAAGCATGTCGGTATCCCCCACGTCACCAATAACTACGCATTTTGATAAATCCAGATCGTGTTGCTCTGAAGCATGTAACAACATACCAGGTTTCGGCTTTCTGCAGCTGCATTCTTGTTCATGTGGACATATATAGGACTGATCAAATCCACCTTAATTCCGCTTGTTTTTAAAAGCATGATTGCTTCCTTCGCATTCGGATATAATTCAAAATCTCTAGGATGGATAAAGTGACCTGTCCCACCGATTGTTCCATCTCTATCCATAAAAACAGCTTGTACTTCCAAATTTGATTTGGTCATGGTCTGTTCCTTTCCAAGAGAATTTCACATTGTTAAGCTACACTATGTTTTTCGAGCCCAATTTAAAAGTTTTTTTATATACTTTCTCATTAACGATATGTTTTTCGTTCTCTTACTTATGGTTACTCCTTTTTCTTATTTTAGTTTCCTAAAGAAACCTCCTAAAATTTTTCATTTTTACTGTAACATTATTTGACTTGACCCGTTGTCTAAAGAGAAGGAGGAGGAAACTTGAAATGAGGAGTGATTTATATGCCGAACTATTCAAGCAGTACCAATCCTCCCTGCATCTCTATCTATACCGTATGTGTGGATCTCAGGAGACAGCTGAGGAGTTAGTTCAAGAAACCTTTTACAGAGCCATGGTATCCATGAAAGCAGAGCATGCAAGTTACGCCAGAGCCTGGCTATACAAAGTAGCTCGGCATTTATTTATTGATTGGTATCGTAAATATCGTGGAGAAATTCAAATGAATCGAGAGATGGAGCAGCAAGCGACAGAAAATACATATCGTTCCCCTGAGGAAGTGCTCACAGCTCGTGAACGTACCCTTCGTATTCAACAAGTGATGAAGAAACTTCCCGAACAATATAGAACCATTTTGTTGCTACGAGAAATGAACGAGTTATCTTATAACGAACTTTGCGAGATTCTGGATATGAACATGAACAAGGTCAAGGTCACTCTTTTTCGCGCCAGAGAACGATTCAAAGCAGAGATGCTTCAAATGAAAGGAGACGTTTGAGAATGTCTAAAACACCACATGATGAGGAACGTGTATTTCGGGAAGAAGATTTTGAGTACCAGCGTCCTGAATGGGGCCATAAGCAGTTTAAACGAATGGTTTGGAAAACGAGATGGAAGTTTTTCCTAAATGCAGGAGGAGCTCTTTTTCTAGTATTTATGGTGTATCACATCTATGTATCGTCACTCCATATCTATTTTGATCAGTCAAAGGTGCGTAATGACTTCATTCGTTCGATTGTATCTGTGGTTGAGATGCATGGTGACGGACTTCGGGTAGAGAAGACGAATTATGAACTCTTTGAAGTAACCCCACTCCTAACCCAGAAAGCTAATCTGAAAATATATCGACACGTGGGCTCATGGGAAGTAATCACAGGTGAAATTCAAGCTGCACTCAGTATAACCGGTAAATTCACCTATACGATTACAAATACAGGAGCGTATATGAATGGCAATAACCCAGGCCCTTTCTATCTCCCTTACTCCCTAGTAGATGGTATACCTACTAAAGATAAAGATACCTCTGATGAAAGCAGTAGCTTGAATCGGCTTCGTAAAATTGATGACGGACATGTCGCTGAGATGTCATTATCCTTGAAAAACCTAGCGCCTCCCGATCAACTGATGCAGCTTCTTACAGATTATGATGTTGCAGTAACCGCCATGCCGATCTATTCTGGCGAATTAATAGATCAAGATATCTCTTACTCTCGGTCAGGCATGTTTAACTATAATATTCCTCATTTGAGTCTTAAACCTCTTTCTGAATTTAAAGAGGATGGGGCAAATTGGTATAACTATTTTGTCCCAGACGATATAGGACAGATGCAGGAACAAGTTCAAGCGATGATGTCTGATCTAGAGTGGATGTCAAACCATATTGAGTACAGTGGTGCTGAACTGGATATACAACGTCTTGCCTATTTAAAAAAGAATGGCGTTCAAGTATATGGCGCGGTTGTTACTGGTCCCGTACGAGAGTTAGAGAAACTTACAAAGGTCCCGGAATTCCAACATTTCCATTTGAATCGAGTAGAGATATGGAATTGGGATTAAAATGACTTATCCAGTATCGACATTACGTTTCATATAAGAAAAGAGATGATACCTGTTTAATCAGTGGTATTATCTCTTTTTTTGATTTCTTTTTTTCATAAAATCACCTTGTGTAATATTATTGTTGCGGGAAGCTCAGTTTCTCTACCGCCGCCTCTGCCTCACTCTTCTTCTGCGAGAATATCTTCACAGCGAACGATCAGTTCAGGCATATCTTCTCCATAAAATAAAACATGAAGCTCATATCCGTTATCAATCTGGTACAGCTCTTGATACAGCCAGTAACTGCCTACAATCTCTCCTTCTTGCTTGATGATTTCGGATGCAATCAGCGTAAGTTTATTCATATTAGTGAAGCCTCCACTGGTATCAAAACGAATGACAACTTCCTCTCCCGCCAGCAGTTCCGTCACTGTACAATCATGAAATTGAACCCGGCTACGAATTTCATCCGAAATATCCTGCGCTAAAATGGCCTCCCTGTATTCTTTCGATACGCGGTCCATCTCTATCGTATTTTCCGCACTCTGTTTCTTCAACTGAAGCAATATTTCTCTTGTGCAATAACCGAGCGTAAACACACGGATATCTGCAATTTGCTCAACGATGTTTTGGGGTAAACGCTCTTTCTGGCTTTGGACACTCCCTTCCATCATTTCTTTATACTCTTTTTTGCATTTTCCCTCGTCAAAAGGAGGGCGGACATCATACTCCGCAATAAGCTTCTCAATATGCGCTCTTTGTTCTGGCGGCATATGATAAATCATCTTATCCTCTTCAGCTACCACTTCCTCACTAAAAAACTGGTCAGCACGCACAAGAACCGTACCATCATGCTTCAGCATAGAACGAGGATCGATGTTATATATCTCACGTTCCACATTTACATGCGCTTTTTCTTTTCTTTTGTACAACCTCAGAAAAAGTGCTTCGTCCAATTCGTTAGTTCCGCTATGTACCCTCAATCCAAAATGAAGACCAGTCCGCTGGCAGGTTTCATACCATTCTTTTGTTCGATATTTCATGAGTGATCTCTCCTATCTCGACGAATCCTTCTAGATGCTCTAACCAACGTAGAAGACTACATTAATGTTTGAAAGAATTTCTGTTTCACTTGTTTTTTATGGCGCGCTGCCCATTCATTTAATCCCCTTAAACCTTTGGTCTCCTGGCTTTGTTCAAAATAAAAACATAAATCCGTAGGAACTAGCCGTCTTCCATGGAGTTTAATTCCAATGCGGTCGTAATTCATATAGATGCACTCAATTTGAGTTGCTTCATATTTCTGATTTTTCGTAGATATCACATAATCGCTTCCCAGAGTAATAGTCGAATTGGTGAAAAATAAACGTTTGATAAGGATGACAATATAAACGAAAATAAAGATCATCATAGCCATTGTAAAATAACTTAATATACCTACACGGCTAACGGAATAATTCATGAACAAAAAAATTTCAAGGATCAGCATAACTCCTAAATTCAACTTGGCCCGTGGATATGTAGTCAAATATTTGATAATTTGTCCCTCCCAAATCACTTGTTGATATCTTAAATGCGTGGCGCTATGCCTTCTGATTGTAAAACTTCTAACTTGGCTGAAGGGATGCTTTCTTGCAAATCTCCATTCATCACATCCATTGCCTCCCATTCGACGAACACAACAAAGTTTTTCGTAAGTCCTGAGTAAGCAGACCAATTCGTCGTTTCATTGAGGTCATACGCGACTTCCTTCCACAAGCTCATGCCTTCCTCCCACCAATCACCGATGCTACGCCAATACATAATAAGAGTTCTAAGCTTCTGAATTAAATCATGATCCATAAGTTCTTGTTGATCGTTCACAGGATGCTCACCTGAACTCCAGATCATGTAATAATAATCTTCGCCCTCATCTTTTTCTTCTATTTGCTCTTCCCTTACCTCTTGCCAGCCTGGGTGAAAAATAGGTGAATAAACCGTATGAACTTCATCATGTAAGTAAATTGAGAGAAAACAATATGTTTTGTTTGATTGTTTCTCACAAAGAGCACCAACAATTTCTTTCAAGGCCAGAATGAGTCCTTTTTTCACAGATTCCCGGAGCACGAAGACTTCTTCGGATGACATCAGCACGTAGATCACACCTTGGGTCCCATCTAACACACGCAGGAGAACACCTTGCTCATCATATTCGAAATACGTTCGAAGAAGGTGAACAAAATAATCATTATTTTCGTATTGAGGTTGGTATACTTCCACAAGTCTGTTGCCTTCATAGATATAGTCTTCATACTCTAATTTATTGAATCGAGTAAAATACTCCACTGACCGACAGACTAACCCGTCTTGTGTCAGATATTCCTTGACTGAGTCTAATTCGCCATCGACATACGTTCTTGTCGTTATTACACCATCTGCATATGTAACGTAGGTGTAGCCATCAATTAAATCGTCGCAGGCCAAAATTCGTATTCTGCCTTCTTCATCAAACTCATAATATGTATCCGTCTCTTCATCTGAGATATCTCCAGGAATTTCACCTTGGCGCGCATACCAATACGGCGAAATGTCATAACGTTTACTGGTCGTATATTCTCTTCTATCTACCAGTGCTTCTGCTTGTTGCTTGTAGAACTGATAATGTTCTTGTGCATCTTGATTAATCTTTACATAATATTCATTGTTAATCATACTACTCACACCTCTCCATTAAAGAATCTACGAATTTCTAATTTTTTATATTACTTTTAATACATTCAACTTCTCACCCCCTTTTTTCTCCGGCTCATTTCAATCACAAATCACCAACATTTGCGATTACGCGATGATCCTTTATTTAACTGGACCAGGTTCGCCTCTTCAATACTCTGGAGAGTCAAACTCCTCCAACACCTTGAACTTATCCCCGTAAACCTTTTCGAGGTGCTCCTCTCCCCAATAGCACAAGAAGTCCAAAGCAGGTTTGAGTCCCCAACCGTAACTCGTTAACTCATATTCCACTTTTGGAGGAACCTCCGAATACACCTTTCGCTGTACGATCTCGTCCTTTTCCAAACCTCTGAGCTGCGTTGTCAGCACTTTCTGCGTGATGTCCGGTATCAACCGACGCAGCTCCGATGTACGTTTTCGCCCTGTCATTAAATGATAAATAATCAAAGGCTTCCACTTCCCGCCCATCACTTCCAAGGCCGCCTCCACGCCGACTTTATATTTCTTTGGAGTGCTCGTTTTTCCATGTTCCGTCAACTTTTATCCCTCCTTCATCAAGCTGTTGCCGAGCTAAAATCATAACCTTCTTATTTCTCTTCGTTTCGTTATTTGAACTCCATTTCGAGGTAGTGATTCAGGGTACTTTGATGTTCCTATGGCACTTCATTCTTCCTATAGAACATCAAAGTGCGTACTTCCAGATGTTTTCATACCTGTTTATAATAGCATCAGCCAGCGATTCATGGCTACAAGACAGCAATGCAGAAAGGTAGTGAAAGATAAGAAGAATGTATTAGTCGTTGTGTCGCATTCGAGAAAAGATTCCCTGACCTTCCAGGTTACTGATCGTTTCGTGCAGGGCCTTGCCGAGGCTGGTCACGATTTTGAGATATTGGATTTGCATGGCATTGGCTTCAACCCTGTTCTCCAAGGTATAGATGAACCTGACTTTACCAAGGAACATCAGGTTTTCTCCCCTGAGATAGAAGCGGAGATAGAGCGATTGAAGAAGCATGATGCTGTCGCTTTTGTGTTTCCTCTCTGGTGGTGGCATCTGCCAGCCATGCTGAAAGGGTATGTGGATCGTGTCATGAACAACGGGTTTGCCTACGGCTCGAACAAGCTTCATCATCAGCAGATGTTATGGATTGCTCTTGCGGGCGTAACGGAAGAACAGATGCAGAAGCGAAACTATGATGAATCAATCACGAATCTGCTCAATGTGGGTATTGCCAATTACTGCGGCGTGCCCCAGTCGAGCGTTGAATTTTTATATGAAACGTTGGATGCGCAGCCTGAGCATTATGAGGCACTTCTGAAACAGGCGTATCAGTTGGGACTAAATTACGGCAAGGACAGCACAACTCAACATGAAGTAAGAACGATATGATTTAAGTTCTATTGATGGGCACTTTTTTGCGAAAATGAATCAACCCTACTATCACTTTATTATTAGTCAGATGATAACAACAAAAGGGTCGCTCCTAAGAGCGACCTTTTTGCTTAATGCATTATTTTGCCGCGAGAGAAGATGCTTTTCCAGCATGGTGACATCGGTAATCCTATCATTTTAGGAAAGAGAAAAAGAGAGAATCTCTTCTCTCCATTCTTTTTAGTAGGACAACCAACCATACGTCCGATAATCATGCGGCACTGGGTGGAAATATTCTTCGCAAATAAATATTGTGTTTAAATTTCATTTTGAATCTTCTTTGAGTAAGTTTACGAATACACTTAACCTCATTATTGTAATAATACTTGGTTTTTCTGTGATTTCGATACTCATTTAATTTCTTTATTCTGGGGTCAAAATTTCTTTTGTTTTTTTCCTGTGTTTTCAGATACTTCTGTAGCTGTTGCAATTCCCACGCTTGTATTTCATCGTTATTATTAAACAATAAGATCCCCGGCACTTACTTTAGATTTACCAAAGAATAAGGTATGAGTAGAGTACCTAAAGGTCTACAACATAAGGAGGTATCAAGTATAAAACCTCACTTCCATGATGGATTGGTACTATTTTACATCAAATTAATTTGTTTGAAAATATTTGTAATGAATCTTCCAGATGAAGTTCTCACTCCGTTCATTTATTTTAACATCTGCATCCATTGTATTTTTTAGTTAATTTCTACAAAAAAAGCCACCTCCCTGGCCTTCCACCAGTTCAGCAACTCCTTTTTCACACCTATTCGTACTGCTACTCGACTCTACTCCTTCACAGCCCCAACCACAATCCCGGTTACAAAGTACCGTTGCAAGAACGGATACACGAGCAGGATCGGCAGCGCACTGATAAAGATCTGTGAAGCCCGAATCGTCCGTTGGGACAGGTTTGCTACCGCTTCTGGATCAAGCTTCGACATATCCGCCTGCACGATGATCGTCTGCATGAATGTCGCGAGTGGCAGCTTTTCTGCATCACGGATGTAGATGATCCCGTCAAAGTACGAGTTCCAATGTCCGACCATCATGAAGAGGGAAACCGTTGCAATGACAGGTACAGAGACGGGCAGATAGATTTTGATAAACGTCTGCAAATGCCCTGCCCCATCAATAAATGCAGCTTCCTCCAGATCCTTGGGAACGGTACGGAAGAAATTCAGCAGCAGGATAATGTTGAACACCGCGACCACTCCCGGCAGGATCAAGGCCAGCAATGTATTCATCAGTCCCAGCTTCAGAATCAGGATGTACCCCGGAATGAGACCACCGCTGAACAGCATCGTGATGACAAAATACCACAGATAGATGTTGCGTGCACGGAACACCCGCGTCTCTTTGGAGAGCGCGTAGGCTGCAATCGTATTGACGATTAACGCAAGCCCTGTTCCCAGTACCGTCCGCTCCACAGACACCCACAGGGAGGAGAGGAAATTGCTATTGGCGAACGTCTTAGCATACGCCTCCAGTGTAAAACCAATCGGCCAGAACGTCACCAGTCCAGCATTGGCAGGAGCAGATGCGCTCAGTGATACCATGAGTAAGTGATACAAAGGCAGCAAGCAGAGCAGCGAAAGGATGGTCAGTAACACATTGTTGATTATGCTGAATATGCGGTAAGGCATCGTTTTATGATACATGAGTTCGTCATCCTTTCTAGAAAATTCGGTATCCGGCGAATCGGTAAGCCAGTCGATAGGAGATCACAATCAGGATCAAACTAATGACCGATTTGAATAGATTCACGGCGGTAGCGAAACTGAACTGCCCACTGAGCAGACCTTCTCTATACACAAACGTATCGATAATATCTCCTTGTTGGTAAATCAATGGACTATATAAGTTAAAGATCTGGTCAAAGTTGGCGTTAAGCACATTGCCCAGTGCCAGGGTTGCGATTACGATCCCAATGGGAATAAGTGCCGGGATGGTAATATACATCGTTTGCTTCCAGCGTCCTGCCCCATCCACTTCAGCCGCTTCATACAGTGCCGGGTTAATGCCAGACAGTGCCGCGAGGAAGATGATCGTGTTGAATCCAAACTCTTTCCAGACATCACTCGCAATAATCGTGAATCGGAACCAGCTGCCATCCCCCAGGAAGAAGATTGGCTTAATGCCGAATACGGAGACCAGGAACTGATTGACAATACCCGTCTGCGCCAGAATATCGATCAGAATGCCTGACAGCGTAACCCAAGACAAAAAGTGCGGAAGATATACGAGCGTTTGAATGGTTCTTTTCAGCGCCATCTTCCGAACCTCATTAAGTAATAAGGCGAAGACAAACGGAATAATTAGGTTCATAATGATCTTGGAACAGGCAAAAAACAGCGTATTCCACGTGATTTGCAGGAAATAATCATTTTCCCACATGTATCTGAAATGCTTCAGTCCGACCCATTCGGAATCGAAAAAACCCAGTGCAGGTTTATAGTCTTGAAATGCCATCAAAATCCCGGACATCGGAATGTATGAAAAAATAAAGACCATAATGGCCGCCGGCAACACCATCAAGTGCAGAATCCATGGTTGTTTGTAGCGTTTTTTTGTTTTTTTGTTCGGCTTGCTCCCAATGTCCGCCTGAGGTACCCGGTTAGCTTCCATATTAGCCTCCATAGCGCGCTCCTGTTCCCAAAAAAAGTTTTTGTGTGTAATGGGGATCTCTGCTATAAATAGTATCAGGCATTTCTCAGGTCTGACTATATAACATTGTTAGGCTTGATAGTGTTTTGTTAGGAACATCATCTGAAGAGGTTGTTTACACAGAATTTGAAGGAGACTTTTTATGAATACATGGAAGCGCTTTATAACTTTGGGAAGAACGTCCAGATCCCGGTTTAGTCTGTTTGCCAAAATAAACTGTTTAATTGTGGTCCTGTTTATCCCCATTATTATCATGTATACCTACTCGAACAACGTCACTTATGATGTTGTAAGCAAAGAGCTACAGGTCTCCAATACGAAGCAGCTCACGTTTTTATCCAGTCAGATCGATTCCCGAATCAATCAGATGATGGATTTCAGTCTTATTCTCTCCAGAGATCCCAATGTCAGAGCATTTAATGGCTTGAACATATGGAATGATCGTTATGACAAGATGCAGACCCGATATGTTATTCAGGAAAAGCTGATGCTGCAATCCGGTGTTACCGATATATGGCCCACTCGATATGCTGTGCATTCACAGCAGAATCAGGATGTCATTGCCAACTATAATAGAACAACCGGGTATGATGAGGATTACCTGAAAAGAAATATGAGCGGACAATGGACATACGGTGATGGCGCTGAGTCCAAAGAGGATATGAAATCCTTTTACTGGTTCTTTACGGATTCCTTGGCCCAGCCGGGTATGTTGACGGGAAGCAATCTGGTGATTGAAGCCAGCTTCAGTTATGAAAACATTCAGAACATGCTGGATACGTATAAGGAAGGTGGACAAGGTGATCCCTTCTTTTATCACAAAGGAAATTCACCCATTCTGAACCGCAGTGCAGACAAGCAGCTATCCGAGGAACTTATTCGTTATCTGGATGAACACTCGACCGAGGATACCACACAGGATGTCGTCAAGCTGAACGGGAAAAAGTATCTGGTTAGCTCGGTGAAATCCTCTTATCTGGATTGGCATTTGGTCGATGTCGTACCACTCTATCAGATTCTACAGCCGATCTCGCTCAGTCGGAACTTGTTCTATCTTTTTATGATTCTGCTGTTTGTGGTGGGCATTTCCGCTTCGATCCTGTTATATCGAAACATTCAATATCCGATCAAAAAGCTGATCCAGGGCTTACGCCGCGTGCAGCGCGGAGATTATTCCGTCCGTCTGCATAGCAAGGATCAGAATGAATTCTCGTTTTTGTTCCATCGATTCAATGATATGTCCCATCAGATTCAAGACCTGATCGAGAACGTGTTCCAGGAAAAAATCAGGGCCAAGGAAGCTACGTTGAAACAGTTACAGGCGCAGATCAATCCTCATTTTCTATATAACTGTCTTGGCTATATCATCAACATGGCGCAGATGAAGGACGAGCAAGCCGTCGTCTCCATGGCACATAACCTAAGTGCCTACTATCGTTATACGACACGAGTGGAGCGAGAGACATCTTCTCTAAAAGAAGAAATCAATCTGCTCGTTAACTATTTGGATATCCAGAAGCTGCGTAATGGCCGAATTGAATATCACATTGACATCCCTGAGGATATGCTTGCCCAGTCTGTACCACGATTAATGCTGCAACCCATTGTGGAGAATTCGGTCATTCACGGTGTGGCGAAGTCTTATTCATCCGGTGAAATTCGAATTACTGGCGAGAGCTCGAACGGGTTCTGCAAAATTTACATCGATGACGACGGACCTGGCTTGAGCCCGGAACAGTTGGAGGCGTTGAATCTTAAAATGCAGCAGCCGCTGCAGGAGGAAATGGGCTGTGGCCTCTGGAACACGAATCAGCGAATCATGCACCTATTCGGCAATCAATCCTACCTTCTATTCGGCCCATCCCCTCTCGGCGGATTCCGAACCGAGATGATCTGGGAGATCCCCAAAGAGGATACTGATTCGGATAAAGGAAATACCGATACGAATTTAAGTTAAGCTACATTACACGCTAAACGGAACGGGCAGAACAAATCTCGAAAAGCGAAGCGCTCGCCTTTATCCCCGGATTTCCCCATTGATTAGAGATTCAAAAAAATCTGGGGATAACAGCGATTGAGAGATGGTTCTGACCGTGTAGTGACCACGTGAAATAAAGAGATTCTACTTTTAAGGAGTAAACACCATGCAAATGATCATCGTAGACGATGAAGCACACTGGGTAGATAACCTGTCCATGACCAAACCGTGGCATACGCTGGGGATCGAACAGGTGCACAAAGCATACTCGGCGCACGAAGCACTTCAGCTGATTGATACGCACCCTATAGATATTGTAATCTCGGATATTCAAATGCCCGAAATGACAGGTATTGAACTGATCGAACGGATCAGAGTCCGTGACAAAAAAATAAAGTGTATTCTTTTATCCGGACATTCCGAATTCGATTACGCCAAAAAAGCCATCCAGTTCGAGGCCGTCGATTACTTGCTTAAACCACCGACAGATGATGAATTAATGGGCGCCGTTCAAAAGGCCATCGATCAATTAAATACCGAATGGGAACTCGTAAGCTCATTGAAACGAACCCAGTTTACCCTGCGGGAGAACCTGCCGCATTTGCGGGGTCGACTGCTGCTTGAAGCTTTGCAGGGACATAGAATTGCCTCCAGTGAATGGGCACGGAAACTTGCCAATTACGATCTGCCCTTCCACGCCGGGGATTGTGCGTTAATGCTTGTACGTATGGAAGAAGAATTCGGGCAATATGACAACAACGATCAAACCTTGCTCGAATATGCGGTCATCAATATGGCGGAAGAGATTATGGGCGAGTTTATGGAAGTGTGGGGCGTAAAGGAGGAGCATGGATATCTGGTGTTTCTGCTTCAACTGAAAGCGAACGATACCGACATTGGCAAAGAAACCATACTGGAAAAGCTGTCCGTACAGCTTCAGTCCAAGGTGAAGCAATTTCTGAAGGGGTCCCTCTCCATCGTCATCACCGAGTGGTTCGCGTTTCCCGATCAGCTATATGATCGTTTTCGGCAGGCCTCTGCTTATTTTCGGCAAATTGTCGGAGACGAGCGTGAATTCGTCATGCGGGTCAGCGACGTGGAGACTCCGTCGGCACAAGGTCCGCTGGATGTTCTGTATACCCCACCCACGTTCATTCATCTGTTAGAGAGTGGTCAATGGGATACGGCAGAAGAAAAAATACTAGCCGTCTGTGCGGAGCTGGATGAGAAATGGTCGGAATCGTGGGAGCATTGTATGGAGGCTGGATTTCTAATTACGGCTTCGTTCACCAATCTCGCACACCGTAACAAGCTGACTTTGGCTAATTTAATGGGTGAAGATATCGAGTGGTTACAGAGCGGAGAAGCTTTCACCACCATCAGTAAACTGCGGAAATGGTCGCTTAGTGTGCTTGGCAAACTCAAGGAAGGCACGTCCAACGAGATCAAGGACATCCGTTCAGAGTATGTGAAGAAGATTCAGGATTTTACAGATAAAAACCTGCATCTGGATGTCTCCTTGCGTGTACTGGCCGACCATGTCAATCTGCATCCGACCCATTTGTCCAAGATTTATAAGATCGAAACGGGTGAAGGCATCAGTGATTATATCTCGCGCCTGCGCATGGATCGGGCCTGTCACAAGCTGGTTACGACCACCAAAAAAGTATATGAAATCAGCATGGAGATTGGATATATGGACCCTGCTTATTTTATCAAAGTGTTCAAGCGTCAATTCGGCGTCACGCCGCAGGAGTACCGAGACCAACATTAATTTGCATAAGAGAGTCCTATCGAAACTAACAAACTCATATAGATGCCCTCCCACCCAAATTGGTACAGTTACACTTGTAAAGATCATACATCGTAGGGGGATTGAACAATGATCAAATTTAAAACATGGTGGTCACTGCTCATGGTTATCGCGCTCATCACGATCACTGCGTGCGGCAGTGGCGATACAGCCAGTGACAATGGTACCAAAGATGATACACCGGCGACCGTCGGTTCAGCTGAAGCAGAAGCTGCTTTTGCCAAAGGTAAATACGACCCACCCATCGAATTCAGTTCGGTATTGATGCCGAAGAAATACGTGCAAGGGGACACCAAAGAAAATAACGTTCACGATCGCTGGATGTTGGAAACACTGGGTATGAAGCATAAAGATACCTGGTATCCGGCCAATGACGATCAATACAGACAAAAGCTGCAACTGGCTATCGCCTCTGGCGAGAAGCTGCCTGATTTCGTATCCGTACCGACCAATGCGGTATTGACCAATCAGTTGATCGACTCCGGTCAATTCATCGCCATTGATGAGTTGTTCGACAAGTACGCGAGTCAGACCCTGAAAGATCACGCAGCTGCACATCCTGAACTGTGGTATCCGTTCACCAAGGACGGCAAGAAATACAACATGCCGATCATGGAGTATACGGATAACGACGATACGCTGCTCTGGCTCCGCGAGGACTGGATGGAGAAGCTGAACCTGGAAGCTCCGAAAACCATTGCAGACCTTGAGAACATCATGGACAAATTCAAGAACGAGAACCCGGACGGTCTGTCTCCAGACAAAGTATTCCCGCTGGCGATCTCGCTGAAAAATAACACCAACACCTGGATGGGGCAGCTCGACTGGTTGTTCGGTGCATATGGCACAATCGAGGAGCAATGGAACAAAGACGCAAACGGCAATCTGGAGTACGGCTCCGTTAACCCGGGTGCGAAACAAGCCCTTGCCAAGCTGGCTGAATGGATGGATAAAGGTTATATCCATACCGATTCCGCCCTGTGGGACGAAGGCAAATCCGCTGAAAGCTGGACGGCTGGCAAAGCGGGCATTCTGCCTGGCGCAAACTGGGTACCCGACTGGCCGGCACCTGACCTGCTGAAGAACGTACCTGGATCAAAATATAAAGCTTACCCTGTTCCGGCTGGCCCAGACGGCAAGATCGGTACGAAGTGGCAGAACTCTGGTGTCAACGCAAGTATCATGATTAACAAGGATGCGAAGCATCCAGAAGCCATCTTCCTGTACTACAACTACCTGCTCGATAACCTGGCTAACCCGACTGCGGGCAGTGAGTATGAATACGGCTTCGCCAAAGGTTATGACTGGGATATCATTGACGGACAACCGACCAGTGACAAAGAGAAGATCAAAGACTTCTCCAACGAATTCCCTTTCCTGACTGGCCCAGCACGTATACCGGATCTGTACATGAAAACACTCGTGAAGCTGGCGAACGGCGAGAAGCCTGAAACGCCTTACGAGAAACAAATGGCCGAATTCCGTAAACCGGAAAACTGGTATGCAGGTAAAGTCGTTATGTCCCAGATCGACATCCGTAAACAAAACTACTTTACCGGTGCTGCAACACCAACCATGGTATCCAAATGGAACCTGCTCCGCCAGTCCGAGATGGAAACCTTCAACAAAATCATCTACGGCCAACTGCCGGTTGATGCCTTTGACCAATTTGTCGCCAACTGGAAATCCAATGGCGGAGATCAGATCACCCAAGAAGTGAATGATTGGTTTAAATCGGTAAGTGCGAAGTAAGATTTGGAAAAGTAGAGCATTAAAACCCGAGCTGAAGCGTGTAACTTACCGCTTCAGCTCGGGTTGTTTAATTCGAGATTAGGGTCGCTTCCCCTGAGTTATGGGTTAGCGTTAGTGGTTTGATGTGCCTTTGTATTGCTATCCTCCAACATCGACTGGCCCAGTAAGGAAACTGTGAGCTGAATACCATCCTTCAGCCCTTACATGTACAACCGTTCATTCTCTATTCCTTTGCTGATAATGTAACGATTCTCCCACTCGGTATATTCAGGTGTCTGCTCCACATGCTTGCCTGCAAACAAAGATTCAAAAGCTTCGTCTTCTTCCCCACGTACACGGCTCAGTTCAGGATCTTGCTCGATCCGAGAAGACACCTCATCCAGCCTTGCCTGAATCGCTCGTTGCAACCACGGTGGAAAATTCATAGCTTCTCCTCCCCTACGCATTATGTACCTCACTCATCAACGTAAAACTTGGTTATGTCTCGCCTTCATTTCACCCACTCGGGCCACCAGTTCATCTACCCTTCGACTCTGTTCCTGAACTGCAGGATTGTCCCACAACGGTATCGCTTGCTTCAAGGATGCCTCTCCAAGCTGATTAAGCTTGCGCCGTTCCTCTTCCAATAAGTCAAGCAACCAGCTCATACATCCACCTCTCTGATGGGTCTGAATTGCATCATGTCTTGTTAAGACTAGACGTGAGCAATCATTTTAATGCGATTATCGGTTTATTTTATTTTAATTCGATATATGCATTAAAACAACCATTATTTCTCATACAATTTGGTTGAAATGAGGGGTGTACATAATGAAACATAGACAAGAACCACCTGGAGACAAAAACATAATTGGTTCCCGAGTCGTAGCTATCCGTAAAAGTAAAGGGATTAAACAACGTGAATTTCTTGCGAAATTACAAACATTAGGTTTGGATATCAGTCAGACCAGTCTTTCACGTTTGGAGGGTCAGTATCGACTTGTTCAGGATTATGAAGTGGTGGTCATCGCAAAGGCTTTGGAGGTTTCTGTGGGATATTTGCTTGGGGAAGTACAATGAATCTCACAAATTCACGAAGCGCCCCAGCCTTAGATAGATCGATTTTAGGCTGGAGCGTTTGTTGTCTGATCATTCTCAGAAGTGTAAATACATAGTTACATAGAGTTGTTAAAAGATACTTTCCGATTCTCTTTCATTAAGAGAATTCAGATAAATCTCTTTAAAGCTTTCAAACAATATCAAAGTCATTCTTGATATTCCGTTTGAAGGAGATAACTTTGTCTTGTGATCGCTAATCAAAAGCTTAAACATTGAAAGATTGAAATAAAAAAGTGTAGAATTAACATTATTTAATGTGGAGATTGAATTCCTTGATTCTTTGCCAAACAAGCTATTATACACAGCATCATCATCACTAAATGATCTTACAAATGTTCCAGAAGCAATAACACCATAAGAATTGTGAATATATTGAGAATAAAATTCAAACCCTTCCGACCTGTGTTCCTTGAATTGTTGTATAAGTTTATCGGGTAAACCTAATCGAGTTTCTATTTTTACAATCTCCTTATTTATCTTTTCCAATCTGAAATTTTTATACCATGTTTCTTTTGGGTTATTTATATCTGAATATACTTTGATTTTGGAAATATCTGAGGCAAGATAAATTGTAAGATAAACTAACTCTTCTATGGTCCTGAGAATTGTTCTTGCTGAATTATCTAAACCGCTCTTTACTAAATTTATTACAGATAGAGTATGGTTTGTAATTTGAGTCGTAAGGCAACTTAATACAATGTGAGGTTTTGGAAGATCGAAATGTCCATCAAACAGTTCCCCTTTATTCTCTTCCTGTTGCAAAGTCAAAGAGAGATAACCTGTTAATAACATAGCTAAATTGCTCAATTCAAGTTGATCTTTTAAATGTTTATTTACATTGCGATTAGAATCCTTATTAAACTCTCTTAAACCTGAAAAAAGATCATCAATATCCGTTAGAGTAAACGCTAATTCTTGATTATTCTGCTTGTCATATTCTTTAAATAATGATTTTTGATCCCTTAATTTTTTTGATATTATTCTTCTAATTTCTTTATTTTTAAATGACATTAATTCACCTTTTTCTTTCCAATTTCACGAAAATCCTCTCTAGTCACACCCTGACACAAGTCGGGTGGTCCCTTGAAAGCCGGACCTAGGACGAATGTCCTCAGCGTAAATATAGTTACTACTTTGATTTCTTTAATTCGATTTTTTGTTTTAGGTTTTTTGAGAACTCTCGTGTCGAACTTTCAACATTTCCTATATATTCTATTTCTGTTGCCATTTCAAAAATCTCTTCTTCTAAAATCTCTTGTAAATCCTCTATACTGCAAAGCATTTCTTCTCCTAAAAATTCTTTTATAACCGCTTTTTGTTGGCTTTCAAAAACCAAAATCCATATCTTTCTACACTTCGCTTCTGCTCGATCCATTAATACTCGTAAAGAATCTTCCGCTTTATTTACTGATTTGATTGCATTGTTTAATTTCATATCTTTTATTTTGCCTTCTTGGGATATTTCCACCCAACTAGCTGGATAAAAACATTCAAGACTTTCATCTAAATTTGAATTCAAATTTGACAATCTCCCCCAAAACTCACAAAAGTCTACGTACTCGGCAGTAATCATCTCAATAGCTTCTATCCAATCTTCTTTTTTATTCAAATCAAATGGTGTGCTCCGATGTTTCATCCCAAGTATTTGATTTAGTTGTTTAATTTTTGTTTGTTGGTCTTTTGAAATAAATATATGTATCGCCTCCGTAGATAAGACTTTAGTAATCTCACTTAACATTCTTTTGTTCATGGAAATCGATTACCCTTGAATAACTCATATATTAGGAGAATTAAGGTTTCTGTCTTTATCCGATTCATTGAATTACACACAAGAGCACTATATTCTTATAATTTATCAAATAAAGCCATAGCTCTTAGTTTAGAGTCCAGTTGTCTATTAATTTCATGTTGATCATTTATATCACACTCTTCTTCTACTAATTCGGCACAATGTAGAATTGTCTCATAAGAAAATCCAGTCAATTTTTTAATTGACCCTAGTGGTATTCCAACCTTGATTTGCTGCATTATTACGTACTTAGCAACACTCTCTGCTTCCTTACTTCCAATAACAGGCTCGAGCACTTCAAACATAGATGCGTTAGAAATAAGAGACTTACCCTGAATATTTATAAAAAGTGATTCCGTATCTTGATTAACAACGGAATTCCTAATTTCTAAGTATTTTCTAATCTGTTTAGCATAATTATTAGGTAAGTGAATCCAGAAGTTATTCAACTTTATCATATTTAATTGAAAATCGTAGTCTTTAAGTGTTATTGCTTTAATACATTTGATCTTCAACCCCGTAAGCAGTACAAGCTTGGTAATTATTGCTGAGACAAAATCAGTAAACGCTTTGTTATATCCTATTAACTTTATTAGGTCATTTTTCGGATTATTGATACACTCATCACAATAATCAATCCATTCTTTATAAACATCCTTATTTATTGGTGATTTCTGTTTTCGAGTAATGAGACTATATTCTTTTGTTTTTGAAGTGATATAACCTTTTAACTTTTTCAGTTTTTCTTCACTGTCAATAATATTATTCACAATTCTAAATGAATCTCTAATATATCGAAAATATGAATATATTACAGAGAGATAATTATCTACAGTAGATGAAAATTGTATATTGTACTGTTCAACATAATAAATTACACTTGCAGTAAACTTCTTCTCATCCATTCCACGTAATATGTCTTCCCCATTGTTATCTGTTAGATTACATTCGTTTATTAGATACTCGAAAAACACATTAAGTTTCCTTCGATAAGTAATTGATGAACTTTCAAAGTATTTCCCTTCATTATTCTTAACAAGGAATGTATAAACCGTTCCAAGAATATCCATGCTTCCCTCCCAATTTTCAAGATATTTCACCTAACGTTCCAAGCCCTCCGATCTGAGCGTGTCTGCGATAGCAAATTGGAGCGATCCCTTTCAAATTTTCGTAAGGGACATTATAGAACAGCTCATTTTTTGGGAGTGCTGTGTTAGGTGTAGTGCTAGAAAACTCTTATTTTATTTGTGGAACGCCCTTAATATTTTTCAGCCAGTTATTCACTGCATCTCTTTGTTTAGCGCTTATCTTGAAGTTTTTTATAATATACGTTCTTATGCTTTTCAAAAAATTGTTGTCTTCAAGCTTATCAAGCGCAACATCTATCCAAAATAAGTAATTGTAACATCTTTGCAGATTCGCAAGTTTATATCTTTCATCAGTCTTGTTTTCTATGTTCAAAATGTGTCGTATTTCACTTTCATTAAGTTCTTCATTTTGGCTTTTATTATAATAGTTTTTTAAAACGTTATATGAAACAGAAGGATACTTCTCAAATTTCTTTTCTCTAAGTTCAAGATACTCCATCGCTTTTCTTTTATCTTCCTCAGCTCTAATAATTGGCTTTTCTGAATTACCACTGCCGCCTCCCCCACCATTTCCGCCCATTGGTTGTGTGTATTTTGTCAAATCAGGAATTGCTGAAAGCTTAATTCCTTGATCAATGTTATTTTTTGTACAAGATGGACCTGCATGTACAATTTCACCAGTTTCCTTATGTTTCAATATATATGCTTTGAGAGACTTCATATTCTTTGCGCAAAAGTGGCACTTTTTTTCATGCTCAATGAGGTCTTTGCATATTGGTTTATAAAGTCTTTCAGACATTTTGTCCCTCCATACAAACTTGTGCTAACATTACGCCTAACGTTTCTGTATTCACGAACCTCGAAGTGGTTGTCTGCCGAAATTCCTCTCCAAAATCCTTCCGACAGACCAAGGCTCCGAAGGAGACGAAGCGTGAATATTTTGTTAGCCGTTGTTAGTGTGTCTTTCGATTATAGGCCTAATCTAAAATCTTCAATTTTCTGTTTAATAACCTCTTCTGGATTAATCCCATTCTTTTTTAGCATTAGCATCTGTTCAAAATCTGTATCATTTATAAAAATAATTAATTTATTGTGTGCCATCCAAATCTCTCTTTGAGTATGAAATGCAGATTCTTTTGGTTCAGTCCGTAAAGCAATTATTCCAAACATTCCAGGGCCATAATCTTTTAAATAATTCGCTATCTGTAATACACAATTTTTGTCTACCTTGGTCGAATAATTCTTCGAGTCAACAATGATATAATCAGCTCTATATCTACCTCTCAAGTATTTCCAATATCCTTCATCACAATAGTTAGCCATAATAATGTCTCTTCTATTCGCCCTTACGTGATCCGAAAGCTCAATAATCGGTTTACCTAGATTTGGGCAAAAAAGGTGTTCCAGTATGTTGGCACAAATCTTTTGATAGGCCATCCAGTGCCTATTCCCCTTTGAACATTTGTTTAATTGTGTTAATAGCTCATCTTCTTCTGTAGTGCTAAATAACTCATTTTTTTCGAATAGTCTTTTTAATTCTTCTGATTGTAACCTTCTTATCTGCGAATAAAATATCTTTGAAATTTCATCAATATCCCATATTGTCAGCCAATCATGTTTTCTTAATTCGCTTTTTTGCTTTGATGATAATTCTCCCGGAAATGCTAAAACTACTTTATCTTTAGAAGATTTATATACAGATAACTGTTTTAAGATTTGTTCTAATCTACTCATTGAGAAAATGGGACTTACTTTACACTGGATCAAAACTGTTTCTCCTCGATAATCTGCAATAATATCTATTCCGGAATCGCCATGTACAAGACTTTCCATTACAACGTTACTAAAGTCTTGATGTTGTTTCATCATACCTGCCAATTCATATTCAAATATGTAGCCGGTTAAAGCATTTGTAGCACTATACATTTGTTTTGATTGCATCATTAATTGACTCCTATACTTTCATATGAATTGCAAACTATTTCGGCTAACGTTATTCACGAAACGCCCCAGCCTTAGATAGCTCTTATCTTAGGATGGGGCGTTTGTTGTCTAAGATTCTTTCAGGATTATACAACTGACAACCAAGGAGCGATAGCTCTACAGCGTGAATACTTTGTTATAGGATGACATACCTTCTTGGAGCTATTAAAACAATTTATTTAACTATAGCTTTTATAGTGAATCTTACTGATTATTTGAACGCAACTAATTATGCCCGAATAGTTCATTAAAAAGTAGAACAATGAGCTAAAAGAAAACGAGGGAATTTCCATTTCACTGGATATAAAGATTCAACATCTGGAGTAGGTAGTGGTTCTACAACTGTGTTTATTTGAAAGTTGAATTTTTTTAAAGTTCTAATATAGTACTCCAGCGGTCTGTGTATATGAGTTGTCCTAATATTTTCATTCGAACTCAAAGATATCTTAAAGGAGGATTCAATAAAAATTTCACTACTATAATCAAACCATTCTTCATCCCAATAATTCCAATAGAATGGCCAAAAACAGGGATGCGTTATAGAAAAGACGAACTCACCTTTCTTGCATAATATTTTTGATACTGCTTCTAACGTATTTTCTAATGAATGTACATCCATCAACGTCATATTAGCAACAGCTAAATCATAAGATCCATTAAGAGCCATTCTTGAAAAATTTTCAATTGAGGCATTGGTAAAATTAATATTACTCTCAGAATAATTAGTTTGAGCAATACTAATATTTTCTTCACTTAAATCAACACCAGTAACTATTTTTCCTTTGTTTTTTAGTTTTTGTGTAAGATGTCCACTTCCACATCCTATGTCAATTATATTATTAAAGCTTTTATTGGAAATTAACGATAGAATTCCCGGTACAAGTATATATTTATAACTTAAGTCTTGTTCTCTTTCTATCTGTTCTGCTCTAATGTGAGCTATACTGTCCCATTCTAGAGCTAACTGCTCGTTTGATTTCTGAATTACCCGTTTTGCTTTCACCCTTATCTTCTCCTTTAAATAAACGATTACTTCTTGACAACACTTCCATTAGATCACTTGCTATAGAAAACACTGGCTCATCTGTTGCTTTAAACTCTTCAATATAATGATTTCCATTAACATCTCTCCCAATCGCTACCTTACTATCAAGTCTGCCAACTCTCACAAAGGTAAACCGAGTTTTCAAAGTGTAATCCAATTGTTTGTACGTATGTATCTCGGCTCCAAGTTCGGCTAATTCTGAAACGAAGGGTATCGATTCAGAAACACACAGCTTTAGTTCGCGGCTTCTTGCTTTGTTTCTAAATAAATTCTTCATTTCCTCATCAGAAACCCAGCTTAAATCTCTACTAAATATGAATGTGACACCTTCTTGAGATATCCACTTATACATGTAGTTACGAACACTTTCTTTACTACTGTACACTTTCCCTTTCTTGCTTTTATACAACTTTATCTCCTCATAAATAGCTAATACTAATGATAGAAAACATAAGCACATTAACACTACTATACCTGGAGTAGTAAGCTTACCTTCTGGCTTTATAGTGAACACTAAACCAATAAGAGAAGCAAATGTACCAAAATGCCCGAAATATCTAAGAAACATATTATTCCCCCATATGATAGCCATATTTTGATATACAATAATACTAACAATTAATAGTATCATTAATCAATGTAATTCTTCTTTGACTTAGTTTTACTCTTAAGTAAATTATCTTCGCGTTGATTTCCTATAACATCTAATCTATGTACTTCGTAAATATAATAAATCCAATCTGATATCTGAATTACGTCTATGATAACCTATGCAGTGATTTTTGCGAAGAAAAATTTGGTGAAAAAGGGAGATGTTTTCGGTAAATATTCCTTTATGTCCCTACGATCCAATGGATTTTGAATAGGTCGAGTATTTGTACTGTCTAATGTCAAAAAAAAAAGAAAGGCTCTTCTTCATCCCATAAGGAATCAAGCGACCTTCCAATGTCTTTTTAATTCTTTACCCAAGCTGCACTATTAATCAATGGTTCTGATGAATAATAGTAAACAATTGAACCAACTTCTATTTCATCTAGTGATACCTCTTTCCCCAAACATATCCCAACATTCTTCTTACCCGCAATTGAGTGGTTGATCTGAGAAGAAACAACATCATATACCCGCTCTTCCCCATCCACTGTTTTAATTAAAATCTGATCACCGATCATCTCTTGAATGGTCGAAGGAAGAAGATCGTCCAGCTCTTCGTTCGCCCCCATCATGATAGTTCCGTATTCAGGTGTATCGAAGACCAAACCTACGCCAAACAGCATTTTTGTTTCCATTCCCTGACTTCCTTATCTCTGATGTATGAATAGCTCGGCTTTCACATCTTGTACTCTAAGATTGGCGTTATGTAGTCTAGCGATGGCATCTCTCAATAAAGCATAACGTTCAGTAGAATTAAAATTAATACCGTTAACGATATGTAAAAAAACTGCCACTCTTTCATCAATTGTTCAAAGTTGCAGCTCCTGGCACTTTTTTCGTTATCATGTTTGTATATTTTAATCTCGTGATTTCGATTAGTTCATCTGGCTGCATCATATTCAGGATATGACTATCTTTTATTAATATTTTTTGATGACCTCTCCCCAGCCCTTTAACGATAATAATATTTTTATCCTTCTTCACATCTACGATTTGCCCAATCGTTACGAATTGTTCTTGGTTCTTGAGATCAAGGTAGCTTAGCAGCCCAAGTATACAAAATATAATAAAACCAGAAATGGATAATCCAGTTGTCCATGCAGGGGGATGATTCACGAAGTAGTTTTTAACAATTAATTGCACGCCAATGATACAAATAAATAGTATGATGAAGCCAAATTGCATTTTCAATTTCTTTTTAGCTCTTTCGCTCATAGGCTCTCCCCTTCTAAATCTTTTGCTCCATATCCGTTCAATATCCCGCTCTCATTAATGGATCTTTGCGGAGATGAATCACAAAGTCTGGATTTGAAGTATGATATACAACGTTACCAGGCTCTACACGAAAAAACTCTTTATTTGCATCTTGTTCGGATACAGTCCGAATTGGTGCAGCAACCTCCTCCACGACTTTTTTGTTATCTTCCTCATGATATTGAAGAATAGAAACCAGAACAAATTGGTCAGGGAACATTTCTCTCACTTCCTGCCATTTCATGTGTTTTACCCCCTGTTATTCGTATTTTTAAAACTTTCTATCATTTTATCATATACACCTGAATTCAAATATCGTTTCTGAATCATAACATTTCCTTCGAGACAAAGATGGAGGCAATCCATCTTCACCAATTTATACACCAAATTCGCTTGGAAGTAGGTCAGACTTTCTTTAAAAACAACTCATGGTGAAAAGATAATCATTTGCCTTAAATGATATTATGTATTATATTAGGAAATGATTGGGTATAAAACGTTTTAAAAGTATATTAATTAAAGGAGTGTTCGTATGAAAAAATTATTTACGTCATTGTTGTCTTGCCTGCTAATTGTTGGTATTTTAAGTGTTCAATTAGCAGGGGCTAGTGGATTTAGCTCCACTACTAGTACCACTAATGAATCGGGTACATACGTTATCCCTACTGAGGATGGCAGTACATTGGAAGTTTCAATTGAAGAAACAGACAAAGAATATATTGTAACTTCTTATGTAAATGGCGAAAAAGAATCTCAAACAATTAAAAACAAAGAAACAAGAGATATGATGACAATTGATAATGATGGGAAAGTAGAATATTCTAATGAGAGTGACTATATTGAAAAAGTTGCTCCAGATCCGATGATTAGCAACAATGAATCTTTTGCTACTAGTGCTGCTAGTAATTGGACGTTTGTAGATTCAGCATACAATTCTAATCCAAATGTGAAGCAATGGGGTTATTTATATAAACAAGAAAAAATCACTTTTGGACAAACTTATAATCTTAATTATGATAAAGGAACTAAAGTTTCAATCATAGTAGGCGTGATTATCGGCCTTATCACAGTCGGCACAGGTGGTATAATTGTAGCTATTCTCGCAGCGCTGGGCTCAACTATTGTTGCTGATAAGATCACCAAAGCTATTACTGGTCAAGTTTATGGAAGATTTGCTGCACAAGACTTGGAAGTAAGATCTAACGGGAAGATTGGACTGCGCAGTAAGCGAACGATCGTAGATGCTAAAGTGATTAATACAAAGAACGGAAAAGTTGAATGGGTACCAATTAGAGTTGAAGGCGAAGGAAGAAGTAATACTGATCTTTGCATAATCGGAGCCTATAATGCTTGGCTTCTTAACTAAGGCTATTTCGAAACAGTCCACTCAATATATATTTAAGATAAGTTGATGTCATTGATTTGGCTTCAACTACTTATTCAAAGGAGATATGATGTATAGAAAACTAATAATTATTGCTTCTCTGATAGAAATATCTTTTTTAATTTTTTTACAATATCGTTACAATAATATTTTAGATCTGTTTCCTTTTATTGGAGCGTTAGTCTTTTTCATAGTGTTGAGTTATTTCTTAAAAGTTCAACTAAGTAAAAAGCGTAGAGAAATAGCATTTTTTTTACAAACACTCTTTTTGATATTTATTCCAATTTATGCAATAACTACACTTCCTCAATACACGTATGAAAGTGCGGTAGATAAGGTCACTCAGAATTTAGAAGAACCTTATGTGGTTAATAAGCAGAAGAATACTTTAATAGAAGATGAATCTAATGAAATTAAAAAAGGTTATATGTTTTCTGTAGAAAAAAATTCAGAAGTAAATTCATACGTTTTTGATCCATGGACTGGTAATTATCATAAAGTGCAAGATTGAGATAAGCTTAGCTACTCAGTTAAATTGACGTAGATTTTGCTATCATGTGAAAATTGTTTTTTTACGCCTTAATAATGAAACTTACTTTGAGAATCGGTTCGCCGATTCTTTTTTCTTTTACGTTCTTACGCTTCATATCATGCATACCGGCGAATACAAGACCTAGAACGAATTTCCGCGTAGCGTGAATATGATGTTAAGTGATGTTCCTCTGAATAATCAGGAAACTTAATCTCCCATGTCCATACATCCAGTGGGCTTTGAATACCTGAATATTTTTCGTACTAACATGCATATATCTCTAAGTTGTTCATGCACTCGTATGACCGAGTAACTCCTGAATCTATCATAGATCTGTCCCGTTTTCCAGCAAATGAGTGGCGGAGGAGTGTCTCAGAGCGTGAATACTCACCTTTTTCACAATTCCTGCACGTCGTCCTGCTTCTTCAAATACTTTCTGCAAGCTCCGCTCAGTAAGATGTCGATCAGAAAGCAATCCATCTCTGTCATAGATACTTCAATACCTTGATCAGAATGTAAGACAAAACTATACTTCTCAAAATCAGAGTTTAAAGCAAGAGATTTAGGAATCATATCACCTTGGATTCGTTTTCGCATTATCAGTGGTTTTTCTTGAGTTCCTATGTGTAGACGGTATTGTTCATTCTCATATTCGACAGCTTCAAGATTTTCTCCAGTGTCATCTCCGTAATCTTCCCAGCTATATCCCTCTTTCCACAAAGCAGAAAAGCTACACGTGCTTATCTGATTATACGCATTGGGTTTGAGTCTAAATACGGCTCCCCAGCATTCGTCTACTTCCTGAGGTAAAGAAAGATTATGGTCCAGATTACAGAGCAATAACTCGTAATCAAACGAGTCGTAGTAATACTGGTATAGTGAGCCGCCATGTTTGAGCTGGGCACAGTGAGTAGGAAGATAACATTCGCTGGAGAGAGCAAGAGAAAGTTCAATTGTTCCAAAAGGCGTATATATTGAAGGTTTTATAAGATCAGTACCTTGAATTAAGTCTTCTTTTCCACGAAAAAGCTTCATGATGTCCCTCCTTACTCATCTACTTAAGAGTTACTTTCTATTCTTGATAATTAAAAAAATATTTATTATATAAGTTTGGCTCCATTTCTTTTATTCTAATTCCGTTCTCTCCTGCGTCCTCTATCCCTCTTATGTAGAAAAGACTCTTTAAATTTTTATCAAAGACAATACAAGAAAAGTCCCAGTCTTGATACCTATATTGATTAAAATCTTTCTTAGATTTGATATATGGTATAAAACTCATCTTATTTGAGTTATCGATTATTTGTATCACATTATCTAACTTTAATACTTTATTTTTAGATAAGTAGGTATCGAGATCTTCTTCATGGTAAATGTCTAAAAATAAAATAGAATTGTCTTCTATTAATAATCCATCTAGAACCTCGGTGATATTACAATTAAGAATCTTAAAATATGGAGGCATTTTGATAATTTGTAATGGTTTCATCAGTTCTCCCCAAAAAAGTTTTATCGAGAATTTCATAAAGTGTTCTTACATCTACGAACCCTCACTACCTTAAAGAGTGCAGCGACTTGTCGCAAATCAGTAAGGTAGTACAGGGTACCTGCTGACTCCACTTCTTCAAATACCCTCGGCAGACCAAGAAGCGAAAGCAACGCGGCGTAGATTTGTTGATATTTAGATTTCATTACTTTCCACAAAATGCTTATAGATTGTACTTCATTTTCATTCTTTCATATAACTTATAATCCGTATTTCTATTTACAATCTCTCCAATTAACTCTTTCCATTTATTTTCAATCCACTGAGGATTTTGTTCTTTCAGAATATCCTCGTTAAATTGACTATCAATATACTCCAAATCTTGTTTGAGCAGTTCTATATCCTGAATAAGTTGATTTCTCGATTCTTTTTCTAGCGAAACCTTATTCGATAATATTTCGCCTATGATTTCTACTCTTATATGCGTATACATATCTCTAAACACATTATAGATTAAATAGGTTGAAGATAATTGATCTTCCCGGAAGTCGGATTTCAGAAAGACGAATGATTCTTCACCCACTTTCAAAGATACTGCCACATTTCCTAATGCGTGTATGACTGTTTCCTTCGAAGAATTGTCCTCTAAGCTTTTTATCACATTATCTAAATTGTAGATAGATTCTTTTATACCAATTTGAGTTCCATGATTCAGTTTAACCGTGTAATCAACCTTTTGATTGTCTTTGTACCCTTTGAATTGATAGTTGAAAAACATGCTTATTATCAATCCAACCATTAGTATGATTATTGCTATGTTTTTTCTCATTGAATCACCTCGTAATTGTCAATTGAATTCATATAATATCTAATTTTTGTATTTCACAAATACAACATATCCCATCTACTAGTGCCTGAACTACGTATATGATAACCCATATTGTTACATTTAAGAAGGTGAATTGGCGAATAAGGGATAATCATTAGTTTTCTCAAACCCTTATCCATACGGATCAAAAGAAGAAAACGATAATTGTTCAAAATTAGTAAGCAAAGCATTTTCATATGATAGAAACTTAACGAGACGAAGAAATGAAGAAGCAACTTTATTTTGTAAAGGCATGGGTTATACTCACAAATATCCAGTTAATACACTGCAGTTTACTCGTTTACGACATAAACAAGAAAAGGTCAGTCCAAAAGAGGCTGACCTTTCTTGTTTATAAATTAGCACAGAACTTATTACATAACCTTAATTCATTTAATAAGTTAATCAATAATTTTTTTAAGCTCAAAAATAGTTGCCTCTGATAACAAGATAAGCCTATCGTTATTAACAGCCAAAAAGCTTAAACTTACAGGTATGCTCATTTTTGTAGAAGAGTCACTTATATCTATTGCCTTTATTTCATCATTTATATGTAAGTCTGGGATATCTATTTTATAATATCTATAAAAAGAGTCAGAGTTATAGCATGTCGCCGTAATCTGATATAATGGATTTTTTAGTTCATATTGATATTTCTTATACTTTTTAAGTCCTTTTGATGAAAAAAAGTCTTTTTCGATTACAATTTTATCTCCAATAAATTTTTGCCCTGTTGGATATTCAGAAGCATCATTATATGAATTTGCAAATCCTAAAAGCTTCTCAACTTTCCAAGTTCCATAGAAATATTTATCAGTTTCACTATCCAAGCTTATACGGTCTACCGTACAATAATCGGATGTGTTTTTTTGAATAATAGCCTCCTGAGTTTCAGGTTTAAGCTCACTAGAAGTATTGGGATTGGATGTCTTTTCAACATTTTCACAAGCCGATACTAGCATCAACATTATCATCATACAAGCCAATATTGTTTTTTTCATATCTCACACTCCTACTATGAAGTTATGATTTCTCATGTTTACTCGATTGCTAACTGAATTAATCCCCGTATGGATTGAAATCTTCTGTTCCTTCTTTTTATATCACCATGTGCTATTAGCTACTTCCATACAGCGAATAATTCTTCATTGCTATATAACAAATGGGGCGATACTTTTTCTTTACTTTCCGATGACTTTATCAGTTTTCCCTCAGTGTTTTGTTCTGGTTGAGTTGTTACTTGTTTACTGGGAGGTTCGCTCTAGCAGAAATTATATCAGAGCAATTGAAGCAAGGAATGACATGAAATTTACATTATTTATGAATAAGGTTAACTTTATGTTATCTAAATCACAAGCAACAATTTCCAATCTAACCCATACGCTTGCACTTGGTGACAGTGACGCTGGTATTACCCCAACTTAAAAGATTATGAATATCTAACTTGCTTTAAGCTTGGGAAGTCTGACTTTGTTGATCCATAAACAAAATCCCACTCCATGGCCGAGTGGGATTTTGAATAGAACTTCTCTTTTGTGGAACTATCGTTTCGCTAAATCAAGGGAGAGTAGTATTGCTAACATATTTCATTCCAACTCTGAAACTGATTCGCCACTAATTATCGTACCATTATTCTTACCCTCACAGATTTCTTTCATCGAGCCTGGTTTATCGAAGTTAAACACATGCATTGGCAGATTGTAGTCTCTTGCTAAAATGAAAGCTGATTGGTCCATTACCTTTAAGTTGTGTTTTAAAACGTCGTTGTAATGAAGCGAACGAAATTTCCTTGCATCTTTATCAAACTTAGGGTCTGCATTAAGAACACCATCAACACTTTGCTTTGCAACTAATAAAGCGTCACAATTAACCTCGATAGCTCTTTGTACTGAAGGATAGTCTGTTGTAACGTAAGGTTGACCGTTCCCCCCTGCAAAAATTACAATATAGCCTTTTTCTAGATGGTGGATTGCTCTTAGACGAATGTATGGTTCTGCAACTGAAGTAATAGGTATTGCGGTCATTACTCGTACTTCCTTTTTGGTCTTGGCTTTAAGAACTCCACGAAGCATTAAACTATTTACTACAGTCGCAAGCGTCCCAATGTTATCAGCTTCTGCCCTTTCTATCCCCCAGCTTTCCGCCATATTACCTCTGAAAATGTTACCCCCACCTATAACTAACGATACTTCAACGCCTAAATTTACTACTGACATAATTTCATCCGCAATATGGTCTAACCTTTCTGGCTCAAAACCAAATTCAGAGTTTCCTGCTACTGCTCCACCACTTAGCTTAACGAGAACCCTTTTGTACCTTGACAATTATTACACCCCCATAAAATAAAAACACTAAAGCAATAAATGCTTTAGTGTCCTAATGGAATGGAAATATGAAATTACGCAAGTCGACTGAATGTAAGTCTTCCGTTTCCACCTCATACCCCCACCCCTTCCATGTTTTTCCGTTAAGTAATTTTACATTACGTGAGACTAAATTGCAATTACCGTCAATATTAAATCTGTAAGCAATTTCAATAAGTTATAATATGATTTACGATGAGCCGTATCAAAGAGCTACCTTGCCGTTTTACGAACAACAAAAAAATCATAACTCCTCAAGCCAACAACGCCTGTTCAATCTGATCCACAATGCCATTAATGCCTGTCGGTCCATAACAGCCGATCCATGTCGCAGCATCTACAGAATGTATTTGCTGTCGCTCACCCGTATCCAGCATCCCCCACACACGCTGTTCTGTCGCGGATATCCCATCCTGCATAAGCTCATTACTGAGCAAAAAGTAGTGACTGGCTTGTACAGCCGTTAATCTATCAACCGAGATATGATAGGCTGTGTCAGCGGTATCGGATACAAATAACGGAACAGGCAGACCCAGATCACGGTACAACACAGCACCTGTACGATGAGCGGCAGAGTGAACCCGAACGAGAGAGTCCAGCGGACGAATCAATGCCACACTTTTACCTGCCAGTACTGGAGCCAGTTCTTCGGACAGCAATGCGGTTCGTCGATGATAATCCGCAAGTATACGCTTGGCTTCTGCCCGCTTGCCTGTCAGTTCACCGAACAGACTCAGGATGTTCTGCCAGCTCTCATTACGCTTGAACATAATCACTGGAGCGATCCGGCTTAACCGTTCAACGTGCTGATCATGCACCTCGGTGCAAATAATCAGATCTGGAGACAGTCGTTCCACAGCAAGCAGATCAGGGTACTCATACGTTCCGAGCAATTCGGTAGTTTGAAGTCCTGCCCTGATATATTGCGGGAAATGGAACGTTGCACTTCCTACTCCTACACTTCCCGCTGGAGACAACCCAAGCGCAATCAAATGATCGGCATACTGGACATCAAGTACAGCGATACGTTGCGGTAGCTCGGTGACAGTATACTCTCCTCGCATATGGCAGATCACCGGGCCTTGGGCTGACTCATACGAAGAAGCCAATCGATTCCGCAGCAAGGAATGAGCATAGTTTGCATCTGTTTCCGAAGCGGCAGCAAGCCGATAACGCAGCGGAGGAACGCCATAATATTTCTTAAACGCCCTACTGAAATAATACATGTCACGGTAGCCCATTTTGTCAGCAATTTCCCCAATGGGAGCATCCGTATGATGCAACATCCGCGATGCATTCTCCATCCGCAGCTGGATGACGTACTCCATCGGTCCGAGCTGCTTCTCTTGTTTGAATCGTCGCTGCAACTGTCTTACACTGCACCCAGCGAGGGCTGCCAGCTCTTTAAGCTCCAGATTCTGACGATAATGCGATGATATATATGACACGACAACATCCACCATGTCGGACTCTGCTCCGCCTTGACCACATTCATAGTCCATGATCAGTTCGTAGATCATCACCTGGAGCAACGCATTGGCATGAAAACGTTCCAGCCCTTCGCCACGACGCCATTTGGCAACGATTTTTTCCGCATTCTCGATCCATTCCGCTTGGGTCACCGAATTCTGAATAAACGAAGTTTGCAGTGGTGTTTGCGATACGAGGGTATAACATGAGAGGCTCCTTCCATGGAAGAAGCCTTGTACATGATCACGATATAATAAAGTTCGTCTGATCTGGCGGTCAGCGTGAAGGATGTGCCCTCCACCACATGACAGGCAAAAGAAGCTCCAATGTGGCAAACCTCACCATTCATTGCAAGCTCCCCTTCCCCTCCGCATGCCAGCAGCAACACATTTGAAGTTAATTCTGTTTCGCTAAGAACACTGCCTGTCTGCAAAGTACCGCTATACCCATCAAGCATCTTGATCGTCGTATCACTCCATAGACTTGTCTGTTCTTGCAGCGGCATTTCTCTCATCTCCTGACAATAGCAAAGGTAAAATGGTTGCTGTTGTCATTTTAATTGAGATTTATTCTCATTGTCAATTTTCGGACATTTTCTGCAATATTCCCCTGACATCTGATAATAAAAACAACAGGTGATCCGCTCGCTTTTGGCAACGTAGCCATTGTCTTTGCATTCGGTGAAGCGAGTTAACGGATTCTTTCTCACGCCGAAAATCTGCCCGGATGCCACCTGCGTCAGATAGGCAAAGTCTGCCTGAATTTGCTCTCTTTCCTGCTCCGTCTCGTTTTCATCCGTTGTGTATAGGCGGCCAATGCGTACCATGATATTCTCCCAAAGGATACTCATGGAAAGAGGCGCAATCACAGCAAGCGTCTTTAACAGCGGTGTAAGCTGTACTGCAAACATCTCCTCTACCACCTTTTCCCGCGAGGATTTCCTGTCTTCCGATAGTGGTTCTGCCCGAAGTCCATTCACCGCTAGAAAAGGAAATCGTGTGCCGCCTTCATGATCTGAGAGCGCCGGATGATAGAGAAAGCTGTTCTCCAGCTGAAACGAAACATGCTGATGATGAAAAGTCATCGCGGTCACCAGCGGAGCCGTCCACAGATAGCCAATTCGCTTGGCTAACATGGAAGCGGCAACCTTCATGTTAGGTGCATCGATATACTCCTGAAACCAGCTGATATACTCCCGACATGCTGCTTCGTCATGCAACTCACTCAAAGCAATGGTACGGACACTATGTTCAGGCGGCTCACCAAGCAAAATCGAATGATCCTTCACTGTCTCTTTCCATAAGTCTGTCGAGAGATAATGGGTCATATTAATTCGATCCGAGCAGAGCTTCCGATGCCTGATCTACAATTAGATTAATCGCAAGAGGTCCGTAATATGCGATCCAAAGTGTTGAGTTTACGTCATACGTGCGGTTATTTTTCACTGCATCAAGGGACTTCCACACCGGATTACTTACCATAGCCTCAGCTTCTGCCGCAAACAGTTCATCTGACAGTACAAAATAACGATCTGCGCCAATCTCAGGCACCTTCTCCATTGAGATTTCAACAGAAGTATCATCCTTGATTCCCTCAACCAATGTAGGCATATTCAAGCCCAGATCCTGATACAGAATAACACCTGTACGATGCTCAATCCCATGAACACGAATGCCTTCTTTACGCGGACGAATCAGCGCTACCGTCTCATCACCCAGCTTCTCCGCCAGCTTTGTCTTCATTCCAGCAACTTTTTCCTCATACGCCGTGCGCACTTTCTCTGCCTCGTCCTGCTTGTCTGTAATCTTAGCAACTGTGGCTAAAGTATCCCGCCAGTCTTCGTAGAAATCGAGTACAAGGGTCGGTGCAATTTTACTTACACTCTCATACTGCTTCTCCTGGAAATCAGTCATGATAATCAGATCCGGGGCCAACGCTACAATCGCTTCCAGATTAGGCTCGTCCCGTGTACCCAGAACCTGTACTCCACTCGGTTGATCGCCTAAGTATTCTGGAAAATCGGAGTTTCCTCCAGCGATAACACTGCCAGCCGGCTTCTCGCCAACCGCTAACATTTGATCGAGAAACTTAACATCAAGCACCGCAATTTTCTTAGGTTTTTCGTTTAGCGTCAGCTCACCCTTCATATGCGTGATCGTTACGGGAAAAGCGCCGTCTGTTTTCGTCTCCGTACTCGCAGGTGTATCCGAAGGTGTTGCCGCGGATTGTTTACCGCTATCTGTACCCGTTCCGGCGCCGCACGCCGTCAGGATTAGAATCAGGGCTAACATCAAGCCCATGAATAATCGTGATTTGCGAGCAGCATATGCCTTGCTTCCGGCAGCCTGCCCCTTTGTTCCTTGATTCATGATGAATCCCCCTTATGTATAATATTGATAATGATTTTCATTATCGGAACATAAAGAGAGTATAAACGATCTCCGCATCGCGTTACCATGTACTTTTGCGACATTTGAGTCGGACTAATGCGACATCATCAGCCGCTTATCCGCCCTTTAATTTCTCAGCGATATACGCTTGCAGTCGGTAAATGTCTGAAAGAAGCTCTTCTTCCTCCGGCGTATTTCCATACTCCCCTAGCCAGCGCGGTGTGCGGATATGCCACTCATCTGTCAGGTATTGCTTTACATCACGATAGTCTACAATATGTCCCAGGAAATATTCCAGTGAGCCGAGGGATTGTTTACTGCTATCCTTAATGATGGATTGTGTTTTTTTCGATGATCGCCTGCAACATATGTTGAATATGGTCTTCTGGATTCATAGCTTTAGTTTCCATCCGTAACCTCCCCTTATCTCTATACCAAAAAATGAATTAGTATATTATTCAAATGAGCCTCTTAATGCTAAACCTAGAATTCTGTTTTTATGAAACACAAGGAATCGATGCCAATGAGTATTGAGACATCGATTCCTATCATCTAATTATGGAGGTGAATCATGAGTATGCGACCAAGCATGAAGTATGGCATTATTGTTAGCGCAGTTTATATTATTGTTGTTCCTATTATCATTGGACTTTATATGTTAAACAACGTTGTTGATCCTGACGAGATTATGGTTACGAGAACTGAAGTTTCTCCTGAGCTCATTACTATAAAAGGTGGATTTGCAGACAGTATTAGCAGATATCAGGGCTACAACCTCTCACATCATAACAATTCATTATTCATTCAGATTAAAGGCAGTAAACTTCCTATCGGTGGTAGTAAAGACTTCACAATTTCATTTTCTAATACTTATGGGAATGTTGATGAAATCTACTTATTAGGTCCTGGCAACTCTAAGAAAAAGATTTGGCCGAATCCCTAACCTTCATTAGAACAAATATGATCTGACGCAATCAGCTTCATTCTCTTCTACCCAATTTCCTAAATGCCAAGTATTCCTGATCGGACTTTATATAACTTAATATCTTTTCTGCACATGCAGCTGAGCTAAGCTCTTCCGTATTCACTTCCAGATCATATTCATCATAGGAGTATATGTAGTCGAATTGGGAATGGGCCAGTCCAATCTCACGATCTCCCCTGGTCTGCTCTCTTCTGGTAAGTTCTTCTTTGGAGCACTGCACGCCTACAAACAATATTGGATAATCCGATAATAAATCATAAAAATCATTAAACCACTTGTCATTGCTGATGACCGTATCCACGATGACATTCAGACCCATCTCCGAAAACAGTTTAATGGTTGCACAGTACAACGAATTGATGGGGTCGAACAGGATATCTGTCATCACATGGTGTTCCACTTCTCTTGTTGGTTTCATATCTGGATATGTAGTGTCGATGAATTGATCATAATTATGAAGAAATTGATCTACAGATAGATGATGAAACGGAATGTCTCCCTGATTCTTCATTTCCATCGCGATGCTTGTTTTCCCCGAACTTGATGTTCCGTTCAAAAATATAATGAGTCCTTTTTCCATATCTATCACCCTTATCTATAAAATAAAAAAACGCTTCGGCTCGGCCGAATTACCACTCTCTCCATTCTTCCGTAATATCTTCATCCTCCTGGATCTCCAACCCTGTAAGCCTAGCCGCCTTGTCGATAAAATCAGCCAATTCTTAACATTCCATCATCTCAATAAAATAATCTTGGGCCTCATTCATTTTGTTAAACCTAATCTCTCTTCTGTGAAAATCTCATATCCGTATTTAACCATTCTCTCGTTCCATAGTTTCGTTGGTTTTTCATGAAACAAATTTTGTAATGTCATTGGAATCAATCCCTTCCACTGTTACCTTGAGTTATTGAATTTTGAATTCAATAATTACATTTTATAATATTTGTATAATTAATTTACAATAATTTTCAGTTATGTGTATAGTAGAAATGCAGCAAAATCCTTGCAAGGAACTCAAATTCACGGAGTGGGTGAGATCATGTCTCTTTTCAAAAATAAATTAATACTAACCTTTGTATTGTTATTCCTAGCTTTCTCCATAGGTACATTAGCATATATGAACGGTCAATCAAAACCGGAGAAGCCCATTCATAATGTCGTCAACCTTTCAGCAAACTCCCTAACATTTCATGAAATAGATAAGCTGGATGCATTCGCTGAATTGATCGTCATTGGCTATGCAACAGAAAATTTCAAAGATCGCGAGCATATCATAACTGCATTTGATGATGGGACCATGCAATCCTTTCACACCAATACAAACATCAAGATTGATAAGATATTGAAGAAACCCGACGATTTCCCTTCAGATCAGAACGAATTAACGATCATCGAACCCGTCAGTCTGGAAGGAGACGTCAAGTACACAGTTAATGACTATATGGAACTACAGAAGGGTGATAGAAGTGTACTTTTCTTGATGAAAAATACTTTTGGTGATTATGGATTAATCAATGATAACTTGGGAAAATTCAGCTTGGAAGGGATAACTCAATTTAGTGTACCTCAATCCTCCACTGCACAAGCGTTATCAGAATACGAAACATTTCGTAACTCTGTCATGGAGAAGTATAATATACAGCAACTTCAATAGCAGACCACAAGCTATAACATGATTAATTTGAGTCGAAACAACTCCAAACAGTTACTCTTCACCATCCATTTTTGGATAATAAAAAATACAATCGTATAATAGAAATACTTTCTTTTTTCATTGGTTGGCAAGTAAAGTTAATTCATAGTATGTTGAATGTATAAAGAAACCGTCTCTTTTGGTATATGGTTGCTCGCACACCCATTTACCAAGGAACGGTTTCTTTTGATTTTACAATTTATAATGGGGCTATCTATTCCGCCCTGTATGATTGTTCAACCTTTTATACCGCTAAATGTAATGCCGCTAATAAACGTCTTTTGAAGAAAAAAGAACAAAACAATAATAGGTAATGTCATCAAGGTCGATACGGCCATTAATAGACCCCATTCGGATCCCTTTTGACTCTGAAATTGCTGTAATCCGAGCGAAACCGTGTAAGATGGTTCATTGGTTAAATAGAGCAAGGGGCCCATGAAATCAGTCCAGCTTCCCATAAATTGAAACAATGCCACGGCTAAAACGGCGGATTTGGCTAGTGGAAACATGATCTGTAAATATATGCGGAATTCACTAGCGCCGTCTAAGCGGGCCGCTTCGCGCAGGGCATCAGGCAGTCCCATGAAAAACTGTCGCAATAGAAAAATGTAAATGGGCACTCCAAAAAACTGGGGTACTATCAGTGGAAGAGATGTTCCTACCCAACCCAATTTAGTAAACAACAGGAATAGAGGAATCATCGTCACCTGTCCGGGGATCATCATCACAGCGAGAGTCACAAAGAAAAGTATACCTCTCCCACGGTACTCTAACTTGGCAAAACTATAGGCAACCAAGGGACAGGATATGATCACACCAAGTGTACTAACGATTGTTATAATTGCCGTGTTTTTCAGATATGTCCAGAAAGGGATATACTCAACGGCACGGGAATAATTACTCCACAGAATTGGATGCGGAATCCACTCTGGTGGGAATGTAAAGATTTGTGTGAGTGGTTTAAGAGAAGTGGAGAGCAGCCAAATGAAAGGAATAATGAAAAATGCAGAAGCAACAATTAGACATACATAGGCTAACGCACGATTGATTCTTTTGATAGCGGTAGGATTCATCCCTTACTTCCCCCTCCTTATTTCCCTTGATAATGAACCCAGCGTTTAGACGTAATAAAAATAATTCCGGTTAATGCCATAACGATAATAAATAAGATCCAGGCCATTGCGGAGGCATAACCCATTTTAAAATACCTGAATCCGTTCTCATATAAATACATGACGTAAAAAGTCATGGAATTTGCAGGAGTTCCTTGCCCTTTGGTCAACGTATAGGGAAGAGTAAACTGTTGGAATGCACCGATCATTCCCATGACAAGGTTGTAGAAAATAACGGGAGTGAGCAAAGGCAGGGTTACCTTTCTCGTTTTCTGAAACCAGTTAGCTCCATCGATTTGTGCTGCTTCATAGTACTCATCAGGGATATCTCCTAATCCAGCAAGGTAGATGACAACAGCTTGCCCAATACCCCAAAGCGACATCAAGATGAGCGAAGGCTTAGACCACGACTCACCACCAAGCCAAGAAGGCCCATCGATACCGATATTCGCTAACATCCCGTTCACCAATCCAAAGTTTGGATGTAACAACCACATCCACAGAACAGCCAATGCCACTTGTGGAACAAGTGTAGGCAAGAAAAAGATCGTTCTGAATATAGCCATCCCCTTGACCTTCATATTCAACATCATAGCGAGTGCCACACCGAAAAATATACTTAATGGAACAAAAAATACGGTGAAATAAAGCGTGTTGTATATGGATTTCCAAAACAGAGGATCATGGAAAAGATCTTTATAATTACTCATTCCGACAAATTCACCAGGCTGCAGAATGCTGTAAGTAGTGAAGCTGAAGTAGATGGACATTAGCATCGGAATTGCATAAAAGCATAGCAGCCCTAAAGCCCAAGGTGAAGCAAACAGCCACCCAATCACGTTAGTTCTGTGGAGTGCTCGTTTCCTTGCCGATGGAACTGCGTTTACTTGAACTGAATCGGCCAGTTTCGCCATTTGCATTCTCCTTCCAATTGTCATTCATTAATAGGCAAGGAGAGAGAGAGTTCTCTCCCTGCCTACCAAGCACCCTATTTGTCGTATTTTTCTAAAGCCTTATTAATAGTCTCTGTTACTCTATCCAGGTTCTCTTTCGGAGTACCGTTACCGCGGGTAGCCTTTTCCGTAGCGGAAGCTAACTCATTCCACAACAGCTGTCCTTCAGGAATAACCGGACGGTTGTGTGAATTTGGCAAAATTTCAATAAATTCCTTCATAATCGGATCGTCCTTGTAACCGTACTTGTCGTTAACCGAATCGATAACAGAAATTTGAGAGTCAGCGTTTAATAACGTTTGCCCCTCTTCTTTCCCTAAGAATTCGAGGAATTTCCAAGCAGCAGCGACGTTCTTGGCGCCTTTAGGGATAATAGCGGACCCGCCTCCCGACCATGTCGTAAAATTAGTACCTGTAGGGGTCGGTATTGGTGTAACACCGTAATTTAAATCCGGCTTAAATTTTTCGATACCCTTCACCGTAAAGTTTCCACTTATCTTCATGCTGACTTGACCGGAAATGAACGGATCCATTTCCTCCGTGCCAGCTGCGCTTGTGAATCCGGCAATATCCTCAACATTGTATTTTTTGCCGAAGTCGGTCATCCATTGTAGCGCTTCAACGACTTTAGGATCATTTGCAGTAATTTTGCCGGTGGCAGCGTCCTGGAATTCTCCTCCAAATGCCCATCCCCAAGTATACAGCCAGCCTTGCGAATACCATGGGATGAACCCGATCCGTTTGAAACGTTTACCTTCCTTAATGGTTAACTTTTCGGCGGCCGCTTCAAGCTCGGCGATCGTTTGTGGTGGTTTGTTGGGATCGAGCCCTACTTCTGTGAAATGATCCTTATTGTAAAATAGCAGGCGAGAGTCCGTATCCATCGGCATTGCATAAAGCTTTCCTTGATAACTGGACTCCTCCCAAGCAAATGGATAATACATTTCCTTAAGAATTCCAGATTCTGCTGCCATCGAGGATAAGTCAGTCAAAGAACCTTGCGCAGCCCAAGTACCGACCTTAAACCGGTCGAAAAGTGCAACGTCAGGAGGATTGCCGCCTGCGACTGCAGTCAGCAGCTTCTGATCGGATCCCTCGCTGGATTCTGTATAAACCAATTTCATTTTGATGGTAGGGTTTTTCTCTTCAAATGCCTTCACGACTTTATTCAAATTATCTAAATCAATGGAGGTAAGACCATGCCACATCGTAACCGTTGTATTCCCCTCTCCGGCCTGATCACTTGAGTCTCCCTTCGTTGAGCAAGCGGTTACAAGTAGTGACATAGCCAGAAAGTAAACAAGAATTGGAAATGCGAATTTTTTGGATCTCCTCATTCAAAGTCCCCCTTAAGTTAAATTAATTAGTTTAACTTGAATTCCTATAGAATCCACTCCTTTTTCTGATCAATCCACATTTTATGTAAGCGCTAACAAGACTGGTGATATGAACTATTCAAATCAGAAAATGACGAACAAAGTGAATTGGTTATAAGAATCCTGCTGGCTATACTAATTATACTAAGTATATTAATATGACATTACGAAGCATGTCAATTGCAATATTACGACATACTTCACAGAAGACAGACCCCGTCTAGAAGAAGTTTTTTCTTGCGATATCAGGTCAGGAAAGTCCATGCTTCAAAGTTTTATTTCTGATATCAAAAAAAGTGCCGATAAGCCCCTGGGGACTTCTCGACACCTTGAACAATATGCTTGCTTTTGTTGAGCTGCGCTTGTATTAACCCTACCTGTTATTTTTCATGACCATACGATGTTCAATAATGTTCAGCTCGGGAACTGCTGTTCCATGCAACTGAGAGATTAGCATATCCACTGCCAATTCACCCATCTGCTTCTCATCCTGCTTAATATGTGTGAAGATGGGTTGACCTAAGTGATCGTTCAGGGAGTCGAAACAAACAATCTCAAATTCCTCCAGAGATTTCCCCATCGAGTGGATGACTTGAGCCAGCATGGTAGCTATTAGAAATTCCGACGCGACGAACGCCTTTACATCAGGGTTTTGTTTCAAAAAATGCTTTACTGTTTCTTTATCACTTTCAATCGCTGTTCCGTTTATGTTCATGGGAAGGGTGCCCTTCAAGTTCGTCAATACATAATCTTTGTTCAAGTTCATTCCTTCTTGGGTAAAGGCAAACGTATATCCGAGCAGCCTTTCCTCCAATGTTGACGTGTTCTCTTCCGGCGGAGATAAAAAGGCAATTTTTTTATGACCTTTGCTAATCAGATGACGCGTAAGATCCATGGCTGCTTTCTTATTGTCTGTGTATACCGAACAAACCGGAATTCCTTTTAGATATCTATCGACCAAAACAATTGGAAACCGATCTAATACAAGTCGAAGCAGCTCCGAATTATAGTGTTGACCATGAATGGGGGTCACGATTAATCCTTTGATGCCCAAACCAATAAATAAGTCGATCGCGCGTTTTTCCTCATCCCGATCCCCGCAAGTTCGCTTAATAATGAGTTGATAATTATGCTCAGCACTCCGCTTTTCCATCGATCTAAGAAGTTGTAGGCCAAACTCGTCAGAAAAATTCGGTATAATAAAACCGATCAACCGCTTATCATCCTCAGGCACCAAGGTCGTTTTTACCTCTGAATAGTGCTTCGGTTCTTGTCCTCCAATTATACCATCGGACACATATGAGCCTTTTCCTTGTATTCGTTTAATAACCCCAGAATCTGCCAATTTCTCCAAAGCCTTTTTAGATGTAATACGACTGACGCCAAATTTTTCAGCCAACTCTTTTTCAGAAGAGACTCGGTCTCCTTCTTTTAATCGACCTTCTTTAATCTCTTGTACAATAGAGACATATATCTGCTCGTATAAATGCAATTCCACAAAACCACCCTGACATCATAATATTAGTATACTAAGTATATTACACAAGAAGTAATTCGCAAAGTTACTCAGATTACCGGCGAACTTCTGTGGCATGGCGTTTTCCAAGTCTATTGTGTCAGACCTCTGCTTACTGTTAGACCCCATGGTAGGGGCATGGAATAACCGGCCCTTAGTCGACAGCCGATTCCCGTTTATCTTAGTGGATACGATGGTATTGAAGGTCCGTGAAGAAAACTCTCGAACCCCAAACGAACAAAAAAAGCCGTCCCTCAAAATATATTCATACCTTGAGGGGCAGCTTATCGATACACTGCTGATTATTTAGATAGCTCTTCCTTCACCATAAGCTGAAGGGCATATTCATTCAAATCGATAGACTCGCCCCCGTTCAGCCGCGACTTTTCAGCTGCGAATGCGATCAGATGGCTCCGGACGGAAGCTGCAGCCGATGTCAGGCTCTCCTGGCCGTTATAGTGACGCACCTCATTCAGAAAATTTCTCACAATGCCGCTGTCTCCCCCACCATGGCCACTGGTTTGAGAAGGGATTGTGATTTCTGTTTTTTGATGTGTCAAAAAGTCGTACACCGTAATTTGATCTTCCTCACCGCGAAGTTCTCCTTTCGTCCCCATGATCTGGATTCTACGTTCCTGCTCAAATGTAAAGCCGCACATACTGAACATGGCCGTAGCTCCACCTTCAAATTCCATATTCACAACCTGATGATCTACCACATTATTGTCACTCCGGTATACACACCGGCCGTAATCGGTATCACGCAAACCCTGTATGATATTCGGCTTCGTCAGCTCTTGTGTAAAATGTCCTGCCCAACCCCTGAACTGGTCACTCAAATAAAATCTTGGTGCAGAATACGCACAGGTTGGTTCTACAGCACAATCCAAGCATCGGTCAGCGGAACCTTCCGGTGCATTGCCTTCATGAAAATGTTTAAGAGATCCGAACGAACTGACCTTAAGGCAAGGCTGATCCACGAGCCAGGATAATACGTCCATATCATGGCATGACTTGGACAGGATCATCGGGCTGGATGTGTTGGAATTGTTCCAATTTCCCCGCACGAAGCTGTGGGCAATATGCCAGTAACCCACATTCTCATTCAACTGAATGGAGACAATTTCTCCGATACGTCCTTCTTGTATCACCTTCTTGATTGTATTCCAGAACGGTGTGTACCGCAGCACATGGCAGATCGTCAGCAGCCGATCATTATCTCTGGCCGCTTGTTCCATCTCAAGACATTCCTTTGGATCAGGTGACATTGGCTTCTCCAGCATAACATGATACTTCTTATCTAAAGCCTGCATCGTTGGACCATAATGCATTCTGTCCTGTGTACAAATAACCGCAATATCAGCCAGCTTAGGTTCAGCCAACAGGGGCTCCCAAGTCTCATAACAGTGTTCCGGCGGAATCCCGTGCTTCTCAGCAAATCTTGCTCTTCTCACTGGATCGGCTTCGGCAACCGCAATGAAGGTAAGCTCATGCGGATAATCAAGTGCATAGGGTGCATAGCCACCCGCTCCCCTCGCACCTGCTCCAATCAGGACTGCTTTCAGTTGACTCATATTTGTTCACTCCTTTATGATCTGAAATCTACGGATGAACCTTCTAATCCGCTTGGGTATAACGGTCTGCTGCTGATTGATAGATGGCCACATATCGTTCTACGCCCATCTTTTGGAGAGCTGCCACATACTGATCCCAATTGTCAAAGGATTCATTTCCAGTAATGAATTTGTCACGCATTTCATCTACATACGTTTCAATATCCGTCTGGAAAGTGGTCAGATCCCGCTGTTCTTCCTGTGTGAAATTAAACGGAGGCCAAATTTGATCTTGTGGTAAGATGTGAGACTCTGCTTTTTTTGCATTTTCAACCGAAGTTGGCAGACCTTCAGCTCCCTTGAAGTATTTCTGCTTCACAAAACCAGGGTAGTACCCACCCGGCCAAATCAGGTATTGACCTACTGCCTGGTCCAGATTAAGGCCATCCGGGTTGTTTTTGATATTGTCGACATAGTCTACGTTACCGTCTGCGTCTTCTTTATACGTCTCATCTTTCCAGCCCATGAAGAACGTCTTGATGCCCTCATCGCTGTAGAAATAATCCATCCAGCGGATCATGGCCTCTGGGTTTTGGGCTTTATCTGTCAGTACGAACATCCCAATATTACCGAGTGGAGAACCATAGGCGTTGTATGTCTGATCGCCATGAGGCCCCTTCAGTACTGGCATGCCAATATAACCTTGCTGATTGTATATCGCAACCGGATCGACATTATCAACGACTCCGATCAGGCCTTCCATACCTTTAGCATCCACTTCGGTACTCTTAACAGAAACAATGTCCTGCTCGAGCAATCCGTCCTTGTAGAGCTTATTCGCGAACTGCAGCAGCTCCTTGTATTGGGGGTCGGTTGGAATAAAGCGTACTTTATCCGTCTGAGGATCTGTATCAATGTTAATGTTGGAGGTTCCATGATTATTCAACCCAAATGAACCTCGCAGGTAGTTCACCACACCATTCGTTCCCACACCGCCCCAAGCAATCTCGTCCTTTTGCCCGTTGCCGTTCGGGTCCTTCTCTTTAAATGCTTTCAACATATTATAGAAGTCATCTAATGTCTGCGGTTCCTGCAAACCTAATTTATCAAGCCACTCTTTCTTCAACCAAGGTGTTCCGTACAGAACCGACTTGAATTCCGGATCATACAAGGTTGGCAGCCCATATATGTTACCATCCGGCATCGTAATCCCTTTGCCAATAACCGGATACTTCTTCATTAGAGCCTTAAAGTTAGGCGCGTATTGGTCGATCAGATCATTCAGAGGAATAAATGCGCCCTGCTTGCCGTATTTCAGCAGATCCGATCTGGAAAACGCCGAGGCATAGAACAGCTCCGGGTAAGCGCCGCCTGCCAGCAGGAGATTGCGTTTTTCCTTCAAATTATCCTTCTGCACCGTATCCCACTGGATATGAACATTGGACATCTTCTCATACTCTTTCCAGAGTCTGAGATCGTTCCAGTCTGCATTGGCAAAAAACTTTCCGGCAAATCCGCTCACTGTAATGGTGTCATTTACGATCGGAAATCCGCTCGCATTGACTTTGCCATTGGCAGCTCCTTTATCCTTGCTACTTCCCGAATCTGCATCCTTAGTACTGCACCCGGCCAGCATTGAAACGGACATCATACAAACCAGAGCGATACTCCCCCACTTTTTGAGCGTCATTCAAATTCCTCCCTTTGTCCCATCGTTATCCATACAAGGAATCATCCCTTAATGGCACCAATCATTACGCCTTTCACAAAATATCTTTGCAGGAAAGGATAAAGCAGGAGCACCGGTATATTGGCAACGACGAGTACAGCATATTTGATGCCTTCCACTTCCCTTTGCTGCTTAATCGCAGACTCGGTTGACATTTTGACCATATCGTTCGTCTGGCCTTGAATCAGAATTTCCCGCAAAATGAGTTGAAGTGGAAACTTGTCCTTGTCTGACAGATACAACATTGCGTTAAAGAAGGCGTTCCAGTGCCCAACAGCATAGAACAGAATCGTCACCGCTATAATGGGCATGGATAATGGCAGGATAATCCGGGTTAACGTTTGAATATTGGAGCAACCATCAATCGTCGCCGCCTCATGCAACTCATTTGGAATCGATTGCTGGAAGAATGTCCGCATAATGATGATGTTCCAGATCGAAACGGCATTTGGAATGATCATGACCCAAAATGTGTTTAACATGCCAAGGTTTTTGATTAGCAAATAGGTTGGAATTAGTCCGCCACTGAAGAACATCGTGAAAACAAACAGGGCCATGATGGCATTGCGGCCTATAAAATCCTTTCGAGATAGCGGATATGCCGCCAGAATCGTCATGACAAGATTAATCAGCGTCCCCACTGACGTATAAATCAGTGTATTGGTATAACCTCTGAGGATATCTTTGTTCTGAAAAATCTTCTCGTAAGAATGGAGATTGATCCCCTTAGGCCATAGGAACATTTCACCACGCAGGACAGCCTGCGGATCACTGAACGAAGCACTTAACACAAAAACAAGCGGGTAGATTACGATAAGCGTAATTATAATTAACAAAAAATGGTTAACTATATTAAAAATACGATCTCCTCTAGATTCAACAAGCATGCATCAGCAACTCCCTTACCATAGGCTCGTTTCACTCATACGTTTTGAGATCTGGTTAACCGTGACTAGTAAGATGAAATTGATTATGGAGTTAAACAGACCAATCGCCGCCGAGAAGCTGTATTCAGCATCTTGTATCCCGCTCCGGTAAACGTAGGTAGAGATAATGTCCGAGGTTTCTAAATTCAGTGTGTTCTGCATCAGCAGGACTTTCTCGAAACCAATACCCATGATGCTTCCGATATTTAAAATGAACAAAATGATAATTGTCGGCATAATACTTGGTATATTAATATGCCATATCCGCTGCAACCGGGTTGCCCCATCCACACGCGCTGCTTCATGAAGCTGAGAGTCCACGCCGGCTAATGCCGCCAAATAAATAATCGAGCTCCAGCCCATGGTCTGCCATACATCCGACATCACAAATAAGGTCTTGAACCAGGATGGCTCAGACAAGAAATTAATGGGATTACCGCCGAACATACCAATGAAGTGATTAATGATTCCGTATCGCGGCGATAAAAACATCATCATCATGCCTACGACCACGACAGTTGATAGAAAGTGCGGGGCATAGGTTATGGTCTGAACAAATTTTTTAAACTTTTCCGCCCTTACCTCATTCATCAGAAGTGCCAAAATGATAGGGACTGGAAAACCTACCGCCAAGCTGTATAACCCAAGTCCAAGCGTATTTTTAATTAATCTCCAGAAGAAATAACTGTGAAAAAAACGTTCAAAATGTTCAACTCCGATCCAGGGGCTTCCCCAGATTCCCTTCGTTGCAATGAAATCCTTAAATGCGATTTGAATGCCATACATCGGCAAGTACTGAAAGACAATGTAATACGCAACAACTGGCGAGATTAACAAATAAAGCTGCCAATTTCGTAAAATGGGGTTCCACTTTTGACGTCTTCTTCTCTTCTTTTCATGTACTGCATTCATTGCAGGTTGTACAGTTGTATTGGCCATGAACATCCCCCCTGGAATTGTCACTACAATTCTGCCTGGCAAAATGTCTTTGTGTTACCACCAGCGCTTACGCCGCTCGAAGCAGTTCCCACCTTTCTTTTTTGATTTCTAAGATTTGATTTAAAGTACTTATATGTTAGAAGTTGTTACACAAAGTGAGTGAATAGCGTTAATAGATGACTTCATCATCTAACGCAAAAGGATTTGTTTTTTTGGATATATATTTGGATATATATTTGGTTCTAGTTTGGAGTATATTTTATGTAAATTGAAAGGAATCAGTTTGGATAATAGGTTGTAAGAGTTTTAGAGGATTCTTGTTTATTTTATATAAACATTGATTTAAAGGGGTGTGGAAGCGCAATCAATAATTTGGTTTAGGATAAAATCTTAGCTGCTGGCTAAATCCAAAAACATAGAAAACAAATCCAAACGCTTGATTTAATACATCATAATATAGCCCACAGACAGTTGTCAAACATTTTTTTGGCTTAATTTGGATTAAATTTGGCTAAATAAAACAAGAAAAACCCACGCGGATGCATTCCTCGTAGGTTTTATATTAAAGTTATCTGGATTCATATGTAACAAAATATCACACAACTATCTAGTCATCCATACGATTTGTACGATCATAAACAGATGATTCCCTCACAATAAGGGTGCTGGGCAACAACACTTTATGGAGAGATGAATAACGTCCTTCCAGATAATCGTTAATTAATTGTGCTGCTACTTTGCCGATTTCATATTTTGGAACTTGCACGGACGTCAGAGGTGGGGTTGTATACTGCGCCATAGAAATATTATCCATGCCCACGAATGCGATATCTTGAGGAATACGGCCATTTTGTTCAACCACTGCCCGCATCGCAGGAATAGCGAGCATATCACTTGCACAAAAAATTGCCGTCGGCCAATCAGACTTGGGCGTCTCGGTCAGGAGATCCGTCAATCTGTTGTAGCTGAGATTCACATTCCAGTTGGTGTTGATAATCCAATGTTCATTCAGATTCAGGTTCGCTTCCAGCATGGCAAATTTATAACCGACGTACCTTTCTTCGCTCTCTATTTGTTCCGAATATGCGGGGCCACCGATAAACCCAATCCGGGTATGGCCTTGCTCGATCAAATGACGGACTGCTGTGCGGGCAGAAAATATTCGGTCACAGTCAACGACCGGTACAGTAAGCCTTTCGTCATTGAGACTTACACCCAATACAGTGATATTCTCTTGCTCAAGCAGCTCAAACAATTTTTCATCGTACCAGCTGATTGCGACTATACCTTGAGTACCCGTTTCCTGAAGCATCATCTTTATCCGTTCAGTGTCACTAAGTTCTTCGCAAGTGCGGACAATTGCTGGAGGCAGTCCCAGTTCCGTCATTTTAACGTGAAAACCTGTCAGTACCTGTGAAAAGTACGGATGATCATCCATCAAAACTTGTGGCACGATACAAGCTATCCGTTTGGCTGAGGTATTCTCTTTGCCAATAGATTTGGAGGGTTCATCCAAAATATATCCTAATTCAAGAGCAGCTTCCCTAATTTTTCGCTTTGTCCCTTCATTGACCGGTCGATTGGTATCATTACTGATCGCACGCGAAACCGTTGATATGGATACGCCTACACGTTCTGCGATATCTTTTAATTTTGGCATTACAGCACCTCCCCTTGCTCTCTTCATTTGGAGCCAAAATTTATGTTTAGCAATGATCATATCATAATATTGTAATATTTTGGCGTCAATTAAACAAGCAACGTGAAGAGTTCTGTTATATTATCAACACGCAATTTTGGCCACTTCTCATAAGGCTTGTACTATTTTTAAAATAACCGCTCAGAGGAGCTGTCGCAATTGATTTGACAATCTGTACGATAAAAAAGCCCCGGTTTCCCGGAGGCTCATCGAATACTAGTTATTTTACCGCGATTACTTCAATCTCCACAAGTCCGTCCTTCGGCAGCTTTGCAACCTCAACGGCGCTGCGTGCCGGATAAGGCTCCGCAAAGAAAGTCGCATATACTTCATTAACAGTTTGGAAATCGTTCATGTCTTTTAGAAATACCGTCGTTTTCACTACATGCTCCATGGCATAATCTGCAGCTTCCAAAATTGCCTTCACATTAGTTAGCGATTGCTTCGCCTGCTCCGATACAGAATCCGGAAACTCTCCTGCAGCATTCATTCCAAGCTGCCCGGAAGTAATCACCATATTCCCAAATTGTACAGCCTGTGAGTAAGGACCGATCGCACCTGGAGCGTTTGAAGTTGCGATTGATTTTCTCTCTTGTTTTGTCATAAAAATTCTCTCCCTTTATCCACGCATTAATACGCTTTGTTTTTTTCTGTTACACAAGCGAGGGGTGTGATCCCCCCTCTTATAATGATTTGGCTGCTTTTGCATCATCATATTCCTTGAGCATTTCCTGCTGCTGCTCTGGAGTCAGCTTGGTGATTCCAAAGCCTGTAAAACCCCATATGATCGCAAAGATAATACCCGTCCAGCAGAGGACTGCCCAAGGCAAATATGACAGAGTTGCGACGCCAAGCGTACCAGCCATATAAGCCCCTGCTGCTGTCCATGGCAAGATCGGTTCAATAATGGTAGCGGAATCCTCAATGGTTCGACCCAGGTTCTTCGGATGCAGTCCACGGCGAATGTAAGCCTCTCGCAGCATTTCACCAGGCATCAGGATCGATACCTGCCCATTACTCGTTACCCCGATCATCGTCAGACCAGTAGCAATTGTTGCCAAAATCAGCGATCCTGTCGAATGTACAAATTTAAGGATCTTACCTACAATCAATTCCAGCGACTTGGTCAACGAAATTGTACCGGCGAAGGTAATGGCACAGAAGCAAATCAACAATGTTCCCATCATGGAGTTCATCCCACCGCGGTTCAGCAACCTAGGAATATCTGAAATCACTGTAGCGGCATCGAAGCCTTGAACGTTAATCATAGCTACATCGAAGCCGTTAATGACGGAAGTAATTACATCATGCAGTGTAAACCCTTGAAAGATCATGCCGCATGCCATTGCTACAAAAGAGGAAATCAGCATCACCGGTATGGTAGGTTTTTTGCGAATTGAACCGTACAATACGATCAGTACCGGAAGCAGTAATAATAAATTCCAGTTGAACACTGTACTTAAAGTATCCATAATCGTAACAACCTTCTCAGGAATAGCCATATCCGAGCCACCACTATTAAAACCAGTGATCAAGAAGATCGCTCCAGCTACGATAAATGATGGGACCGTGGTATACAGCAAATGACCTATATGTTCATACAAGTTAACTCCTGTTGACAGCGCTGCCAAGTTTGTTGTATCTGATAAAGGAGATAGTTTGTCTCCAAAATATGCCCCTGCTACAACTGCACCTGCAACAGCAGCCAGATTCGCATCGAGGCCAGCTCCTACCCCCATAAATGCTACGCCGATCGTACCTGCTGATCCCCAAGAGGTTCCTGTACATAAGGAGACAATGGAAGTGACAATGAATGCCGTAATCAGCAAAAATTGCGGATTAATAATATTAAGTCCATAATAGATCATCATGGGTATCGTACCACCGATCATCCAGGCGCCAATCATAAAACCGACAGTAATCAGGATCAAGATAGCCGGCATGGTCTTTGCGATCTTTTGCGCGATGGAATTCATAATGTCGTCATAGTTGTGACCCAACTTAATGGCGATGATTCCGGCAACCACTGTGGATATAATGATTAGCGGCTCAGGTGGCAATTCGAATAGAACATATCCTATACATAACAGTAAAACCATAGTAACAATCGGTAATAAAGCTAAAAACAGAGTAGGTTGCTTAACCGTCTTTTCCTTATTTGGCATAGCCATTGTAAGGTTCCCCCTATCGATGATGTAAGAAGTTATCCGCTACTTTAAAGGGTAATTGCTGACCATTCGCTCAAAAGCCTCTTGCAATAGTGCCCTGGGAGCACCGAGATTCAGGCGAATAAATCCTTCGCCATCCACGCCAAAGGACGAACCAAAACTGACGCTAACCCGGCTCTTTTGTTGAATCCATTCCATTAAATCGCTTTCATTTCTGCTAAGGGCCGTACAATCTACCCACAGAAGGTAGGTTCCTTCTGCTCTCACTATTTTTAGTTCAGGCATATGCTCAGCAAAAAAATCTTCCGTAAATGAAATATTGTCCGTAATATAAGATCGAAGCTCGTTAAGCCAATCATCACACTCCGTATAAGCCACCTCCAAAGCAGGAATGGAAAAAAAGGTGGGATTATGAATACCAGCTTGTCGTAACCCAAGTTGGAATCGCTCTCTTAACTGCATATTTGGGATCACAATATTAGCGATTTCAAGACTTGCTAAGTTAAAGGTTTTACCTGGCGAAGTGCAAATAATGGAACGCTCCGCAATCTGCTCTGATAATTTCGCGATAATCGTATGCTCATGTCCTTCGTGAATAAAATCAGCATGAATATCATCCGATACGAGCAATGCATCATAACGAATGCAGAGCTCGGCTATTCGTTCCAATTCCGCCTTTGTCCATACACGCCCGGTCGGATTATGTGGAGAGATTAACAGAACAATCTTGACCCCTGCACTCATTTGGCGTTCCATATCATCAAAGTCGATCTCATATCGTCCATCTCTAAGCAGCAGCCGGCTTTCCACTAGTTTTCTATGATTAATTTCAACAGCAGTAGCGATAGGTTGATATGCCGGAGTATGCATCAAAATTCGGTCACCAGGTTCTGTGAATCTTTCGATTATAATCGATACAGCCTGTACAATTCGCGGGCAGAACACAATCCATTCTTGCGGTACATCCCATCTGTAAGCTTTATCAAGCCATTGTTGTACGACCTCATAATACGGAGGGAACGCATCGGTATATCCGTAGATTCCATGCCGCGCCACCTCGCTCACCTTATTCACGACTTGAGGAGGCGCTTGGATATCCATATCCGCAACAGAGAGAACGATCATATCGTCCCCCAAGCTGTTCACAACCCCGTCCCACTTCGCGCTATTGGTACCTACTCTGCTAATCACTTGATCAAAGTTATAGCTCATATATCTCACCTTCTTGTTTTCCATCTGGATTTCTGTTTATTTCAGCTTTTGTAAATAGCGATATACCGTAGGTTCAGATATTGATAAAGAAGTTGCTACCTGTGAAACGCCGCCTTTCAGTAAGAAAACTCCAAGCTCGTTTAATTCGCGCACAACTTCAATCTTCTCCTGCGATGACAAACGTTCCGGCGGAATTTTTAATTTGCCAATAACCGAAGTTATCATATGCTGCAGCAGATCATCTGCATTTCCCTGCAGGTACTCCGTTGTTTGCTTTTCTTCCTTCGACTTTTCAGCAGCAGCAGGCATTACATACGGGTTAGGTCCTCCTTGTAAAATATGTTGAACCCATTCAGCCGCTACTTCCATATGAGTAACGTCTATATTCAGGCAGAGCAGCCCAACCAGCTTATTCTCATCATTCTTTATATAGTAGGTAGACGATCGGAAACTCTGACCGAATTTGCCTGACGCTTTGTAGTTGGCTATATACTGTTCCTCATGATAAGCTTCCGATTTGAGGATTTTCAAAACAAGGTCAGTGGATGCATCGCCTACTTCACGTCCGCTAATATAACCGTTCTCAATAAAAACAATAGAGTGCTCCGGATCACTGATATCATGTACGACGACTTCACATTTAGGTCCTATAATTGCCGCAATAAATGAAGCGATCGGAAAAAATCTCTCCAGATACTGCCGATTCTCACTCCCCATCAATTTGAACTCCCTTCTCTTCATTCAACAATGTATTTTCATTGTACAAATAATAAATTATTATCTTGATAAAATAGTATCACACCTATAAAACGCTTTCAACTTTTTTTTTTTGTAAATGACCTTCGTTTTAATAAAAAAAGCCTGCACGATCACTAATGTGATCTGTGCAAGCTTCTCACTCATTTTCTCGAACATTGAGTCGATAGCAAACTGAATTCACGTTATTTTTCCCAAAGCTCAATCAGTCGACCTTCAGGATCTTCAATCCAGACAAATTTTCCATATTCACTAATCTCTTTTTTCTTAACAAGAGGTACCCCAATATGTTCAAGATGTTGAATAGTCTCGTTTAGATCATGCACTTGGAAATTTAACATCACTTGTTGTTCTGTCGGAAAATAACTATCATTCTCCGGAAAGAAAGAAAAGATAGTTTCATTACCTGGTTCGGGTTTGATCACAGTCCCATTCCAATTTTCTATTTCAATCTTCAGCACATCACTGTACCATTTTCTTATCACTTCAAGATTCTTGGTTCTCCAGAAAATCCCTCCGAAGCCTTTTATCATCGTTTCCAGCTCCTGTCTATCATTTAAATATCCATTAGATTAGATATATCCCGAATCCAACAACCTTAATCACCTAACAGGATGCCCTCAACGCGCTATGGCATTATGAGATGTCAGACCTTCATGCATCAGCTGCATTTTACTGCTCAGATTTGTTATCTTTCTCATTGCCGCGCTTAAAATTCCCAGTAATCTTTGCCATGACTAACTGTATTTCCTTATGATCTTTACCTTCAATTGAATTTAAAAATTTATTACTTGCCTTGCCGGATAATATTGAAACTTGCTTTCCATTCCAGTATATAAAGACTTTATTGTCCTTCGTTAATGTATAAGAGAAAACTTGTTCACTCAGTCTATTTCGCTTGTCTATATTACTAATATGAACAACTCCCTTCTTAACTCATCCCCAGGTTTCATCAAGATGTTGTGCATAGTATTGGATCGGTCTGCTAAAATACTGAAGTTTTTCATCTGAAGTTGTTTCTAGCAAATTAGCTAAAAGAAGTTCAGTCGACTCTTTGTATTTTCCCGTATTATAAAGAGAGATCGCCAGAAACACTTGAAGGCCTCTATGATCAGGAAACTCTTTTACACCTCGACGTAATGTCTCCTCTGCTTCTTGATAAAATCCTAAATATCGATATGTGCTTCCCAGACCAAGCAATGCTCTTTCAAGATCCGGCCCGGATAGTCCTTGTTCAATAGCTCGAACATAAAAAGGAATGGCTTCTTTTCCTAGTCCTGAATTGTCATGAGCAACAGCCGCCTGATAATTGATCTCCGCATCGTCCGGGTAAGTGAAAAGCAAATCCAAAAGCATTGTACGCGCTTCCACAAGTATCGCTTGATCCTGCTTAGCTCGTCCTTCTTCGCGAAGTTGTATGGCTTTATCCAAAAGTTCTCTTTTCATTTTTACATTTACCTCTCTTTTTGAAATCTTGGATATAATGTTATCTGTCGTAAATCTCTACTGTGAATTAGCTATAATCTTCTTCGTTAAGTTAAACTCATGACGGCATTCATAGTAATAACTTTTGAGTTTATATCCCCCAGCTTTAAACACAGGCTTATGTTGATACCATACTATAATTAGCGTTCCTTCAAAAAGGATTCTACGAAGGATATAAACTATTCTGTTAAAGAAAACGTTTCTATTTTGAGCAAGTTTATGAAGTGTTTCGGATTGAAACTGAACATGTTTCTCCTCATCACTTAAAATCTGATTACATAAATCGATTAATACTTCTGACTTTGTAGATTTTTGCATGGCTTTATAGTACAACTTAGCAATGATCTCAGCAGTTAATAGAACAATGACTGATTGTTCTAGACTCGCATATCGACGTAATCTTCTAAATACATTGTCCACCCAATGTCTACGAAGGAGTGGGATTCCCTGTACCTTCATAAATCTGCCCAGATCTCTAGCGTGCCGCTGTTCTTCTTTAATGAATTCTATAAGTGCTTCATAGTAATCCTGATCTTGTGTCTGATGTACATATTCTTGCGCACGTTTAATTAGATATTTACCTTCAGAGTTTTCTCCTAATTGAAACTGTTGAATTGACTTAATGATTATTTTTCTTTCATTAGTTGTTAATTTATAGTTGTCATTCCAATGAATATATTTGAGGTTTTGATTATTTCTTCGATAATATTGCACCCATTTCGAGAAAGTGATATTCATTATTTGCTCCTAAAATGTAATAGGTTTATGTCAGATAACCGTTTTGTATTGACGACGTCCTGGCCCCTTAGAGTCGCTGCTTATAGTTGTGAGGCTTGCCGAACACCTAATGCAGTGGGTCCCGACGGCTTAGGGGCTGAATCTGGTCATTCGCTTCTCAGAGTGACCCGGATCGTCAATATTTTGTTAGTCGAAGGAAGTTCTGGAAGCAGCTATTGCATTTAAGGCATTCTCAAAATAGCTATATACTTCATCTGCAGTTCCCAGAAACTCTTCAACAAGTACATCACTATCCAAGTAACAAGCATACAGATACTCAACTAAAGCGGAGTCAATCTCACAATAGTTTAATATGGCATTCTTCATCTCAATCATGTCATCTTGCCATACACCTGTATCTACTAAAACCAAAGAGTATAATGCACGAATTAATCTCTTCGAATACCCTTTAATATATCTAGTTTTCATTTTGTGATCACTAGCAGTAGAAAGTGAACGACGTACACGATCTACTTCCTCCTTGGTCTCTGTATTTAAGTCTAGAATGAACTCTGGAGAAATAATGATCGGTGGTACTTTTTCACCAATGTCATCACCATATAGGCAAACACAAATGATCTTAACCCAAAAACCCCATTCATTCGGTTTACTTAATACATCGTCAATCGAGCAAATTATCGTATCAATCTTAGTTACTAATGGATATTCTTTTAAAAGCCTGTCTTTAATATTTGTCACTCTTTCGTAATCAATATCTTTGGGATCTACACAGACAATAGTAAAGTCCGCATCTGACTTAAAAGGTTTAGCGGTTCCTTTTGGAATCGAGCCACACATATAAACGCTATGAATTTTACCTTTAAATTCGGTAAGGATCTGATCTATATACTTATCAACAAAATCCTTATATTCACTTTGTATTTCAACTCTATTTATAACTTTTTCTAGTATCATATAGACTCCTCCTAAACTAAGAACTTCTTTCGACTAACGTTGTGTATTCATGACGCTTGGCGAATGCCAAGTGTGTCCGGCAGCCTCTGCTTCCCTGAAATACTTCTGCAGGACCGAGGGCGTATGCCCGATGCGGTGAATATATTGTTATCTGATTTCAGGGTAATCTATGAATAACTTTCAATACTGTTTCAACTATGATCTTCAATCAGTATTATCTTCTTATCTTTCATTTGAAATATTGATTTCCCTTGAAATTTTAATGTTTCTCCTGCCTTCATTCCATTAGGGAGATCGCTGGACAATATTCCCTCATAATCAATCTCAACCTCCGCTTTATCTCCTTCAAAAGTAATGTTCTTTATTACTTGACGCCTTTGAGAGAATACCTGAATTGACTGCTCTGCTAATGTGCGAAATTCCTGAATCCCCTTTGTTTCCGAATTCACTTCACCTTTAGAAATGTTTCGAAAATGAATATTCTCATTTAAAACTCCTATCATTCCATCAATGTTAAACGTGTTATATGCGCTCAGGTATTTTTCAATAAGATCTTTTAAATTTGAGTTCTCCATGTTGAATCACACTCCTAAATTTTGATATTACATATTTATCATGATTTCAGATAACGTTTCTGTATCCACGAATCCGAGAGGCTCAAAGGAACGTAGCGACTGGTCCGTCAGGACCTAGCCTCTCAGTGGTTGTCGCCTGAGTCCGCTTCCGTTCTATTGAATTTCGCTAAAACCTCATCAATGTTATCCCATTCATAAATTAATTCATTTAGAACTTTTCCTCCGATTATTATTTGAATTGATTTACATAATTTAGCTCCATAATGTTCATAGAAATATCGTGTATTATTATCTTCTAGAACTTCAACAAATATCTTTTGATAGCCTAAAAATTTAAATTGTAGAAACAGTTGTTTAAGTAATTCTTTCCCTAAACCTCTTCCGTGATATTCCTTAAGTATGTATATAGATGTTAAATCACTAGAATTGGCTATTATATTTGTTTCTCTCTTCCAAGAATCTGCAAATCCAATAATTTCTCCTTCTGGGTTTTCTGCTATAACTACAAAATTATCTTCTCTTTCAATATTTTCGATCCATAATTCAGTTCTTTTTTTATATGATAGATTATATAAGACTTCATCTGGAATAATACCTTTGTAAGTTGTTCTCCAACTATCCACATGAACTTTTGCAATGCCTTCTGCATCATTCATCGTTGCTTTTCTTATTTGCATAATAACCACCTCATAAGATTAGTTAAAACGAATATCTCAAGCACTTAGCCATAACTGTATATAATGAGTAGCATTATACAGTTCCTATCTTGTAATTTATTTACGATGATTTCTCATAACTTTCTTGTATTCATGAAACGCCCCGGCCTTAGATAGCTCTTAACTTAGGCTGGGGCGTTTGTTGACTGAGATTTCTTCCATGATTATACATCTGTCAATCAAGGGGCGATAGCCCCACAGCTTGAATACTGTGTTAAACGCAGTTTATGACTTCATCGAATTATCAAATACTCGCTTTCAGTTTGTTTTATATGATGCAGCATATGCTTTATATTCTATAAAATTGTCTATTAGTTTGAATAGATTCTTCCAATTATCCATCGAAATACTCCAATCATCAGGAATCCCATTGAAATAGATAACATTCATCCCGTGATGCATTTATGACCCGATATGGCCTTCTTTATCCATAACCATTCGCAACACGCTTTGCTTTCCTCGAGACACAAAAAAAGACAAGGCTATCTAAATGGTATAGATCATAAAAAAGTACTGGATAAGGAGAGAACCATATTAGGAATAAGTAAATGGCATACAGGAAAACATAAATCCGGGAACTTCATTAACTAACGGATCTAGGAGGTTGGCAAATGGCAAAGTTTTTCGTTTTAACAATATTATTATTGGTGGCAGGCTGTTCGTCCCATAACAATATGATGCAAAAACAAGTGACTCCTGAGCAAAAACAAATTTCAATTCATGATCATGCTGCTGCACCAAACTCTGTCCTCACACAGGCATCATCAACAGCTACATCGTGGCAAGAGAGATCTATTACAACAAAAGAAGCCCAAAATGGAATTCCATTGGATTTGTTGGATCTGGTTCGAACACCGGATGGAAATCCAGTAAACCAGGCACCTGCAGGAAATCCTGAAAATAAGGAGCCAACAGGACAAGTACAGGAAGGTAAAAAAAATACTACGGATAAAACCGATTTTGAGCAGCAGGTTCTGGATCTAGTCAATCAAGAAAGGGCCAAAACAGGATTAAGTTCCTTGAGTAGGAATGAAGAATTGTCAAATGTGGCTATGGTCAAGGCACAGGACATGTACAACAACAGTTACTTTGATCATAATTCGCCAACACATGGATCCCCCTTCGATATGATGAATGAATTTGGGATCACATATAATACCGCTGGAGAAAACATCGCAAAAGGGCAAACCACCCCTACCCAGGTTATGAAGGAGTGGATGAATAGCCCTGGCCACAAAGCAAATATCCTGAATAATAGTTATACTCATATCGGTATTGCTTATTATAACAACACATGGGTCCAGGAATTTACTGGGTAGCGCCTTTCATCTCCCAACAATAAAGTATCAAAAACCCGCAATTTATGTCGGGTTTTTGATACTTACAGATCCTGCATACGCCACCAGTTGTTTTGTTTCCTCGAACCGGATTGAATTGTAAATTTTATCCATTTTTTATCCGGGTGTCCGGCGAATGCCGAACCAAGAGCGTATGCCCGCAGCGTGAATATTATGTTATACGACGGAACTTACTACCTGATTTTAATCATCCAAAATAAATCAGTTCATCTATGTCGTGTCCAAGTCTTGAAGGATGTCTAGGGTGGCCAGACTTAGCCTTCTTTAAGCAAAATAGATTAATTCCTTCATTCTTCAATAATTCCATTACTTTTTTGTCTCTTTTGTTAAAGAAATGTTTTTCGCCCCATGCTATGACCACTCTATCGGCTCTTAATGCTGCTTCTATAATGTATTTGTCGTTTCAAGCCCTACAGGGTCTATTAATGATTCTTTTAGCCTTTTTGGATCGGTTGATATCAAACTATAGAGATTGACTACCTCAAGTGATCCATATTGAAATTTGTTTGCAAAGTATAGACATTGTCTTGAAGTCTGATCCTCTGAGCTTTCATTCGCTGTACTGGGATTTAACATTATGTATAATAGCTTTGGTAGCGTAATATCCCATTCTCTAGTCAATAAGTATCTATATTTTCTTTCTGAATCAAACATAGCGCCTTGCTTCATTTAACTCACCTTATTTTGAGTTTATGAAAATATGATTTAAGTTCTGTTGTATAACGTTCTCTGCGTTCCTGAACCCGAGAGACTTAAAGGAGCGTATGCACTGGGTGGCTCCGCCACTTAGTCTCGCAGGGTTGTCTGCCTGATTCCACTTCACCGAAAACCCTCGAGCAAACCGAGGAGCGAATGCGACGAAGCAGGAAACAATGTTAGGCGAAGTAACCTTGAATTACTCACAAAGTCTTTCTAAGATCATTGCCACTCCATCTTTATCATTAGTGTCTGTAATCTCTCTAGATTTCAATTTCAATTCATCTATTGAATTCCCCATTGCCACGGGCCAACCACAAATATTAAATAATCCCATATCATTAAAATCATCACCAAAAACCAAGACGTTTTCGAGAGAAACATTCATCTCCTTACACAAAGCTGCCACAGCAATTTCCTTAGAAGCCTTCGGTGATGAAACTTGAACAAGATTTCCATTGTCTGTAATCACAATATTTAGTTTCATTTTAAATTTCTCTTGAAAAGAAATCATATCAATTTTTCCTGAAAATAAGATTTTTGATGCCTCAAGGCATCTAAGTTCTTCCAATGGCTTTACAACAGGGTTATCTTTAACTTGTATTACAGTTGAATAGTCACATTCCTTTAAAGTCATCCATACATCTTTCACTTCAAAACTTAAGTCAAGATCCGGATTGCAATTGAGACAGTAATTTAAGAGTTCTTCTGTAACTTCAGATTCAATTGATATATGTTTGTTAATTCCTGTATGTTTACAATCAATGTAGGCACCATTGTAATAAACAAATGAACCTATGCTGAGCATTTCCTCGTTCATAAACGACCTCACTGCCCTTGGAGGGCGTGCTGTTGCAAAGATAAATTTCATCCCCATATTCGAACAATCCATAATGGCATTATAGTTTCGATTTGATATTTCCTTTTTGGAGTTGAGGAGTGTACCATCTAAATCTAAAACTATTACTGAAAACTTCATTGAGATCTCCTCTCTGAAAATACTTCAGGTTATTTCGCCTAACGTTGTTTTGTTCCTGACGTCAATTCCCCTTAGATAGTTCTTATCTTAGGGGAATTGATTTGTCTGTCTGAATCTGCTTCCTTGAAATCCTTCAGGCAGACCGAGCGGCGACAGACGCGAAGCTGGAATATGGTGTTATAAGATATTGGGCATCCCTGAATTCGCTTACACTTTATTATATTGACGTTAAATACTTTTCAATTTGTTTTTTATGGTGTTTATCGTGGGGAATAAATCCTCTTAAATATCCCCTAATCGAAAACTTTTTTCTGTCTCCGTCTTTATATTCCTTTATATAATCTTCCTCTGGTAATCCGGTGATATCATCAATGATCTTGTTTCTGTATTCAAAGAATTGGTTAACGATAGAATCTCTTGTTTGAGTCTTTGCATATTCCCTCGCATTAACGTTGAATTCATCAAAGTTCAAATGCCTTACAGTCACGAATTGACCAAGCTTGATCTTCTCTATGCCTTCCTCATAAAAATATTTGTCCCAAAGCATGATATGACTTATTACATCTTTCAATGACCATTTCCCTTCTGAAATGGGACTATTCCAATGTTCTTCATCTATAGTCTTTAACTCTCGTACAAAATCAATAAAGGTTTTGAATTCTTCTACCATTTCCAAAGAGGTCTTCGCCATGTACATTACTCCTTTGAGTTGTTTTTATATCCTTTTCCCAATTTCTTATAACGTTCCTGTATTCACGACCCGACGTATGTCGGGTGTCCGGCGAATGCCGAACCAAGGACGAATGTCCGCAGCATGAATATTATGTTATAGGATGTAAGCAGCTTCTTTGAATTGCTTATCCCTCTTGTAACATTCCCTTTATATCAACTATATTTTTCTTTTAATATTTCTATATATTTGAGTGGAATTTCTGTGATTTTCGAAATATCTGATACTTCAATTCCTAGTTTTATAGCGCTTCTTGCAGTCTTCAAATTATGCTTTACTTTAATGATCCGATCTTTAAGTAATGCGTCTCCAAAATCCAGATAATCATCAGCAATCTCACCATTCAAAAAGAACTCTATATCATAAGTTCCTATGTGCTCTTCTATGTAAAAAATATTAATCGAGCAAAATACTACGGCTTCTGTTGTATTAAAACTATATTTTAGGTATATGGCTCGCTCTTCAACGCTTATAAATTCATCATATAATTTGCCCATGAAAGTATCATGATAATCGCTTTTGTTCTCGTCACGCCACTTCCTATAGGTTTTCCAATAGTTTTCTTTCGTGTTCTTCATCGCACTATGCTTACTGTCCCACTCAAGTAGAATGTCTTTATTCACTCAATCACTTCCCTTAAAAAATCTTGAATAAAATAAGTTTTCTTTATGTGTTTGCTGATTTCCTATAACGTTCCTGTATTCATGAACCCCAAAAGGGTTGTCTGCTGAAAGTCCTCCTCGAAATCCGCCTTGCAGACCAAGGCTCCAAAGGAGCCGCTGCTTGAATATGATGTTATAAGATGTCATTGGCTTCCTGCGAACTATCCCCAAAACATTCCGTTGTGTCCTTCATCCACTATCTTTAACTGGGTTTCAAAATCTTCATTCGGTTCAATGTCATCTATGAAATGCCATTTCCCTTTACTGTTCTGCCAATATATTTTCCATTCATTATCACCTAATCTAAACTGAGCTACTGGCATCTGCACCCATTGATCACTTTTGAATCCTTGTCTTTCTTCGATCAATGTCACATGATTCCCTCTGATTTTATAACTAATTTTAATTTGGCTTTTTACATGTTCTGGTACTGCATTTTCAGTATATTTGTCCATCATCTTCATAATCCGCTTCTTCGTGAAATCATCCATCATTACCTGTCTCTCCTTGCTTTGATCCGTTTTACTCTGTTTATATCACAATGATGTCTCATAACATCTAATTTATGTACTTCGTAAATACCACACATCCTGCATGATATGTGAACTACGTATATGATAACCTAAGCAGTGGTGTTTGCGAAGAAGAATTTGGTGAAAAAGGGATATTTATTAAGCACTCAATCTCCCAAATCCAAACGATCCAATGGGATCTGAATACGCTGAATATTTTTCGTACTAACATGGGTATATTGCTGTGTTGTTCGTGCACTCGTGTGACCAAGTAGTTCCTGAATATAGCGCAGGTCTGTTCCGTTTTCCAACAAATGAGTAGCAAAAGAGTGCCTTAAGACATGAATACTAACCTTCTTCACAATGCCTGCACGTTGTCTGGCTTCTTCAAAAACCTTCTGCACACTCCGCTCCGTAAGATGCCGATCAGAAGATTGCCCTGGAAAGAGCCAACGGGTTGGTCTATATTCAGTGACATATTTCTGCACCATATCCCACGCTAGACTCGATAGGATCGTTCTCCGATCCTTTTGCCCCTTCCCCTGTCTCACGATGAGTGTTTGCCTTTCAATATCAAGATCGCTGCACCGCAAACGTACAACTTCACTTACACGAAGTCCAGAAGAATAGGTTAGAAACAATATGGCCTTATGTTTAGGGTTGGTTACGGATTTGAGCAATTGAGCGACTTCCTTTTCCGACAATACTTGCGGAAGCTTGGTCTGCTTCTTGGGACGAATATACTGGATTTCCGTAGGGTGATGGAGTACATGCTTGCAATAGAAGCGGAGCGCGCTAATCGTCTGATTCACGCTTGAATGGGATATCCCTCGCTCAAGCATACCTAAACAATACGTCTGAATTTTGGAAGTAGTCACATCGGTATCATTAAGGGGAAAGCTACTCAGAAAACGTTCAACCTGATTACAATATGCTTTAATCGTTTTGCGGCTGTATCCTCGTAACTTTAATGCCTTCTGTAACGGCTCTTTGCTCCATGGATGGTTTGCCTTACTAGCTTTCCACTGCTGTAAAATCTCATTTTCAACCCACAACTCTGGGGTAATCAGAACGTCATCTGGATCGAATTGATTCATGAACTCCTGAAGAGCAGCTATGGTGTAAGGGATGATCCACACTTTTTGTTTGGCTTCCCACGTTCTGCCCTTAATCCGACGAATCCGCTCAATATATGCAGGGTTATACGGGATATGAATGCGCAGGAACTCAGCGGAACCTTTAGCTATGGTAATCGTCTTTTCAGTAGTAGCATATTTATTCATAGGAAACTCTCCTTCGTTTGGATAGGTCATGTTTTTACCAAATTCAAAAAAAAGGAAGGCCCTTCTTCATCCACTAGGGAATCAGACGACCTTCCGATGCTTTCGGAACATATATGTTTTGATAAAAGGTGAAGCGGAGCGCGGCTTGTGCAGTGGCAAGCCGCGTAAGGATGAGGGCTGCTCCCAATGGGGCAGCACCTCACGGGATTGCACCGCGTCCACAACCGCGGTGCTCACCGTTATAGCACCAGAACGGCAAAGCCATGGTGCATCCCCCACTGCATGCAACCATCGGCCATGCAGCTCCCCAATGCCGCTGCACCTACATGGCAGCGGCTTCTTCTCCCAGCGGCAGCGTGTAATACTGCGCCTGCTGCCCTTCATGCTGCTGGTACACCACGACCAGCAGCGTCCGGCCTTTTGCGGCAAGCGGGCTGGCGCCAGCAAGCACACGCTCAAGCCGGAACGGAAGCACATCCAGTACGGTGTGCTTCTGCAGTTCCTTTTCGCCGAGACCAAGGTCGGCGAAAGCACGGGCACCCATGACCGTCTGTGCGGTCATGGCCGAGGTCATCGGCAACGCACGCGAAGCGTTGCCGTCCACCCCGTCCGCCGCTCCATCCGCGGCGGACCCTGTTGCGTCGCACGCAGGGAGCGACGCTGCGCCATCGCTACCGATAACACCCGCCGCATCTGCGGCAGAGTCTTCTCCGGCAGCAGCCGAACTTCCCGCAGCGGCAATCGCACTCGTGCCGCTACTTTCCAGCCACGCCGTGCCTGCGGCACCGGCAACGCGCGGCAGGCGAACGTCTTCCGGACGTTCAGCCAACGTTTTCATATACCCCGCCCACTGGTCTTTCTGGAGCGGATCTTCCCACCAGATTTTGCGTGGTTTGTATTTGTGACCGAGGAAATAATCGAGCTTCATCAGACCAAGCACGATATCCATGTGCGGTGTGTTGCGCGACTCCAGGAAGCTGTGCAGACGGGTGAACAGATCCTCCAGCTGGTGACCGATCTTCTGCCAGCCCTGACCCTCCCAGTAATCCCCGAACGCTTGGAAGAAATCAAATGGCGAATCGAACTCCTGCTCCATCAGATACTTCAGCGTATGGTCCATCCGGTGTGCGTTCCAGTATTTCTCCAGCACATCTTCCAGTCGCTTCAAGCGCACAATGTCGCTGAACGGCAGCACGTCACTGCCCAGAATCTCATACGGCGCGTGATCCATATACGTGTAGTTATACTTCTCCGCATCCAGACGCAGACCGGTACCACGAAGCATTTTGAGGAATCCAAGCTGAAGCTCTTCCGGCCCCAGAGCAAATACATCGTTAAACGTCTTGCGGAACGTATTGTAATCTTCCTCCGGCAGTCCGGCGATGAGATCCAGATGCTGGTCGATTTTTCCGCTGGCTTTCACCTTGTTCACGGTACGACTCAGCTTCGAGAAGTTCTGGCGACGTTTCACCAGTTCATTCGTTGGATCATTGGTAGACTGAACCCCAATCTCGAACCGGAATGTGCCCGGCGGAGCATTCTCTGCCAAATAGTCCAGTACCTCGGGACGCATAATATCCGCCGTAATTTCAAACTGGAATACCGTCCCCTGATGATTCTCGATCAGGAATTTGAACATTTCAAGCGCATAATCCCGCTTGATATTAAATGTCCGGTCCACAAACTTGATCAGCTTCGCGCCCTTCTCGATCAGGTACAGAATGTCCGACTTTGTCCGCTCAATATCGTAATACCGCACGCCGACCTCAATACTGGACAGACAGAACTGACAACTGAATGGACAGCCACGGCTGGTTTCAAAATAAACAACCCGTTTCCCCAGCTCCGGGATATCCTCTTCAAAACGGTGCGGTGACGGTAGATCGTTCAGATCCGCCTTCGGTCGTCCTGGCATGAGAATGACTTCTTCCCCTTTGCGATACGCCAGTCCATATACGAAGTGGAACTTCTTGTCCCCCTCCAGCTCCGTCAAAAGCTGATGCAGCGTCTCTTCCCCTTCCCCCATCACGATGAAATCGACATTGGGAATCCGGTTCATCCAATATTCCGTGTCGTAGGACACTTCCGGCCCGCCCAGCAGAATTTTGACCTCAGGCATAACCTTTTTCAAAATATCAATGACCTTGATTGTCTCTTCAATGTTCCAGATGTAACACGAGAACCCGATAATGTCAGCACCGCGCTGATACAGATCGGATACGATATTCATGACCGGGTCCTTGATCGTGTACTCGGCCAGCTCAATATCAAAATCCTTCTCACTGTACGCCTTCAGACACCGCAAGGCCAAAGAGGTATGGATGTACTTTGCATTTAATGTAGAGAGAATAACTTTCATGGTTCACAACCTTTGCCTGGACACCCAGACCTTATTTTTGGTAAAAGGAAAGCTGCGCAGCCATCCATCCTGCCCCGGATGCTGTTCATGCAAACCTCTTTTGATAGCCATTCCATGTCACATGGACATATCCAACTTTTGTCTTTCAAAGAGTGGACACTCCTTTCAAAAAGACATATCCACCCCGCAAAACCCAAAACACAACATACAGTATGAGATACACACAATCAAACTACATGCTGTATACGCTACTGTCTGCCATTCCTATGACCAATGTCCACCTTATGAAAGACAATTCACTGTCTTTTGTCCACACCTCAGAGACGACACATCCAACTTCAACTTGTAAAAGTCCTCATTCGCGCTCCATCTGTGGTAAACCTCAATCACGTTGCATGCACTACGCACTACGCACTGCCCACTAACCACACCGGTAACGAACGATTCCCCATATCATGGACGAAGCATCACTAAATCTAAAAACATCTATCTCATCTATTTGAACACTTGAACTTGGACTTTGCACAATCGAAAGCACGAATCCAACAACTCACTCATACTCGTAAAAAGCGTCATCATCCGTATCCACGTCTTCGCCCGTTTGCTTCTGGAAAAACTCAAGGAAAGGCAGTCCGTACTTGCGATACTTAACCTCACCGACCCCTTTAATATCCAGCATGTCACGTTCTGTCTGTGGACATACCACACTCATCTCGCGCAAGGTCGCGTCATTGAAAATAATGTAGGACGGCACATGCTCTTTCGCCGCCAGATCACGACGGATTAGACGCAGCTGCTCAAATACCGTCTCGTTAACCGCAGATGGCATTGCATCGCGTCCACGACGTCCGCCATAGTTTGTACCCGAAGCCGTCGCCGCCGTCTTGCGGACCACCCGCTGCATCACTTCACGCTGACCTTTAAGCACTTCCACCGCCAGTGGCTGCAAACGAACAACCGGATACTGCCCCTCTGACAGCATCAGATAGCCTTCCGATACCATCACGTTGATGATCTCGGCGATCTCACGTTCCGTGCGATTACCCATGACGCCGTAGGTTGGCAGGGAGTTGAAGCCGTAATCAAGTACTTTTTTGGCACGGGAGCCTTTGAGCACCGAAGCGACCAGCGATACACCATACCGCTCACGCATGCGGTGAATGCAGCTGAATATTTTCTGCGCATCAATCGTCATATCCACCAGCTCACGGTCGTCCGTACATGAACTGCAAATGCCGCACGGCTTGTCCTCATGCACCTCACCGAAATAATCCAGCTGTGCACTGCGCAGACAACGCGTCGTGTAACAGTAGTCCACCATCTGTTGCAGCTTCCGGTAATCGTTCTGTTTGCGGTCACCCTCCATCGGGTTCTGCTCGATCAGGAACTTCTGGGTGATAATGTCCTGTGCCCCGAATAACAAAATGCACTGGCTCGGCTCTCCGTCCCGTCCCGCACGCCCGGCTTCCTGCACATAGGCTTCCATGTTCTTCGGCATGCTGTTATGAATAACGTAACGTACGTTGGATTTATCAATCCCCATCCCGAACGCATTTGTCGCCACCATCACCCGGATATCATCGTACAAAAAAGCTTCCTGGCTCTGGGCCCGTTCATCGTCCGTCATCCCGGCATGATAGCGTCCTGCTGGCAATCCCGCCTGCAGCAAACGCTGATGCAGATCGTCCACGTCCTTACGGGTCGCGGCGTACACAATACCCGGCTCGCTGGCGTGCTCGCGCGCGTAATTCAGGACAAAGTCCTTTTTGCTCTCGCCGCGCAGCACGCTGAACGCCAGATTATCCCGCCCAAGTCCGGTCACATACGTCTGCGGGTCCTGCAAACGCAGCAGCCGCAGAATATCGCCCATGACCTCGGGCGTCGCTGTAGCCGTAAAGGCCGCAACCACCGGCCGCTCCGGCAAACTGTCCACAAACGGCGCTACCGCCAGGTAGCTTGTCCGAAAATCATGCCCCCACTGCGACACACAGTGGGCCTCATCCACAGCAACGCAAGAGATTGGCAAATAGCCCATCTCCTCTCGGAACCAGTCTAGCTCCAGTCGCTCAGGCGCGACGTAGAGCAGCTTCAGCTCACCGCGCTGCGCCGCGCGGATGCGATCATTCACTTCTTTGCCGCTGAGCGTACTATTAATATAGGCGGCTGCAATACCAGCCGTGGTCAGTGCATCGACCTGGTCCTTCATAAGCGATATCAACGGGGAGACGACAAGTGTCAAACCCGAATATAACAAAGCGGGGATCTGATAACAGATCGATTTCCCGCCCCCGGTTGGCATAATACCCAGCGTATCTTCACGTTCGAGCAGGCTGGCTACGATCTTTTTCTGTCCCTCACGGAAGTCGGGGTAGCCATAATATTTTTGCAGGAGACCCTGCGCTTCTTCTAATGTAGGTGTTTGCACACTCATGTAAAGACTCCTTACTTATCACCGGTGTTCTTCCACCAGCTTGGTCCGATCCGATTCTGACATCCGAAAGCGGCTTATACCGCATCCTTGACAACAAAATGGCGTTCTCATGACTTGTCCGTCAAGCAAACGCCGCTCCCTTTAGTTTAACGGCCCAGACCCGAATGAGCAACCGCGTTTTACTGTAAAACGATCTAGGGCAAATTAAAAAACAACCGCCTGCCTTTTGGGGACAAGACGATTGTTTCAATTTAAAGTACATTTGCTAATCTTTCAGTGCCTCAACTTCAGACTCAGTTAGACCACTTGTTTTGGCAATGACTGAAACTTCGATGCCGAATGAAAGCATATTTTTTGCAATTTCAATCGCCTTCTTTTGTTCGCCTTCCACTATACCTTTAGCAATGCACTTTTCCGTAGCCCACTCAATCATTGAGGCTTCATCATGCAAATACTTTTGCCGTTCTTCATACAAGCGACGTGCTTCACGATCCTGACTCAGAAACTCCAGCGTATCCATCGCTTTCTTCAACGTAGGTTCATTCATTTGCAGCACCTCCCAATTTGATTTGTCAGCACCTTTCAGGAACAAAAGCCAGTTAATCAAAGCTTTACAAATTATTCTACTTTAAATAAGATCAAATTCCCCATTACAACTAGAATCATTCCACTTATTTGTTATTAATTTCAATCATCAATATGATATCATCAATGAATGATTTACTATAGAAAAGATCCTAAATACACATCAAATTCGTACCTCTAAAGGAGGTTGAACGTATTATGAAACAACATGCACATGCTAGTGACTCTTCAAACATCTCACCATCAAAATCATGGATACGCCGACACCCGATATTCACCGCATTTTCGATATTGATTTTTGTTCTGTTCTCCGCCGTATACCTTTACTTCACGCTTCGCCCTTACTTCTCCACGTTTGATCGATCCGAACAAGGTGACCTGAGCTACTCCATGCCATCACGGAACGGAGAATATATCGCCGAGATTTACGGCGTACCTTATGGTGGAGCGGCAGGTGGAGTCACAATCTGGGTTGAGGTGAAGAAAACGAATGCCCTTGATGATTCCAATGTAAAGGCCATATACCGCGCTGGATACCACGGACATAACCATCTGGAATGGGAAGATGAAAATACACTCCGGATCGAAAACTGGAATGAGTATGTAGATGAAAGCATTACGCTAAACATCGATGATGAAATCTATGACGGCCGGGGCTGGGCATGCCAAAGCCTGCGTATGAAGGACCAGTACGTTCGCTGCCTAGCACCAGAAAAATAAAACCACAAATAAGCAGCCCCGCTCGCCGACTCTCATGGCAAGCGGGGCTGCTCTTATTCCACCTCTCGAACAGATCAACACTACTCTTTCTCTTTCTCTTTCTCTTCCGGCCCACTGTTCCCCTTACTCACCATCGCTTCAATCTTCTGCCGATTGGCAATCAGACTGGGGTCATACGGCAGATACTCCCTTGCTTTGCTGTTATGCAGAAGCGCGTGCTCCCAGTTTCCCACGTGAGCGTAACAAAGGGAGAGCCGTGCGTGAGGCAGCCAAGTGCGGCATGCCGTAGGCACGGGACGCAGACCCGGATCCCGGCTGCTGACATCAAGCGCTTGCATATACCAGTAGATGGCAGACACAATCTCCTGCCTTTCCTGGAAGCAGGCAGCGATGGCGCAGCAGAAGTCGGCATGCGGCAGGTCGAATTGAAATGATTGCAGCAGCGCGCCCAGTTTCCGCCCCGGCTCGCCCAGCCGCTCATAACATTCCGCCAGCCGTGCGCAGGCGATGAGCCGATCCTCGCGATAGCCGCTCGGCTCCAGCAGCAGCTTTACGTACGCCCGAGCCGCCGCCGCATAACGCTTGCGGTCGTAACATTCGCCTGCATAATAGAACAGCAGGCGTCCCTGGGCTGCGCCCTCTTCGGCGATCCATTTGCGCAGAATGCGCACGTTTCGCGCCGAATGATGGCCCGCTTCGCGGCGGTGCGTGACGGCAATGTCTGCCGTAATGACACCGCTCCGCGGGAAGCCTAACTGCTCGTGCAGCCGGCCATGCCAGCGGCACCCCGCCTCTCGCTTAACGAGGCGTAACCGTCGGTCCGTCACGAGCGGACTTCCCTCCGGCCCCTCGGCCAGCGTATAGCTCAAGATCACAGCAGCCGTCTCACCGCCTGACGGCAGCTGCTGCTTCAACCTTTCCAGTTTCGCCCGTTCCGCAGGCAACAGCACATCATCTGCATCCAGCCACAGGATATATTCCTGTGTGGCCTGGTCGAATGAATAATTCCGCGCTGCGGCGAAATCATCTTTCCACTCATACGTGTAGACCCGGTCGGTATATTGCGCAGCGATCTCCATGGTACGATCGGATGAACCGGTATCTACAATCACGATCTCGTCCGCGATGCCGGCGACCGAGTCGAGACAGCGCGCAAGCGTGCGTTGTTCGTTCTTCACAATCATACACAGACTGATGGTGATCACGGTTTAAGCCCCTTCCTGTCTTACCCGTATTGCGGTCTTTTTTTCTTCTCAATCTTATCTGTTACCCTTCTCCGTTCTCCTGACGTCGCAGACGTTTAACCTGTTCAACCGCATTATCCAACGCTTTCTTGCGTAGATTCATCAGACGAAGGTGATTCTTCTCCACAGCGGCAAAATGTACGTGATCCAGCTCCATCCATTCCGTCAGTTGGTTCAGGGTTGGTGACATATACAGCTGCGTTTTCCGTCTTTTGCGTGCCACACAACATAGATATTTATGATGAACTTCCAGCTTCAATACTTCAAAATACGGCAGCAAGCACATCGCCAGATTCCCGGCATAGAACGTCTGCTTGTGATCGTAAAAGGGATGATAACCATATGGCACGGTCACAACCAGGGTTCCCTCCTCCTGCAGCAGTCGGTGAATTTGCAGCAATAACGTCTCCGGATGGGCAAAATGCTCCAGCACTTCGCCCAGCAGTACTGTATCAAAGGTGGTTCTGGCTTTCCATTGTGTAATGTCCAGCAGGCGAAAATCCACATTGTTCCGCACGGGTCTGGACTCCTTCGCCAGTTCCTCGCGGGCGTATCGTATACTCTCTTCTTCCAGATCAATCCCGGTCACCCGAAAGCCTTCCCGCGCCAGCAAAATGGACGTGACTCCCTGGCTGCATCCAATATCCAGAATTCGCTTGCCTGTTGCTTCCCGGCACATCCAGTGCACACGTGTACGTGTGGCTTCGTGCGATTCTTCCGAATTGATCTCGCCATAATAACGCTCGTTGACCCGGTCATGATTCGCCATGGCTGCCTCCAGAATTTTCGTGCGAGTGTTCGTTGGTTGGTTCGATGGACGGTTCAATGTGTGATTTAACATTGGCCTTACTGTCTGACTGGATAGGATCGGTGTGTCCCCGCTTTTCCCCATCCTTCGTCCGAGGCACTCGCATGTTCTCGTGAATTTGTATTTCATGTTCTTTCTTGGCGTCCTGCACCACGTTTACTTCCGGTCGGATCGGCTGTCCAAGCACCACTATGTTTCCACCTACACATCCGGCTGTCGCATTGCGTGTGTCGAAGATGAGCTTGGCATGATCCGCCATCTCCTGATAGTCGAAGCCCGTATGATCCGTCGTAATGATGACCAGATCCGCCCCCGCCCACAATGCTGGTGATGCTAATTGAGCCTGGGCAACCGTACCATCATCCTTGCGGAACACAGGCACCATAGGATCGGTGAAAACCACATCTGCCCCTGCTTCACTAAGCAGTCTATAGACATCCAGCGCTGGCGATTCACGCAAGTCGTCGATATCTTTTTTGTACGCCATACCCGCCAATACAATTTGGGCCCCTTGCATCGATGAACCTTTCTGTTCGAGCAACTCGGCAGCACGTTTCACCACTCTTTCCGGCATTTGCCGATTGGTCGCATCCGCAAGCGAAATGAATTGCAGCTCTGATCCCTGACGGCCTGCGGCCCAGGACAGATAGATCGGGTCAATTGGAATGCAGTGTCCACCAATGCCCGGGCCCGGATAGAACGGCATATAACCGAACGGCTTGGTTGCTGCAGCGTCCAGCACCTCCCAGATGTTTACGCCCATTTGCTCACAGGCAGGTGTCAGTTCATTCACGAGCGCGATGTTCACGCTGCGAAACGTGTTTTCGAACAACTTTGCCGTCTCCGCCACCGTCGTTGAACTAACGGGAACGATTTCGTTCAGGAACGAACCGTAGAATGCCTTTCCATAAGATAGACAGGACGGCGTGGAGCCGCCAATGATCTTCGGTGTATTTTTCACCCCGTAATGCACACTTCCGGGATCTACTCGTTCTGGTGAATAACAGACATGGAACTGCTGTCCTACTTTCCACCCTTTTGCAGCTTCGATCGGGTGCTTCACACGCTCCTCGGTGGTGCCGGGATACGTAGTACTTTCCAATATAACAAGGCAGCCCTCCTGAAGATAAGGCGTTATGCCATCCACTGCTGCAGCGATAAATGAAATGTCCGGCTGGTGCTCCGCAGTCAAAGGCGTAGGCACACAAATAACAATTACATCCGCCTGACCCACCGCTGCGAAATCAGTCCCCGCCATCAATAATCCAGCCTGCGCAAGGGATTGCACAACCTTATCCTCAATGCCGATTACGTACGATTTCCCGGCACGCAGTTTAGCCACCTTCGCCCCATCGATGTCAATTCCTTGCACCTGATACCCAGCCTGCGCCATCTCCACCGCCATCGGTAACCCGACATACCCAAGACCAATGACGGCGGCTTTGAGGGAGCGGTTGTTTAGGTTTTGAAGCGTAGTACGTTCCTGTGTTTCCTTATTTCCTTCATGCTTGCTGCTCTCTACCATTCCTTCCACCTCCAAACGGTCCGCCTCCCTTCTATTAATGAATAAAGCCGCCTGCACGTAAAAACTGGGCAATAGCGGAACGGTTCATCATTGCGCTGTCTGAACGATACTCGGAAAACGTCACGCGAGGCAGCCCACTATACGGATCTGTCAGGCGCTTGTCCGGTTCCTGTGGCAAAATCACATAATATTGTTCGTCAACCTTGTAGGTACGTGGTGCCTCGAATGGAGAAATGAGTACTTCATGTAATTTTTCGCCCGGTCGAATCCCGGTTACCTTATAGTCGTGAGCCGGACGACCTGCCTGCTCCAGCATGACCGAAGCCAGATCCGTCATTTTGCAGGCCTTCATTTTCATCACAAAAGTCTCGCCGCCCACCGCTGCCTCAGCCGCCTTCAGCAACAAATGAATGGCCTCCGTCCGCGTCAGGAAAAAGCGGGTCATGCCTTTGTCCGTAATGGTCAGGCTCTTGCCTTCATCAATCTGACGACGGAACAATGGAACAACACTGCCGCTGGTCCCGAGTACATTGCCTCCGCGAATACATACAAAACGGGTGGACTCGCTCAACCCATTAGCACGAATCATCATCTTTTCCCCCAAAGCCTTGGTCATGCCGTAAACGTTAATCGGATCTACCGCTTTGTCAGTGGAGACGTCAATGACCTTGGCAACCTGCATGCGAATCGCAGCGCGAATAATGTTCTGCGTGCCGATGACGTTGGTCTTGAACGCTTCATCCGGCTGATCCTCGCATACCGGAACATGCTTCAGTGCAGCCAGATGGAAGAGTACATCCACCCCGCGACAGGCTTCCTCCACTGCCCGATAGTCGCGAATATCTCCGATGACAAAACGCAAACGTGCATCATGACCGAAATCCCGCTGCATCGTTATCTGGGCGTACTCATTACGCGAGAGAATCCGAATCTCGGCTGGATTCTGTTCCAGCAGTATCTCGGTCAGCTTCTGCCCCCAGGAGCCCGTGCCTCCGGTGATCAAAATTGTTTGTCCTTTAATCATGATGAATCCCTCCTTGTTCAAATCATGAATTCGCGTAATACCGCAGCCATCTCTTCCCGGCTCAATCGGTCTTTCGGTGGTACTTTTTTGATGGATGTATTGTTGGAATGCACTATATTTACATAATTGCGCGGAGCCAGCAGTTCATGCGGCAGCTCAATGACATTGCCATGTGTTCCCCGGCCCGGCAGCTTCACCCGGTATCCCGCAGCGTACTCAGCCGTTTTATACAGGTAAACATAGAACTGCGGGGAACGGTGAAATGCTGGAGCCATCTCATGATTCACACTGTCCCACAAGTATCCATTCTGGTTGATGAGTGCTATCGTTCCGGGCTGCGGCTGCACGTCATAGAGCTGCTGAACAAAGGTCCTGTGATATAGATCATCCGAATCCAGACGCGCCATGTAGATCTCCTCCACCCCTTCTGCAAAAGCCAAGATGGCCCGCACACTTTCTATGGTTGTTCCAAAACGGATATTGGAAGGCAGCGGCTCCTGTTCAGCTAAAATGTCTTGCATCAATTCCCCCGATTCCTTGGAAAGCTTCACCACCGTCAGAAAATCCTGATTGGTCTGCGCCTTAAGACAATGAAGAGTGAAAGTACGAAAAATGCTCATTCGTCGCTCCAGCCACTCTCTTGTCAAGCGCTGTGGGTCCATTCCGTAATTGTTGAAGTTAATCTCAATAACCACTTTTCTGGACATGCCCTTCCTCCTCATCTTTTGTTGAACTTCTTTCAATTCAGTCAGACTATTTTCATAGTTTTTACAGCCCTTTCCACGCAAAAAATGCCTCCGTCAGCCCGAAACTGCTATACAGAAGCTCTCTCCAATCCAGCCGACTCTATAACGTATGAAAAAATAATAGAACTGGTCCGGACACTTGCACGGGTTTTTGTATAAATCAGCTTTTACATAAGCCCATCAACACTTTCCGGTCCCGAAAGTAGATTGATATATAACCGAAGATGCGCCCTGCGGGTCGAACGCACAAAACGTTGCCGAAGCCGCAACATAGAATAGAGCAATTGAATTTTCAAAGGAGGCCTTATACCACTATGAGTCCAATCTATCTTGAAATGGATGGTGTGCTGGATCAACTCGAAGCCGCCGTGAGGGATAAGCGTCCCTTCTCTCTGGTCCGTGTGGGCGATGGGGAAAATATCGTCATGTCTCAGGAAACGGTCTGGAGTACGGAACAGGTTTTGCAGGAACGATGGGCTATCAAAGCTAATCTGGGACAAAAAGGACTGCGTCTGCCCAATCTGCAGCTTCGGGACGAGGTTGCCGCTTCCTTGCAAAGGGCAGATATCGTAGGTATTCTTCCTCACGGGGACAGTACCATCAAAGCGCCGGAGCATCTCAAAAGACAGCTGACCGATACGGTGTTCGCACATTTCGGCATCGCTCCGGCACTAACTTGCCATGCCTGTGTCAATCGGGAACTCGCGCAGGTGCCCCGCTTCTGGAATATGCTTGCCGGCAAGCGGGTGCTGCTCGTTACCCGCGAGATTGAGCAGCTGCGAGTCATGCTCGTTCAGGAGCCCTACCATCTGGATATCACAACTGCGCTGCCGTTCGACAGCTGGGATCAGATGCAGGAAACGCTGCAATGGATTCAAACGAATCAGGATACCTTCGATGTAGCTCTTTTCTCCTGTGGCGTGAACGCGGTTGTTCTTGCGGAACGAACAGCGGCACTTGCAGGCAAAGTCGCCATCGACTTCGGCAAAGCCAACAACATTATTTTGAAAGGCCGCGCTAACTAGTCTGTAAAAGTAGATACTACAACAAAAATCCCGGACTCCTTGGAGCCGGGATTTTGTTCTGCTAATCATCAGATGCTTACTTAAACACTCTTCCTGCTGAACCTTTTGTTCATAGGAACCAATTGGTGGCTGCAATGCCATGGAACACCTCGGGGCCAGTCCGTACCGATGTGGACACGCCGGAAATAAACGAAGTATATACACTTTCCAGTGCAGGCGGTGCGGAAAGATCCTGTGCAGTGAATGAATGAAATTCAGCGCCACCGTTCTGACCTACCGTGCCTTCGGCGCGATAGATCACATAGAACGGATCGTAAACGCTGCCCCGTACAAGCTCAACAACAAACGTATCCCCCACTTCTCCGGTAACGCCAACCGTGCCATTCAAGGTGATAATGGGATTGGGCACACCAAGGGTCTGCAGACCAATGGAGCCAAACGCTTCTGGCGATGGGCCTAGAGACAAACCGGGCTGTCCTACGGTTCCCGAGTTCATCGAAGTTCTCATATCGAGAAACACACCCATGAGTAACACCTCCAATGCTATGGGATACGTTATTCTATGAATCTCGACTCTCTTTGGATTGGATGGGTAACAGATTGTCTCCACCTATTTTTATTTGCCCCTGGTTAATGGTATATTGGACTGCATAACGAAATGAACGGATCGTATGCACACAAGCGGTACAGGCTGTTCAGAAGGAGATTACTATTTATGAATAAACGTAAACGCCCAACAGGCAATACATCGGCCAAGGGAAAAACATCCGCAGGTTCGTCCACAGCACGGTCCGGTCGGTCCACTTTTACTTCTGCCAAATCGTCAGGACCATCCACATCACGCAATACAGGAGCGGCGAATAAGCCTGTAGCATCCAAATCCTCCGCGGCTCCCAAGAAAGCCGGAGCACCCAAACCCAAAGCAGCCAAACGTTCGGGCAATTCCTATTATCGCAAGCAAGAACCACCACGCCCGTACAAGGTTACCGAACCGGATGAGCTGCTTAACTTCTTGCTGAAACATTTGAAGTCCGGCCGGAACGCCGTCAAATCGATTCTGGGTCGCGGACAGGTATCCGTTGATCAGAAAGTGGTGACCAAGTTTAATCTGGAGCTGACGCCGGGGCAGATCGTAACGATCAGCAAAGAAGGCGCTGTTGCCGCTCCTTCCCTGACGGGCATTAACATTTTGCATGAAGACAATGATATCATTGTCATTCGCAAGGAAGCTGGACTGTTATCCATTGCCGCTGACAAGAGTGATGATCTTACCGCTTATCGCCAGCTGACCGAGCATGTTCGCCGTACCGACGCCCTGAACCGGATATTTATTGTCCATCGTCTGGACCGCGACACTTCGGGTGTCATGATGTTCGCGAAGAGTGAAGAAGTGCAGCAGAAGCTGCAGGACAATTGGAAAGAAAATGTACAGGAACGTGTGTATGTTGCCCTTGTGGAAGGCGCCGTTGCAAAAGAAGAAGGCACTATTTCCTCTTGGCTGAAAGAAACCAAGACGCTCAAAATGTATTCCAGCTCTCGCCCGAATGATGGACAACATGCCATTACACACTACAAACGTCTAAAATCGAACCGTGAATTCTCCCTGCTGGAAGTCCGTCTGGAAACGGGACGCAAAAACCAGATTCGTGTGCATATGGAAGATCTGGGCCATCCCATCGCAGGCGACAAAAAATATGGTGCTCATACCAAAACACTGGGTCGCCTCGGACTGCATGCACGGGTACTCTCGTTCATCCATCCAACGTCGGGTGAGCTGATGAGATTTGAGACGGATATTCCAAAACAGTTCCTCTATCCATTCCGTACGGATGCTCCATCAGCGAACTAACGGGATGATTCAAAGAACAGGCATCGCTGACTCAGTGACTTCAGCCGATACTGGACATGCCACGGTGCCGGAACTGGCCGATGGCCTGACCACGCCTGAAAGGAGGAACCGATGCTGAAAAACGTGTTAATTACCGGTTATCGTGCACATGAACTACAGATTTTTGGACAGAAGCATGAGGGAATTCCTTTCATCAAAAAGGCGATCTCCTCCCGTCTTACACCTCTGGTCGAAGACGGGCTGGAGTGGGTGCTGACACCAGGCCAATACGGTGTAGACCTGTGGGCCTGTGAAGTGGTGCTTGAGCTGAAGAAGACATTCCCGGATCTGAAGCTGTCGATCATTACCGCTTTTCAGAATCCCGAGGAACAATGGAAGGAAGACAAACAGGAGTATTATCGCTCCATTCTTCAAGGTGTGGACTATTATGGTGCGATTAGTCGTCAGCCGTATATCGGCCCTTGGCAGTTTACTGCGCGAGACGACTTACTGCTGCGCAAAAGCGACGGTCTTCTGCTCGTGTATGATGAAGATGCCGGGGATGGCAGTCCCCGTTTTATAAAGGAAAAAGCGGTCAAAAAACAGCAGAATGAAGATTATACGATCATCAGCATTACCTCGGAGGATATTCAATCGGTCGCCGAAGATGAACGGATGAACGATGTCGGGGATTACGAAGATCCTTCATTCTGATCTGTGCACGACTGGAGTAGCAAAGAATGAAGTACATATGTTTTTTTTGGCGGCAGGTTGGGTATAAGTAGTAGTAAAACTGCGATTACCATGTCGTATGGGACAAAGGGGAACTGCAACCATGACATTAACGCCAGAGCAGCGCATTCAACTGCATGGATTCAACAACCTGACCAAGTCGCTGAGTTTCAATATGTACGATATTTGTTATACGAAAACCAAAGATGAACGCGAAGCTTACATTGAATATATTGATGAACAATATAATGCGGCCCGGCTGAGCAAAATCCTGAATAACGTGTCTGACATTATCGGTGCCCATGTGCTGAATGTCGCCCAACAGGACTATGTTCCCCAGGGTGCAAGTGTGACGATGCTTGTGTCGGAAGGCCCCATTGTGGAGATCCCCGAAGAATCCTTCGATGAATCTCCAGGCCCCCTACCCGATAATGTTGTCATGCAGCTCGACAAAAGCCATATTACCGTTCATACGTATCCCGAATTCCACCCGAGCGAAGGCATCAGTACGTTCCGGGCAGATATTGACGTCTCTACCTGTGGTGAAATCTCACCACTAAAGGCACTGAACTATCTAATCCACTCGTTCGATACGGATATCATGACGATGGACTACCGGGTACGTGGTTTTACACGGGATACGAGTGGACGCAAGCTGTTCATTGATCATGAGATCGGCTCGATCCAGAATTACATTCCGGATGAGATCAAGAGCAGCTTCGACATGATTGACGTGAACGTCTATCAGGAGAATATTTTTCACACCAAGTGTAAACTAAAAGAATTCGATCTTGATAACTATCTCTTTGGTTATACCAAAGATAAACTGAGCAAGGCCGAGCAACAGGAAATTACGGAGTGGTTGAAGCTGGAGATGGATGAGATTTATTATGGCAAAAACATCAATCGTCCTTCTTCATAGCTGATTCGTGAGGACTGATTCATACGGACTGGGACAAGGATAAGATGTCATGAAGCAGGATTTCGTAATGGAAACCTCCGGCATGCGCTTGTCCTTTTCTTTTGCCTAACTTGACAGGCAGCAGCTCATTTTTTTATGATGAAAGCAATTGCATTTCCATTGAAGGAGACTGAGCCGTTGATTGAAACGAACACTTCCAGACGCAATGAATCTCTGTTACAAGCGCTGAACGCGCAGCACAAGGTTACCACTGAAAATATTGCCAATGCAGACACACCCAATTACAAAAAGAAATCGGTGGAGTTTGAGGAAGAGCTCAGACGTATCATTGAGAATGGCAAAACAGATCAGCTCGATATGAAGCGGACTCATGAAAAACACTTTCCGGTCAGTAATCCCAATGACTCCATCGTAAACTACTGGATTGTCGAGAACAACGAAACCTCCATGAATAATAACAACAATAACGTTGATATTGACAAGGAAATGGCGAACCTTTCGGAGAATCAGCTTATGTATAACTACATGGTTGATCGGGTCAGCGGGCACTACAAGAAAATGAAAAACCTGTTGCAGGATATGAAATAATGAATGGTTGAGCAGCCCTTTGGCTGCTTTTTGTTTTGTCTATATTCGGAAATATCCAGAGGATCTATGTTGAATTATATGGATCTATATTAACCGCATTTAGCGTCGCTTTTCTTTTCCCAAATCAGGAGGATATGCTCCCCGCTTGTGCCCTTTTTCGGTATCCTCTCTGTTTCGTAGTATAATGAGATAAAATGTATGATTTCATATCCAATAAAAGAGGTGCAACATGGCTCCACATCATCTAAATGCTTTTCAGGGCTCCAAAGTCCGGCTAGCCGCTCCTTGCCCAGAAGACTGCATGCGGCTCTCCCGCTTTACTGACAGTTATGATTACTTGCGTAATCTGGATACCGATATTGCTGTTCCGCTAACGCCGGATGAGACGGGGTCATCCGCAGTTCGTAGAGACAACGGCTTTGAATTTGCACTGCGTACTCTCGAGGACAATCGGTTCATCGGATTCACGGCCCTCTACCGAATTGAGTGGAATAACCGCTCTGCACGCCTGGCCATTGGTATTGGTGATGACAAAGATAGAGGCAAAGGATACGGCAGTGATGCTCTCGCCCTGATTATTCGTTATGGATTCCATGAATTGAATCTGAACAGAATTGCGCTGGAAGTAATTGAATACAATGAGACTGCCCGACGCGCCTATCTGAAAGCAGGATTTCGTGAGGAAGGCCGCCAGCGTTCTGCCGTTTTACGGGATGGCACGCATTATGATCTGATCTCGATGAGTATTCTTGCAGAAGAATGGTCATCTCAGACCCAACTTCCGCTCGCGTTTCAGTCCACTCATACCCAAGGAGCTAAACAGACGGAAGATCACTCAGACTCACGATTGGTCGCTGCCGAAGGATCTGCGTTGTCCTTACTTAACGCCAAAGGTACTGAGAACTCTCCTGTCCAACCTCGGATTGGTGTCGGAGCGGTCATCCTCAACGAACGTAATGAAGTCCTTTTGGTTTGGCGGAATCGGCAGCCTGAACAGTACACCTGGAGTATCCCTGGGGGCAAAGTCGACCCGTACGAATCCATTGAAACGACGGTCATTCGGGAGATCAAGGAAGAAGTCGATCTGGATATTGTCATCGACAAGCTGCTCTGCACGGCAGAGACGATCCGACCTGAACAACAGGAACATTGGATTTCCGTCCTCTACTCAACTCGAGTTATCGGCGGTATTGCTCGTAACCGCGAAGAAGGCGGAGCGATTGGTGAGATCGGTTGGTTCCCGCTGGATGATCTGCCATCGCCGCTCGCTAGTTTCGCGGTGCCTGGTCTGGAAGCTGCGAAAAAACTCCATCTTTATTCTGAAGATTGAAATCGAGAGAAACTAACCTCACTACGGTTAGACAAGTCATATGAAGATAACAGCCGCCGAACTCCTCTCTCTAACATAAGGGGGAGCTTGGCGGTTGTTTTCAGTTTCTTCGCAATTTCCTTCTTTTTGGTAGTCTTCGGTAAGTGTATACATAACTTTTTTTTCCAAAATCAAGAACCGTTTGGCCCTTTGCACGGTCTAATACGCAACAACATCCATGAAAGGAGGAGCCATGTGACCCCTGCTCAACTGACCATCGCCGCACAAAAAGGGGATGCCGAGGCTTTTGCAGCCTTAATGGAGATGCATCAGAGCCGACTGTATCGGATCGCCTATGCCTATCTGCACAACGAGGGCGATGCGCTGGAAGCGATACAGGAATCCACCTATAGAGCTTATCGAAAGCTCAAGAAATTAAAAGAACCCTCCTATTTCGCCACTTGGCTGATCCGCATTCTGCTGAACTACTGTGCGGACGAACGCAAACGCAAGAGCCGGTTCAGCCACGTTACTGAAATTCATGAACCCAGCAGCTGGGACCGGCCCGCAGACCCTGATCTGGCCGCAGCCGTCTCTGCGCTGAATCGGGATTGCAAACAGATTATTATTCTAAGTTATTTCGAAGGTTTCTCCTTAACAGAAGTCGCTGATATTCTCGAAATCCCGGCCGGAACCGTAAAATCCCGACTGCACCGGGCACTCGGCCAACTTCGGAACCAGCTTGAAACGAAAGGAGATGTAACATTATGAGCGATGAAATGAAGTCATTTGAAGCCCTTGAGCAGCGTCTGAATGATCGTAAAACAGAATACGACGCCATGTCTGTACCGGATGCCGCAGCATATCAGGCTGTACAGGCTGGAATCCGTCAGGCTGCGCGTAAGCGCAAGTCCCGGCTGCGCTGGGTTATGAGCTCCATATCGGCAGCCGCAATCATCCTCGTGTTTACGGGATGTATTCGCGTCTCCCCCGCCTTTGCATCCTTTGTGGAGCAACTGCCAGGCATGGAGGGCATCGTCAGTATGATTCGCCAGGATAAGGGGTTAATGATGGCCATCGATCAGTCCCTCTTGCAGAAGGTAGGTGTGACCGATGAGCATGACGGAGCTTCGATGACCGTGGACAGCATCATTACAGATGAGTCACGCATGGTTATTTTTTACACGATGAAAGGCATGAAAGATCTGGACAAAGGTGGATATGATTTCGATTTGCTTGATGAGCATGGTAAGAATCTTCCTGTTGGATTTAGTTATTCATCTCCTAAACCGACTTCAGACGAGAATGTCTATGAAAATTATATCGATGTTATCTTTACTGGCGACGTTTCGCCCCCCGAAGAACTGAGTGTTGTATTTAAATCCAGACATAAAGGGAGTTCTAAAGAGTGGAAAGTTACTTTCCCAGTAGACACTGATTTAACGAAAGGTATGAAAAAAATCATCCCGGTGAATCAAACGCTAATGGTAGATGGGCAGCGTATTGATGTTAAACAGGCTACCCTTTATCCAACTCGTTTTGTGCTTGATGTAAAATTCGATCCAAAAAATACAAAGAAGATCTTTGGACTGGATGATCTTCAATTGGTGGATGAAAAGGGCCGCGCATGGAGAACAGATACCACGACAGGTGAGGATGAACGATCCATTTACTTTGAAAGCATGTACTTCTCCATTCCGAAAAAGCTGACTTTACAAGGTTCTGGATTCTCGGGGCTGAATAAAAATGAACTGGATATCGTCGTTGATCTGAAATCACACAAGATTACAGGTGGTCCATCTGGATTGAAGATGCTTGGAAGCAAGGTCGTCGGCAAAGATTTGGTTATCCATTTCTCTGTAGACGGTAGTATGGAAGGCAAATTCATTCTAGCTTTCGGAGATGTTATGGACAAAGAGGGTAAATCATATCAGATTCCAGGCTCCAATTGGAGCAGTGGAGATGGAACAGATGAAAGACATACAATTATCTCTTCTACTATTCAAAATGGGGCTAAGATGAAAGGAGAAATAAAGATGCATATTGCCACCTATCCAATGAAATTTAAATCACCATTTTCAATGGAAATCCCGGTGAACCCTTAATCTTTTTCAGAAGCATGCTGGTATAAACGCAATTATTCTTTATAATGGAAACATTCATTAAATCGATATGTTCCCAAGAAAGGGTGTTTTCACAATGAATAAGCGTTCAATCCGTTACCCGCAGCCACTCGCTCCGGGAAATACCATTGGCGTGGCTGCACCATCCAGCGGTGTAAGTGAATCCTTGCATCATTACCTTGAAGAGAGCAGGCACAACATGGAGCGCCTTGGTTTTGGTGTTCAGGAGAGCCCATTTCTACGGCATAACGCCAAATGTGTAAGTTCCTCCAAGGAAGATCGCGCTGCCGAGATCAATGCATTTTTCCGCGACCCTGAGATTCAGGCTATTATTCCTCCGTGGGGTGGAGAGTTCCTTATGGATATTCTGCCCCTACTCGATTGGGAAGCTTTGAAAACCTTGCCTCCCAAATGGGTTATGGGATATTCGGATATCAGCACCTTTTTATTCGCATATACCCTGATCACCGGAACGGCTTCGGCACATGGTACGAACTATGTGGATCTAAGATCCAATGAACTCGATCCGGTGACAGCCCGCTGGATTGATGTATTACAAACTAGCCAGGGAGGGCAGGTTACTCAATCTTCTTCCACTCACTATCAATCGGAATGGAAACCGGATTTGTCGACATTCAATCTGGATACTCCTTCTCGCTGGAAACAGCTTGGGCAACCCGAAGGAGCAGACTCGCAGGTTACATTCTCAGGTCGGTTGATCGGCGGCTGCATGGATACGATCTCCAGTCTTATTGGCACGCCGTATGCACCTGTTGAAGCGTATCTTGATCAGTATTGTGCAGAAGAAGGAACAATCTGGTATCTGGAAAGCTGTGAGATGAATGCGGGTGATATCTACCGTCATCTGTGGCAGATGAGACAGGCAGGCTGGTTTGCAGGCGTAAAAGGCTTCATGTTCGGCCGACCTGCTGGTTATTCCGATACAGGAGATTTCAACTTCATCGATGCCCTGTCTTCGGCTCTCGGAGATATGGATGTTCCCGTACTGTATGATGTGGATCTTGGCCACATCCCGCCACAGTTAACTTTTGTGAATGGAGCACTGGGCAAAGTGGCTTATGAAAATGGACGCGGGAGCCTTGAGATGGCATTTGTGTGATCACCTTTTGTAGGCAGATGCATACCTTGAAGTAAGAAATGATTTTGAGGAAGGGTTGTGCATCATGTCTGAATCCACGTCCACACCATCCGCACGGGTCGTATACCAAGCCAATCAACCAATGCTCCAATCCGTGCAAAGTGTGCGGAATATGCTTCATCATACAGCCCGGCAGCATGTAGGCAAGAAGGTGCAAGTCCAGAATATCGATGGCCAAGTATGGGAAGGTGTCATTATCAGCGCAGATCGGGGAATATTGTATCTCCAGGTTACGCCGATGCATGGATATCCCGAGCCACGCGCCTTGTTTGGACCAACTATTTTGCCACTCGTGCTGTATGAGCTGTTGGTCATTACCCTGTTGATGTAGTTGTTTTTTGTTTCGATCGAGCCTAATCCAAGAAGCTTCTCTCCCTTTGACCATCCGGCCCTGGGAGCGAAGCCTTTTTTGGGTTTTTGGAGTGATCGGTTATCAATTTGGTGTGAATGCATGCATTAATCTCTGCAACCTGGATGACTTCCTGTAATTCGTGCGGTATGTTTCCTTGCTAACGTGTGAAATATGATACAATGGTGTCGGCACCAAGCCTTATCTCATATGAACGGAGCTTGATCCGGTTGGAATATATCCCTCATGATCCTCCACCCGTGCCTCAGTCTGAGACGGAGCTGGTTGGGACAAATCATACTGAACAATCCCGCGTGATTGCAATCTGTCTATTGGCAGGCAAGATCATGCTGCAAAGTGGCGGTGAGACCTATCGTGTGGAAGATACGATGAAACGCATGGCTGCCGCGCTGGGCCTTCCCCATTCGCACAGTTATGTTGTGCCCACAGGTATCTTCTTCTCGGTTGATGCAACCGAGCCTGCCAAGCTGATACGGATCTCTGAACGAACCACGGATTTACATAAGGTATCCGAAGTGAATGCCGTTTCCCGGCGTATTGGACAAGGTGAATTGTCCGTTGAAGACGCCTATGCATTGTTACAACAGATTGAGGGACAGCCCTCCTCCTATTCTGCAGTTGTGCGGCTTACAGCGGCGGCGTTATCCAGTGGTTGCTTTACCATTATGTTTGGTGGAGGCTGGGTCGACTTTCTCCCTGCCGTTCTCTGCGGTGGTATTGGCTATGCAGCAGTCATTGCCTTCCATCGATTAGTACTGGTGAAGTTTTTTGCCGAACTGACCGCTTCATTTGTCATCGGTCTGCTCGCCTTTTTGCTTGTCTATATGGACGCGGGTCATGAACGGGACAAAATCATTATTGGCTCAGTCATGCCCTTGGTACCGGGACTGCTGATTACCAATGCGGTGCGTGACCTGATGGCCGGGCATCTCGTGTCCGGGTTATCCAAGGGAGCCGAGGCGTTTCTGACGGCTTTTGCGATTGGTACCGGCATTGCTGTTGTTTTTTCACTTTTTACGTAAGATGGAGGAGTTGCAGGTTATGCTTCATTTTATTGAACAGGCCCTGACCAGCTTTGTCGCCTCGGCCGCATTTGGTATTATTTTCAACGCTCCTCGGCGCATGCTGCTTCACGGTGGATTTGTCGGTATGATCGGCTGGATCATCTATATTGTGCTCGAATATGCTGCGGATGCTGTTCCTGCTACTCTTGCAGCGACCATCGCGGTAGGTGTCATCAGCCAGCTGTTCTCCCGCATGTTTCGCGCACCCGTCATAATCTTCAGCGTAGCAGGTATCATTCCGCTCGTTCCCGGTGGACTGGCGTATAATGCGATGCGTAATTTTGTGCAAAATGACTACGGCGCTGCCATGGAGATGGCTGCCAAAGCGCTCATGTTATCAGGTGCCATCGCGATCGGACTTGTATTGTCCGAGGTGTTGAACCAGATGATTCGTCGTATACCTGAATCATTGCGAGCAAAATCCTAACACAGTAGATGAATATATTATCACTAAACTAAACGATAAAGACCCGTTAGAGACAGGGTAAACGCTGTCCTTCACGGGTCTTCTATATTTCCAGCCAATGTTGATCCGTTATCATCTAATATGCAGCGTTTTGTTTTCATCATTGTATCCATTTGTTCGATAACTGTACGATCCATAAAAAGAACTCCCCATGTCTGTTGGACACTCCTTGTCCATTGGTGTACGGTAAACCCTTCTCTTTTATGGCAAAGCACGCTTCATCACCGACGCAAATAAATCCGCCGCCACACCACTTCCGGATCTCATATAATGCTCTGCATCTGTACGATCAAATCCCATCCAGACTGCGGCCGTCCACTTGCTCGTATATCCTACAAACCACAGATCCCTGTTCGCCTCCTTGCTTACACCAGGTAATGCAGCCTGCGTTGTTCCTGTCTTCCCCGCTACCTTATGCTGACTCAATTGTGCCCTGCTACCTGTTCCTTGACTGACCACATCTTGAAGCATACCGGTCATCGCCGTTGCCGTGCTGGTGGAGATCACCTGCTTGTTCTCTGGCTTAAAAACATAGATTGTCCGACCGCATGAATCCTTAATTTCACGAATTAGATGCGCCGTATTGAACTTGCCGTTATTGGCAAACACGGAATATGCCTGGGCCATTTTTAGTGGAGACACCCCTTTATGCAAGCCACCTAGGGCAATCGACAGATTAAGATCCTCCTTGCCCAGTTCAATGCCCAATCGATCTGCAAATTGATGTGCGCGTCCCAGTCCTGTCTCATGCATCAGCCATACAGCCGGAGCATTAATGGAGTTTTCAATGGCTTGCGACATCGTAACTGTACCTCTGTAACGCCCGCCCAAGTTGCTTGGTTGATAACTCCCATATTTCATGCGTTGATCAGGCAGCATGCTCTCTGGCTTAAACCGCCCTGATTCCAATGCAGGTCCGTATGCAATAATAGGCTTAAATGCAGAACCAGGTTGCCTTGCATCCGTCGTTGCCCGGTTAATGCCTCCTTTTACAGGGTCTCTCCCACCCATCATCGCTTTGACTTCACCGTTATGCTGGTCCAGTATGATCATACTCGCCTGCACTTGCTCATCCTCACGATCATCGGTGAACCGTGAAGATTCACGGAATGTTTGCTCCATCGCCAGCTGCGCCTGATCATCCAATCCCGTACGAATGGTCCAGCCTGCGGATTGAATCTCTGCTCCACTCTTACCTGTGAGACGAGAAGCCTCCTCAATTACCGCATCCAAGGCAGACACGTAAGCAGGCGCTGTTGAGCCTGGAGTCGATTCAACTGTAGAATTGAGCGGTGTATAGTCCACATTTCGCGCTTCCTCCATCTGTTTTTTAGTAATAATTCCTTGCTCATGCATGATACCAAGAACCACAGAACGCCTCTCTTTGGACAGGTCTTCCCGATCCACCGGATTGTATATAGAAGGTCCCTTCGGAATGCCGGCCAGCGTAGCCATTTGCCAGATCTCCAGCTGATGTAGATCCTTAATCCCGAAGTATCGCCAAGCCGCGGCTTTAACGCCATATTGCTGGCGTCCCATATAAATATGATTCAAATATAGCTCTAATAGCTCATCCTTGCTAAATCTCTTTTCCATCGCCATGGCAATCGACATTTCATTCACCTTGCGAACCAGCGTTTTATCTCCGTTCAAATACAGATTTCTGGCCAGTTGCTGTGTAATCGAGCTGCCTCCTTGACTCAGGTTCATATGTAAAACATCCTGCACAACCGCCCTGCCAATGCCGATAAAATCCAGGCCATCGTGGTTATAGAAACGTCGATCTTCCGTAGCCAGAAACGCCTGCTTTAACAGATCGGGCATATCCTTTAAATCAGCATGCAGCGCATATCCCTTGGTTTGTACTTGTAATCTTGAAATTTCTGTTCCATCCGCATTGGTAATGATCGTGGAAGAGGCCACCAAAATGGCCTCAGGATGATTGCGAAGGACACCTTCGCCGTAAGTAACTAGATAGATATAGCCGACCGCAAGCAAAATAACGATTACTACAGAGGCATCAAATATATGATAAATTCCGCGCCTTATGCTGGATCTCAACATTCAGGCTCCCTAAATACATGTGGATTGGAGCCTGAATGTTCCTGTTGCTTCATTTCCATAGAATCCAGAGCAAGCTCCAGCCTTAACGTCTGCTCATACGCTAGCCTGACCCAGTGCTGAATCTCCGCTTCATCCCGGCAGCGTCCTTCCACGATCGTTTCAAGCGAGGAACGAACACCGTAGAGAGTAAGTTTCATCGGCAGATCTGCATTTATGCGACCAGATTGTAATCCAACCCAATCTGCTTGTATACGTTGCTTATGACTTCTCTCACTTTCTGACGCTATTTGTTGTCGGCTACTTTCTTCGCCATACATATACATACCAGAACTGAACCATTCTTCGTCTCTCGGCTCTCGATCTATCCACTCCTGGTCTGAACTGTTTAAGCGCTCCGATTGTATACGTATCGCAACGTCATTCAGATCCGTGGCAATCTGCCGCAGCTCTCCTCCGTTTAACACTTCAATCTGTGCTGGAATTCGGCCATGGGCCAGTTCATGAGTTCCACGACCAATCACCTTGAGGTCATCTGCAATCTTCTGGGATCGAATCCAAAAAAACAATGCAAACATACCACCACCGATGAATATAACCAATGGCGTTGTACCGATATGGTTTATCACCCAGTACATAATGCGAGTTATTCCTGTTGTCTCCGATAGGATATGATGATGGGCAAAACGTAACATGTGATAAACGACAAATAGGAGCGCTGCGCTAAGTAACGCGCTTGCTCCGCAAATATATATGTAGCTCAATCTGACTGTACGTAATAATAATCTCATATTCGGTAGCCTCCTCAATTTTGCAGTTCATCTTTTCGATTGAGGTTAAGAATACCGAATATTTCTTAATTAAGAAGTGGGTAACTTCTTATCATTTTCTTAATTAAGCAATTTGCCTACATGTTGAATCAAGCAAGCTCTCTTATAAGTAGACGAAAATTCTGCCCGGTTACCGTTCCTCTGCATCTCTGTTCATCGGAGGAGCAGTCACCGGAAAACGCGTAACAAAATCGGTTCGGCCCTGATCACTGTAGGCAGCGATAGTTCCTTTATGTAATTCAATCATGGATTTGGCAATAGCCAGCCCCAGTCCGGTGCCGCCCGTATCACGCGAGCGGGACTTGTCCACACGGTAGAATCGATCGAATAAATGCGGCAAATCCTGCGCCGGAATCGGTTCACCATAATTGCTAATGCTCACCACAGCTTCTTCACCTTCAAGAGACAACGCAATCTCCATCACTTTACCCTGTGCTCCATAACGGATTGCGTTGCTGAACAGGTTCTCATACGCACGAACAAGCTCTCCAGGAGCGGCCTGAATCCATAAAGGTTCTTGTCCACCAATGATCTTGTATGTCATGCCTGCTTCTTCCAGCATCGGAGAGAACTCTTCAGCGAGCTGCATCAGAAACGGATTCAGGTTCAAAGAAGTCAATGACAAAGGAAGGCTCCCACCACTGACACGGGTATATTCGAACAAATCGTCGATTAGCTTCCTTAATGTTAAGGACTTCTCGTACGCAATGCTCACGTAATACCGCATCTCAATTTCATCCTGATATCGATCCTTCTCTATGTACTCCAAAAATCCGAGAATGGAGGTCAGCGGAGTCCTCAAATCATGAGAAATACCCGTAATTAAGTCATTTTTGGCAGCAACTGCACTACGCTCCTCTTGCAATGACAGCTGCAATTGTTCAGCCATCTGATTAATACTGGCAGCCACAACGCCAAATTCATCCGATGTCTTCACATCGATCCGATGAGACAGCTCTCCTTTGGCAACTTCCTGAATTCCTGCCGTAATCTCATCCAGAACCAGCATCACCCTGCGCGTGAACAGGAAAAAGAACAGCACAAAGCCAAGTATGCCAACCATAATCATTAATGGCACCGACCCAATATGGTTCACCAGCCACCTGATGCCCCTTGCAGGGATCGAATAATTAGGATAAGTCTGAGCCGCCAGAATGGAGTGTACGACTTTGCTGCCCCCATACAAAATAGCCCCCGTCAAAATGCCACTCAGCAGAAATGCGTAGATAAATTTCCACCGGACTGTGTTAATTAATTTTGAATTCATCTCGGAACTCCTTGCTCATGCTCTGTATCCAATTAACCTTATAGACGCACGTGCTTATTGTGATTTGATCATCTTATAACCAACACCCCATACCGTCTGTATGAACTTGGGATGTTTGCTGTCGAGTTCGATTTTCTCACGAATCTTGCGGATATGCACCATAACGGTATTGTTGGACTCCATAAACTCTTCTTTCCAGACCTGCCTGTAGATCTGCTCCATACTCAACACAGAGCCTTGATGGCGCGCCAGCAGCTCCAGAACAGCAAATTCACGGGGAGTCAAGCGAACAGGCTGCTCATCCAGCCAGACCTCATGCGTATCCGTGTTGATGACCAGATCGTCAATCACCCATTCATGCTCCTTGTTCTCACGGCCTTCATTGAAGGTATGGTACCTGCGAAGCTGTGACTTTGCCCGTGCCACAAGTTCAAGCGGGTTAAACGGCTTGGTCACATAATCATCAGCGCCGATGCTCAGCCCTGTAATTTTATCCATATCCATGCTTTTGGCTGACAGCATAATGATCGGCATTTTCTGCTCTTCCCTAATTTTCATACATGCTTCAATTCCGTCCATATTCGGCATCATGACATCCAGAATGATCAGATCAATTGGCTCTTTTTTCAGTTGCTCAAGCGCCTCGATCCCATCACTGGCTGTCAGAACCCGGTATCCTTCATTGCCAAAATAAATCTCCATCAGTTTAATAATATCCTGCTCATCATCCACAAGCAGAATGGTTGCTGGCTGTGCCACGGCATTATTCCTTTCCATTCCATGAATCATTACTTGATCAAAGTATACCACTAGGAAATGGATCTGCGAAAATCATCGCCCTAGGAAAGAAGCAAAAACGTTGGATTTTAGGAATAATATACTTTTTCTATTTTATATAAAGTATGCTCGATTGTTGGGCAGAGATCAGCATCGACTTTGTGAAATTTAATTCGAAAGTATAAACTTTTCAAAAAGTTCTTTATATTATTTTTTTGCCTAAAGGCAGGAAGGAATTCTGGATTTTTCTCCACATCACCAAAACGTTGAATCCATTGCTCTACATAAGTCTGACTAAGTATTTTTCTATTTAAAACACTAATTATGGATTTTACCATTCTTTCATCTTCCCCGTCGGAGTAAACTCGATCAGTGATGGTCATCTTTTCGTAAACCAAATCGAGAATGGTTAAGAGATCATTTTTATCCAACTCGGAACATTGGGCCAATTCGTCTAAAGCATCTGCTGCATGGGCTATGGCATGAGCCCAGCCTTTTTCTTCGTCATACCCGCGGTAATCTCGCTCTTTATGTACATTGTAAAACACGATCTCTTTTATCTGATGAATATGCTCTTTCGAGAGAAATGGTGATTCTTTATGCCTCATGAAGAGGAGCGGTATAACTAGCATAGAGAACGATCGAGTAAAGACAGAGTCTGTATTCGTTTCACCAAGCCTAAAAAGCAAATGCTTATTATCCAAAACAACGGATAGAAGTTGTTCTAGTTCGTTTACTGTTAAGGTATTATCAGGAATCCAATTTGATAAGGTTGTATAAATGAGGTCATCACGTAGTTGGGCATCCAAAGAACCGATATTAACCATCATTTCTTGTATCAACTGGAATGTATCGAGAGGTGTTTGGTAGTCATTCTCTTTTACTAATATCAACTTTTCTTTTAAACTCATTTTACACACCCCTAATAGAAGATTTTCCGAACTTACTATTTTAGTTTCTATTGACTATGTGGCATTTTTAAACGTTGGTTTTCGTTAATTGTAGCTGATCCGGCAATCTCTATTATTAACGTATAGTATCGTCGATCTAATCCTTGCTTAACCGTTGCTTGTTACGGATAACATGCTCTATGTATTCTATTAAATCTGCTCTGTATTCAGGCAGAACCTCACATTATGGACCTGGATCTATCTATTCAAACAACGCTACTTTGGGCTCTATACCAGTTAGTGTCAGCATCGTATGCAGTTGACCCCTGTGGTGATACACATGTCCCATGATCTCAAGCAGCCACTCCAGACGACTGTACGAAGCTCCCCAATAGGAGTCAGTCACCTGTAATAATTCCTCCGTATTAAACTGTCTGTATCGATGATAGAGGTACATCTGATTCGCAATCAGCGCTTCCCTGATCTCACTCAGTGAATTCGGCTGATTTTCCTCGTAAAACAAAGCCATTTCTTCTTCGGAAGCTCCCTCCGAAATATGTACATCTGCACGACAAATGACGGATAGATGAGAAAGCAATTCTCCAACCGGCCGTTTGCCTTCAATCGGAGTCAAAGCCAAGTCCTGCTCCGACAGTTGGTCACATAAATTGATTAATGATGTCACTGCCACATCAATATGTTTAAATGCAGACTGAATCAACAGAAACACTCCCTTTTTATTCCATTATACAGAACATATGATCGCCAATCAACTATAAATTCCCCCTTTATATATAAACCAGCTTTGCTCGAAAACCAACAATGATGAACAAAAAAAGTCCCTCCTCCCTCATATAGACGGAAATTGGGACATTTTGTTGCTCCGATGATAACAAACACGAACTCAACTTGAATATAACGAACAATACGTTTGATCGAATCGTCCTGCGAGCAAGTCAGCCTTGCGAATGAAAAATTGCAGCTCCCCACAATCCCACCATTGAAAACCGATAGCGTCATGCGTATCAATTTTTAATAGAAGTAAGGTATCCGCAAGCTCTTGTTGTGTGCGTTTCTCATCCCCGCCATAATGAGCAGTCAGCTTCTTCTCACACGCCTGCTCGTCATAAGCGTACTCTTCATCTAGCACGATCTGTAACAGCGCCTGATGTTCTGCATCCGGATGCTGACCGTCCGGGTATCCAAACATGCCACCCCAGTTCTGCGTACTCGGATGATTCCAGCTGGACTCAAATTCGAGGTATCGGTCATACAGACCTTCCTCCCCTTCGACAGCAACCGTTCCACCAGACAGCGGGGCGGCGATTGCATTTAGAGCCAGAGAATCAATGTATGCGTATGTAGGAAACTCGAGATTAGGCAGCACTGTTACCGAATGTGCTACAAAATCGTCCTCGCCCAATGCGGTTTCGCCATCAGGCTCTCGCCTTGTCAGATTGTGAGCGTCCGGCTCGTAAATCACACGATGCTCAATATGATAAGCAGGTTCATCCACACCAATGAAAAAGTATAACATGCCCCGTTCGGGCAAACTCCCGCGCCCATCATTTGGCGTATATGGCGTCAAATCCACGAGATTCAACTGGGCCAGGAATGTCATGGGCACCCCATCCTGTGTCAAAGGCCATTTCATGTTACTCGGCAGATCCGGATTTCCACCTACACGTGAATTTCCTGTTCTGCGATACTCATCGATTGTCGATACATCAAGGCGAATTCCCCAACGGCTTGAAGATAACAGCAGATCGGCAGCATTACCCAACCCATATTCTTCAAGAGTTTTCCGGGCTTTTCTGGTCAGACGTTCACATTGTTCAGGTTTAATCATACAGATCCTCCCCTTCTGACAATACATCTATGGTGAGACATATTCAGGTTCACACCTGTATATTCTTCCGCTGACGCTTCTTTCCCTGCTTCTAGCGAAAAAAGAGACTGACATCCGGTGTCAGCCTCCTTCCTTATTATCCATTAGGTTCATTCTTAACGATCCCGATTCGGTGAATCATTCTGGAAAGCACGAATATGCTCCTCGCCATCCAGAAATTCATGCGACTGGTGTGCAGCCATTACACCATGATAACTAATATCCAGACCTAATTCTTCCTCTTCTTCCGTGGAACGGACAGGAACGATCTTGCCAATCAGTTTCAGACCAATCCAGGTCATGACAAATCCCCAGACGACCAAAGCCGTGAGGCCAAGCGCCTGAACACCCAGCAGCCTCCAGCCACCTCCCATGAACAAACCACCATCGGTTGCAAACAAACCCACGGCAATCGTACCCCACATCCCGGATACAGCATGAACAGGGAACGCACCCACAGGATCATCAATCTGCCTGCGGTCTAACCAACTCGTTGCAGCCATCATGAGCAATCCGGATACCGCTCCGATAAATATCGCAGCCACATCACCGACAAAGGCACACCCTGCCGTAATACCGACTAGACCGGCCAACGAGCCATTAATGACCGATGGTGCATCTGAACGATTGAATCGGAACAAGGTGTAGAGCAGTGTAACCGCACCGCCTGAAGCAGCAGATAACATCGTAACGATGGCAATGTGACCGATCCTGACATCAGTTGCACTGAGCGTACTTCCTGCATTGAAGCCAAACCAACCGAACCACAGCAGGAATGCACCTACAGATGCCAGCGGCAGATTACTTGGGAGCGCAATGGCACTTACACCATGCGGCGTATATTTGCCTTTACGTGGCCCAATAATAATCGCTGCGGCCAGTGCAGAGAACCCGCCCAACGCGTGAATGACTGCGGAACCGGCGAAATCCTGCATCCCCAGCTTGCTGAGCCAACCGCCGCCCCATGCCCAATGTCCACCAATCGGATAAATAATGGCCGTCATCAATATGATGTACAGCAGATAGGCACGAAAGTTAATCCGCTCAGCCACAGCACCCGATACGATGGAAATGACAGCAATCGTGAACGCAGCCTGGAACAGCCAGAATGTTTCCAATGATACGGGTACGTCCAGGTGAGACAAGTCTCCATTGAGGAAAAATCCGGTTATGCCTACAAAACCTCCAGCATCAGAGCCATACATCAAGCCAAATCCGATGGCATAGAAAAGCAACGTTCCAATGGTAATGTCAGCGAAAACCTTCATAATAATATTTACACTATTTTTATAACGTACAAAGCCAGCCTCCAGAAGGGCGAATCCGCCCTCCATCAACAAGATCATGGCTGCACTCAATACGACCCAGACCGTATCAATCCCGGAGCTTAACGTCTCCAAAGTCATGCTTATACATCCTCCGTTTCCCTAAGCTGTCTAATCTCCCGGATCGTTTCGGGCGTAAGCTCGATTTCGTCCCGTTCGATGCTGTCCAGATGCTTGATTCGTTCAGCAATGCGGTCCAGTTCTCGTATCCGCCGCCGGATTTGTTCCATTTTGCGAAAACGTTCCTTCACCTGGACCATATATTCCACCGCCTGGTGATGGGATGCAGGGCGGCCTGCGAACCATTTGCGTACAGTCGACAAGGATTGATAAGCCACTTCTTCCGCACGTTTTTTTTGTTCAAATTGTTCAATTTTATGTTTAAGCGTTTCGATCTCATTTTCTTTTTTGACCTTGAGCTGTTGGATAAGGTACAATAAATCGGACGATGATATTTGCAATGCTGTATGGTGATACACCTCGTCAATTACTAACATACCATGTCAGGACTCCTTACATATCAAGTTACTTGTTATCGATTATAGAGTCCAGCACTACTTAGCGTCAATTCTTTTTTTTTGGCGATGGTATAATTTGATATGACCCGTTTATAAAAACAGCTTCATTTTCATCTACATAACTTCAACTAACAAAGTAAATTAAACACCTCTTCGCACTCGCCTTTCAAATCCTCTATGATGTATATTAAGCATCCACATTTTAGGCACCGCACTTACAAAAGCTTACATCATAGAACTCATTTAAAGGAGAGGATCGCACGATGTTCACTCGTAATGACGACATTCGGAGCCAAATCTGGGAAGCCGTCTCTGGACTCAATGAAGAGCAATTGAACCTCCAACCCACACCAACTCACTGGAGTATTATGCAAGTTCTCCGTCACCTGAATATGATGGAAAACATCATTGTGAAGCAAGCCCAAGCCGCTCTAAAGAATGAACAGACCGTTGCTGTGGACAAAAAACCATATGAGCTTACACTCGATCGCAGCCACTCTGTCAGCGCCCCGTCTCATCTCCAGCCTCCTGCGGAACCAGAAACGCTGGCGAATGTACGACACGACCTGGAAGACTCACATCAAGCACTGATGCACGTTGCACAAGATCATGAGTCTGAACTGCTGCGAAGCAAGTCCTTTCTTCACCCGGTTTTCGGTGAGATGGATCTGGCTCAATGGGTCGATTTTGCAAGCTATCATGAAGAGCGTCATCTGGCACAGATTCAGGATATTAAACAAAGGCTTGGCGTGTCGCACACCTAAGTCATCCCCTATTTACTCGATGTAAGCAAAAATAACCTCCAATCCACGCATGTGGATTTGGAGGTTTTCATTTATTGTGAAACATGTTTATATTTTTTTGCCCAAAATCGCCAAATCCCGGTTGACGCCATCCAGCACAGCCACTTCAGGGTAATAGCCCCACTGCACAAAGCCATGCTTGCGCAATAATCCCAGACTCGGTTCATTATGTCCAAACACAAAGCCCAGAATCGTCTTGATTCCAAGCGCAGGACAAGCGTCAAAAATGGTGTTCAGCAAACGTCCGCCAGCCCCAATTCCCCGGCACTGCTGATCCACATACACACTGACTTCCACCGTCCCATTGTACGCAGGGCGTCCATAAAACGAACTCAGGCTAGCCCAGGCTACAACCTGTCCCTCATATCTCATCACCCAAAGAGGGCGATGATCCGATGAATGCTCCTCAAACCACGGAATACGTTGCTCCACGGTCACCGGCTCCAAATCCGCCGTTACCATCCGGCTCTCAATCGTAGAATTATAGATCTCCACAATCCTAGGCAGGTCCTCACGACGCGCATACTCAATCTGTACACTATCCAGCTTCATGTCTACTCCTCCATCATCCAGATCGATTCTATCTTATGACGGTATTATAACGGAGGAAGGAAGTCGACGTCATCCCCCAACATTCAGCTCAATTCCATATTTACTCAGACAACCCTTGAATCGTGTTACCCCGGGTTAACTGCTGGCTCTGATCCGCCCAACGAATGTTAACAGAACGGGAAGTGAATAGATCCGGGCCGTCCGATACCTGGAAGTGCAGATGAGCTTCACTGGAATTACCTGAGTTACCCAGCTCTCCAATGAGGTCTCCCTGCTTGACTTTGTCCCCTTTTTTGACGGCCACACTGCCTTTCTTAATGTGTCCGGTGATGCTGTATTCTCCGTTTCCATGGTCAATGACCACATTATTACCCGCTGGTTCTTCCGGGTTCATAACACCTGGTATGTTATCTGGAATATCATTCTTGATATCGACTACGGTTCCATCTGCTGCTGCATAGAGCGGTTCACCAAAAGCGTAGTAGTTTTCGTTCACTTTCGCATCTCCGTTGTAACTGGAAGCTTCTTTGGTGCGAATAATATCTAGCGCATAGCGCTGTGTTTCATGCTCATAATGATAGTTCGACATCACATCATTACCTCCCCAGAACACATACCATCCCCCCTTCATAGGGAATTGAAACTCGGTTTTGGTGAACGTTTGATCCGTATCTACATGGGGTTCCAGTGGTTGGATTAATAGCCCTTCAATCTGATTAGCTTCGGTAAAATAGGCTTGAATCCCTTTGGTCCCTGTTTGATCCTTCCAGGCGAACTCAGTTAAATGGTTCACTTTGGCATCTACCACTAGATCAAAGGAAGTTACTCCCTCAAGGAATTGATCCGCGGACGTTTTAAACTGTTCAAGCGTTAGTGCTTCCTTCAACTCGGGACTCATCTGACTGTAAATGGCATCCTTGGAACCGTTCATTAACGTATCGATGAAATTCTCAGGTGTAATGATGTCGCTCACCTCTTTACCCGAATTCTCTTCCTGATTTTTACTCTCACTCGCTTCATTGGCATTTGTCATCTGTTCCTCGGACTGCTGTTCCGCCTGCTCGGATGTAATCGAATTACTGTTACCACAGGCAGACAACATCACGCAGGCTCCAAGGGCAATGGCAAGCAACTTCCAGCTCTTTTTGCTCTGTAATTTCTCATGTGCAGCATATCCTGATTTCGGAAGACTTTCCCCGCCATTTAAGTGATCCGTAAGAATTTTAAATCCTTCTTTTAACCTCTTCATTCTCTACATCCCCTCTGGTGTTCGTTATACTTTCCAGTTAAGTGTACAGAATGAATCTTATCCTTCGTCTAACTCTTCCTTACATGTAGTTAAACTGTCGCGTCTTCTATGGCTTCATAATTAAGATTCCGTTAAGATAGCTCACACACTACATAGCCCTCTCGGATGGTATGATTAGCAATAAACAAACAGGAAGCCCTAGGAGGTCATTTCACATCATGGATCACGTCTCCATACTGCTAGTTGATGATGAACAAGCCATTTTACATATGCTCAAAACCGTCCTGCTCAAAGAACAATTTGTAGACATCGACACCGTTACCACTGGGGAAGAGGCGATTACCGCCTGCGAAAATAAAACCTATCACTGCATCGTGCTGGACATCATGCTGCCTGGCAAAAGTGGACTGGAAATCTGTCCCTTTCTGCGGCAAGTGACCGATGCACCGATTCTTTTTCTGACTGCCAAAACTACGGATTATGACAAGTTAACCGGATTCGCCGTTGGCGGCGATGATTATGTCGTTAAACCATTTAATCCACTGGAAGTGGTCGCCCGCTGGTGAGCTTCAAGTTGAAGGACAGCCGGTAAACTGTCCGGCTCTTGTCTATCAGCTGCTGCTCTTTTTCTGCAAGCATCCCAATCGCATTTTCACCAAATCGGAATTGTATGAACGCGTATGGGGTTCGGAAGCCATCAGCGATGACAACACCGTTATGGTTCATATTCACCGTATCCGTGAGCGGATTGAAGCTGATCCCTCTAACCCTGCCTTTCTCGTCAACGTCCGGGGGCTGGGATACAAACTCATTTTGCCTAACCAAGTGTCACGCGCATGAGTATTCGTCGCAGGTTAATGACCCGATTTATCGTTATGCTTGCTGGCGCAGTAGTCCTTATCATCCTGTTGGGTTCTGCAGCCACCTATTGGGTCGTTCAAAAGGTAAATGAAGTAAGCCTGGTGGATGACTTCGCTACTAGTGGTCTTGACCAACTGATTAATACCGCAGAAATCATGCCCGATGGGACGGTCCGCTATGATCCCAGGCTGCTGAAGCAGGTCGAGAAAAATCAGGGATGGCTTCAGGTTGTGGATGAAAAAGGCTACGTCATTGATGATTTTGATACACCGGATGACGTTCCGAAGCAATACAAGCCTGGAGAGTTGATCGCATACTGGGAAGCAAAAAAACCGTTCCCGTACCAGATCGTCATGCTGATTCGGGAGAAAAACGGCGAGATGTTCACCTTGCTGTATGGCGAACGCAATCAGACCAAATCCTTACTCGATCAAGCCCGTGAGGACAGTCATTACACCAATGGAGAGCTTATACTTCTCCCCAAACAAGAGGATGCCATCCGTTCCAAAGGTGCCTATCTGCAAATTTTGGATGCCTACGGTCAAGAGCTGGCTTCTTATAATAAACCTGCCATGGGCGTCCCTAGCAGTTACAACATACAGGAACTGGCTTTGCGTATTCGTTATCCCAATCGATATGGAATATCGATCGCAACCTTTTACGATGTACAGAATGGCACAACCTGGATGCTCAGTATACCTGTCGATCCAACTGCTACAGGGGAAGAAAATCCCTATAACTTCATTTTGACCCCTGTGCTCATTGTGCTGATCCTATCCGTTATCATTTTGCTAATTCTGCTGGCCCTATGGTACGCTAATCGTTTCGGTTCCCCCATGCTGCATATGCTCCAATGGCTCCAACGACTGGAACAAGGACATTATGAAGAACCCAAAGGCATTGGCGGCGTACCTCGCAGCCAGCGACGAAATGGCAAGTGGAAACGGAAATACCACGTGTATGCTGAAGTGCTTCGCTCCATGCAGGCATTATCCGCAACATTGAAACAAGATGAAGAGCTCCGTAAACAGACCGAATCTCTGCGTGAGGAATGGATCGCCGGAATAACGCATGATCTCAAGACACCGCTATCCTCCATCCAGGGATACGCCCATATGCTTGAAGCACAGAAATATAGCTGGTCCCCGGAAGAAGTGAGGGAATTCGCGGGCATTATGCTGGACAAATCCATGTATATGGACCGACTTGTGAATGATCTTGCCATGACGTACCGATTGCGAAGCGGTGGATACCAGCCACCTGCGGAAGAAACTGACGTAAATACGCTACTGCATGATCTCGTCCAGCGTGCAGAACGCAACCCGGTATATGGCGAGGGACGTATTGTGTTCCTCCCTGCGAAAGTTCCGGTATACGGCCATGTGCATATTCCTTCGTTTGAACGCATTGTGGATAACCTGACCGCTAATGCCCTTCTGCATAATCCAGTGGAATCGACTCTGACCGTTAGTGTGCATCCGGGTAAACAGGCTGGGGAGTTCAGTGTTCATTTTGCCGATGATGGTCAAGGAATGGACCCGGAACTGGTCTGGAGGCTGTTTGAACGATATTACCGAGGGACTGATACAGGCACGTCCGATGTCGGATCAGGCCTTGGCATGGCGGTAACAAAAGGCTTAATTGAAGCGATGAAGGGTCGTATTGAAGTACAATCGACTTCTGGTGAAGGTACTGTCATTCGATTAATATGGGATGGACAATCAGAACATGGGTAAAAAACATTCCGCTTGACCTTTTCATTTTCAATCTATATAATCGACACTCAATAACACCTGTTCCAAAATATTGATATGAACTTCAACGATATTAAGATCAACTCAATTGATATCGATTTTGCATATTTGGCGATGACCAGAGACAAGATTCCGTTTGCGTGCTGCCCAGAGAGAGAAGGGATTGGTGAAACCTTCTTCAGCGAACGGACCGGAATTACCCCTCTGCAGCCGTGACCTCGAACTTCAGCTTTTCGGTTTTCTTCACGAATTCCGGACAAAGCTGTCAGTAGAGTTCACCGCCTGATCCCCGATAACGGATTCCAATGAGGGTTATGATGTTCTTGTTTGCGGCGGCTGGTCGTTTTCATGAGCATTCATAACCAAATTAGGGTGGAACCACGAGCTGAGCGCACTCGTCCCTTTTCCGGGACGGGTGTTTTTTGCGCTTCAAATTTGAATATTGGAGAGTGGTTCACATGAGTAATCCGAATAATAACAGTCAATCCAGCAACCAATCGAATGACCAACAGCAACCCGGGCATCCGATTGAAATTCGCCTGCAAGGCGGAGCTGTACGTTCTTACAACGCAGGCATCACTGTAGGAGCGGTCGCCTCATCCATCAGCACAAGTCTAGGTAAACAAGCCATCGGCGGAATCGTGAATGGTAAGAATGTCGATCTCGACTGGGTGCTTGAGCAAGATTGTGAACTCGTCATCGTTACTTTGGACAGCGCGGAAGGTCTGTATCGTTACCGACACAGCACAGCTCATGTACTCGCGCAGGCTCTCAAACGCATCTACGGTGCGGAACAAGTCAAGCTGGGCATCGGGCCTGTCATTGAAGATGGATTCTATTACGATGTCGATCTGGAACATGCTCTATCGATCAGTGATTTGGCTGCCATTGAGCAAGAAATGAACAAAATCATAAAAGAAAATGAGAAAATTAGCCGCCGGGTAGTTAGCCGGGAGGAAGCACTTCGCATCTTTGGAGAGATTCAGGACCCGTATAAGCTTGAACTTATTCAGGATTTACCGGAGGACGCTGAGCTTTCCATTTATGACCAAGGAGAGTTTTTCGATCTCTGTCGCGGCCCTCATCTTCCGTCCACTGGTCGGATCAAAGCATTCAAACTGCTGAATGTGGCAGGTGCATACTGGCGCGGCAACTCGGACAATAAAATGCTGCAGCGCATCTACGGCACTGCTTTCCCGAGCAAAGCCCAATTGGATGAACATCTACACATGCTGGAAGAAGCGAAAAAACGAGATCACCGCAAACTGGGTAAGGAGCTTGAACTGTTCATGTTCTCTGAAGAAGCACCCGGTATGCCGTTCTATCTGCCCAAAGGCATGACTGTTCGTACAGAACTGGAGCAATTCTCCCGTGAATTGCAGCTGCAGGAAGGCTATCAGGAAGTTCGTACTCCCCTCATGATGAACAACCGTCTGTGGGAGCAATCGGGGCACTGGGAACATTACAAGGACAATATGTATTTCTCGGAAGTGGACGATGCGACTTTTGCCCTGAAACCTATGAACTGCCCGGGACACATGCTGATTTTCAAAAATACACTCCATTCCTATCGTGAGCTGCCGATTCGTATGATGGAATTCGGTCAGGTCCACCGCCATGAATTCTCAGGCGCTCTGAACGGCATGATGCGGGTGCGGACTTTCTGTCAGGATGATGCCCATCTCTATGTGATGCCAGAGCAGATCGAGGAAGAGATTAACCAGGCGATTTCATTGATCGGACGTATGTACGACATCTTTGGATTTGAGTACAACATTGAGTTGTCCACTCGTCCGGAAGATTCCATGGGATCGGAAGAGCTGTGGGATCAAGCAGAAAGAGCATTGCAGAATGTACTTGATCGGCGCGGTGTGAAATACCGCATTAACGAGGGTGATGGTGCCTTTTACGGTCCAAAAATTGACTTCCACATTCTCGATGCACTGAAGCGCAGCTGGCAGTGTGGAACAATTCAACTAGATTTTCAAATGCCCGAGAAGTTCGATCTCACTTATATTGGCGAGGATAGCCTGAAACACCGTCCTGTCGTGATTCACCGTGCCATCTATGGTTCAATCGATCGTTTCATCGGCATCCTGACTGAACATTATGCAGGTGCATTTCCGCTCTGGCTCGCGCCCGTGCAAGTGAAGCTACTGCCAGTGTCAGATCATTACGCAGATTATGCGCTTCAAGTTCAGAGCCAGCTGCGGGCTGCCGGTATTCGGGTAGAAACAGACTTGCGCAGTGAGAAGCTCGGCTACAAAATCCGTGAAGCTCAGATGGAAAAAGTGCCTTACTCGCTCGTGCTCGGGGAAAATGAGAAAAATGCCTCATCCGCCTCTGTCCGTGCATACGGTCAGGGCGATCAAGGCATTCAGCGCATTGAAGCATTTATGGAGCTGATTCAGCAAGCTGTGAAGGCCAAAGCCTGAGCGCTTAATTAGGGATTGGCTGGAACTTAACTTTAGAGGCAGCCCGTTAGTATGGAAAACGGCTGCCTCTAATTATGTGGAAACAAGTAAGCAGCATCTGCCGCTTAAAACAGTCAGTAGTTACAATTTCTCTTCGGGTCTAAGTCCAACTTGCTCTTCACTCCATGTCCAGAAACGCTCAGCATCTGCCGCATCCAGCGCATGGGCTTTCAGTTCCTGGTCCTTTTGTTGATAAAAGTAACGCCCGGTTACCCCGGCGACTTCAGGGCTTGTGGCGAGATAGTTGGCCGTTTGTGCCCCTTCTTCTGGTGAAAGGAAAAACGGTAGTTTGCCCACCAAAGCCATAATGCGTGTGCCAAAACCGGTATTGCGGTCTACGCCAATACTTGTACCCACCGCACCGGGATGAAGGCAGTTGACCGTGATTCGGGTATCCGCTAATTTGCGGGCCAGAACACGTGTGAACAACACGTTAGCCAGCTTGGATTGAGCGTAACTTTTGATTGGATTGTAACTTTTGTGCAGATGGGGATCTTCGAAATGGATTTTCCCGGCTTTGTAGGCACCAGACGAAACATTCACTATACGCCCCTGCTTCGCAGACTTCAAAGGTTCGATCAGGAGTAAGGTAAGCAGGAAATGTCCAAGATGGTTAATACCGATAGCTTGTTCGAAACCGTCAGAGGTTTCCTGGCGCTTCAACATGACGACACCCGCATTATTAACGAGAACGTCAAGTGTGTCGTAACGCTCACGGAAGGATTGAACAAAATGGCGGATGCTCTCCAGTGACCCCAGGTCACACAGCATCAGTTCAATCGCAGTAGAGCCGGACTGACGCAGCGCCTCCTCCAGTGCCTGCTGTCCGCGCTTCTCGCTGCGGCATGCCATAATCACGTGATACCCTTGCCTTGCAAGTTCAATGGTGGTTGCCAGACCCATGCCTGAGTTGGCTCCCGTAACAACGGCTGTTGGAATGGACATCAGGTACTTCCCTTCTGAACCAGAGGTTCTTCATATTTTGAGACAGTCATCCTTTTGTTTTTTAAGCACTGCTGACGTCAATATGAGATAATTGAAAGATCACATATTGGTCTTATAGGGAGGATACGTATGCTAACCAAAGAAGACTTCAAGAAACTGAAAAAAGAAGCGAAACTTGAGATTGCATTCATCGAACAGGAAGCTCATAATCTCCAGCAAAAGATAGACTCATCCCTGTATGAAAAAGATAAACTGTGGAACGATGAAGAGATTGGTGAGCTTACCCAAAAACGGAAAGAACGAAAATACAGTTCATGGACGATTGAATTATGCTCGATCATTGAAGACCTGCTGAATCAACTATACCAACAAACGTATCAAAAAAAATTTAATTCGATCCAGTTGATGAAAACTCCTGCATACCGCTCATTATCCAATATCGAGATCCTTCAGGCTGAATTGAAAAATCAGCATCTGTTCCTAAAATCGGAAGAAGAGAAAATTGAAGAAGAAATAGCCAAAGTGTTTCAACTGAGAAATAAACTTATTCACTCCAACTTTTCTTATGCTTCCATTATTAGAGAAAATCACGATGCAAAGCAAGAGTTTGAATCCACCCTGGATACGGTGAAGAAGTATAGAAAACACTTGAAATATAATCAGCCAGAGAACTGACGAATACATGATACATGCAAATGGTCATACACGACAAAGGAGGTGCTCCGGATTCGCTCCGGAAACAAATATGAACAATCAACCCATAGAAATTACGGTTCTAAATCTTCATATTGTCACACCTGCGGGTAAAAACCCGATCTATCCTGTTATGTTGCGCGATGAAGATGGTATTACGCTTGTGGATACAGGCATGATTGGCCAACTCGCCGAACTTCAGTCCGCACTGGAGCATGAAGGCGTTCAGCTGTCTGATATCAAGCGCATTATTGTAACCCATTCCGATATAGACCACATTGGTAATCTTGGTGCCTTGGTGAATGCTATTCCGGAAGTGGAAATCTGGGCGCATAGCGATGAAATTCCGTTTATCACGGGCAAAGAGCCCATGATCAAGTTCACGCCAGAACGCAAAGCGTTGCTACCTGAACCTATAGCGGAGCTGGCGGAACAATTGATCTCACAGCGGACTGAGTTCAAAATATCCAAAGTGTTAGAGGACGGTGACATGTTGCCTCTACAAGGTGGTATCCAGGTCATTCATACACCAGGACACACCCCCGGACATATCTGCTTGTACTTCCGGGAGCAACAATTCCTGCTCGCTGCCGATGAATTGCGTGTGGTCGATGATGAATTGGTGGGTCCTGCTCCACCTGCAACACCGGACATGCCTGAAGCACTTCGCAGCTTGAAAAGGCTGCTTGGCCTGAAGCTGGAGAAGGTACTTTGTTACCATGGTGGCGAGTACACCGATGAGCCGAGTCGGCGCATTGCCGAACTCGCGGAAAGCGCCGACTAATTGGTACCTGCAACTAAGTTATATTTACGTAAATAGTGAATCGAAGGGGCTGTCCATACGTCATAAACATGGCGGGACAACCCCTTTTCTATTGTAATGTTACGGTTTCGGCGTCAGAACGATCAGTTGGTCATCTCCATCACGTGGAGCTCCCCTGCCATCCCGGTTGTTCGTGAGCACGTATAACTTTCCGTCTTCTCCAGAAGTCACATTGCGAATACGTCCCCACTCGTCTTTAAAAATCGGCTCTACCTGCGTTACTTGTGTACCATCTTTGGACAGAGTAATTTTAAGCAGTTGTTCACCCCTCAGATTGGCAGCAAGCAGTGATCCGGCCCATGGCCCTTCCTTTATAAAAGCTACACCTGATGGAGCCCATGTTTCATCTCCACTATGCGCAAGCGGAGCCTGATATGTACCATTCTTATCATCGTCTCCCTCTACCTCTGGCCAGCCATAATTATCACCAGCTTCAATCCGGTTAATTTCATCAAAATTACGCTGACCATGCTCTGTGGCATACAGATAGCCATTGTCCGGGTTCCAAGCCAGGCCCTGTGCGTTCCGATGCCCCATGCTGTACACCGGTGAATTAGGCCAAGGGTTATCTTCTGGGATCGATCCGTCGAGACCAATCCGCAATATTTTGCCACCCAAGCTATCTTCGTTCTGGGCCAGCTCCGGTTCGTACCGTTCACCTGTCGTAATATAAAGCAGATTGTCCGGGCCAATCTTGATCCTTCCTCCATTGTGATTCACCCCACCAGGAATGTCACGGAGCAGCTCCTTGTCTATGGTCGCCTTCCCATCACTCACTTTCAAACGCAACAACCGATTGGCAATGTCACCACCACCTTTTAGATAGGAATGGTATGCATACAGATAGCCATTATTGTCAAAGTCCGGATCAGCAGCAAGTCCAAGCAGGCCACCTTCCCCTTCTTCATTAAACGGTGCAGAAAATTCAATCAGAGGTTCAGATGCCAGCTCTCCGTTCTCGATGACCCGAATGGTACCCGGTCGCTCTGTTACAAACATCCGTCCATCAGGCACGCTTACCAACTCCCAAGGTACATTGAGTCCGTCGACCAGCACGGAAGCCTCATAAGGAATTACAGCATTTTCATCTGTTTCCTCTTCCCCACCAACAGCACTGTTATTACCACCTTCCGCTGTCTGTCCCTGACCTGTACCCTGTCCTTGTGACGTTTGCTGCGACTCTGTCGTCGGGTCACCCGAAGCACAAGCAGTTAGCAAAGCCATACTGAGTAAAGAAGCATATAACGGAACGCTTAGTCGATTATTCATGAATACATCTCCCTTCTAATGTCCATGTTATATCGTGTAATCCCAGTTTCAAGGGACTGTCCATTTCTAAAGTAAGTAAATAAATAAGTAAGTAAGTAAGGCAACCCTACGCGGTTTCGCCCTGTATTACCCTCCCCACCTGCCACTCAAACGGCTAGTTAAAGCTAATTTTCGGTCATCATCCCCGCCTCCATTTGGATTTCCCCGACATTCTTCTATAATAGAAAGATAGAACGAATGAAAGGTGGACATATAACTAATGAATCAAACTCCTTTATCCCGGCTGGAAGCTGGTCTGTCAACGCAAGGATTGGACGCCATGCTGATTACAGATCCGAAACATATTTACTATTTAACAGGTTTTGCGAGTAATCCGCATGAACGTTTCCTTGGGCTTGTCCTTGCACGGGGCGAAGATCCGCTGTTGATCGTGCCTGCACTCGACGAGGAAGCTGCCGCAGCCGCTTCTTCGGTCTCGAACATTGCCACGCATACTGATACGGACAATCCTTACGCCTTATTTGAGCGTTATCAAGGACGTCTGGGCCGCGTAGGTCTCGAAAAAGAATACGTGACTGTCGCACGTTATGAACAGTTGACCGCCGCGCTGGGCGCTGCCAGCTTTGAAGATGTCGGCCCTTTGCTTCGCACCTTGCGTGTGAAAAAAACACCGGATGAGGTCGCTCGCATTCGCCACGCCATTCATCTGATTGAAGAGACGCTCCGCCAAGGACTGTCTCACGTTCGTACAGGTGTAACCGAAATCGAACTGGTTGCCGAAATGGAATACCAGATGAAGAAACTGGGTGCAGACGGCCCTTCCTTTGATACCATGGTGCTCACAGGACCCAAAACAGGCTTGCCACACGGCACACCAGGTGAACGCAAATTGCAGCATGGTGATCTGTTGATGTTTGATATGGGTGTCTACGCTGGTGGGTATGCATCAGATATTACGCGCACATTTGCCTTTGGTGACATTTCACCTGAACTTAAAACCATCTATAACACCGTGCTCGCAGCAAATGAAGCTGCCATTCGGGCAGTTAAGCCAGGTGTCACCTGTGCGGATATTGACCGTGCAGCACGCCAGGTTACGGAAGATGCTGGATACGGCGAACGTTTCCTGCACAGAGTTGGACATGGAATGGGCATTGACGTGCATGAGTATCCTTCACTGCATGGTCAGAACATGGACATTCTGGAGGAAGGTACGGTATTTACGATTGAGCCGGGCATTTATGTAACCGGCGCAGGCGGTGTGCGTATCGAGGATGATGTACTTGTGACAGAAACTGGCGTTGAGGTGCTAACGTCCTATCCAAAAGAGCTGCAAATTCTGACAGACTAATCCTCTTTGGGATCATATCACTTTCGTTTCCATTTTTCTGAAGAAATATGGTGTCATAACCAAAAGTCCCGCGAAACCATGAATGAATGGCTTTGCGGGACTTTTGTGTTGAATTCAACATTTTCCGGACGAATGAACTACGAATCTAGGCTTCATCCTTGAATTTAAAGCTTCGTGCAGCATATAGAAACGGCGTTCCTACCGCGGTCAATACAAATTTGATCACGTACGTCGTCAAGAAAATTTCAAGCCAGACGTCCCATGGATAGATGAAGGCAAAAGCGATCGTGCAGAATACCAGTGTATCCGCAAACGAACTGATGATCGAGCTACCGTTGGTACGTATCCACAACTGATTGCGCCCTGGCGCCACCTTACGCAGCCAAGTGTACAGTCGCACGTCCAGGAACTGACTGATGAAATAGGCTGTCAGACTTCCGAGTGCTAGCCGTGGTAGCAGACCAAACAGGGTTTTCATCGAATCCTGTGCAAAATCCGTCGATGCTGGCTCAAAGAACAATACCATCTGCATTAGCACTGTCGTCATGATCAATGTGAAGAACCCGAACCATACGGCTTTGCGCGCCTCACCCGGTCCATATTTCTCATTGAGCAGATCACTGGTCAGGTACATGCTAACATACATCGTATTACCCAGCGTTAGAACGATACCCATAATATCTATCGTTTTGGTCACCTGTATATTGGCAATGACTGTTGCCACACCAATCCAGGCATAAAGACCCTTTTTACCGAACAAGCGGTAACACAAAAGAAAAAAGCCATACGTTACGAGAACAAAAAGCGCTCCCCATCCTAAATTAAACAATATAAATACACTGCCTTCCTAGTTTTGATTACGCGGGATGGTTACGAACCGCGGTTTGGCTCTGGGCCAAAACATGAATACTCTATCACATTTTCCCAAGGTTGAACAGAACTAAATAACTCCAACTGACTTCAGGTGATATTTACGGTATAACCAACAGATGCTAAAAACAAAAAGCCGCCCTCCGGATTAACCCGAAGAACGACTGCTCTTGCATGACTTGTGGCAGTAACTGCCATAAGCCTATTATGAATCTGAATTACACCTGAACGGCGGAATCCAGATCACGACTTTGATCATTGAATGTATCCTGATCGTTTTCTTTCAAAATTTTACTGGATACGAGACCTGCGGTCATCGAATCGTTCACGTTCAGCGCCGTACGGCCCATGTCGATGAGCGGTTCAACCGAGATCAGCAATCCTGCCAAAGCTACCGGCAGGTTCATCGTGGACAACACGATCAGGGAAGCGAAGGTTGCCCCGCCGCCTACACCGGCTACGCCGAATGAACTGATCACGACTACCAGGATCAGAGTAATGATGAAGTCCCAGCTCATCGGGTCGATCCCGACCGTAGGAGCAATCATCACCGCCAGCATGGCCGGATAGATCCCGGCGCAGCCGTTTTGACCAATCGTAGCCCCGAAGCTTGCCGACAGGTTCGCAATCCCGTCCGAAACACCCAATCTCTTCGTTTGTGTCTCCACGTTAAGCGGAATCGCTGCCGCACTTGAACGGGATGTGAAAGCAAAGATCAGTGTTGGCAGAACCTTTTTCACATACGTAATTGGATTGAATCCAAACAGTGAAATGATAATCAGGTGGATGATGAACATTACGATCAACGCCACGTAGGAAGCAATGACGAATTTGATCAGCTTCAGAATCTCATCCGGGTTCGTTGTGGCGGTTACTTTCGTAATCAGCGCCAAAATCCCGTAAGGAGTCAGCCTGAGTACCAGCGTTACAATCCGCATAACCACCGCATATACCGCATTAACCATGCCCCGGAACGTTTCCGCCTGCTGTGGTTTTTTGCGATCCAATCCCAGTACTGCCACACCGATAAAGGCCGAGAAAATAACAACAGCCAGTGTGGATGTACGACGCTCTCCGGTCATGTCCGCGAATGGATTCGACGGAATGAATTCCAGCACTTGCTGTGGAATCGTCTGATCCTTCACGTCAACGAGACGTTCCTCCATCTTCTGCCCCTGTGCGAGCTCTCGGTCTCCACCTTCGATCTCAATGGAAGTCAGGTTGAAGCTCAAGCTAGTCACAATACTTACACTTGCGGCAATCGCTGTCGTGATGAGCAGGATTGCAATAATCGAAAGGCTCATTTTACCGAGATTTTGCTTGCCTTTCAGATTCATGATGGCCGAAATGATGGAAACCATGATCAATGGAATCACGACCATTTGTAACAAACGAACATATCCTGAACCGGCCAGATTAAACCAATCGACCGACTTGGTAATGATGTCAGAATCAGATGTGTAGATCAGTTGCAGAATGACGCCATATACAACCCCAATGCCCAAACCCGCAAATACACGCTTGGTAAACGAAATATGTTTCTTCTGCATCCAGAACAGGACACCCAGAAGAGCGAGCATAACCACGACGTTCAAAATGATTAAAAAGGTATTCATCTGTATAAATCCTCCTCAGTGTGAGTAACCGGATATTCCGGTTTTCTACTCGCTCAAAAGCGATATTCAACAATATATCACATAACAAACTATTCTGGTAGGTATTAATTGATATTATGTAATATGCGTGTAACAAATTCATCTATTTCTGAAAAAAATACACTGAATCGTGAAAATTATTGTATTCAACCTCCGGTTAATTTTGTAATATAGGTATATCCGCTTATTCCCAAGTTTTCTCAACGTGAAAATTAGGCCTTTCTTCGTTGGTATTTAGTCTTACGATAACGGAAAAGCGATAATGTTAATGAACATGACGTGAAAGGATGATCCTATGTTTCGAAACCGCACCGTTGCCGGTAAAATTAGAGGCACTTTGTTCCTCGTACTGCTGGTTGCTTCCCTGTTGTTTAGTATCAGTTTCTATGCTGTCTCCATGAATATTATGCAGAGCTACGTGCTTCCACAGTTCGACAAGGTCCTGAGCACGTCCATTCAGGATATATACAAGAACACATCCGCTTCTAAAATTTTGCAAGTACAGAGTGGTGGAGCCGGATCTGAGGGTGCTGCACTGACCGTAGAATCCTATTTGGCTGGCAAAGCCAAAGAGCATAATCTGGACGGAGCATACGTGGTGTCCATTCAGGATGGTAAAGCTACCGTGGTCATCGCAAATACCTCCTCGGGTATGAAAGCCGGAGATGAGATTAAAGTAGAAGCAGCAATGAATGAGGCCATTGAGAAAAAGGAAATGGAAATCAGCCAGGTTTATGCCGATTCCTTCGGAGTACATAAAGCAGCCTTTATACCGATTGCAGGAAGTAACATGATCATGGCTGTCAGCATGGATGCCCAATTCATTCAGGACAAGATTGCACAGATCTTCTGGTTGTGCCTCGGTATCACAGCATTGGTCTTTGTGCTCGGATGGCTCATCTCGACAAGCATGATCAAACGTGTAACCAAACCGATTATCAAGCTCGTTCAACATAGCAAACAGATATCACAAGGAGATCTGACTGCTGAACTTCAGATTAAAGGTAAGGACGAAATTGCACAGCTCGCTGCTAGCTTCCAGACGATGACTCATAATCTGAAAGAAATGATTAGCCGCGCCCTCTCCACATCCAATGAAGTTGTCGAAGGCTCCAATGATTTGCTCAAACGGGTAGAATCCATGTCCGGTATGGTGAAAAACTCCAGTCGTTCTGCAGAAAGTGCCGAGAAAGGCAGCGTAAGCATCGCTTCCAGCGCGGCCGAAAATGCCAGAGCCATGGAAGAAATTACGCAAGGCATTATGCATATTGCTTCCTCTTCTGCCGAAGTATCCGAGCAGATCGGAGATGCTGCGAACGAAGCTGTTAACGGTAACCGTCTGGCACAGGATGCCATTCAGCAAATGGAACGTGTCGGCCAGACCGCGAGCGAGTCTCTGCGTTATGTTGAAACGATGAACGAGCGTTCGATCGCGATAGGGACCATCGTACAATCCATTTTTGAAATTACGAAACAGATTAACATGCTGTCCCTCAACGCTTCCATTGAAGCAGCACGTGCGGGAGAGCATGGACGCGGGTTCGCCGTTGTTGCCGGAGAAGTACGCAAATTGGCGGAGCAATCCAAGACAGCTACAGAGGAAATCTCCGATTACCTAGGTACTATCCGTGAAGATGCTGAACGTTCCGTTGATGCTATGAACCGGGTAACCCAAGAGATTGGATCAGGTACTCACGTGGTTCAACAGGCAGGCTCTGCGTTCCAGCAGCTTAACGAGTTGATTCAGAACGTCAATCTGACCATTCAGACGGTATCGGCCTCTACACAGCAAGTATCAGCTGGAGCTGAACAAGTCAGTGCTTCCGTGGAAGAAACAGCTCAAATCACTTCCAAGTCCCGTCAAAGCATGCAAGAGATTGCTTCTACAGCGGATCTCCAACTGAATGAGATGGACTCCCATTCCAGTACCGTACGGCATCTGCATGAACAAGCGGTAGAACTGCAATCCGCCATGAAGAACTTCAAAATAAACTAATCGGAATACCTTTAACCCATTGTTTCCATTTTCGAATCAAACTTAACATTAGATACTCAAATACCCCCATGCTCAGCATCGTTCCAGATTTTCAGGGAACGTTGCCACGCATGGGGGTATTCTTTTGGACTGCATATTATATAAATTGAATTCATGAATATTTACACGCTTCACGCCGATGACAGAACAACCTTCCTATCGTTGTTACCCCAAGCTTCCTTTTATTCAGGTGGCTGAACGCCCATAATCTCATATACACGCTGCATATCCAAAGAAGAACGTAATGATTCAGCTACACGGTCAAACTCTATTTCCTTACGTTCACGTGCGCTGTACGTCTCCCGTAGCGGAGCAAGTCCTTTTCCTTCACGTAGACCATTGAGCCATGAACGTCGGAACTGATCACTTTCAAACAAACCATGCAGGTACGTTCCCCACACTTTGCCGTCAGTCGTTCCCCACCCTTCATTAAAGGATTGCCCTCCCGGATGGGCGATCTCGAACAAGGCCGTTACACGTCCAGGCTCAAGACACTCGGTAACACCCATATGAATCTCGTATCCATTAATCTTCAACGAGTTTGCTGCATCACTTTCCTTGGGCAAACGAATTGGATGATGACTGTGAACATGCCCGGAGGCTCTTACCGTTTGTTTGTTCTGCAGAAATGTTGTCGATAAGGGCAGCCATCCCAACCCATGGGCTTCCTGAATCTGATTCGCTTCTACCGCAAATGGATCTTTGAGATGCTGACCGAGCATCTGATATCCACCACATATCCCAACAAGCTGAACATGTTCACGCTCCGTCTGGCTGGCAATCGCTTGCTCCAGTCCCGACGCACGCAGAAATGCCAGATCACCGATCGTATCCTTCGTACCTGGAAGCAGAATGGCGTCGGGATGCCCCAATTCATCGGGAGAAGTCACGTACCGCACATTCACATCCGGCTCCCTAGAAAGGGCATCAAAGTCTGTAAAGTTTGAAATACGCGGATAACGAATTACTGCCAGGTCCAGCTCCTGCTGACCGGATTTGCCGTGTCGCATCGAGTCCAGCACCACGGAGTCTTCCGCTTCAATCTGAATATCACTTATGTAAGGCAATACGCCCAATACAGGAATGCCTGTCCGTTCTTCAAGCCAGTCCAACCCAGGCTGCAGCAAGGACAGATCTCCACGAAACTTGTTGATGATGAATCCTTTTACACGCTGAACCTCATGCGGCTCAAGCAGCTCCAGAGTACCTACAATGGAGGCAAAGACACCGCCACGATCAATATCCGATATCAGAATAACCGGAGCATCCGCCCAGCCCGCCAGATTCATATTAACGATATCCCGATCCTTCAGATTGATCTCCGCAGGACTGCCTGCACCTTCCATCAGCACAATATCATATGTCGCGCGCAACCGATTCAGTGCATCCATGACCGTTTGTTTGGCTTCGGGTAGAAAATGCTGCCTGTAATCCCACGCACTCATCTGTGTAAGAGGCACACCGTGCACGACAATCTGAGAATGCATATCCCGAACCGGCTTGATCAGGATTGGATTCATATCCGTTGTCGCTTCAATGCCGCATGCCTCGGCTTGTGCTCCCTGGGCTCTTCCGATTTCCTTGCCGTCTTCCGTGACGTAAGAATTCAGTGCCATGTTCTGTGATTTGAACGGAGCCGGCCTGAAGCCATCCTGCTTGAATATTCGGCATAAGGCCGTCGTAATTACACTTTTCCCCACATCCGATGCCGTCCCTTGCAGCATTAATACTGCTGCCTTTTGTTCGGACGTTTGTGCAGAAGTATCTTCCACGTTCCCTCACCACCACTCTCAGCGTTATATCAAAAAGAATCCCTGTAACAGACTAAGTACCGTTAGCAGTGCGGCCTCAAGCAGCTCATTCATGGCTCCATATGTGTCCCCTGTAAGTCCACCCAGCCTTTCGCTGATACGCCCGGCAACGAATTTGCCAATCACATAACCAGCCAGTGGCACCACAATGATGGCTGCAACGGGATATAGCCACCATGGTAACGTCACCAATCCATTCTCCGTCGCCAGCACCTGGAACATGGCTGTATCCGGCTGGAAGATCCATACCGCAGCCCATGTGATCACACCTGCCAGAATGGTTAGCCCAACCGCGGAGCTGCGTGCACGCTGGACTTCCCTCCGTTCCCCCAATCCCTTGAACAGGACAGCGAGTCCATCGTCCTTGCGGGCATTCGGCCAGGCCGCCATGGCATATACCATGAACCAACGGCTCCAGATCATCGGCAGGATAAGCAAAGCTCCATAAGCCCAGTTGCCACGTGCGATAAAGTCAGCAATCAATGACGCTTTCATCATCAACAGTAGGACACAAGCGATTACACCCATGGCCCCGACGCGGCTGTCTTTCATAATCTCCAGCATTCGCTCACGGGTTCGATAACTAAGCAGCCCATCTGCCGTATCCATCCAACCATCCAGATGAAGGCCTCCGGTTAGCCATACCCATAACGTCAAGGTTAACACCGCTGCCGGAAACGATGGAAGCAGTGCACCCATCAGGGCTCCGCCCAGCCAGACGCATAATCCGATGATCGCACCAACCAGCGGGTAATATACTACACTCTCCCGCAATAATGGCGGGGCGAAATCAAGCTGCATTTTTACCGGGAAACGGGACAGAAATTGAAAAGCGGCCGCAGCCGCATGTTTTTGTTCAAGATTGCCTTTACTCATAAACGATACTCCCTGCTTTTCAGCTCAATCGCAATGCCCACTGTCACCAGAAACACTTCGCGGCAAATCGCTGCAATCCGCTGATTGAGAATGCCCGCCAGATCCCGATATCTTCTGCCCAGCGCATACTCCGGCACAATACCGTCCCCTACTTCATTGGTGACAAGCACGAGCAGACCCGGGTACGACTGGATGGCCGCGACCAGCGCGTCCATATGATCGTACAGCACCTGCACCGGTTCATGTTCATGCGCTAACAGCACATTGCTGAGCCACAGTGTGAGACAATCTACCAGAACGGTCGGTGCAGACGTACCTGTATGGGACTCTCCCATGCGTGTAATTAACTCAGGCAATGCCAGCGGTTCCTCCACCGTATGCCATAGATATCCTGCTTCATCCCGCTGGCTCTGATGCAGGCGTATACGCTCGCGCATCTCGTCATCATAAGCTTGAGCCGTAGCGACATACCAAGCCTCAGAGGATCGCTGCATACAGAGACGCTCGGCAAACGAACTTTTGCCACTTCGCGCCCCGCCTGTCACGAGTACACTCATGAGGATACCTCTCCTTGTACAGATGAATCAGCAGAAGCTGATGAAGACTCCGTAGGTTGAGTCTCGTTCGTGCCACCAGATACACCCGCACTTGCAAATGTCGCCATCTCGTTCAAAATGCGGCATGACGCATCAATCAGATGAAGACTAAGCACGCCTCCGGTACCTTCACCCAGTCGCATGTCCAGATCCAGCATGGGCTTCAGGCCCAGTTCACGCAGCAACGCTGCATGTCCACTTTCATGCGATGTGTGGGAAGCAATCATGTATTCTGCGCTGAGCTGAGCAAGATGACTCGCAATCAACGCGGCAGCGGTGGAGATAAATCCATCCACGACAACCGGGCATCCGTTTGCAGCAGCAGCGAGAATCACGCCTGTCAGTCCGGCAATCTCCAGTCCGCCCACTTTGCACAGTACATCGAGTGCATCGTCTGCATTCGGAGCATTCACGCTGAGGGCCTGGCTGACTACTGCGGCTTTGCGCTGCAAACCGACATCATCTACGCCTGTTCCCCGGCCAACCGCTGAAGCAGGTGCTGTTCCGGTTAATGCACACATCACCGCAGCGCTAGCAGTTGTATTCCCGATCCCCATCTCTCCGGTCACAAACAACTGCGTTCCCTTCGCAACCTCGGTGGAGACCACTTCAGCTCCTGCAAGAATGGCCTCAATCGCTTCGCCCCGGGTCATTGCAGCACCCTTCGCCATGTTGGCTGTTCCTTTGCGGACTTTGCGGGAGACCAGTTCTGGATGATCCAGATCCGCATTCACGCCGATATCCACACAGATCACATGAGCTCCAGCGTGGCGCGCAAGCACATTGACAGCCGCTCCCCCTGCTAGGAAATTCAGGACCATCTGCGGCGTTACCTCAGCAGGAAAAGCGCTAATCCCTTCTTCAACCACCCCATGATCCGCAGCCATAACGATGACAGCTCTTCGATCAAAGCAAGGCCGAGCCTCACCGGTGATTCCCGCCAGACGAATAACTAGCTGTTCAAGCTTGCCCAGACTGCCGGGAGGCTTCGTCAATGCATCCACATGCGCGGAAGCTTCAGCCGCAACTGCCTCATGTGGACCCACGATCCGACCCATTAACTGTTCCAACACCTGTTCATTATTCATACAGCCAGCACTTCCTTTATCAAAATATGGGGTCTCCCCCGCCTCATTCATTTCTTCTCTCGTCTTAGCAAAAGCTGTGGCAATCCATTGTCGGGATGATTCACCATGGCCGGGCTCACCCGGAAGATCTCCCGAATGTTCTCTTCCGTCATCAACGAATGGGGTGTGCCACTGCCTACACAAGTCCCGTCACGCAGCGCCAGAATATGATCGCAAAATTGCGCGGCCAGATTCAGATCATGCAGCACCGCCACAATCGTAATATGATTTTTTTGACGCCACGCTGATAACAACTCCATGAATTGCAATTGATATTTGATATCGAGAAAGGTGGTTGGCTCGTCCAGCAATAATAGCCTGGGTTCCTGAGCCATGACTTTGGCAAGCGCAACCCGCTGCCGTTGTCCGCCACTCAGTGCATCCAAAGGTCGTTCGGCCATGTCACTCAGACCCAACTCCTCTAACACCTTATCAACTACTGCTGCTCCATCCGACGTTTCTTTGCCAAGCCAGTTCTGATAAGGGTAACGTCCCATCTCGACAACATCTCTTACAGGATAAGAGATGGCCGGCAGACCATCCTGCTGCAAGACCGCAATCATACGTGACAAATCTTTACGGGTGTATGAGGAAATGTCGCGTCCATCAATCTGTATGCTGCCTACGTTCGGCAGTTCGGTTCCGGCAAGTAGCTGAAGTAGGGTCGATTTTCCACTGCCGTTTGGACCAACAACGCCCCACCATTCACCCTCTGTGACTTGCCAGTCCACCGCATGCAGAGCCCGATGGTTACCATACATTTTACCAGCTTCTTTGATTTCTATCATCGGCCGGCTCTCGGTAAGGTCTGTTTTCATGAATGTGCTCATGGCATCATCCCCTTCCGCAGCTTTTTGTTCCGGTGTAGCAGATACGCGAAGAATGGCGCTCCAACGAAAGCCGTAACCACACCCAGCGGAATTTCGGTTGGAGCCAGCAATGAGCGTGCAATCGTATCTGCCCAGACCATGAAGATGGCTCCCCCAATCGCTGACAAAGGCACCAGCAAGCGATAATCAGGTCCGACGATGAGCCGAAGAATATGCGGAATGACCAAGCCGACGAAGCCAATCACGCCGGATACGGAGACAGCGCCTGCGGTAAGCAGCGTACCCACAGCTAACACCGACAGTTTCAATCCATCCACCTTAACCCCGATATGAGCAGCCTGTCGTTCCCCCAAGGCAAGCACATTCAACGAACGTGCACGGCTCCAGAGGAAAATTAGCCCCAGTACAAAATACGGGAAAAGGATGGCCGTATACGACCACCCACGCAGTGCCAGACTTCCCATCGTCCAGTATATAATTTCATTAATTGTCTGCTTCGACATGGTCGACAGGAAGGAGACTACGGCTCCCAGGAAACTTTGCATGACCACGCCAGCCAGAATCAGGCTGTGTGTCGGTATTTTGCGTCCCTCACGAGCGAGGGCCAGTACAAACCACAATGTGATTACTCCCGTCAGAAACGCGACCAGTGGCAGAGTCCAGATCCCAATCAGTGCATACTGCAATCCGAAAAAAATCAGAAAAGCCGCACCTACCGATGCACCGGACGATACGCCCAGGGTAAACGGATCAGCCAGAGGGTTACGAAGAACCCCCTGGAATCCAGTTCCGGCAATCGCCAGCGATGCACCTACAAGCACGGCAAGCAGTACACGTGGGAATCTGACCTTCCATATAATCTGTTCTGCTGCTGTATTCCAGTCAGGAACAATCCAGTCGCCCAGCCAGGGAATGCGATGAAGCAAGATACCCGCAATGTCCCGGACAGGCAGGGCAACCGAACCGATGCCCGTGCAGATGAGCACGGTTAACACAAGCAGCACAATTCCGGCCGTTCCGTACACTGCCAGCTTTTTACTCATTTGAACAGATCAGGGTAGATCGCTTTGGCTACTTCTTTCAGACCTTGGGTTACCCGTGGTCCCGGACGGCTCAACAGGTTGGCATCCAGACCGATGACTGCATCGTTCTTCACAGCCGTGATTTGATCCCATCCGCTGCGTGCTTTGATGATTTGATCCAATGTTTTGGAATTTTCATCAATAACATCGTTCGCATACAGAATGACGTCCGGATTGGAAGCAATAATGTTCTCTTCATTAATCTGGTTCCAGCCAGTCAAGTCGGAAGCTACGTTGTTTCCTCCGGCCAGTGTGATCAATTCATCCATGAATTCGCCTTTACCCACAGTCCAGCCTGGGGAGAACTCAACATATACTTTTTTCTTTTCTTCTGGTTTAACTGCCTTCACAGCTTCAGTTACATCAGCCACATCTTGTTTCATCTGAGTGGTGATCTCCTGTGCTTTTTCCTGATGATCCGTGATTTTACCAAATGTTTCAATGTTATTCATCACATCATCCACTGATTTAGGATCTGTTTTGAAAATGGTAATGCCCAGATCGCGCAGTTTCTTAACAGACTCTTCGCTCATCGAGATACCTGTAAATACGATATCTGCTTCAGCCGCAATGATAGACTCTTCATTAGGCTTTGTTATGCCGCCCATTTTTGGTTTCTTCGTTGCTGCTTCCGGATAATCGTCATAGTCGGATACCCCTACGATCTGCTCGTCCAATCCGAGTGCGAACAGGGATTCCGTTTCAGCTGGAGATACAGATACGATTTTGGCTGGTGCTTTGTCAAAGGTAAATGATTCACCCGTAGCATCTGTAACCGTGAGTGGATATTGTGTTTTGAGATCTGTCTGCGCCTGTTCCTGGGATTGCTCCTGTGCAGGTTGCGAGGTTCCTGTGCCCTCGTTCGTTGTTGTTGTACCACATCCGGCCAACGTCAGTGCCAGCATCGCTGCGCTCAGCAGTGACGCTACGCCTTTCCATGTCTTGAAATTCATTGTGTTCATTCTCCCCTTCTCTATCCATTCTAGTGAGTAGTGCTCCTGTCCCAATTCCGCTTGAATTTGTGTTCCGAAAAAATAAAATCCCCAATCCTTGGGTCAGGATCAGGGATGACGTCTCGCATGTGGCGATCTATGCATGGTCAGCTTGGCGCTGTATATGCACAGAGAACTGCCCGAAACGCTGTCCTTTCCTCGAAGGAACACCGGTTTGTACGTCCAGGGCAGGTAACCTGACTTACAGGAATTCATCCTGATTTACAGTGGCGGGACCGTGCCGGATTTACACCGGCTTCCCTATTTCACCCGTTTGCCGTTCATGGCCTCATATGAACCCATGAAACATTGCTGCATGCACGCGGGACCCTTGGTCGCTAATATTGTTCAACCATTCAAGTGAGCATCTTGCATCCTTGCTAGAGCTTGTTGAGCTTCCATCAATGACGCACTTGCTAAGTCACACTTCTGTTGTGATTATAGGTTATATTGTACATCCTTACAACCCGATTTACGGAAAAGTCAATCTGGTTCCAACCCAGTTGCCCCCATCACCATCCAGCCGGATCTTGATCGCTTGTCCTGGTATCACCTGCGTATCCCAAAATCCTTGATCTGGAATGAGACGTGATACCATATAACGAATAACACCGCCATGTGTAATTACGGCTATCTTTGGCACGTTTAAGCTGCGAGAGTGCAGTATTGGTGAAAAGGACATCAGACTCTCTTTCAGAAATGAATCAATTCGCGCAGTAAATGCTGTCCAAGGCTCGCCACTCGGTGGCGTTACCTCCTGGGGCGCATCGATCCAGTCTCGGTACTGCGGATTGTCCTTGAGCTGATCGTAGGTCAACCCCTCCCACTGACCAAAGTCAATCTCCCTTAGTCGGGGATCAAGCTTGGCCTGTCCCGCTTGGGACGGCGCAATGTGTGTAAGTGTCTGCTGACAACGCAGCAGATCACTGCAATACAGGGCTTCGCATGTGATATTGCTGAATTGCTCACGCAGCGAAGATAGCTCCTGCTCTGCTCCGGGCAACAGTCCGATGTCGGAATGCCCTAGATATCTTTTTTCCAAATTCCACGCCGTTGTCCCGTGACGTATCAAAATAAGCTCACGACTTTGCATGCCACTAGGTCCAGCTTCTATCTCCATAACAGTGCACCTCCAGCAGACCATATCCCTAAGGTGACCAACCAACATACTAAAACAAAAGAACCTGCCGACCAGAACATAAGCCGTGTTGTTCGTACAATATCTTCTGCTTCCATCCGCCTTGTAGGCTCGCCCATATATGCGCGAAATGAAGCCTCGCCGTGATATACGTTATGCCCGCCAAGTCTTATGCCCAGCGCTCCAGCCACCGCCGACTCGGGGAAACCGCTATTTGGGCTTGGGTGCAGTCGTGCATCCCGGGACACCATACGTGCAGCCCCTCTGGCATCCATCTTCATGAACCAGGCTCCTATAATCAACAGCAAGGCGGTAAGCCGCGCGGGAATCCAATTGGCCCAATCATCCAGACGGGCAGACGCCCAGCCGAGATGCAGATATTTTTTATTTTTATAACCTACCATGGAATCCAGTGTATTCACCGCCCGATAGGCCATGGCAAGGGGTGCACCACCAATCAGGGCATAGAACAGTGGAGAGACGATAGCATCCACGATATTCTCCGCCACAGTCTCCACCGTTCCCCGTACAATCTCCGGTTCATCCAGATGAGCCGTATCACGTCCTACAATCATACCCAGTGAACGTCTCGCCGCAGGCCAGTCCTGTTGACTCAGATGGCGGTAAACTTCCATGCCTGCATCCTTCAAACCTTTCGAGGCAATGGTGGTTGCTATTAGCGCCACTTCTGCCACAACCGAAACAGCGGGATGAATAAGACCCAGCACATAGATTAATCCCCAAGTCAGTGCAAAAGAACCGCCCGCAATCAAAAGGGGAAATAAAACGCCAGCTCTTTTGAGAGCCTGGTTCGAATCCACCCGCGACCTTATCGCCCGCTCCAGTGCAGAGATGGCCTTTCCCATTCCAATCACCGGGTGGGGAATCCAGCGTGGATCACCGATGCAGCGATCCAATATGTATGCTCCTATAATAATCCAGGCTCCAGCCATTCCCGTCCAGATCGGCCAGGAAGCCCATTGATGCAGCAGAGATGTCATTGCTTGTTATTCCTCTCTTTCCACTCCTGCGCGGCTTGCAGGCTTTCCGTTATTGTGTCATACACCAGCCTGCCAATCGCTGCACCCATGACTGTAGCCGTCCCGGCGTAACTGATGAGCGGTTTATTTACATCAGCCTGACTTACCGCGAGTACGATGGCATCCGTTGTTGTTCCGGTTGCAGTCAGACCATTCTCTGAATCCGCCACACCGAAATCAGCTAACGCAGCGACCTTCGCCTCCACCGCAGTCTGAATGGCATTCACCATCGCTCCAGCAGTCATACGCCCATTCATCCACAACATGATATTGATCGTACCGGGAGTATAGGTTGAAGCCGAAACCTTCCCAATTTTCTGGGACACCGTCCCATTGCTCATCTTATTCCCCGCAGCATCAAATACGGTTCTTGCAGAACCTGCCCGTGCAGCATTGGATACCCCTGCTGTAGTGCAGCAAAGTAATCCGAACTCATCACTTGCGTATTCCTGGATCGCTGTGTGCTCCAATCGAACCGCAGTCAGAAGACCGGCACATTGATCCTGCTGCTCCTGCCATTCACTCAACAGATCAGCAATATCACGAGGTGGATCATCACAGCGATAATGTCTGTCGACATAGATGTTGAATATACGATTCAGTTCAATCATGCCGCCTCCATACACAGCACTGGAAAGGGCTGTTACAGCAGAAGGACTGGACGCTTTAATATGCCGCTCATGTGCGGAGACGTGTAATCCAGGCCACACAGAAGATCTGTATTCGTTCTGGTCCTTTATTACATGGGAGTAATAATTATAGAATGGCAGTGCCATCGCTTTGTCCCCCTGCCTCTAACCCGGTTGTCGGATTAGGCGTAATTACGCTTCCCATGGTTTCCAGCATACGTCCGTTAGCCTCCGCGTCCTTGACCGCAAAACGTACATGTCGTTCCCCAAGTCCGGGATACATCGCGCAGCTTCGGATCAGTATTCCCCGTTCACCGAGAGCAGCCTGCATGGATGTCGCTGTCCATGGTTCTGGAAGAGCTGCCAATATAAAGTTCGCTTCCCCTCGCGTTACCTTACATCCCAAAGCTTCCAGACCTTCCGTTAATCTCTTTCGCTCGTGTGACACCAGTGCCAATGTCTCCTGTTCAAAATTTTCCCCACTGCGCAGACAGGCTTCTCCTGCGATCAGTGCAAGCCCATTCACACTCCAGGTGACCTGTTTCTCTGTCATGGCACGAATCAGTTCGGGACGCCCCATCGCATAACCCAGACGCAGGCCTGGAATCGCATAAAACTTGGTCATGGAACGAATGATGATCACTTGCGGATACTCTTTCAAGCTGGATGCAAGCGATTGCCGTTGTGATCCAGGAATAAAGTCGATAAATGCCTCATCTACAACCAATATCGTGCCTGTTGTCTCTGCATTACGAGCAAGCCGTTGTAGAACGTCCACCGGATACTGAACCCCATTGGGGTTGTTGGGCTGTCCAAGGAAAAGCAGGTCCACCCGCTCCATCAGCTTCTCAATATCTTCCGGTTCTGCTCGCCAGTCCAGCTCTTCCCGTCCTTGAACACGGTGGACTTCTGCTCTAAATTGTCTGGATAATGTGCTGTACTCCGAAAAACCGGGCTCTACCGTACCTACTCTACGCGGCGCGAGTCCCAGTAAGATTAGAGCCATGCTTTCCGCCGCCCCGTTACCCACAGATATGTGATCCGGGGTTAAACCCAGTCGGTCACTAAGCAACATTTTGAACGCCCGATGACCCGGATCGGGGTAACGAAGTACCGTATGCATTCCTTGCTCCAGAGCCTTTAGCACTTCCCGTGGTGGACCCAGAGGATTAATGTTTGCGCTAAAATCGAGGAAATCCACAGGATTCCCTCCAAAACGTGCCGCGGCCGTCTCCACATCACCGCCATGTCCGAAAACTTCAATTAAACCGGTCATCCTGTCCGTCATCCTTTCTGCATGTCCTTTTTATTATGGATGTCGTGGCAGCCAGGGGTCAATCCTGATTTGACTATTCAAGCCCTTTGCGGCTTCAATTTCTTTGTGTCCTTTCGACAATTCGTTTACAATAGAGAAGGAATTTCGATTCCGTAAAGCATCACTACATAAGGGATATACATCCCTCACATACATTAATGGAGGAATGACCATGCTGTTTGTTGATAACCAGGGCATTACAGATCCTTCTGTAAACCTCGCCATCGAGGAATACATTCTGAAGCATCTGCCGATGGATGACAGTTATTTGCTGTTTTACATCAACCGCCCGTCCATTATTATCGGAAAACACCAGAATACCATTGAAGAGATCAACATTGAGTATGTTCAGGATAACGGTGTTCAAGTCGTACGTCGTCTTTCGGGAGGCGGAGCCGTTTATCACGATCTGGGCAACCTCAATTTCAGCTTTATTACCAAAGATGACGGACAATCCTTCCATAACTTCCGCAAATTCACGCAGCCTGTGGTGGAAGCCCTGCAAGAGCTCGGAGTTAATGCCGAACTGACGGGACGTAACGATCTGCAAGTCGGAGAGAAGAAAATTTCGGGCAACGCCCAATTCTCTACGCGTGGCCGTATGTTCAGTCACGGCACATTGATGTTCAACCTGAACCTCGACCACGTACAGGCTTCACTCAACGTTAATCCGGAGAAGTTCAAGTCCAAGAGCACCAAATCCGTACGCAGTCGTGTTGCGAATATTCGTGATCTTATCGACAGCAATCTGACCATAGAACAATTCCGGGACGAGCTGTTGCGCCACATTTTCCGTATGGAGCCACAAGATGTTCCTCAATATGAACTCACAGAGAAAGACTGGGACAAGATCAACGAAATCTCTGCTGAGCGTTATAACAATTGGGACTGGAACTACGGGCTTTCTCCAGAAAGCAATGTGAAGCATACCCGTAAATTCCCTGTCGGCATCATCGATTTGCGCATGAATATCAAAGATGGACGGATTGAAGATATCAAAATCTTTGGTGATTTCTTCGGCGTAGGCGATGTAGCAGATATCGAAGATATGCTGCGTGGCAAGCGTTACGAGGAATCTGAGGTGCGTACTGCACTTGAGGGTCTGGATGTAAAACATTACTTCGGTAACCTGGAGCTTGAGGACTTTATTGGCCTCATTTTCCTTGAGGAGTAAGTAATTTAGATGTATATAGATGTTTTGAACTAACTATGATCACTGAAACGGAGAGGACAGAAAAAACCTGTAAAAGCGAAGCGTTCACCTTTATCACCGGATTTCCCCCTTATAAGAGGGATCAAAAAATCTGGGGATAACAGTGATTGGAAGGTTATTCTGTCATCGTAGTGCTTGTGTGAGTTTATTTAGTTCAATTAAATAGATACAGATAAAAAAGGAGAGAAACACAGATGACCTACAAATTAATCGCAATTGACATTGATGATACCCTGATCAACGATAACAAGGAAGTAACGCCTGCAACACAGACTGCCCTGGAACAAGCGGTAGCTCATGGTGTCGTTGTAACACTGGCAACTGGACGTGCTTATGCTTCTGCCCAAGCACTCGCTCGTCAAACGAAGCTGAACGTGCCAATCATTACGTATCAAGGCGCTTTGGTGAAAAACTTGCTGGACGAAAAAGTACTCTACGAGCGCTACGTTCCACAGGACGCTTCCCGCAAATTATACGACTACTGCCTGGAGCATAATCTGCACCTGCAAACGTACATTGACGACAAGCTGTATGCCCGTGAAGAAAACGACAAGCTGCGTGACTACGCCAAACTGAATGGTACTCAGTACCACATTGAACCAGATTTCATCAAAGTGATCGAGCAAAAAACACCGAAACTGCTCATCATCGATGAGCCGGATTACCTCGATGAGGTTGCGGTTGCCCTGCGCGAACTGCTCGGATCAGAAGTACACATCACCAAGTCCAAGCCATACTTCCTTGAAATCATGCACCGCGAAGGAACGAAAGGCCATGCACTCACCTTCCTGGCAGATCACTTCGGTCACCAATTGAGCGAGTGCATTGCCATCGGGGATTCCTGGAATGACCATGAGATGCTGGAAGTTGCTGGTCTTGGAGTAGCGATGGGGAATGCCATCCCTGCTCTGAAAGAGCTGGCAGATTACATTACCGCGAGCAATAACGAAGACGGCGTGAAGCAAGTGATTGAGAAGTTTGTGCTGAACGCAGAGTAAGCTTTTTAAGAAGTCAAATCTATATAAAACATGTTATTTCAAGATACAATGAAACAGCCCTGCACGGTGATGAATCGCTTGTGCAGGGCTGTTTCTGTGATAAAACTGTTAATTATTCTGATTACCATACTTCTCGTCAAATTCACGATTCCGCTCACTGATCTCCTTCATTAATCTCCCTTGGGATAAATCGGCTAATGGCCAAGGGAGCAGGAGCGTAACTCCTATAATGAATAAAAGAATGGCCAAAATAAGTCCAATGATGCCACCCGTTTCAAAAGCAGATTGCAAATAACGCCCCCACTGATTGGACCAGATCGTTACGTCAGGTAAATGCATTATGGTCCCAATATGAATCATGCCATAGAGCACGATTCCCGCAAACAATAAAACAGCACCGATCCCCTGTCTATTCAAATGGATGACTCGCCTCATTCCTGCGTAAAATATATTTTCCCTATTTTACCATGGATTTGGAAGTCTGACCCAATGACGTTGTACGTTTTCCCTTTTTAAGCCACCCCATCACTTTCTCATTCATCGCCAGCAAACCTGAAACGATCAGCGCAACGCCTAACCATGTAATCCAGCTTACATGTTCATTGTAGAGAACCGCCCCAAGCCCGACCGCAATCGGAGGAGAAATGTATAACCAGGTCGCTGGGAATAACGGGTTGGTACGAGACATGATCCAGTAGAACAAGCTGTGCCCGACCATCGAACCGATTACCGTCAGATAGATCAGAGATGATACCGCTGGCATCCAATCCAGTCCAGTTGTGTTCCACGATTCGGTCACCGCCGAAAGCGCAGATAACAGCAAACCTCCGTACATCATTTGAACCGCATTGATTGCTACAGGACTAGCCTCCTTAAACTGGTTAATGACCTTTTTGGAGTACAACGCACCTGCCGAATAACAGACTTCACCCACCAATACGGCAATACAGCCCCATAACCACAGGGAATTACCACCAATGGATACACCAGGAAATACAACGAGGATAACTCCGGCAAAACCAATCAGGCAGCCCGCAATCATGCGTGCAGACGTTTTTTGACGCAACAGCGCTGTCTGCATCACCATAATCATCAGTGGACCTGTTGCTGACAGAATCGCACCAACACCGGAGCTCACATATTGTTCAGCCCAATACAAGGTCGCAAACGTACCAAATGTCAGTCCCGCACCCGTCAAGAGCATCTCTTTCCGCCATAATAAAGACAGGTTCACTTTCCCTTTCATCCACATCCATGCAAACATTAGAGCACCTGCAATGATAAAGCGTAGTCCGGCCGACAGAAAAGGCGGCATGCCTGCCTCCACGCCAATTTTAATCGCTAGAAACGTTGTTCCAAAAATAAGACACATTACGGTAAATGCTACTGCAACCATGCTAGCCCCTCCTTCATCTGTTCTCCATCATATAGCACTGTCTACAGAACAGAATGAATAAAACAGAACAGTTAGTTCCCGTTTGCTGTTACAATGGAGTTCAAAAGGAGCGTGAGCCGGGTGGGCAAAGCCATGTTGATGACAGATAACAGCCTGAAACTATATGAGCAAGTGGTACATTATCTGGTTGTACGGATCGAGGCCGGAGAGTGGAAAGAGCATGAGAAGCTGCCGTCCGTGCGGAGCCTGTCCGAGCTGCTCGGTGTACATCGTCTCACCGTTTTTAAGGCCTATCAGGAATTAAAGGAACGCGGGAACGTTTACGTCAAGGATAAGTCCGGTTATTATGTCAGTCCCGCTGACCCTGCTCCCGTGACCGATCAGGCCGATGACCCGGCCGTGTCTGCCTGGCTGCATTGGGATTCACTTGCCCGCGTGCAATCCCTGGAGGCGGAGTACCAATTTTCCAAGTCATTGATCGACCCCGCCCTGCTACCCAACCGATATTGGGGAGAATTGATGCGGGATTTACTGGATCTTTACCCTCGTTTGCTTGGCACATACTCCACTATTCAGGGAGATCTGGAGCTACGTAGTGCCCTGGCAAGCCATCTGACGACAAAGGAACGTTTCTACATCTCGGCAGATGAAGTGCTGATTACTTCAGGTGCACAGCAGGCCATTGATGTAATCTCCCGAAGTCTCGTCAGACCCGGTGACCGTGTGCTCATGGAGAGGCCAACGTACGGCCCTGCGATGGAAATTTTTCGCAAACAGGGTGCCAAGTTAATTTTTACGGATATTCATCCTGATGGCTACGATTTAGAACAGATTGAACGCCTGATGAAGCAGGAAAAGCCGAGAGTATTTTATATGACGCCGACCTTCCAAAACCCTACGGGCATCAATATTCCGACTGAGCAGCGCAAACAACTGCCTGAATTGGCGGAACAGTACGGATGTTTTCTGGTGGAAGACGACAGCACCTATGATATCTATTTCAAGGAAAAACCTCCTGCGCCAATCTTCACATACGATACTACAGGGCATACACTCTATATCCGCAGCTATAGCAAATATGTCGTGCCGGGTCTGCGGATTGCCGCCATTATGTGCCGCCCCCGATTCATGCCAGGATTACAGGCCGTAAAAGCACTGACAGATAACGGATCACCTCTGCTGAATCAGAAGCTGTTCCTTCGTTATTTCCAGTCGCCACGCATGCACCAGCACTTGTCCAAGCTGCGTACCGCCATTCAACTGCGGATGGAAGTAATGGAACAGTGCCTTCAACAAACCAATTGGACATGGACTCGTCCTGAGGGTGGACTCAACATCTGGGCGGAGCTTCCTGAAGGTATAGATACGGGGCACTTGCTTCACCGATGCATGGAACATTCCGTCGCTTTTGTGCCGGGAACGGTATTCGATCCATCGGATGCGAACGCCAGTCGCAAACTGCGTCTCTCCTTCTCCTATGCTCACGAGCAGCAAATCCGGGAAGGCATGAGCAGACTCATTGCATTGGCTGAAAATACGTGATGATACTTTTGCAAAATCTGCATTTGCAGATTAACGATAGCTTGTCTAGCAGGTCGCAAATTATAAATCTTCTGTAACATAAAAAGTCGCCGTATGGCGACTTTTTAGGCTGCTTCTGTTCTCGACTGATAAAGTTAGTTAGATCATTGTTTTTTATTGAAATCCCTCTCCATTCATCCTATAGATCCTTCCTTGCAAACAGACGGACCGTTACAAAATAGGAGGCAATGAACAACAGAAGAATGCAAACTGAAACAAAAACATAAACCGAAGCACGAGCCATTCCGTTCTCGCCTGCCATATTCATGAGCGAGGCAACAGGTTGCGCTAAAATAATAAGAACGATCATGAAAACCGTATTAATTATTCCCGCTCCCTTTTTACTAAGGGCGTAAAAAAGAGGCATATAGATTGAAATTAAAACAAGCACCATTCCAACCGAAATCAGGATGTCCAGCACCGATAAGTCGGGCTTGTTCAGTTCAGGAAAAAGAAAGTTAACAAGCCAGTGAGCGCCTGACGAAGCGAAAACTCCAAAAAGCGTATAGAGAATGGCAGACAGATACTTCGCTTGCACAATGTTTCTGCGGCTAAGCGGGAGCGTGACAAGAAATTTATGATTATGGTTTTTGATATCAATCATGGTTGCAAGCATAATCGAACCGAAAGCGGTATAGATCCCTACAAAATACATCGACATTTCCACTGTCGGGATAAATGCGACACTGAATACAACAAAATAAAAAAGGATGGACCATAGCGAGCTTTTCAAAGCGATATAATCTTTGCGAAGCAAGTTAAGCATGATGCTTTTCCCCCTTGGCCGTAAAATAGATAAGGTCTTCGAGGGAGGGTCTATGTAAAAGAGCATAATTGCCAAATAATCGTTCTGCCTCCGCCTTGTTTTCTGCCAAGCCTTCAAAACCAACCGCTGTCTCACGAATTCCCACAAATTTCCTTCGGGTGTCTGCATCAAGCAGCTTCATGTCCCCCTTTACTATCGTATATCTCTCAAGCACATCATCCTTTGCTTCATTAAAGACAAGCTTTCCTTTATGGATAAATGCAATATAGTCTGCTATACGCTCCAAATCAGTCGTAATATGAGTGGAAAAAATAATGGATCTGGTTTCGTCCTGTATTACATCTGCAAGCAGGTCAAGCAGTTCTCTACGAAACACAGGATCAAGCCCGGATGTCGGCTCATCCATGATGAGTAGCTCAGCATCGTGAGATAAAGCGATAGCCAGTGAAAATTTTATTTTCATGCCTTTGGACAGTTCTTCAATCTTCTTTTTGGGAGATAATTCGAATTGCTCCAGATAGTTGTTAAATTGCTTCTCATCCCATTTCTTATAAAAAGGAGCAATCATGTTTTTCATTTCACGGATCGTAAGATGCTCATAATAGAAACATTCATCTGAAACAATGCCAATGCGTTCTTTAACGTTAACTTCCTGAGCAGGCATCTCTTTTCCCAATGTTTTAATACTCCCGGAGTCCGGACGAATCAAGCCGGTGATCAGGTTGATCAGTGTGCTTTTCCCCGCCCCATTCGGGCCGATAAGTCCGGTAATATAACCTTGTTTTACATCCAAAGTGATCTGATCCAGCTTGAATAAGGGGTACGTTTTGGATAGGTTGCGCAACTCAATTGCGTTCATCATGCTTCTTCCTCCTCAACTAGCAACGTAAAATGCTTAACTACATCTTGAACACTCATGCCCAGTTCCTTGCTCTCACGAAGGATATCGAGCATTTTATCTTCGATTCGTTTCAGCCGCTGTTCCCGAATAAACTCCTGATTGGCCCCGGAAACAAAGGAGCCTTTGCCTACGACAGAATCAATCAGTTTCTCTTTCTCCAGTTCTTCATAGACACGTTTGGTAGTAATTACACTGACCTGCAGGTCCTTCGCAAGTTGACGGATGGAGGGGAGACTCTCCCCTGCAACCAGTTCCCCGCTTAAAATGCTCTGTCTAATCTGGGTCAGAATCTGCATGTAGATGGGATCGCTTGATGCGTTTGATATTAGTATGTTCATGTTCTCTCACCTCACTGGTTTCAATCCAACCCATGTATAGTGTATATATATAATATACACACTATACATGGGCTGAGTCAATAATCATTCAATTTTTTCCCAATACAGACAAGACAGCAAAGTAGCCCGAAAAGTCGAATGACCTCCCGGGCTACTTTGTTGTTCATTTTTCTTGCTTTTTTTAGTCGTGTTTCTTGGCACGTATGGTACCTTTTTTCTTACGTACTGGATATCACCTTATCCACAAGACCATACTCGACGGCTTCCGCAGCGGTCAGGAAATAATCTCTGTCGGTATCCTTTTCAATCCGCTCCATCGGCTGTCCCGTATGATCGGCAAGCAGCTTATTGAGGCGCTGACGGTGCTGGATAATCCGGTTGGCATGAATCAACATATCCGAGGCCTGCCCCCGTGTTCCGCCAAGCGGCTGGTGAATCATAATTTCGCTATTCGGCAACGCCAGCCGTTTCCCTTTTGTCCCACCAACCAGCAGGATCGTACCAAAGCTAGCCGCCATGCCTGTGCAAATCGTAGAAATGTCAGGTTTCACGAATTGCATCGTGTCATAGATGGAGAATCCGGCAGTCACGGAACCACCAGGACTGTTGATATACATCTGAATATCCTTCTCCGGGTCCTCTGCGGTCAGAAACAACAATTGGGCTACGATGGCATTCGCCATCTGATCCTCAATTTCCCCGGATACCATAATGATCCGATCTTTCAGCAAACGGGAATAAATATCATAGCTCCGCTCTCCGCGGGCTGTCTGTTCAACAACATAAGGTACCACGTTCATGCATTTTGCCTCCCCGGTTTATGCAACCATGCTGACCGTATATCCTCCCCCATACGACATTGAATTCGTACCGGAGCTTGAATAACTGTACATCACTGGCTGCATCGATTGAGACGGCAGAGTCTGCTGCAAAATCGTTCCCGCCACAGCCATCGGATCATCGGTCTGACTCAGGCATAAATCAATTAAACGGGCTGTATCACCACTGCGGAACGCCAGTAAATAGCTGCGCAGTTCCTCCCGATTTTGCTGATACTCTTCCAATTGATTGGTCTGATCAGCATCCGTTTCGTTCAGGCTGTGCCTCACTTTCGCCAGAGCAGAGCGGGCACGACTCAGGGCAGCTTTGACCGCCCCTTCCGTCGTGTCCAACAGTTCAGCAGTCTCTACCGTCGTGTATCCCATCAGATCACGTAACATATATATCGCTCGCTGCCACGGTGGCAGTTCATCCACAAGGATTTGAACAGCGGACTCGACTTCCTCAAATCGCTCTTCTTCCTCAAATTCTTGCATAAATGGCTTCATGCTTTCCAATTTGCTTGCCAAGTTCTCACGCTTCCGTATGGCGTCAATCCAGGTGTTGCGTGCAACACGGATGAGATAGGCTTCCCAGTTCATGTTCTCTGTCATTCCCGTTCTTCGGGTAGCTGAAGAGGATAATGCTTTAACACATGTATCCTGAACCAGATCCTCCGTCTCCCAGACTGAACCAGTTAATGACATGCAGTAGGCGTACAACGAACCCAGCAGGCTCGGAAGCGCAGCTTCAATCGTTTGCTCTAACGTATATCCGGTTTGAACACCGGAATGGCTATATGGTTCAACCTGTTTATCATCATGTGGTCTGTTGATTCTGCAATCCACGGACTTCACAAAGGCCATGTTTGGGGCCCCCCTTTGTTGGTTCCTGATTGAACTTGCTTCAATTCACTTGCTGTAATTGCCTTACACTATGTAAACGAAGAACCACCGGCAAAGGATACGCTCTTCTGAATTTATTTTTAACATTGTTGTCCTATTCTCCCAGCTCCACCTTCAGACCAGTAAGTGCCAGCGTAATTCCCTGATCCAGATCATAATTCTGGCGTATATCCACGTCGTGAGACATATGTGTAAAATAGGTCTGACCCGGCTTCAAATCCTGCAACAGCTCCTGCGCCTCAACCATATCGTACACCGAGCGAGAGGAGAATTCTGCAAGTTCATGAACAAAGCTCGTTCCAAGTACCAGCAGATCGAGCCCATACAACGGCTGCTTCTCCAAATCCTTCAGATCAATGGCATCCGAGCAATACGCCCAGGTATATCCTTCACGTTCCAATCGATACGCATACGAATAGCCATTATGACCGTGGCAAACTTTCCAGGAGTGCACCTTCCATCCACCGAGCTCGATATCCGCATCCGTTTCCAGGAAATTCATATGACGACCGAGCCATGGAAATTGACTTTGGATGGTCGCGATCACCTCCCGCGGTGCATACAACTGCCCTTTTACTCCCAACCAGCGACACGCATCTGCCCATTCAGGCAAGCCTCCAATATGATCAAAATGCGCATGTGTGATCAGCAATGTCTGCACCATCCGCATCCCCTGGTCTTCCATCTGTGATCTCCAGTCCGGTCCACAGTCAATCATGAAAGGTTCGTGCTCGCCATCACTATGGACCAATACAGCAGCACGTTTGCGGCGGTTGACCCCCGTAAGCCGGGCTTCTGTGCAGACGTCACAATCACAATACACCCGCGGAACACCCATCGCATCCCCGGTTCCCAGAAATGTTAGCTGATTCATTATGAAAGTCCCCTCTCTATCCCGGAAGCAATGCATCCTAAATTTATGTTCCATCCGATTAATGATATGTAAATTGTAATCTTCCACCTCTATTTTTGCAAAAAAAGACCATCCCGCCGCAGTTATTCACTGCAAACGGGACAGTCTGTTGTTTCATTAAACCAAAGCTCGCAGCTTCAACGTCAGCTCTTGGCCCTCAGGTACATCTTTGGATTCGGTAATTACCCAGTTTGATGCAAGGCGTTTTGCCAGCACATCTGCCTGCTCCGGTTTTAATTTCAACCCGGTTACGATGCCTTCACCCACAGTAAAGTCTTTCTCCGGCTGTAATCCGAAGGACTTTTGCAAGTAGATGCCCAGACCACCACGAGTGTTAAAGGTAATCCGGTAGCCGTCTTTAACCGCACCTTCCAGATTCTCGCCATGCTCGTCCGCATAGGAGAAAAGATCATCATATCTGTAGTGCTCCTCAGACACGGCATCAAAAGCAGCCACATCTTTGGCTTGTATCGCTTCCAACAAAGCTGCATCCGACATGCCTTTGCTACGAGCCTGTTCCAGCCGAATGGCTGTATTTTGGGACAACTTAAACTCAACACTCATCCAACTCACACCTTCCTGTCACTATATATCGTTATTCCATGATATTCCTAATCCATTATATCCTGTCTCGATAGCCGGATACAAAGTGTCCTGGTGAAACTTCCATCCACTCCGGTTCTTCATCCCGTCCCCGAGCGGATGGGTCAGTATCTCCACTGTAGATCGGCGGCATCACGTTCCGTACCGTTGGATCAGGTACAGGAATTGCCGCCAGCAATGCCTGGGTATACGGATGAACCGGATTACGGTACAGTTCTTCTGTTGGTGCTACTTCCACCAGCTTACCGCGATACATCACACCGATTCGGTTCGAGATGTGACGTACCATGGACAGATCATGGGCAATGAACAAATAGGTCAGTCCCAGCTCTGCCTGCAAATCTTCAAGCATATTGACCACCTGTGCCTGTACGGACACATCCAGAGCAGACAACGGCTCATCACACAAAATGAACTCCGGGTTCACCGACAATGCACGGGCAATGCTAATCCGCTGACGCTGGCCTCCACTGAATTCATGTGGATAACGCTCCGCGTGCTCTGGCTTCAGTCCTACACGGTTCATCAGGTCAAGCGCCCGCCCCTTCATCTCTGCCTTGGAAGCATAATTATGAATTTCCATGGGTTCACTAATAATCTGCAGGACATTCATACCCGGATTTAGTGAAGAATAGGGGTCCTGAAAAATCGTCTGCATCCGTTTGCGAAAAGGCTTCAACTGGCGTTCATTCATCTTCGCAACGTCCTGTCCGCCAAACATAATGCTTCCGTCCGTCACATCGTAGAGTCTTACGATGCTGCGTCCAGTCGTTGATTTGCCACAGCCGGATTCACCGACCAGTCCGAACGTTTCTCCCTTGTGAATATGAAAACTGACGTTATCCACGGCTTTCACGACGTCTTTGCCTTTGCCAGCACCACGTACCGGAAAATGTTTTTTCAGGCCACGCACGTCCAGCAGCACTTCACGCTGATCGATTCCTGTACTCATTTCTCCACCTCCTCTGACGATGCTCCTGTTTGTACTTGTTGTTGTTCCCGACCCTCATCGTCCAGCAACCAGCATAGCGCTCGATGACCAGGTGCAGTCTCGGTATACGCAGGCATCTGTTTACATACTTCCATGGCGTGTGGGCAACGTTCCATAAACGGACATCCAGTTGGTGGATGAAGCAGATTGGGCGGTGTACCTTCAATGGTTGCCAGCCGCTGGCGTCCACCCTCCTCGCCGTGCTTCGGAATGGAGCGCAGCAATCCTTGAGTATACGGATGCTGCGGATGAGCGAAAATACGCTCCACTGGACCCTCTTCCATAATGAGTCCACCGTACATCACAATCACTCGGGTACAGACCTGAGCAACGACACCAAGGTCATGCGTAATCATTAGAATGGACGTCTGCGTGGACTCTTTCAGCTCCTGCATCAGCTGCAAAATCTGTGCCTGAATGGTCACATCCAGCGCTGTCGTCGGTTCATCCGCGATCAATAACTCCGGCTTGCAGGACAGGGCCATGGCGATCATTACCCGCTGTCTCATACCTCCGCTGAACTCATGTGGGTATTGGTCAATCCGTTCTTCCGGGGAAGGAATGCCCACTTGTCGCAGCAACTCAATCGCTTCCTTGCGTGCAGCCGACTTGTCCATTTTCCGGTGACGACGAATGACCTCTGTCATCTGTTTACCTACACGAACGACTGGATTAAGTGATGTCATCGGGTCCTGGAAAATCATCGAGATGCGGTTGCCCCGGATTTTGCGCAGTTCATTGTCCGACTTGGTCAGCAGATCCTCTCCACGGAACAGAATCTGACCATCCGTAATCCGGCCCGGCGACTGGATCAGCCGAATCAGCGAACGGGCGGTTACACTTTTGCCACTGCCGGACTCGCCGACCAGTCCAACCACTTCTCCTTCTTTTAACGTAAAACTCACACCCCGGACGGACTGTACCTCACCTTCACGGGTTGCAAAGGACGTTTTCAGTTGTTTGACCGATAATAAATCTGTCATTGTATTCACCCCGTTGTTTACATGATATGGGTTGTCGACTATATAAGTTAAAAGGATTAATTTCACACTGGAACACTACGTGATCAACTCAACTTCAATTATTTATCGCTTGTTCGCTTTGGGCTCGAAGGCTACGCGGAACACATCCCCCAGGAAGTTAAACGACAGCACCGTCAGCAAAATAAACAATCCCGGGAAGATCGCCATATACGGCGCTTCACTAATAAATCCCTGTGCATCATTCAACATGCTGCCCCAAGAAGAGTTCGGTTGTTTAACACCCAGTCCGAGGAAGCTTAGTGACGATTCCATCAGAATCGCACTCGCGATGTTAATGGTTGCTGCGACAATAATGGTTGGAATAATGTTGGGAATAATGTGCTTCATGATGATCCGGCCAGGCTTTTGACCCGATACACGTGCATACAGCACGTATTCACGCTGCTTGACCGACATCGCCTCAGCCCTGACAATCCGGGCAATATTCATCCAGCTCAGAACCCCGATAATGACAATAATTGTGCCGATCCCCGGCTTCAGATATGCGTTCAGGATCAGCATCAGGAAGAAGGATGGAATCGACATGAGTACGTCAACAATACGCATCAACGTATTATCTACCCAGCCGCCAAAATAACCACTAACTGTACCTACAAGTGTTCCCATAATAACGGCAATTGCCATCGACAGAAAACCTACGGCGAGAGACACTCGTCCTCCGTACAACGCCCGAGCCAAATAATCCCGTCCGTAATCGTCCGTACCAAACCAGTGATCTGCACTAGGCTGTTGAAGTCGCTCCATCACTACAATTTCATTAGGATCATGTGGGGACAGAAACGCAAACAGGGATGCGAGCACAAAGATGCCCAATATGATGACAGCCGCAAGGCCCAGTTTCTGCTGTCGGAACTGCGTCCGTAAATTACGCCAGCGCATTGAATTCATTTTTGTCTCACCCCGTTGTCTTGATTCGTGGATCTACCACGCCATATAAGATATCAGCTACCAGGTTTCCGACGACCAGCAGCACAGAGGACATCATCGTAATGCCCATAATAATCGGATAATCCAAACCGTGAACGGCCGAAATCCCGAGAGATCCCATTCCCGGCCATGAGAAAACGGACTCCGTAATAAACGCTCCCGCAATCAGCTCTGGCAAAGACATACCGAGAATGGTGATTACAGGCAGCAGTACATTTTTGAGCACATGACGAAGCAGTACCGTTCCTTTGGTTGCGCCGTAGGCATACTGGATTTGAACATAGTCCTCTTCCAGTTGACTGATTGTATTCGATCGAATATACCGCATGTACACGGACACGTTCATGAAGGTCAATACGGTACATGGTAAAATGCCGTGTTTGATTATATCCCAAGCGGAGTCCATACCTACCGTTCGCATACCCATGCTTGGTAACCAGTGCAGCTCTACTGCAAAGAAATAGATCAGCATCATACCGAACCAGAAGCTAGGAATCGATATCCCGATATACGAGATTAAGCTGAGTCCACGGTCAAACAGACTGTTCTGACGCGAACCCGCAATCATGCTCAGCGGAATGGAGATCAACAAAGACAATAATAGCGATGCCCCCATTAATCCAAACGTAGCGGGCAAACGTTCAATAATCATTTCGGCAACCGGGCGATGGTTCACCAGTGAATAACCAAGGTCACCAGACAGTACATTTTTGAGCCATACGACATATTGCACGTACATCGGTTGATCAAGACCGAGGTTTTGCCGAATACGCTCCACATCTTCTGCCCCCATATTCGGGGTAACAAAGGAAAGCACCGGATCGCCCGGCGCCAGCTTGATCAAGGTGAACGATACGATGGAGATTACAAAAAGAAGAGGGATCGCTTGTGCGATCCTTCGGACAATATAGTTGTTCACATGGGCACCTCCGAATCAACGCCGGCCTCGCGGCCGGCGTTATTGGCTTGTTATATAGAATTAACGCATGTGGATTGAACCAAGGATTCACATCGGCCACTCCGATGACAGAACAACCTTCCGATCGCTGTTACCCCCAGATTTCTTTGATTCCTTTATAAAAAGGGGAAATCTGGGGATAAAGGCGAACGCTTTGCTTCTTCAGGTTATTTCTGTTCTCTACGTTCTTTGTGAATCTCGAAGGTTCAAACAATACGTTCATTCTATATGATTATTTTTTATAAATTTTGGACAGATCTTCAAGCATAACGACTGGTTTTGGATTTGCATCTTCAACGCCGCCGTATGTGTTATCCACCGCCACTACAGCTTTCGTGTAGGCGATAGGGTATACAGTCATTTCGTTTGCTACAGTTTGTTGGATTTGTTTGTACAAATCGCCACGTTTCGTTTCGTCAATTTGAACGGCTGCTTCATTCCACAGCTTGTCGAAATCGGCATTTTTGTAATGGGAGTAGTTATATGCCGCATCGCTCAGGAAGAGAGATTTATAAGCATCTGGTTCATAACCCATGATGTATCCACCAAAGGACAATTCAAAGTCTGTATTGTTCATGTCCAATGTACGGTTACCATAAGCCGTTCCATCCATCGGCAGCAATTCCACTTCAATGCCCACGTCTTTCAGCTTTTGCTGAATGTACAGCGCTTGGCTTGTTTGTGGTTTGTTCGTATTTGTGTAAGCAAGACGCAATTTCAGGTTGCTAACGCCTGCATCAGCCAGCAATTGTTTTGCTTTTTCCACGTTGTAGTCGTATTTCTCAACATCATCCGTTTGGTACAGAGTGTCCGGTGTCAGAATCGACGGAGCCGGTTCAGCAAAATCAGCTGAGGAATATGAAGCGGTGATCAGTTCGTTTTTATCCAAAGCATAAGCGATGGCTTGACGAACTTCTTTCTTTTGCATCGAAGGCACGTTCAGGTTGAACACCATGTATTGCAAGCGGCCTTCCGGGTAAGTCAGCATGTTGAATTTGCCTGTGTCGTTCAATTTGTTGTAATCCTGTGTGTCGACCATACGCATTTGAATCTCGCCGTTTTGCAAAGCCAGGTTCGCTGCGTTTGGATCTTTCGCTACACGATACGTCACGCTATCCAGATGAGCTTTGCCTGCAAAGTAGTCATCAAAACGTTCCAGTGTTACGTATTCGCCCGGACGGTATTCCTTGAACTTGAACGGACCGGAACCAATCGGGTTGTTGTTTTTGTCGCTTTTCTCAATATCGGCTTCGCCTTCGAAAATGTGTTTAGGGATTGGAGAGAAAGAAACCAATGCTCCTTCAAAAGCAGCAGATACTTCCGGCAATTTGAATTCCACCGTCAGGTCATCGACCTTAGTTACTTTAACCGGTTTGCCATCAAAAACATACTGACTACGGGAAGAACTGTGCTGTTTCTCATCAAGGATGCTATCCATTGTGAACACAATATCATCCGCTGTCAGAGGCTGTCCGTCATGCCATTTCAGACCGTCTTTCAGCTTCAATGTATACGTCAGGTGATCATCAGAGAAGCTGTCGCTGTCTGCGAGCACATACGTTTTTTTGCCATCATTCACATTGAACAGTGGAGCATATAAAGATTGATCAATCGTCAACGTTACACGGTCACCCGCATAGATTGGATTCATCACTTTAGGATCATCCTGAACAGCAATAATGATGCTTCCACCGTCTTTCGGTTGCCCATCATCCGTTGTCGCTGTATTTTCTGCGGTATTAGACGAAGAACTTGTTCCGTCACCGCTGCTTCCGCATGCACTCATGATTGCTACAACCAGAACCAGCATCAATGACAGCCACATTTTTTTCGATTTCATTATGATATTTCCCCTCGCTGTAATTTAACGTTCTGTTAGATAGTATAGGCAAGGATTCGACAAATTGCAACGATTTTTTCCAACTTAACCTATCGGGTTTAAATGAAATAACATTATTGTCTAGCAATGCAAAAAACCTCCAGCTCACGTTGTATCGTGAAATGAAGGTTTGAATAACAATTAATCATCTGAAATTCAATAACAGGATGATGCTCGTACGGGTTTACAACCCGGCCAACACCTGGTACCATACACCTCGTTTGGAATACAGTGTACTGCGTACTTTGTCCCATCCGCCGAGATAGTTAATATCGAACAGACCTTCAGGCGTTGGGAACGAGGACTTCGTCTCTGCAAACACATCCGGGTCTACCGAACGGAAACCGTGCTTGGCAAAAATACGCTGTGCTTCCGGCGTACTTAGATAGGCTACAAAAGCCTCCGCCAATTCACGATTGCCATGCTTATCCGCATATTTGTCTACAACAACTGCTGGATTCTCAATCAGGATTGTGTTTTTGGGAACCACGATGTCATAATTTACACCCTTGGCAATCCGGGCAAGCAATTCATTTTCATACGTGACGATAACGTCACCCACGCCATATTCGAAAGCCGCCATGGAGGATCGACCGCTCTTATCCAGTGACTCGACATTCTCATGTACTTTCTCCAAAAAGGCTTTGGCCACGGCAGGATCTTTCTTCCCTTGCTCCTCCTCAGATAACTTCAATCCTGCACCATAGATGGCATTGATGTCCCACTGTGCTCCGCCCGACGTCTTGGGATTAGGATACAGCACCTTAACCCCCGGCTTGGTCAAATCTTCAAAATCGCGAATACCCAGCGGGTTGCCTGCTCTTGTCCCCAGAACAACGATCGAGCGGGTGATCATGCTATCATTCGGTGCCTGTTTCCAGTTGGAGCTGACCAGATCAGCTTTGACCAGCTTATCGATATCACTTTCCATCGCCAGAAGCGCAACATCAGCTTCGAATCCACCAACAATGGCTCTGGCTTGTGTCCCTGAGGCCTCATAGGATTCTTGGAAGTGAACCGTCTGTCCAGTCTTGGCTTTCCATTCGGCCTGGAACTTGGGCAATAACTCTCCGACGGCGTCTTTGGCTACACTGTAAGCACCGATAACCAATGTATTGGATTGGTCGTTTGTCGAGGTTCCGCTCTGTCCGCTTGCATCCTCCTGCTTGCTACATCCAACGGTCATGCAGACGAGCAGAAGCATGAGGACAACGTATAAAGGGTTGATTTTCTTCTTCATCGTCTGCATGGGCAGCACCTCTCTCCAAATTTCTAGAACAATTCTGAACCAAGTGATCTTCAATTAGATGATGACCGGCATTGGATCTTCCTTCAATCGGTTCTCAACAACCCAGCTATGGGTATCATTGAACAGATATGCCCGATGCACGAGCACACGAATCTGTTGGCCGACTTGCAGCGTTGTTTTCTCCAGTGAACGATACGTAATGAGTTTATGGCCCTCAACTTCCACTTCCACCATCCATTCACTTCCACGGAAATGAAGGTGTTTGACGATACCTTTTTCAGTAGCGGATAGCATGCTAAACTCGTTCTTCAAACCGATCTCGATATACTCAGGCCGGATCAGTGCACGTGTGCGCTCTCCTTCCACCACATGTTCGAAGCCCTTAAGCTGTGAAGCGTCTTCCACAACGGTAGATTCCCCTATAAATGTGGCAACAAAAGGCGTCTCTGGATTTTTGTAAATATCCCATGGCGTACCCTTCTGCTCTAAGCGCCCTTGGCTGATAATCATGATTTCGTCGGCAACTTCAATCGCTTCATCCTGGTCATGGGTTACAAAAATCGAAGTGATGCCTACCCGCTCAATCAGCTCTCTCAACCATGAACGCAATTCCTGACGGATTTTGGCATCAATGGCGGCGAACGGTTCATCCAGCAGCAGCAGCTGCGGCTCAGGGGCCAATGCTCTGGCAAAAGCGACACGCTGCCGCTGTCCACCAGACAATTGATGTGGATAACGCTGTTCGAAACCTTTCAGCCCTGTCAATTCAACCAGCTCCATGACCCGATCACGGATCTGGGCTTTGGGAGCCTTTTTGACCTTGAGTCCAAAGGCGATATTATCAAATACCGTCATATGTTTGAACAAAGCATAGTTCTGAAATACAAATCCGATTCCTCGCTCCTGCGGAGGCAGATGATTTACGACCTTTCCGTGAAAACGAATCTCTCCGGAACCCGGATTCTCGAGACCCGCCAGCATACGCAGAATGGATGTTTTCCCACCTCCGCTGGGTCCCAGCAAACCGATAAGATGGCCTTTGGCAATATCGAACGAGACATCTTTTACCGCATGAAAATCACCGAAATGTTTGTTCAGATCACGGACTTCCACATGCATCTCAATGCACTTCCTTTCGCTTCTTGGCCCATTCCATCATAAGCAGCAGCCCGACAGAAAAAGTAACCAGTACCAATGCCACACCATTTGCGGCAGCTACGTTAAAATTCTCTACATCCTGATATACAAGCGTTGTTGCCGTCTGCGTTTTGTTCATAATGTTACCCGATACAACCAGCACTGCACCGAATTCCCCAAGCGAGCGGGCAACCGTCAACACAAGACCGTACACAACCGCCCAGCGGATGGAAGGCCAGGTAACACTCCAGAACGTTCTCCAGCCGTATGCACCAAGCGTTGACGCAGCCTCTTCCTGCTGAGATCCAAGCTCCTGCAAGACAGGCATCACCTCTCGAACCATCAGTGGAAAAGTGACAAACAACGTTGCAATGACCATACCCGGGAAGGCATAGACCACATTAAATCCGATTCCTTCAAAAAAAGCGCCCATAATGCTGTTGGGACCCAGCAGTAGTACAATCATCAATCCACCAATGACTGGCGATACGGCATAGGGCAGATCCACAATGCTGTTCAGCAGCCCTTTCACCCGGTCACTCAGCCATCCGGCGCGAACAAGATAGATGGCCATCATAACGCCAAACAATGTATTTAACAGTGTGACGACAAGTACAACAAGTCCTGTCATCATCAAGGCATGCAGCGCCTCAGGACGCAACAGCCCATCCAGGAATCCTCCTGCCCCGTCTTCAAATGCACCAATAAAAATACGTCCAAGCGGGATGATCAGCAGTACAATGAACACCACAAACGTCAGTCCGATTAATAGTCGCCTCATCGTCTTCTCCCCCGCATCTGCACCAGATTAATGAGCCAGAGGATCAGGAAGGAGAGTGTTAAGAGCAGTACGGACACGGCCGCGGCACCGGTTGGATTGTCACTTTCGATCTCGCCGTAAATAAATACGGAAGCCGTCAATGTTCTTCCCGGAATATTGCCTGCCACCAGCACAACAGCCCCGAATTCGGCCAGTGCTCTGGAGAATGCGAGCATTCCCCCACTAATCATGCCCGGAGCCATGGAAGGAAGAATGACCTGCCTGAATGTGCGCGCCTTCGATGCTCCCATCGTGTAGGATGCCTCTTCCTCCGAGGAATCGATCTCCTCGAGCAAAGGCTGCACCGCACGGATGACAAAAGGAAACGTTACAAATGTCATCGCGATCACAATCGCCGGCTGGTGAAACACAATTTCAAACCCCATAGATTCCGCTAGTTTGCCTATGGCACTGATCGGACCCAGGAGAAGCATAATCATCAGGCCACCAACAGCTGTTGGAAGAGCAAAAGGAAGATCTACCAGACTGTTAAGGAACGACCTCCCAAAAAAGCGATAACGTGTCAGCACCCAGGCAATCATGGTTCCCAAAATGACGTTAATCACCGTAGCTATAACAGCCAGCCGGATCGTTAACAGCACAGCTTTCCAAGCAATTGGATCCATAATGCTTTGGATAAAGTTGCTCCATCCTTCAGAGAAGGAATTGACGTACACACCGATGATTGGAAGTACAATGAGTACGATAAAATATAACAATACGGTACTGCGGAATCCCCAAGTCCATCCCTTGTGACGAAGAACGGTATTCATTGCTGCATTCCCTCCCAGCCTCCGGTTCTATGTCCGGTCGGCAGTCTTCCTGCTTTCGTACAATCATTTTCCTAAGTTGGATTATATTACTTTAATATTATTCCCATTAGTCTACTTGGTTTTTGCTTATCTGATACTTTACCAGTTTGCAGTGCTAATCGTCAATGCTTTTATTGAATAAAATCGGCGTACTTATGAGATGGATTTTATAAAAATTACACTCGCCACTACGCGGTCAGAACAACCTTCCGATCGCTGTTATCCCCAGATTTCTTTGATTCCCTTTTCTAAAGGGAGAAATCCGTCGATAAAGGCGAACGCTTCGCTTCTTCAGGTTATTTCTGCCCTCTCCGTTATCGTGTAATTGTTATAACATCGTAATACGAGATTTGTTTGGTATGTTGTGGTTAAGGTACAATCTAGAGGACAAAATGTGGAGCAAAGGAGTGGAGTAATATGTTATATACGAAGAATTTATCGACATCCCGACGAGATGAGATGAAGGATATTACGCGGGAAGTAGAGCAGGTTGTCCGTGACAGCGGTGTGCAGAATGGGACTGTATTGATTTATTGTCCACATACGACAGCAGGTATTGCAATTAATGAAAATGCAGACCCTGATGTCAAACATGATGTACTGCTTCGTCTGAACGAAGTGTATCCTTGGAAACATCCCGAATATCGGCATGCTGAAGGAAATACGGCTTCTCACTTGAAATCGATCACAACCGGACCATCACAAACAGTGATTATACATGAGGGCAGATTACTGCTTGGCAGATGGCAAGGCATCTATTTTTGTGAATTTGATGGTCCTCGTCAGCGGGAATATTTCCTTAAAATCATGGAAGGTTAGCTCCATTTCACCTCATTTCTAATGATTCGCCATCAATGGAAATAAAAAACAAACAGGCGGTCCACCCTCTTTTAGGGATGTAACCCGCCTGTCATGGTCTTCTTCGCGCCAAAACTTTCGCGAGACAACGTTATAAAGAATTAATGTTATGACAATTCACCGCCCTGAAGTGTGGAGTGCGACAAAAGCGCCTTATTGGACGCCAGGCTGGTGTTGGAGATTACGGCAGAGTACTTTGACATGAGATAACGCAGCCGATTCAATCTCTGCAAAGGTTAAACGGTCCTGAATATAATACGATATGAATCCGTGCATGGACAAAAACAGCGTACGTGGTACACATTGAATATCCTCTTCCGTACAGCCCTCTTCATTCATGTATTGCCGAATAATAGAGGCAAACAATTCAAAGCATCTTCCTTGCTCCGTACGACAATACGATAGCAATTCCTCATCCCGAATCATGAACATGATCTCGTACTGATACGGATTCTCCAAACCAAAACGAATAAACTCCATCATGATATGCTCCACCTTGCTCACGCCGCCCATGACTGGCCTGACCATGGCTTGCAGCAGCAAATGCCCCAGATGATTGAAATCTTCAACCACGATGGCATAAAACAGCTCTGCCTTTTCCTTAAAATGATAATACAGCGACCCATGACTATAGCCCAGATGCTGGCCGATGCTTCGCATCGAAATGGCACGGTATCCTTTGGTAATAAAAAGATGCCTCGCCGCCTCCAGTATCCGCTCCCTCGACAACTCCTGTTCGACTGCTCTTCTAGCCATATATTTTATTCCCCTTCAATAAAATAAAGCCGCTGTCCCTCCGTGATCCGGGATTGCCCTTGCGTCAAATCTGTGATCCAGGCCACAAATGCCTCGGTTTCACTATCCGGCGGAAGACAAGTCAACGTAACCTTATCGGTGAACCCAGTTTCACCTGTACGGACTTCCCGGCTCCTTAATTCATTTTCCACTTTGCCCAGCCATGTATAATCCAGTTCAACAAACACTTCACGATGGAGTACTTTGGTAATCGCTTCCCCGGCTTCTATGGCTGCAACTGCTCCATCCGTATAAGCACGAATTAACCCACCGGCTCCAAGCATAATTCCCCCAAAGTAACGTGTAACAACGATAGCCACATTTTTCAATTGCTGATTTTTGATGACTTCAAGAATCGGTTTTCCAGCGGTTCCGCTTGGTTCACCATCATCGGATTGCTTCTGGATCTCATCCCGCTCACCAATCATGTATGCGGAGCAGTTATGAGTAGCATTCCAATGTTTTTTCTTGATTTCATCAATAAAAGCGTTGGCTTCTTCTTCTGTCGTGACCGGCATAATATGACCGATAAATCGCGACTTTTTGATTACAATTTCCAGATTGCCCGGTCCTCGAACCGTGCGATAACGTTCAATCATCCCTATCCAACTTTCCACCAATTTGATCCATTTTACAAGAAAGCAGTTCCCCGCGCGCACGCGGACGAACTGCCTTGGTTTAACATCCGGGAAACCATTGCTTCACAATGACTCCCCGAATGTAATTACATTACCTTATTTAACTATATGAGCAGACCGATGAATTATTCGGAAAGTCTCGCTTCAAGCGCTGCTTTCTCTTCTTCAAAGCCTGGTTTGCCCAGCAAAGCGAACATATTTTTCTTGTAAGCTTCCACGCCTGGTTGGTCAAATGGATTGACTCCCAGTAGGTAACCACTAATGCCGCATGCTTTTTCAAAGAAGTATACCAGATATCCGAAAGAATATGGAGACATATCTGGAATGTTCACAATCAAGTTTGGTACTTGACCATCTGTGTGTGCAAGCAGTGTTCCTTGGAACGCTTTTTTGTTAACAAAGTCCATCGTTTTACCTTCAAGGAAATTCAGACCATCCAGATCATCTGGATCCGCTTCGATCGAAATATGCTCCGATACTTCAGCAACCTGAATCACTGTTTCGAAGATGTTCCGGCTACCCTCTTGAATGAATTGACCCATGGAGTGCAAGTCAGTCGAGAAATCAACGGATGCAGGATAAATCCCTTTATAGTCTTTACCTTCACTCTCTCCGTAAAGCTGTTTCCACCATTCGGATACAAAGTGCAAGGATGGCTCGTAGTTCACGAGGATTTCTGTTCCTTTACCTTTGCGATACAGTGCGTTACGAACAGCTGCATATTGATAAGCTTCGTTCTCAGCTACGTTCGGGTTGCTGTATTCTTTGGAAGCGTCAGCCGCACCTTGCATCATTTCTTCGATGCTGATGCCAGCTGCTGCGATTGGCAGCAAACCTACAGCCGTCAGAACGGAGTAGCGTCCACCTACATCATCCGGGATAATGAAGGATTCATAACCTTCTTCATTCGCCAGTTTTTTCAGTGCGCCGCGCTCTTTATCTGTTGTAGCATAGATACGTTTGCGAGCTTCTTCTTTACCGTATTTTTTCTCCAGTGCTGCACGGAAGATACGGAAAGCAATCGCTGGCTCCGTTGTTGTACCGGATTTGGAGATCACGTTAACGGAGAAGTCTTTGCCTTCAACCAGATCCAGCAAATGAGTAACATACGTGGAGCTAATGTTGTTTCCTGCAAAGTAGATTTCAGGCGTTTTGCGTTTGTCTTTAGGCAGATTGTTGTAGAATGAGTGCGTAAGCATCTCAATCGCTGCACGTGCACCAAGGTATGATCCACCAATACCGATAACGATCAGTACTTCAGAATCGCTTTGGATTTTAGCAGCCGCTTTTTGAATACGGGAGAACTCTTCTTTGTCATAAGCGGTAGGCAGGTCGATCCAGCCCAGATAATCCGATCCGGTTCCCGTTCCGTTGTGGAGCTGCTCGTGAGCCAAACGAATCGGTTCAGCGAAATAGTCCACTTCATGCTGATTGACGAATTGCAGGGCAGTGCTGTAGTCAAACTTCACTTTTTTTGCCATGATCTATAAAACCTCCTGATATCGGTAGCGTATTTTTTTCCGTTTTCCATTCTAAACAACTTAGCCTAAGGATACTTCAAATCCACAGGGCTGACAAGCTTGCAGCACGAACTTTGTCGTTAGAGTTTAAGAAGCAAAAAGGGTTAACCGAATCCGCGTGTCGCGGTTCTGGTTACCCTTCTTGTATTATTCCGCCGGGTACGAACAGCAGTAGTCGGTAACGCTGCGTATCTCCAGTTTAAATTTGGATTCGGCAGGCACGTGGAACGTAGCTTGACCTTGAATCTCTTGCCAATCTTTTTCTCCGGGAAGTAATACTCTCAGATCGCCGGACAGAATCTCCATAATTTCACGGGAATCTGTACCGAACTCATAACTGCCTGGAAGCATAATACCCAGAGTCACCTTGCTGCCATCCCCCAAAATAACTGTTCTGCTCGTTACCTGGCCCTCATAATAAATGTTGGCCTCTTTCACTACACTGACTTGATCAAACTGTGACATGCGTACCCGCTCCCCCTGAAGTTAATAAAAACAAAAGGCAAAACAGATCAGGGTGGTTGTTCACCCATTCTCTGCCGGAATTCACTTGCTGCCCGGCAGGACAGAAATTAACTGTCCCTCCTGCAGCATTTTTCAAGCAATTACAGCAATGCTTTTACGCGACTAACCACGTTTTCCACAGTGAAGCCATACTCTTGGATAACACGGTCGCCAGGCGCGGATGCACCAAATGTGTTGATTCCGAGAATGTCGCCTTGGTCGCCGACATATTTTTCCCAACCCATTGGGTGAGCCATTTCAATCGCCAGACGAGCTTTAACATCTGGAAGCAGGACGGATTCTTTGTACGCTTTGTCCTGTTTCTCGAACAGATCCCAGCTCGGCATGCTGATTACACGAACTTGGATGCCTTGTTCAGCAAGTGCTGCTTGGGCTTTGACAGCCAGTTGCACTTCGGAACCTGTAGCGATGATTTGGGCAACAGCTTTGCCTTCTTTTGCATCAGAGACAACATACGCACCACGTTTCACGTTTTCACGGGAACCTTCAACGGTACCTTCCAGAATCGGCAGGTTTTGACGAGTGAGTACGAGTGCAACCGGGTTGCTCTTGTTCTCAAGCGCATAAGCCCATGCTGCAGAAGTTTCATTACCGTCAGCCGGACGAATAACTGTCAGGTTAGGAATGATACGCAGGGATGCCAATTGCTCGATTGGTTCGTGAGTAGGACCGTCTTCACCAACAGCGATACTGTCGTGAGTCAGTACGTACGTTACAGGCAGACCCATCAGGGCAGCCAGACGAACAGCTGGACGCAAGTAGTCTGTAAATACGAAGAATGTACCTCCGAATACTTTCACACCACTGTGCAGTGCCATACCGTTCATTGCTCCAGCCATACCGAATTCACGGATACCGAAGTAGATGTTGCGACCGGAGTAATCTTCAGGTGAGAAGTTCTCCAGATTGTTCAGGTGAGTCATTGTGGAGCTCTCAAGGTCAGCAGATCCACCTGTCAGTTGCGGCACGTTATGAGCCAAACCGTTCAGGGCATTACCGGATGCTACACGAGTGGATACAGCTTTGTCTGTTGCTGCATATTTAGGCAGATCGCGATCCCAACCTTCTGGAAGGTCGCCATTGATTGCCGTTTCGAATTGAGCTGCCAGCTCAGGGAATGCTTTTTTGTACTCAGCAAACTTCTCGTCCCATGCTTTGTTTGCAGAGATACCACGATCTTTCACTTGTGCAAAGTGTTCGCGAACTTCAGTTGGAACGTGGAAATCTTCCTCGTAAACCCATTTGTAAAACTCTTTAGTCAATTTGGCTTCGTCTGAACCCAGTGGAGATCCGTGAGTACCGCCGTGGCCGCCTTTACCTTGTTTGTTCGGGCTACCGTAACCAATTACAGTTTTAACTTCAATCAGTGTAGGACGAAGCGTATCTGCTTGACCTTCCTCAATTGCTTTTTGGATTGCAGGCAGATCGTTACCATCTTCAACACGCAGCACTTGCCAGCCGTAAGCTTCAAAACGCTTCGCAATGCTTTCAGAAGAAGACAGGTTCAATTTACCATCCAAAGTGATGTCATTGGAGTCGAACAACATGATCAATTTGCCCAGGTGCAAACGTCCAGCCAGGGAAGCTGATTCATGGGAAACGCCTTCCATCAAGTCACCGTCACCACAGATTGCATAAGTGTGGTGGTCGATTACGTTGAATTTGTCTTTATTATATGTTGCGCTCAGTTGAGCTTCAGCCATAGCCATACCTACAGCCATTGCAATACCTTGGCCCAGTGGTCCAGTTGTTGCGTCAACGCCTGCAGTATGTCCGAATTCCGGGTGACCCGGCGTTTTGCTTCCCCATTGGCGGAACTGTTTCAATTGTTCCATAGGCAGGTCATACCCGCTCAGGTGAAGCAAGCTGTACAGCAACATGGAGCCATGTCCTGCGGACAGAACAAAACGGTCCCGGTTAACCCAAGTTGGGTGGTCCGGGTTATGTGTCATCGTTTTTGCAAAAAGTTGGTACCCCATTGGAGCGGAGCCCATAGGCATTCCCGGGTGTCCGGAATTTGCCTTCTCGATTGCATCAATCGCCAGTGTACGTACGGTAGTGATCGACAAATTGTCGATGGTGTTGTTCTCTTCCTTTTGAATCGCTTCGTTCTTGTCAGTCATGGTTTGTCCTCCTCATGTCTTTAGATAAGTCGGGTTGCGCAAGCGAATCCCTCTCATCATACAAGCAAACCGAATTTCACAATAAGTGAATCCGCTTGAGTGTTTCATTTTGACTTATTCACTTTTGTATTGTATCACTTGGCGTGAAGGTTTTCCATAACCTTCTTTTAGAAGATCGGGAAAATTCGGCTGTTTATGACGAGGAATTTGCTTCCAGTTGCGTAAAAAGAGTGTCCTACTGAGCATTTCAGCATATCTTCTAGCTCAGCCAGCATCGCAAATCCATCGGATGAAGTATAACCTTTAAGCGGAAAACCATACTCTTTTTAGATATCGAAGTTGATTTTGCATATAATGGTCCTTGATCATGATTGCAAAAATCGGACTTTTGTGCACATTAGGCTGTACTTCTTATGGAAAGGAGGACTCGCATATGCCGGAACATTTGGCTAAGTCACCAAATTCGCTAAAGCACATATTACCCTGGAAAGCCGGAATTTTAACAGGTCTTACGTCCGGACTGGTGCTCGGGTTCTTTTTAAAGGCTATTCAGACTTACACTGGTGAAAAAGTCTATACCTTGCTGCTGAACATTGATTTTGTTCCATGGCTTCCGCCTACACTACCTGAATACATCGAATTTGGGCTGCATCTTATCGTTTCCATAATCATTGGTATCTTCTACATATGGTGGATTCAGCGTGCAGGTCATCCGATAGCAAAGGGAGTCCTGATCGGCATTTTCTCTTCCCTGCTGTATATCCCGCTCTCCCAGCTGTCGAGCCGTGTGCCTGATCTATATGATATAAATGCGATACTTTACTGGCTGGCAGGGCATCTGTTATTTGGCGTGGTCGTTGGGGTATGCGGTCATCTGTGGAAGCATAGCCAGAAGCAAGACCAAAAAGGCGATCCCCCGTTCAGACATGAATAGGGAATCGCCTTCTCTTTTTTCGGATTAGAACTGAACTATATCTTTCCGAATCAACCTTGCGCAGTATTAAAGCATTAGCTTAAAACACAACGGTTTTATTTTCATGAACCAGTACACGATCTTCAACATGCCATTTCACAGCACGAGCAAGAACTACACGCTCAATGGTACGTCCAATGCGTTTTAACTCAGTTACATCATCCCCATGGCTTACACGCTGAACGTCCTGCTCAATGATTGGTCCGCCATCCAGCTCTTCCGTAACATAGTGAGCCGTCGCACCGATAATTTTGACACCTCGGTTGTACGCTTGGGCATACGGTTTACCGCCAACAAAGGCAGGCAGAAACGAGTGATGAATGTTAATAATACGATTGCGGTAATGCTCAATGAACATCGGAGAAATGATCTGCATGTAGCGCGCAAGAATAATCACGTCGATATCATTACCGATGACGTCCAACTGACGTTGTTCCGCTTCCTTCTTCGTATCCGCTGTAACCGGAATATGATGATAAGGAATGCCAAATGATTCTACATAATCCTTCATATCCAGATGATTGCTCACAACAAGCGCGATGTCTGCATCCAGATCGCCAGCCTGCCATTGCCACAACAGCTCAACCAGACAGTGATCCTCCTTGGATACAAAGATAGCAAGTTTCTTCTTGCGGCTAACCGCAGAAAGACTCCAATCCATTTTGAAACGGTTTGCCACTTCTTCGAAATCAGCTTCCAGCTTAGGCAGGTTCAACGATAATTGTGGAAGATCGAACTCAATCCGCATAAAAAACATGCCGCCAGCCGGGTCCATTGTGTATTGGTCCGACTGTACAATGTTTGCACCATGCTGGTGCAAGAAATGGGATACTGCGGCAACAATTCCCGGTCCATCCGGACAGGAAATGAGCATCCGCGCCCGATCGGCGCGGTTTTTAACATCAGGACGTACTTGTTTAGCGTGAATCTCCATCGGGTTATTTTTCCTCCTTCAACTAGGCCGTGACAAAAATTTCTTTGCCTGCAAGCCAGGCGATCAAACGATGATTCAGTTGTTCTTCATTCAAATGCGGGAACAATGCGGCTTCAGCCACGAGGTCATACAGACGTTCCAACGGCTCACGTGGATCGGCTTTCTTCGCTTTGGCATCATTCTTGAGCAACGTCCAGATATCCAGAACATATGAACGGGACTCAATCTCTTTTCCTTTGAAGAAATGATGCAATTGTTCCACTTCTGTCAGGAACTCAGGACCAAATCGACCAGCAACATCCCCGCGAAGCAATGCAATCTCTGCTTCATACATAGGACGCTGAGTTTTGGCTTCTTTACCAATCCAAGGCGTTTCCAAAATAAACGGACGCCCTTGAAGAGCCTCGTGATGCACGATACGGTTAATCGCCTCAAAACCAATCCAGCCGGATCCAATCGGTGTATGACGGTCCTTGTGCGCACCCACAGGGTTCTTACTATCATTAATATGCATTACGGCAATGCGGTCAAGCCCTACCGTACGATCAAATTGTTCAAGAACACCGTCCAAGTCGTTCACGATATCATAACCCGCATCGTGAATGTGACATGTATCCATACACACAGTAAGGCGTTCATTGTGTGTGACCTTCTCCATGATCTGAGCAATTTCTTCAAAACTGCGGCCCATTTCAGTTCCTTTACCAGCCATCGTTTCCAGAGCGATATTCACATCCGTCTCCTTCACTCCGTGCAGCACTTCATTCAAGCCTTCAGCAATACGTCCGATGCCGTAGTGAGCATCCTTATCCGTAAATGCGCCGGGATGCAGCACGATATTTTTGACACCAATCGCATGTGTGCGACGAATCTCTTCCTGAAGGAAACTTACGGCTAGCTCATACGTGTTTTCTTTGTATGATCCTAGGTTAATAATGTATGGCGCATGGACAACGATATCTTCCATTCCGCCCTCTTGCATCGCAAGCTTGCCTTCCTCAATAAACATGGACTCAATAGGCTTGCGGCGGGTATTTTGCGGTGCACCCGTATATATCATAAACGAACTGGAACCGTACGAGGACGCTTCCTTCGTTGCACTCAATAATCCCTTGTCCGAAAAGGACACATGGGAGCCGATTTTAAGCATCATTAATCCCCCTTTTTCTGAATTATCCCTTATTCTAACGCGATTATCGAAATAAATCTAGAAATGCGCTATAATTCGGGATATAGGCTATTTTTTACAGCTGTAATTTGGAACATGGGTGGGCGGAATCCGTCTTTCCGTGAAAATCAATAAACCGAGGTGACTCCGCAATGATTTTCGGCTCCTACGCTTGGACGTTGACTAGTAGTTCCCCCAGCAATTGGTTTATGAACACGATCGCATTCTGGACCGTTCTTTTGCTTGGAAGTATGTGTGTTGGCGGATTTTTTATGATGCGCAAGTTTTTGAAAGTGCTTCCGAAGGCAGACGGGAAGTCCAAACTCGATTGGCAGAACCACTGGGTTGAAACCAGCCGTCATTTATGGACAGATGAAGCAAAAGCTTTTCTGGACCAACTTGTAGAACCTGTTCCCGGCCCATTTCGAGATATCGCCAAACATTCCATCGCAGCAGAAATCGGCAAAATTGCGTACGAAAATAATGCACCTGAAGTATCCAGAGATCATTGCATTAAAGGATACATTATAGCCACACCGAAGCGGGATAATAAGTTTCTGGTGAAATTTCTGGAGAAAAACCAAATTGACTATTCGCCTTATAAACATTTGATGAATAAATAGATCAATAATTCAGCCGAACCGAACATTAACATGTACTAGGCTTACATATTCAAACATGCTCCGTCAGGTAAGTTATACCCAGTAAGGTAATGCTTACCGCCCGGGGCTGTTTGTCGATCCAATATTACATGTCAGCATAGTCAAAATAACAAGGAGGTCGCCATGATGAAGATTGCGATTTGCGGAGGTACCGGTTTTGTCGGAGGAGCACTCGTTGATTACTGGCTTCAGGCAGGCCATCATGTGAAAGTTATTACACGTAAATTGCCGAATTTACATAATCCCAGCCAAAACCTTACTTATATCTCATGGGAACAGGTAGAGGAACAGCCTCATTTGCTGGAAGGAATGGATGCCTTGGTGAATCTCGCCGGAGAAACGTTGAATCAACGTTGGACAACCAAAGCGAAACTGGAGATCGTTGAATCCAGAGTGACTACAGTAGCGCGCGTAGCCAAATTGGTAGATTCGTTGGAACACAAACCGGAGGTTGTCGTACAGGCTTCTGCCATGGCGATCTATGGGACCTCTCCCACAGAAACATTTGATGAGAGCAGTCCTCAAAAATCGGTGAATTTCCCATCCCGCGTTTCTCAACAATGGGAAGTTGCTGCTGATGCCATCAAACATGTGAGACTCGTGAAAATCCGCGTTAGCCTCGTGCTTGGTCATAAAAAAGGTGCTTTTCCATTAATGAAACTGCCTTATATGCTTGGTGTTGGGGGCAGGGTGGGAAGTGGCAAACAGTGGACCAGTTGGATTCATATTATGGATATTGTGCGTTTGATTGATTTCACGATCCAAAATAAAGAAATCTCCGGTCCGGTGAACGCCTCTTCGCCCAACCCGGTAACCAACGATGAATTCGGACGTACGGTAGGCAAAGTGTATCATCGTCCGCACTGGTTCCCCGTACCCGGAATTCTGATCAAAACACTGGTCGGTGAACTCTCTGTCGTGCTGCTTCAGGGACAGCGGGTTATCCCACAAAAAGCGTTGGATCACGGATTTCAGTTCACCTTCCCTACATTAACCGATGCATTGGAAGATCTAAAACACCGGGGTCTATCCGACTGATCGATACGTGTAAACAGACTCAGCCAACGTAAAGGTATCTCCATCTTCCAGTGGATATTCTTTGTACGGAGCAAGAACATCGCCTTTGAGAATGGTTCCATTCACAGAACCCAAGTCCTTAATAACATAGCCGGATTTGTTCCGGCTCAATTCCACATGAGCACGGGACACACCGGTTGCTGAATCTACCCACTGGACCATGTCCGCCGATCGGCCAATAACAAACGATGCTCCACGGACATCCATCCGTTCATTTTTGTCCCCTGTTGCTGATCTACGTTCAAGATAAAAAGAAGGTGCTACTGGACCTGCTCCTGTAATGCTTCCGCCAGCAACACTTTGCAGGTTTACAGTTGCATCAGCCGCCGCATGATGACGGACAAGTTCCGATGTTGCAGCCATGGATTCGACAGTATGCTGAACAAAAGGTTCATCAGATACTTCAGATGGTACATGTAGATTTTGAAAGCGAGAATTCCCTGCTACAGATGACCTAGATTCAAAAGAATGCCCCCGTCCTGATTCAGAACTTTGCATATCACCAGAGCTCTGTTGACTCGTGTAACCTTGTCCATAGGTGTTACCTTCTGGTGACATTTCAGATGCATTCCAACGCCAGCTCTCCTGAAACATCTCTTCTTCGCTTTCTTTCTGCTTATCTTTGCCTCTTCCCAATCCAAAAAAAGCAGATCTCTTATTGGTAGAGCCCTCTTGTAAGTCGCCATCTGTATATTCTTCATTCGGCATCTTTCTGCGTAGCAAATTGGATTTCGAATTTCCGAATTCCCCTTTGGTCACCCATACCCAACCCGCGATCCCAAGCAACCCAGCACTTAATGCTGCAGATAGAATCATTTGTGTCTGCCCTGGTTGTTCCATATAGATGAATCTCCATACCAGCGCCATGGCAATCATACAGCCCAGAATGATATAGGTCGTTTTGGAAGAATTCTGCTTCTTGTCCTTCTCATCCTTTTCCATATCATCGTCCTGTATTGAATCAAACGTTTGGCGCTGTGACGGATTCGTCGTAACACCTTTCGCTTGCAATGAGGACTCTATCAGTGAACGTCTGCCGGAAAATCCTGAAAAGGGTTTGTTAAGTGGTTTTTCATCCTCCGTTCTAGATTTCCTCGGTTGATGATTTGATTTCAACTGCTGCCCAGCTTCGTCATTTCGATCCAACTGACGATACTGATCTTGCCCATTTCTATTGGAAAATAGATCATTTCCCTGCTCTGGAACTGCAGAAAGTGGCATCCCAAATTGACTGTCAATTGTGCCGGATGACCCGCGTGAAGACATAAACGATGCCTGGCCTGAACCACTCTGCTCATCTGCATATAATTCAAGCAAAAGTTCACGCAGTTGTCTGATATCCCATTGTTCACTGTCACATAGTTGAAGGACACGCTGAATTCCTTCGCCCTGAAGTTCCTGAACATGGGCCATTAGCCTAATAACCAGTTCGCGGAATTGCTGAGGGGTCGGATCGACCTCAACTGCATCGATAATCGGGATGTATACTAAACCGAGTTCCCCCAGTTCAAGTGAACCATTAATGAATATGTACTCTTCCTGAATCTGTAATTGACGTGAATCCAACATATATTGTCTACATTCCGTAAACGTATCTGCCAGCTGAAACAATAGACCATATAACACACGCAGCTTCATTTTTCCTGATTTCAACATTTGAGGTAACATCTTATATCCCGAAATATCATATTGTAACGTTACATTTCGGTCTACCTCTCGAAAATGAACGGGAAGAAGACGGGGAATTTGATTGGAAGACAACATACCCATCTGTACACGGCTCAGTTCGTCCATTCGCAGCCCTTCCGCTTTCTCCAAAACCATAAATGATCCGCCGTTTCGAATGAAATCTCTCGTTAATCCATACATGCCAATCCTCTCTTTCCATTGCTTAGTTAAGTCATGTAGATATAGGCGCTAATGAATCCCGGCAATACGGCCAGCATAAAAGGAAACTTCAGTGACTTTTCCTGATTAACCAGTTTGAGCGAACCAAGCATGAAGAAACCAGCAAGATTTCCTGCCATGCCACGAATCCGCTTCGCTGAATCCCTGCGAAATAAGAGAATGACTAATCCAATTGCCCCTGCGTACAAAACGGAGTAAATAATAGTGTGAACACCAAAGGCCAGTCCTGTCCAAGCTCCAATTCCTCCAAACAATTTTACATCTCCCGCACCCACTGCGCCGATTAGATACATTAGAAATAAGACACCAAACCCCATCGCGAATCCGGCTGCGGAGAACAAAAAACCCTCCCATCCTCCCCAGATGATATGGGCCAGCACTCCCGCGACAGTCACTGGTAAGGTTAAACGATTTGGTATTTTCATCGAACGAACGTCTGTAACAAAAGCTGCAATCACATACAGACTACAGGCCAGGTAAAACCACTCCACCTCCACCATCTCCTTCCTTATTTTCTGGAAGCCACATTAAACTCGGTCACCGTCTTGGCACCATCCGCAGTCTCTACTACAAATGTCCATGTGCCTTCCGTTGTACGTGTACCAACAAACCAGTTCCACTCAATCACACCATTTTCATCAGCAGTCGCCCACCCGATATGTTTGGCTGAACTTTCACCGGACTTGTAAAATATCGTTAAGTTCGCTGTAGCTCCGGGCTCCACTTGAACCTTAATTGTCGCGTTGTTGCCTATGTATGCTGGCTCCGGCTTGGATAGTACGGTTGCTGCTCCAGCTGAATCCGTGTCTCCCCCACTACTGTTGGAGCCTTCTCCGGTATCTCCAATCCATACCCGTTCTGCCGCAGCCGCTTGAATGCGTAAAGACTTCCCTAGAAAGGGAACTTTAACAGGCAATTCATAGCTCAATTCAAGCCTGAAGTAAGGATTCGTTTTATTTTTGAGATCAGGTATGGAAACACCATTAACATGCACTCGCTCTACATCCAGTACAGAAGTATTGATAAAAGGCTCAAGCAGCGGTTTAACGGTCGGATCAAGAACAGTCTCAATAACAGATGTCTTGATCTCCTGTAACGGTTGTTCACCTCTGGCAGCAGCTGCGCGTACCCAATCACTTAGCGGGTCCGGCAGTGAAGAGGCATACTCTTCGGCCCATTCCGTCAGTGAAAGCTCCGGTATTTTCCATCCACCCTCCGAGCCTCCACTACCTGCGGAATCAGAGGGGCTGAATACAAGAGAGACCGGATATATTTTCGTGGATAACTGCTTTACCGCCTCACCTGCCGTGCTCTGCAACGCTGTTGATACCAACGTCATCTGCACGATGTAAATCAGGAACATGACAAAGAACAGGAATACAGGCAAAACCAGCGAGGCTTCCAAAACGATGCTGCCCATTTCCTTTTCTGATGAACCCGTCTTTCTTGGAGAACCTTCTTTTTTTGGAAAACGCACTTTCGAAATAGAATGTATTTGCTCAGTCAGAAACTTCATTCTTTCCAGTCTACGCACTCGTGTAAGTCGACTCTGTAATCGTGCCAATATTTTTTCCTGCTGATGTTGCTTATCCATAATCCCTCCACCGAAACGATCCAGATTACTCAATAGGAATAATCGGCCTTTCGATCAATGAAAAATCGCCCATCTTCTACCTGATCTTCACTACCCATGACAGCGCCTATACTTCTTATGACTCCTGGTAAAAACCACAATTTAATACTGCTGCGCATGTTTCCTGAAGCGTATGTCTGCTTCTCATCCGGATTCACGCCGGTATTCAATCGGATCAAAGCCAACATTCTGGACATTTTGCGTTCATTGTTGCTATGCATTAATAGGAACAAACGCAGATGGTCCCTGTATGTAAGCTTGACTTTGATATATTTGGACAATTCCACACTGCCGTCTTTAGCCAGTTTCACCATATCTGCTATAGCGTTTGTAATTCCGTATAAAATTGCAGCAGATAATACAAGTAGTGGGTTCCCCAGCTTGCTATTCTCAATTAATCCTTCTGCAGTTCGAATCGCCAGACGCATGCCAAAGATCTCCGCATATGCAGCAGCAATGTTCCCTGAAGGATTGTGAAAACCATATACGATGTACTCCAGTTCCTGATTCTCCAGTTTGAACACTTCACCAGCATCTCCACTACCTTCAGTCCAGTTTAGCAACTGCCCAAAATCCATTGAGTTGAAATACGCCAGTGCATACTCATTCTGAAACAATTCATCGCCAAGACTATCCAGCAAATTGGACATTCCTCCGAACAAACTGTCCATTCCGTTCATGGCGTTACCACCGGAGTCATACGGATCGCCAGCAATCTCTGCCTTCTTGGCTTCCTCACGGCTCGCTTGGTTAAAAGTCATGTTGGCGTTGTAGTACTCCTCCAGCTGTTTGAAGGCTTCCATGGAGCCGGAGCTCCCCTTTTCGATTTGTGATAATATGCGTTTAACATCCTTCAACTTCCCTTTGGATTCTTTATCATTCGCTTTGCGCTGGGCATCGGCTCCACGACCGCTTTCCAACAGCTGTTTACTTTGGAGAATGACATTGGAAGGTCCACTCCTTACATAAGTATCCATGTATCGTTCCGTGACCTGACTAGCCTGTCTAACCGCTGGTTTAATGGAGACACCACTCATTACTGTAACCGAACGAAGCTGCGTATTAAGCTCCATACTGTCATTTCTGACATTGGTAAAATCCGAATTTTGAGAGCGTACATGTGCATTTAACTGATCAAACAGTGTGTCGGCTCTTACAAGTTCCGAAGCAAGGGAGCGTGTACTCTTGGCTTCATTTCCCGATCCGGTAGACGGAGGGCTCGTCCCAGGCAGCGTTGAGTTGCCTACTTTTTCGTAACTGGCATTCTGTGAACGGTTCTCCCCCTCAGCGATTACCCGCTTCATTTCCTCATTGATTTTGCGAGCTTCTTCAATCTTGACTTGGGCTTCCTCCAATTTAGCCTGGTGAGCCTGCAATGCTGGTTGTATGATCGTGCTTATGCCTGTCGCCACATTCCCTACGCCTGTTCGATAACGAGCCAGCTCTAGCATGTACTGTTGCTGGTTGAATGGCAGTCCCTCATCCATTTGTTTTTTGTTAAGATAATCCGCATAACGCGCCGCTGCTTCGGCAGCTGTCTCTGGCGTCTCTCTTAACATCTCATCGTAAATGGCAGAGGAAGGCGGATTCATAATCAGTGCAGATAGACCCTTCAGCTTATCGGCGGATTCCGTCTGATTGGCTATTGCTTCGTCAAGCAATTCCTCACGTTTGTCATACAGTTTTTGCAATTTTTTGAGCAGATCCACAGTATGAGCAGCTTCTTTCATCTCTTCTGACATCGGCTTAAAACGGTTGACCACTTCCAGGGTAAAATCAACCGGTGCACGATATTTCATATCCTCCTGAATTTGGCGATTAAAAATATCGTATCTGCCCAGTTCACGCTCCATGCTTAGTGAAGTCGTATCCCATTGGATATCCAGAATGGGAAACCCATCTTTCACAGCCGAGGGCTTCACACTATCATTCAGCACCTTGGCCATAATGGACTCACCACTGCTGTCACCGTATCCAAATAGACCATACTCCCGCAAGGAAGTATCGTAGGCTGACATCACAGATCTCATCGCTGCATGCGTCATTCGTTCTGCCTGTACTTTGAAAGCAGCAATACGTGCATAATCAATGAAAATGGAAACAAACATAAAGATTCCAGCCAAAATCAAGATCAAGAACACGGTTACGGCTCCAGATTCACCGTCTTTTTTTCTGAACAGTGTTTCCTCCTCCTCTCCTCATTTTTTGGTTTTGCCAAAATGCTGTACAACCTGTCCCGCTTCAGCGGCAGTACTGGATGCGGCTCCGCCCTTGCCTTTAAACTTGGCTGCATAATAACGGACCAGATCCACCGTTCGGATGAATTCCGTCGGCTCTACAACTGCAGATGATCCTTGTGTTAGTACATTGTTACTTGAATCAAATAAAAAAGAAGGCAGCGGTAAAGAAATCACCTGTTCCAGCTTGGTTGTAACTTTTCGCTGGATCAGCGAGTTCTGATATTCAATTGTCCCGTTCATGCCAGAGGGCATTCCTTGTGCCGCTTGGGACAGTTTCTTTTCCGATAGACTTCCGCCTTCTCCCGCAGGTACAGAAACAATAACCTCATTGTCCGCTCCCGCCCAACCAAACAGTGCTCCGAGCAATCGATCTTCGGTCAGTCTCCAGTACAAGTTGTCATGTTCCCCAGCCACAAATTCACCCGTCATCGCCTGCTTGTAGCTGTTGTCCCAGCTGTAGGCGGCACGTTCAGAAGCTGCATACGTATGTTGGTTCAGAAATGTCTTCTGATACATGTACATGGAGAAAAATAAAAGCAACACGAGAATAAACAACACAATAGGGAAGACCAGGGAGGCTTCAATGGTGAAGCTCCCTTCTTCCTTTTTGAATTTTTTACTCAAAAAACTCATTACTCCTATTGCTCACATTCGTTAACAGTCTTTCTACCAATTTTTTAATTTGATCCTTGAATATTAATGCAATAATGATAATAACGCCGATGATCAGAATCAGCTCCAACGTACCAAGCCCATCCTCTTCCTTCCAAAATCCAGTTGCCTTGCTTTTCATCAATTCCAGCATCCCCAATTCCTCCTACATATTCATCATCATAAAAGCAGGTGCCCCGATCATCACCACAATCGAAAAAAAGATCAGTACCATCGGAAACACCAGTTTGGAAGAAGCCTGTTCTCCCTTAGCCCGACTAACAGCCTTTCGTTTCTCCCACAACACATGGGACAGATCACGCAGCGCCAGTACAAAGTCACCTCCCCCTCGCCGGAAATTCAGCAGCACTGTTGTTGTAAAAATCGTCACTTCCTGTACACCACAGCGACGACTGAACTGTTCAAAGGATTGTTGAAACGAGTAACCGTTGTTCCAATCCCCGACCGTCTTTCGCAGCTCATTATAGAGAGGATGATTCCGTTCTCCCTGACTGGCTACACAGTGAACAATTGCACGCTGCACCGTTTCTCCCGCACCAACTAGCAGAACAATTCGGTTCAATAACTCTGGCAGCTCCATGAGTATGTCCTGATCTCTTCGCTGTACTTTGGTGTTAAGATCTTTGTAGAGTGCAAAGGGCAGTGCAGCACCGAGTGCCAATCCACCTACCATACCCCCAAGCCCCATGTCCCCAACGAGCGCCAGAAGGCAGCCTACGAGCAACATCAGCCACGAATAAGTCAGCATCTCAGCACAGTAGAGCATCGTTTTCTCTCCACTATGCTGTATGCCATACATTTTCTGAATGGCATGCTGCATACGGAACATGAGCACAGGCAATCTGCGGCCCACCTCGAACCTGTCCAGTAAAAACAAAAAGGGGCCATGCAGCTTCTTCAGACGTATTCCTTCCATATCCAGTTTGCGCAAATGTCGGTAGGTCTGCCCTCGCGTTCGATCCAGCACCAGCCACCCTGCTCCGAGCACCCCTCCGAAAATAACGGGAAGCAACATCGTGTCAGCTCCTTATACTTTGATATCCATTATGCGTGTAATCCACAAATAACAGCAGGCAAGTAACGCCAATGCCCCACTGGAGATCATATATCCCATCCCGCTGTATAACGGCTCCATAAAATCCTTGGCCGTAAAGTTTAGAAAAATCAGAAAAATAAATGGAGCGGCAAACATCACTTTAGATTCAAACTTCTTCTGTGCCACCGCTACCATGATGTCCTGCTGAATATCCAGCTTCTCACCAATTACCGCCGAGGTTCGCCTTACCACTTCGACCAGATCTCCACCCGTTCGCTTACATGTGATGAACACATCGGCAAAGTTTGTGATATCCTCAATTTTGGCCCGATCCGAGAAGTCTTGCAGCGCCTCTTCAATGGGCTGACCATATTCCATCCGCGTCCTCAGAATGGTGAATTCACGAATGAGATCTGTATCCGCTTCAGGATTCAGCATGCGCAGATCCTCCACGGATTCCTTAAATCCATTCTCTACTGATTTTCCCGCAGCCAGCGCGGAGGACAACGCATATAATGCCTGCTTAAAATGCAAACTGAGAGTCATTCTTCTTCGTTCCAGCAGTACTTTTGTCCAATGTTTTGGTACCCATATACACCCCGCAGCCAATATCAATCCGGCCAACCAGTGATGATAGAATAGAATACCGACACCAAAGAACAACAAACCACTAATCAGCATGCAGCCCATCCGCTGCCTCCGGGATAGCGTATACACGGTGTAGTCCGTTAACGCCTGTCTGGCCTCACCCAACTTCATCACCTACCCATAAAAACAACTAATTTACGTTGTTATCTGATTCAATTAACTCATCGCTATTGCGTTCTATGTACTCTTTCAACCATTCCCCTAGCCCAGCCATCTGAATTTTATCCACTTGTCTCAGCGTTCCAACTTGCACGAGTCCGCCAATAATTTTGCCTTCTTTTTCTTCGATTTCCTGGAAACGAAACAGTGAATTGAGCAGCACTTCTCCATCCTGCATGCCAATCACTTCACTAATCTCGGTCACCCGACGTGAACGGTCCCGCAGCCGGGATAAATGTACAAAGATATCAATGGCCGAGCTGATCTGCTGCCGGACAACCGCGATGGGAAGATCCGCTCCACTAAGCACCATGGTCTCCAATCTGCTGATCATATCGGAGATCGTGTTCGCGTGTCCGGTAGACAAGCTTCCATCATGTCCAGTGTTCATGGCCTGCAACATATCCAGCGCTTCTGCGCCACGTACCTCACCAATGACAATTCGATTTGGACGCATCCGCAGGGATGACTTGATCAAATCCCGAATAGATATTTGCCCCTTGCCCTCGGTATTCGCATTGCGCGTCTCCAGCGATACCAGATTGGGTACGGTGACAATCTGCAATTCAGCAGAGTCCTCAATCGTGATGATCCGTTCATCCGCCGGGATAAACTGAGATAATGCATTTAGGAAAGTGGTTTTCCCCGACCCGGTTCCGCCGCCGATAAAAATATTGTATTTGCTGCGCACCAACTGCTTCAGCAACTCTGCCGCTTCCTCATGCAGGGCACCTTTACCAATCAGATCGGACATCTTCATCGGTTCACTCGGGAATTTCCGAATCGTCATGGTTGGACCCTTCAACGCAATCGGAGGCAGTACGATATTAACCCGCGAGCCGTCTTTCAACCGCGCATCCACGATTGGAGAAGACTCATTCACAATCCGGTTCACCCCGGATACAATCATCTGAATAATGTCTTCCAATCGTTCCCTGGACTCGAACTCCAGCGTGATCTGTCTGACCTCTCCTTCTTGCTCAACGAAAATTTCCCGGTGGCTGTTGATCATAATCTCCGTAATTTCGGGATGATCCACCAAAGGTTGTAGAATATCCAGGCCTCGAAAGGAGTCGAATAACCGCTGCACCAGCGTATGACGCTCCCCGGAGGTCAGATCATTCAGTTTCGGGTCAGAAAGTACTTTACGCTCGATTCCCTGCCACAGTTCTTCGTCTCCCGCAGAAGAAGTTAAATCCAGGCCTTCCCTGACCTCACGACGCATGATCTGAAACTGCTCTTCACGGTCCAGTATCATCTTGGATGAATCCATCATAGTGACCACCCATCACCCTTCTGGATTCGTCCTGTCTGCTTCAGTTCTTCTTCCCCATCCTGTACGATCATGGCGCATAGCCTCTTCACTTCGCGTTGAAAAATCGGTGAGCTGAGCATCACTTCCTCCTGACTCAGCTGCTTCCAGGAAGGGATATACGGCAGCACTCCATCCAAATGCAGATCAGGTCTTGGCAAAGCATTGATGACGCTGTCCCGATACTTGTTGACAATGAAGCAGGCACGATCCAGTACACTTTCATGCAGATCCGGCCACGTACGCTCCATGTGCTGAATCCATTGACCCCAGCGGTGCATGGAAGAGATGTCATCCTCCACCAGCCACACGAATGCATTGGAAGCATCGAAAATCCCCTCACTGCGTCCATCCCAACCTGAGTCCCCATCCAGAATGAGCACATCATATTGCCCGCAGTCCGCCAAATACCGAATAAGGCTCTTCGTATCCTCACGGGACATTTGCAGCAATTCCTTCCGATTCGATAATGGCCAGAATACATCCGACTTCAGCACTTCGTGACGAAGTACATATCCGTCCACCCCTTTGGAGGAAGACTGTGCTTGTCCCTGTTTGCCCGATTCCTTCCTGCCCACCTTCAAATCGTAAAGAAGACGTGACAGCCCTGTTTCTGCATCGAGTATACGCTGCCCACTTCTAGACAGACCTTTCTCCAGAAACGGCATCGAGCTATCTAACGTCTCCAGATTGAGATACAGAACAGCATATCCTGCAAGCCCCAGCTGCTTCGCCATATGCATCGCTACCGCAGTTTTGCCACTCCCGCCGGAAGCTGATACAACTCCAATAGAAAGTGTCTCCTGTCCTGGACGATGGGTTTTCTTCCGACGCGGCTGCCGACAAGCATTAAGAACAGCATCCATCAGCGTAGGCAATGGTTGATATTTCATCAGCCGTTTATCCTCATCCACCTCATCTAATCCTTCACTAAGCATCAACCATGGAATACCCGAGGTTTCGCCACCGTGACTCAGCCAGCTGTTCAGAAATTCCGGTTCCGCAATCACCAGGTCCGGCAGTTCCCTACCTTCCTGTTCGTTCATGTGATCCCTGAACGCTTCCCATTGTGAAAAGGCGGTAAATCGTATACTGGAGCCGGACGGGCTGCCTTGTACAAAATCAAGCCAGGCGCTGATATACTCTCTGTCTTTAGAAGCCAGCACTGCCTTAAGAACAATCAATTCTTCTCCCCTCCCTGCAAAAAAAAGCACAAAAAAGCACCGTCCAATAACCGCAAAAATATGCAGTGTATGGACGGTGCTTCCGTCACGTGCTATGAATGTATGGATAATATAGCATACAATTTCTGGAGGAGCAAGGGATTTATTCTACTTCAACTAATCACCTACTCCTTATAGCTGGTCATCCAGATCACTATGTATCCATTTGTCATACCATTTCCTTGTCTAAACAAAGTATTGGTCGATTTGCATTCTATTCCTTATCCCTGTTCGTAATAGTTAATTACGATAGCTTATATTTTTATCAATTTGCTATGAAATAAATCAATTATCATTATCAGTTTCACAAAATTGAATATCTCAAAATTAATACTTGGTTCACATAATATTCATCCAATAAAATACTTTATTTTCCGAATATAGTTTACTATTGGATATATTTTCTATATAATAGAATTGTATTCCAAATATGAGAGGATGATAACGATGAAAAAGAAACTTATTACTGGTCTATTAACTGTCGTTGCGTGCTTCACTGTTGGTTCTACATCTTTCGCGGCTACTGCTGCTACACCAAGCCCTAGTGCTGCTTCTGCAGAAACGTCCAATGTAATAACTCTTGCAGATCAAATTTCTGTTCCTATTAGTTTGAGAGTTGGCGAGAGCATTACAGTTGCTGGCTCCAACTTTTGGATTAGCGGGGACTATGGCGGCATTTATTTAAATCAACAAGGATTAATAATTGGTTTGTCACCTGGAGTTTGTACAGTAGTTGGTTATTTACCTAACGGTGATACTGTACTCTACACTGTCACTGTACGATAAACTCATACTTAATCAGAGGGGATGTAACTCATCCCCTCTTTCCTATGATAATTTATGTAATATATTTTAATATATTTTAATATATTTTAGAAAAGTAAATTTATTAGACCTTCATTCTAATTCCCTTCCTCGAAAAAAACCGCCATCCAATACCCGCATTAACATGCAGTATATGGAAGGCGATTCCCATAAGTACTATTTTATCAATAACTCTCAATCTAGAATACAAATGGTATTTAAAAATTATAAAATAAAATCGTTCTTCTAGTATCTCTTTGTCCCCTATTTCAAAAAAATCAAGAATGATAAGGTGCATCAAACTCAATAATATTGCGGTCAGGATCAAGCACAAAAATCTGTGCAAACCCGGCAACACTATCTGGTCTTGCCTCATATTCAATTCCCTGCTGTTCCAGCCAGACCAAAGTCTCCTTGTAACTCTTCACCCAGATCGCAAAATGTCCATCAGTTGTATCAATGCCAGCCTCACGAAGCGTATCTCCCTGCGGATGCTGTAATAGATGAAGCTGTTGACTACCAATGGCGTACCAGGTGCCCGTGGAGTTGAAAGGCGGACGTTCAATCTCCTGCATGCGAAGCAAACCGGAATAGAATTTCTTCGCAACCTCCAAATTACGTACAGCCAGACTCACGTGGTGTATATGTGCATATTCAATCATTTCTTCAACCTTCTTCCCTGAAATAGACTTTCTTCAGCTTCCCACCAACTCTAAATTCAATCGCTTACATGACTATTGTAGAAAATCCAAGCGCTTTCGCCAAGGGAAAAAGTTCAGGAAAAACAAAAAACAGAGCAGCTATGAACCTGCCTTCGCAACAACTAGCTGCGAAAGCCATAATGAAGCGTGCCCAGTTCCCCTAATTGCGGTGATAAGTCGTGCGGCTGACCGAACGGCACGCAGGGATTGCCATCGAAACTTTCTTCGCTGACGATCTGTTTGTTGTGGTATGTTGCGCTACGTGGGACATTTACTCTGGCTTTCTTGGCCAGGAAGAAGCTCGAATAGATTTTTTTCAATACGTAGCAGTGGGGAAGACGGTTCTCGAACGCCGATACTTCCATGATGAGGATACAGCCAGGATAATCAGTCTTAACGTCGTCTACAACCGAACCCTGTATGACCAAGGGAGAGATCTTCTGTCAGTCATATTTGAGGACACGAAAGGGTTAGGTTAACGGAAGTGATGCTGACCTCTTGAGGAAATCCTCTGACCTATCTGGTTGCTATCACGCTTAAACGCTCCGTAAGGGACCTCAGTCATTCCCAGTCCTCACCTTCGAGACAACGAATTTGGTAGCCTGGTGCGCTACGCAGAAGGCTTAGAAGAGCTACGGAAGGAAGAGATGCAACTTCGCCGCTCGATCAATCATGTGACAAAGCGAAATTATGCCTAAAATACGCAATCTGTAGTCTATAGGCTTATCACTCCCCATGCGGAAGCCACTACTGCTCACCCGTTTGTTAATACTCTGACCACAACGCATACAAAAAAAGAAAAACACCTCTGATTGAATTCAGCGAACCTGTCGGTTCACACAAATTCATATCAGAAGTGCCATCTCCAGAAGATCCACATCTTTAAGCAACTTTACCAGGTTAACTTCTCATTGGAGAGTCACACCCTCTTATCCTTACGCTTCTTATTTAGCACTATCCAATGCTTCTTGCGGGATTTTAATCTCTTTCACGCCATTATGGTTAGAGAACGTGCTGGTCATCTTCATGTCCATCGAGATTTTCTGTCCTTCCTGCTCCATATTCATAACCATGTTGACATCCGTACTTGCAGGCAGGTAGGTTTCTTTGTTGATCATATATTTCATTTTCATGCTGGTAATATTCATTTGATCAAGCATTGCTTGAGTTTGGGCATCCGATCCATTTTGCTCCATAACCGCTTTGGCCAGTTCCTTCACGTTATCACCGGATACGTCAGCGTTAATGACGTAGTTGTCGCCTTCTTCCGTAATTTTGGTGTCTTCGGCAATCTTTTTGAATTGCTCCAGCTCACCTTCCGGATTCATGCTTGCCTGCATCTGCTCAATCAGTGGTTTCGTTTGCTCGTCAGGAATTTTGACCCACTGGTCCCCCACCTGCGAATAAATCTTATCCGAAGTGATGTACTGCTTCACATTCTGCGCTTCCTGTCCGGACATTTCCATCTTCATCTCCTGATAGATCATCATCGGATCTTTGATGATATCCATCTTCAGCGATGTTTTCACCTGTTGATCCTGGGACTGCTCGCCAGCCACCATTTTCAAATTTTGATCAATATTGGCTTCCGTAGTGAAGCTTTTCATATCTTTAGTCGCTGCATTCGTTTTCTCAATTAACTCATCCAATGTAGGGATCTTTGTCTCCTTCTCCGCAGTTGTATTGCCCTCGTTAGACGTTTCGTTTCCAGCTGGCGGCGTTGCTGTACTGTTATCTGCATCGCTTCCGCAAGCTGTCATGCTTACTGCTAATAATGCCCCAATAATTAATGTAGTCCACTTCTTCAAGTTATTTGCCTCCCAAAATAGAATTGATCCGTACTCATTACCCAATTATTTCCGTTATTAATCAATCGGCATCGATACAATCTGTCACACTTAGCCTTTTTAAAGGAATCGATCCTTGATTTCGGGTGTAGGCAGCATACACGCTTCATCTTTACCGAACCAGCGATATCGATTGCGAGCTACCATGTTATATATGGCATTTCGAATAAATTTCGGTACAATAATCAACACGTACAATACTGGATAAGGGAATTTTAAGCCTTTGGCCAGACGCAGCGCTGCGGTTGAACGTGTATAATATTTCCCATCCTCAATGAGTACAAAAGTATCCATGCTGTCCGTGGACAGATTGCCCTTCTCCAGCAATTTTTTCGCTACATCCGATTGAAGTGATGCAAAATGATACTTCCCCTCAGGGTCACGCTTGATTATCCACTTCGTTAATCCTTGGCAGAAATGACAAACTCCGTCCACAAGCACAATCGGGTGTCCCTGATGCTGATCCGTTTGGTTTGCTGTCATAATCGTGGCCTCCTCATGTGTGCTATTAGAGTAACTTACCCGTTTTGAGTCATCCCGTTCGCTTTTTTCACATTTTATTTAAGTGTAACGAAAAATAGAAAAAGAGCGCAGGCTCTATGCCCACGCTCGTATCTGTTTTGGCAATTACTCTGCAATTGCCTTTTCCATCCATTGGTCGTCAATCATTTGTTGGTGCAGGTCACCAGCCCACTGGTCCATGCATTTGCAAATGAAATCTTTGCGACATACCGGACAAGGCGTTTTCTGTAGACGGCTGATATTGGTTAGCTTCCATTCCGGGGAATGGGAGTAGAATACACGGCATTGTGTACCGTCTACCAATTTCATTTTAAATTCATACAATCCGTCTTCCTTGTTGCCACTAGCTAATTCTAAATTTGCAATACGCGGTCTATAAGACATGGATATCACCTGTTAATTCAAATTTGGTTCATGCATTGACACTTCTTAGTACTAAATCATATTAAAGAAATTTTAGTTCGATGTCAACTCACGCACATTTACCCACCAAATAGAATATCAAGAATGGTACCCACCTGCCCCTGTTTTTTCCCTTTCAACACATCCGGATCGAATACTTCTACATATCCACAGGAAGAACAGGCGACGAAGAGATAATGATTGTGCTGAATATCAAACATTTTGCTAAGTCCCGCTCCTGACATGGATACTTCCTTAATATTGCAATCCGTACCCCTGCATTTGGTACATACAAATCGTCGTTCTATCATCTCTTCAATACTCATTGTCGTTCCCCCTCATTCGAATGTATGACTTCAAGCAAGAGTAGATTATGTAAAATAGTACGCTGTTCAACATGCAATCTCCTGCATCGCAATTGTTATAAAATACAAAACCCTGCCGAAGGCCAGCAGGGTCTTGTACTCGAACATCAGGTATCCAAAGACACCCTGCTCTATATGTTCCCTTTACTCCTACGAGTCAGGTCTTAAACTACATTAAGTACCACATCAATATTGCCGCGGGTTGCTTTGGAGTAAGGACAGAAATCATGTGCCTTGCGAGCAAGATCCTCTGCTTGACTGTGATCCACGCCAGGCATGCTCACATCCAAACGTACAGACAGTTGGAAACCATCATCCGCCGGATCTTTGCCGATGGATACATTACTTGTGACCACCACATTCCCCAATTTCACGCCTGCTTTGCGTGCCACATTGGCAAGAGCACTTTCATAACATGCACCGTATCCCGCTGCAAAGAGCTGCTCAGGATTGGTTCCTTCACCACCGGAGCCTCCAAGTTCTTTTGGCATTTTCAGATCATGCTTGAGCACGCCATCCGAAGAAGCCACCGAACCTGTACGTCCACCTTTAACTGTCGCTGTTGCTGTATATAAAGCTTCCATTAAGAATCTCTCCTTCGCCTTTAATTTTTTTGTTGCCTACTATTCAATTTAAACTTCTGGCTCATTTTGAAACGTTGTTAATCCTTATTCAGGTTTTACATCTTTATCTTTTTCATGCATCGGGAAAGGAACACAGGTAATTTATCCAAGGTTGGGTAATATACTAAGGCACAATTCACTCTCCGGTAAATTTTGTCCTCATACACAAAAGTTGCACTAGACAAAAATAATTGAAGGAGTACAATGTAAGTATCAACATAAACGTTTAGACATATGAAAAGTAGTTTAATTACGCTTTTGATTTTGGTTTAAGTGTTCAAATGTAATCAAAGGAATGACACCGTTCCTCTTCATATAGAATATCAATACTTCAAAGTCGGGTGATTATATTATGAGTAAAAAAAATCCGTTCAACACTCCTTCAAATGAACCATTGGCTGCGGGTATGGCCCCATCTCTCGGGGAAGCCCACAGCTCCATGAAGGTGCCGCAGAACGCTGCTTGGTGGAAAAAATTCCTTGCTTTTGTTGGACCGGGTTACCTCGTTGCCGTTGGATATATGGATCCCGGGAACTGGGCAACAGATATTGCGGGTGGTTCACAATTCGGATACACGTTATTGTCCGTTATTCTGATTTCGAACCTGATGGCTGTTGTGTTGCAGTCTCTCGCTGGCAAGCTCGGGATTGTCACAGGACGGGATTTGGCGCAAGCTTGCCGCGAACGATTTAGCATGCCTGTTGTGATCGTGTTATGGATCTTGTGTGAGCTTGCAATTGCAGCCACCGACCTTGCCGAGGTTATTGGTTCGGCCATCGCGCTCAAGCTGCTGTTCAACATTCCCATGTTATACGGCGTCATTATTACCGCTGTCGATGTACTGGTCATTCTTTTGCTGCAAAACAAAGGCTTCCGTGCATTGGAATCGCTCGTAATTGTGCTGATGGCCACCATCGCCCTCTGCTTCGGGATTGACCTGTTTCTCGCTAAACCGGATATGGGCGGCGTCATGCATGGTTTCGTACCGAATGTCGAGATTTTGCAAAATCCAGCTATGCTCTACATCGCCATCGGAATTATCGGTGCAACCGTCATGCCCCATAATCTGTATCTGCATTCTTCCATTGTGCAGACCCGTCAGATTGAACAAACGCCAAAAGGGAAAAAAGAAGCGATTCTGTATTCCACCATGGATTCAACCATCGCTTTAACGCTTGCTCTGTTCATCAATGCAGCCATCCTGATTGTGTCTGCTGCCGTGTTCCATAGTGCAGGTATGACTCAGGTCGCGGAAATTACAGATGCATACCATCTGCTGACACCTCTGCTGGGTACTACCATCGCCAGCATCCTGTTCGGTGTAGCCTTGCTGGCTTCCGGCCAGAACTCAACACTCACCGGCACGTTGTCCGGACAGATTGTAATGGAAGGCTTTCTGAACATTCGTATCCCAGCATGGCTTCGTCGACTGGTTACACGTCTAATCGCAATCATTCCGGCCGTCATCGTAACAGCCATTGCCGGAGAGCACGGAACAGAGGAACTGCTGATTCTGAGCCAGGTTGTGCTGTCGCTACAGCTACCCTTTGCCGTCATTCCACTGGTGATGTTTACGAGTGACAAAAAAAGCATGGGGGCCTTTGCCAACAAGCTGTGGCTCAAAATCATCTCCTGGATTATTGCCGGAGTTATCGTTGTCCTGAATGTGTATCTGATTATCCAAACCATTCTGTTATTCTAAGTTAAACGGAACTACGCAATATTTTGTCTAACTCAAAAAGGCTGATCAACTCAAGTCATGTATCCCTTGAGACGATCAGCCTTTTATATGTTTGAGCAGCCATCTAGTTCATACCAATTAGATCTTAAATACTGCTTGCTCTTATTTAGTTGTCTGAACTTTGAGTTACCATTAGCAATGGAAGAAGTTCCTCCAGTGATTCAACAGTCCAGTCTGGACGCTCTGCATCCGCAAGCTCCGGCTGGAACCTGCCATAACCCTGCAAAATCCGGATCGTATGCATACCTAGCTTCTTAGCTGGAATAATATCATTATCAATCCTGTCGCCGATCATGACCGCTTCCTCGGGTTTACATCCCGCCTGTTTCAACGCTACAGCATACAATTCAGGATCAGGCTTGGACACTCCTTCTTCAGCCGAACAGGCCAGCACATCCACATACTTGCGCAAACCGTAGCTATCCAGCCGATTTTCCGTCCCCGGGCTCTGATTGGCAATGATACCAATCTTATAGTGTTGCGATAACGTCTGGAGAACAGCGTCGGCTGACGCGAAGGGCCGCTCAAGCTCTTTGCGGAACTTTAGCTTCTCCTGTATCTGTTCCCGGTGCCCCTCGTCGCTGATAAGGGTACGAATAGCCAATTTCATCGGCCATTGCTCGTAATTTCGGTAGGAGGCGGCAAATAGTTCTCGCACCGTCTGCATCTCCACCTGATAACCAAGCGCACAAGCTTCACGAACGAACTGACCGATAATATCATCTACCGGCTCCCATTCGTCCACGAGCGTATCCCCCACATCAAAGAACAACCATTGTATTCCACGTACATCCGGCACGCCTATTCCTCCTCGTTAGCCACAGGAAATTATCCCTATTTCCCAAACCATAAAAAAGAAGACCCACCAACATGCATGAGTCTCCTCAAGTTTCCGTTTATTTATGATTTCAATTATAACAGGCAGCTGACACTGGATCAATCACAGGAATAGTACTAGCCACTAGCCATTCAACAGAAACCCAACTTCCCCATTCAAGGAATATACAATACGGTCTGCTCCCATTCCCCGATAGATCCCTTTGGGGTGGCTTTGTTCCGTAATGACACACAAGGACTTTGATGTCCAGGAGCGGCAGATCTGCAAATATCGACAGGTCAGATTAAGGCTATTTTCAAAAATAAAAACATTGCCGACACTACCTTGCGGCAAAAACCATTTCTGAGCTGCAGCCGTGTTCATGCGAATGACATGCTCCACACCGATTCTCCGGAGCCTGCGCTCTTCCCCTGCACTATTGGTCAGAACGGCAAACGGCATTTTTTTGTACATCAGCAATTTGATAAATTTACGTCCTGCTTCATTTGGAGCAGTCACTAAGATCATCTCTTTATCCATCATTCGTTCCTCCCTTGGCGTGAAAAGACAACAAAAAAGAAGCGTGGGGGACCAAGGCCTCCCGGACGCTTCTTCAATAATCCATAGCAAAAAGACACTATGAACCAGCGTACGGCTTGTTGCCTCTCCCTTTAACGCTTACGAGGTTAGCTGACGGATTCGGGCGCGAGAGTCGCCCTATTTCCGGCTGTCACCGGAAAATTCACCCCATGGATGCCTACTGTCCTGGACAGTTCATCCTGTTGGTTCCCCCGTTTCCCACCCATGAATGAATGGAAACTCAGCGATTAAAACATCGTTCTTTTATAATCAATAATCAGAGCGATATTATCGTTTGTTTCGTTTTTCATGTAAAATTTAATTTAAATTGGAATTACGATATGAATCATACACCCGTGCCATATTGGTGTAAAGTCTGCGCAGATCACCGAATCGACGGATTTTTGCCATTTCCCATCAATAATAGCGCTTACAACGCATCCATTCTCTACCCATCTCATCAAAGCTCTCTAATTCTCTCTTTAGCGATAATTAGGTATTAAATCAGTCACAGATCATACACGACAGCCTCAAATTGAGTTAAAAAAGCAATATTAATTTTGCAATATTTAATTGCAATCAATATAATAGAAGGAAGAGAAATATGAAATGGAGGCGATTTTCATGTCAGTCTACGACTACAAAGTAAACACCCTTCGCGGTCAGGAAGTTGAAATGTCCAACTATCGTGACAAAGTACTGCTTATCGTGAATACAGCAAGCCAATGCGGACTCACACCTCAATTCAAAGGTCTGCAAGAACTTCAGGATAAGTTTAAAGACTCCCCGTTTGAAGTTCTTGGTTTTCCAAGCAACCAGTTTGCACAGGAAAAAGGCTCTTCTGATGATATTGCCGAGTTCTGTCAGATGAACTATGGTGTCAGCTTCCCGATGTTCGAGAAAATCGATGTGAATGGTTCAAGCGCTCACCCTCTATTCCAGCATCTTACCAAAGAAGCACCGGGTGTACTCGGCTCCAAAGCCATCAAATGGAACTTCACCAAATTCCTTGTGGATCAGAACGGACGTGTTCTGAAACGGTATGCTCCCAAAACAACACCCGATAAAATTGAAGCAGACATCAAAGAATTGCTTAAATAACAACTGAAGGCCATCCGACCCCTGAAGACAGAATGAATATGCATTCAGGGAAACGGGTGACCTTTTTTTCTGGACTCATCTTTACTGTAAAAAAACATAAAAAAGAAGCTTCCCATATGGGAAGCTTCTTCCTAATCGTTCTTATGATGCGGTCGAGAGGACTCGAACCTCCACGGGTATACACCCACTACCCCCTCAAGATAGCGTGTCTGCCATTCCACCACGACCGCATGTCGTAAATAATCGGCAACAGAATTGATTATAC
>NZ_PEII01000030.1:0-23398 GCF_002750415.1 Paenibacillus sp. LK1
CCTTGAGTACAGCCCCGGATCGAGTGGTTTAATTCTATCATAGCGGCATAAAGCTGACACAAACAATATACACTTTTACTGAATTATACGCGGATATCTGGAAAAAAGGAGTAAAGGCGAAAAGTTATATAACATGTAGATAGCGCTTTCTAAAGGTTTATAGCTATAATTCGAATACGAACCCCGGAATTCCAGGGTAAGTTAGCTGACATAAAAGTCGAATTAACTCATCAAGCAAGAGGGGGCATGCCGATGGCTGATGCTAGCGTAATGCAAAGCAAACCGCAAAAAGAAACGCACCGGCCGCCTCGGCGGAAGTCGCGTTTGATCAGAACCTGGAACAGGAACAAGGCGCTATGGCTGCTATTCCTGCCATGCCTCCTGTATTATTTGATCTTCCGCTATGCGCCGATGTTTGGTCTGGTCATCACGTTCAAGGATTACAATCTGTTTAAAGGAATTTGGGCCAGTGATTGGGTGGGATTCAAATATTACCGGATGTTTCTGGAGAATCCTGATTTTTGGCCGCTGATGAAGAATACGTTTCTGCTGGGACTGTATAAGCTGGTGTTCGGCTTTCCAGCCCCAATCTTGCTGGCCATTCTGCTGAATGAGGTGCGAAGGGCAGCATTCAAGCGTTTTGTACAGACAGTCAGCTATCTGCCGCATTTCATCTCGAATGTAATCGTGGCGAGTATGGTGATTATGTTCCTGTCCCCAACCGGAGGGCTCATTAACAATTTGCTGGCAGGTATCGGCATTGGACCGATCAATTTCATGAATGAGCCCGGGCTGTTCCGGGGTATCTACGTCCTGTCGGAAATCTGGCAGCATATCGGCTGGGAGACCATTATTTATCTGGCCGCGCTGACGGCCATCGATCCGCAGCTGTATGAAGCCGCGGATATGGACGGGGCAAGCCGATTGCGCAAAATCTGGCATGTCACACTACCCGGTATATCTCCCGCGATCGTCATTACACTGATTCTAAATATCGGCAAAGTGCTGGAAATCGGCTTCGAGAAAGTCTTCCTGATGCAGAATCCGGCGATCTACGATACAGCGGATATTATCAGCACGTATGTTTACAGGGTGGGCATGGTACAGGGGAATTTCAGCTATGGTGCGTCCATTGATTTGTTCATGGGTGTCATCAGTCTGATTTTCATCTATACGGCCAACTGGCTCAGTCGCCGATTAAGTGAGACCAGTCTATGGTAGAAAGAGGTGTGGCGTGAACTCACTCCGATTTTCCTGGTTTAACGTTGTGGCATCGCTGATCCTGCTGTTCGTTGTGGTGGTTACACTCTATCCGTTCCTTCATATGCTGGCGGTTTCCCTCAGCAGCAACGTAAACGTCATCCAAAACAATATTTCCTTCTGGCCCAAGGGTTTTAATCTGAGCATGTACAAATTGGTGCTGGGCGATCCGCAAATCTGGACGGCTTACCGAAATACGATCATTTACACCGTGCTTGGCACACTGATCTCACTGGTGGTCACCTCCACCGGAGCCTACGCTTTGTCCAGAAAAGACATGGCACTGCGTAATAGCTTCACGGTCTTGATTGTAATTACGATGTTCTTCAGCGGCGGGATGATTCCGACCTTCCTGGTGGTCCGTTCTCTGAATCTGGTGGATACCGTATGGGGCATGGTTCTCCCGGGTGCAGTTAGCACCTGGAACCTCATTCTGATGCGCACGTTCTTCTCAGGCATCCCCAAAGAGCTGGAGGAATCGGGCCGGATGGACGGTTTGAACGATATTGGAATCTTCATACGTATTATTGTACCGCTGTCCAAGGCATCCTTTGCCACGATTGCCCTGTTTTATGCCGTGGGTATGTGGAACAACTTTATCTTTCCGTTGCTCTATCTACGGTCTCCCGATTTGTTTCCGCTCCAGGTGCTGCTGCGTAATCTCGTGTTGGCCGGCAGCGCAAGCTCAGGCGACGTAACATCCATTGGGGGAGATAATCTGGTGGTGGAGGAATCGCTCAAGTATGCGACCATTATGGTCTCAACCCTGCCGATTCTGGTCATCTATCCGTTCGTACAGAAGTATTTCGTCAAAGGAGCCATGGTTGGTGCTGTCAAAGGTTAAGTGAGGCAAGAAGTGCACCGCGAATTCAGATTAAGGGAGAGAAGCTTATGGGCAAATGGAAATTGGTAATACTTCCCCTGCTGATTGCAGTAACGATGGTGGCAGGGTGCAGTGGCGGCAAGGGTGCCGACCCGCAAACAGATACCAAAGGAAACGGTACCGGAATAACCGATAACTCCACCGGGGCGGGAAAGACCTTCACGGCCCTGCTGGACAACAATGCCACTTTTCCTTATTCCAAGAGCTGGCCCATTTGGAGCTGGTTGAAGGAAAAGACGGGCGTCACGCTGGAAGTGCAGACACCTTCCGGCAAGCTGGATGAGAGCCTGAACCTCGCGATTGCCTCCAAAGCGCTACCTGATCTGATGTATATGCCCAATCGCAAGGATTCGAACAAGTTTGGTCAGCAGGGCGCACTGGTGGATCTGATGGATTACATGGACAGTATGCCAAATCTGAAGGCGTGGATGAAGCAATATCCGGAGGAAGCGAAGGCTGCCCTGTCCGCCGACGGTAAAATGTATATGTTCCCCAATCAAGGCTTCGGCGAGACGAATCGTATGATCTGGATGTACCGCAAGGATGTTTTTGACAAGGAAGGCATTCAGGTTCCAACAACTTATGAAGAGTTGCATGCAGCGCTGAAGAAGCTGAAGGAGAAATACCCGGACAGTTACCCGCTCTCGATCCGCTACGGTCAGATCCCGGATGAGATGAATGCCAATATGACGGTGAACTACGGAACGGGTGAGGGTGCCTACTATGATTTTGACCAGAAGGAATGGCGTTATGGACCGACTGAAGACAACTACAAGGTCATGGTAGGGATGTGGAAAAGTTTTTACGATGAAGGGTTGGTCCCGCCCGATTTCTTATCATTGCAAACTAAGCAGTGGCAGGATATGGTCTCGACTGGAAAATCATTTGTAACCATTGATTATATCAGCCGGATTGACTTTTTCAATAATGCCATGCAGCAGGAGAATCCGGAGTTCAACATGCAGTTTCTGGCCCCTCCGGCAGGCATTTCAGGCGGCAAACAGCTGAATCCGTATTTTCATTATATGGAAGGCGGATTGACGGTGGCCTCGACCTCCAAGAACATTGATGATGTGATGAAGTACATGGACTTTTTCTATTCCGAGGAAGGACGTACGCTCAGCAGCTGGGGTGTAGAAGGAGAGACCTTTATAAAGGAAGGCGATACGATCAAGTTCAAGCCGGAGTATAACGATGTCATTGAAATGCGCAAGCAGACAGGGCTTCAGACCAGCGGGACCTATACCTGGATTGATTTCAACGCGCACTTGTCGCTGTTCTCGGACGATCTGAAGCATGCCTATGAAGAAGCGGTCAAATATGATCCTCCCGCAATGCAGCCAAGACCTGCTTTTACAGAAGTGGAAAATGAGGTCATATCCATTACCGGTCAGGCGATTAAGAAGCACCGTGACGAGAGCTTTGCCAAATTTGTTACGGGTTCCCGGAGTCTGGCGGATTGGGAGAAGTATGTAGAGGAAATCAACAATCTTGGGGTAGATAAGCTGCTGAACACCTATAAGGAAGCGTATGACCGTGTTCAGAATGTTCAGCTGAGCGCGAAATGAGCGAATGTACGGCACAGGAATCCTAGACCATTACAGAATGGCAAAAGGAGGCTTCGCTTATGAAAAAGCAGCATCTGCGTGTGTACTCCGGATTCAAACTGGGATTGTTTCTGTTGATCTGTATGGTGACGATTGGAATAGCTGTCCCTGGCAAGGCAGAAGCGGCGGGTTCAATTTCACTGGACGCGCCTGCGGGCGGGTATGTGTCGGATGGAGGGCTGGTGGAAATTGGGGGCAGTTATACCGACTTGTATGACATTCGACTGTTTGTGGACGGAACGGCTCAATTCGAAGTGGTATTAAATGATCCGGATGGGGATGACAGCGGCACATGGTCTTATATGCTGGATACCTCAGCTTATAACGGGACCGTGGAACTGGTGGTTCGTGGACTGGATACGTCCACCCGTTACGGGGTATGGGGAGCGGCTGCCGTCCTTACCGTTAATAACCCGGCAGGTGCTGTTCCTGTAGTAACCATCACGGGACCATCTGAGGGCGTTTCTCTTAGCGGCCAGGTGGAGATCTCTGTCGAGACCAGCTCTCCACTTCCGATCATGCTGGTAGAGGTTCGGGTGAACCGCGGGCCATGGGAGGAAGCTGTTCAGCAAGGCCCTGCATATGTATACACCTGGGACACGGCGGGACTTGGCGATCGCACGGTCAGTCTGGAGGCCAGAGCGGCCAGCGCACCGGAGCGTTATGGTTATAGCCCGACGGTGTATGCTCAGGTTGGAACCGGGACGCATGAGACTACTGTTCCTCTTCCTGTACAGGAGCGGGCCATGTGGATCTGGGAACCGGAGAGTTATAAGCTGCTGCTGAACCCTGGATCGCGCCAGGTGCTGGAGTCATTCATCACCGATACGCAGACATTTGGCCAAACACCGGTCCAGACGCTATATCTTGCAGTAGGCGGTTATGCCGGATACGATGCACTGGAAGCGCAGGAAGTCGAGTTGCGTTCTTTCGTGAGTTGGGCGCACAGCAAAAATTTGCAGGTGCATGCGTTAATTGCAGGCGGCACTACACCGGCCTATATGGGCGCTTACGAGAAATATCACCATCATGCTGTGCAGGAAATGGAGCAGGTGATCAATTACAATCTTGCAGCGGGGGATACGGAGAAGTTTGATGGCATCAATGTGGATATTGAGCCTTATATCTCTCCCGATTTTAAAGACCCAAGTCATTTCCTGCAGAAGGAATACCTGGATGGCCTGCAAAAGATGATTGATCGCCGGGATACCGCAGGTATTTGGCTTCCGTTCGGTCCTGCTGTGCCCAAGTGGTATGACACATCGGATCAAGCAGCGAATATTTCATGGAATGGCTCCAGCAAATGGCTTTCTGAGCATGTTCAGGATATATCAGACTATATCTCCATTATGGATTACCGGGATACGGCGGATGGCTCCGCTGGCATTATTGCCGGGGCTGCTGGAGAGCTGGCTTACGCGGATCAGATCGGCAAGCCGAATTCCGTGGTGATTGGTGTGGAAACGCTGGATATCGCCAATAGCGGAGACCCGGAGACCATTACCTTCTGGGAGGAGGGGCGTATCCACATGGAAGCCGAGCTGGATAAGGTATATGCAGCTTACGGGCAGAGCAGCGCCTTTGGCGGTATTGCCGTCCATCACTATGATTCCTACCGGGCACTTCCTTCTTATTGGGGGCCGGGCGGTGTAGTTTGGACAGCGCCGGATGATCAGGAAGCTCCTTCCGCCCTTTCAGGGGTTCCTTCCATTGAGGCGACTGATTATCAGACTGTACATCTGGATTATGGAATGGCTTCGGATAACATGGAAGTGGAACGCTATGTGATATACCGAAGTACCGTGCAGGGGTTCACGCCTGTCGCTGCGGATATCGTTGGACTCGCCCGCGCCCTGAATTACCAGGACAAGGGACTGCTGCCGGATACGACATACTACTATCGTATTGCGGCGCGTGATCTGCGTGGCAATATCGGGCCTCTCACCGATGAAGTGTCGGCGACCACTGGCAGCACCGCATTGAAGGCATTGATTGTAACGGACATGAATCTGGTCTATGGCGGATCAGGGGTATCCGTCACCATGAAGGTCAGAGATTATGATACAGGCGCAATAATTTCGGGGGCGAAAGTCGAGGGGAGATTTACTTATTCGGCGGGGCGTTACACCAGCGGGACAACAGGAATGGATGGGAGTGTGGCGCTTGTCTCGGAAGCGGTGGGAACTGGCAGGCAGGTTGGTTTTGAACCGCGGAGAATCCGTTACAATGGCTATTACTACGCAGCAGGTCATGATTCGCCGCATACAACGCTGCTGATGTTGAATGCCGGCAATTAAACAAGCAGACGAGAAGTGGCTTGAAGGAGGAGGAAGCACATGAATGTGAATGACTTGGTGGAACCGCTCAAGACTCATAACGTTGAGCATATGTCTGTGCAGGTTTATACTGATCGGAATCAGATGGGAGCAGCGGCTGCGGCTGCGGTTGGGGCCAGATTAAGACAGCTGCTTCAGGATTCGGAGCGTCAGGTACGCATGGTGTTCGCTGCTGCTCCTTCGCAAAACGAATTGTATGAAGGTCTGGTACGGGAGCAAGGTATCGATTGGTCAAGGGTCTGTGCCTTTCATATGGATGAATATATGTATCTGCCGCCAAAGGCTCCCCAGCGATTTGGTCAATATTTAACGGATCGGCTGTTCAGTCGGGTGAAGCCTGGGCGGGTGGAGCTGTTGGATGGGCTACAAGATGTGGAGCAGGAGTGTCAGAGATATGGAGACCTGCTACGTGCGGCTCCTATTGATATCGTCTGCCTCGGTATCGGAGAGAATGGGCATATCGCCTTCAATGATCCGCCTGTTGCCGATTTTGAAGATTCGAGAATCGTCAAAGCGGTAAAACTGGACGAAGCTTGTCGCCGTCAGCAGGTGAACGATGGCTGCTTTGCCCATCTGGATGATGTGCCTGCGGAGGCGTTGACCCTGACTGTGCCAACGTTGATGGCTGGAAGGGAGCTGTTCGCAATTGTGCCAGGGGGATCCAAACGGCGTGCACTTGCGGCAGCTTTACATGATCCGATCAGCACGGCATGTCCTGCCACCATCCTGCGTACCCATCCCGGAATCACGATGTTCACAGACCGGGAAGCCTACGGCCTGTGAGCGTGTTAATGATCGGGAAGCACTACAGAACAGGGCTGCCCATTGTGGTGGGGATCAGAGAGGGATGTATCACTGCTATTACTGAACTTGAAGTGTCGCCTCCCGGAGATTGCCTGCCCTGGCTTGCGCCTGGACTGGTGGATTTACAGGTGAACGGCGGATGGGGGCTGGATCTGAACACAGCCCCGCTATGTCCAGATACGGTATTGCAGCTGACCCGGAAGCTGCAAAGTCAAGGTGTTACAAGCTATTGCCCGACGTTGATTACGAACAGTTCGGAACGGATGACTGAGGCGGCTTCCGCCATTGCAAAAGCCGTTCGTCTGAACCGGGATGAGGCCGAGGGAATTGTGGGAATTCATCTGGAAGGCCCATTCCTCTCGCCGGAGAATGGCCCACGCGGCGCCCACCCAAGGCAGCATATTGTTCCTCCTGATTGGGAGGCGCTCAGCCGTTGGCAGGATGCCGCCGATGGGTTGATTCGCATCATTACCCTTTCCCCGGAGTGGCCTGGTTCAGCTTCATTTATTGCCCGGTGCTGCGAATCCGGCATTCTTGTCTCCATTGGACATACGGCAGCAACGCCAGAGCAGATCAGGGAAGCGGTCTCCGCAGGAGCATTGATGTCTACACATCTTGGTAACGGTGCACACCTGATGCTTCCTCGTCATCCGAACTATCTGTGGGAGCAGCTGGCAGCCGATGAGCTGTATGGGTGCATGATAGCGGATGGTCATCATCTTCCGCTGTCCGTGCTGGCTGTAATTCTTCGGATGAAACGGAATCGCGCCATTCTTGTCAGCGATGCCGTCTCGTTGAGCGGTATGCCACCAGGTTCCTACCACCTGCATATCGGTGGAGATGTGGTATTGACGGCGGAAGGTCGGCTGCACCTTGCTGGCCAGCCGGAGCTGTTGGCTGGCTCGGCGATGATGCTTCCGGATCAGGTGGGGTATCTTGTGGAAGCGGGGTTGTCCGGGCTTCCCGATGCCTGGGACTGTGCATCGGTGCATCCGGCCCGGCTGCTTGGGCTTGAACAGGCTGCTGGCCTTGAGGTCGGAGCACCCGCCGATATCGTTAGCTTCAACATGGATGGTGGAAAGTTAAGTGTCTTGCAGTGCTGGAAGAATGGCCGGATCAGTCCACAGAGCTGAGAATAGGAGGAGAGCGATGCAGAGCTTGATACCACAACCGAAGCAGATTGCAGCGAGCGAAGGAGAAGCCTTGCGACTGAATGGCGAGGAAAGATGGAGTCTTTTCATGGAACAGGATGATCCCAGATTGGAAATTCATTGTCGCCGGGCATTTCCGGGGATGGAATATACATGCTCCAGAATAGAAAAGGGATATTTGTTAATAATCGAAAGTCTCTCAGGGCAGGAAACGCAGCAGGTAGTCGATGAGGAACATGGAGCCCCTGCCATTCATGAAGTCCTGGGAACACAACAGAAGAGCCCGACCATCCCTAGTTTCAGTTCGTTTATCCAACAAGACAGAACGGATCTGACTGGGTTGGACGGACGTCCACAAGGGTATAAGCTGGAGGTGTCGGCCGGAAGGGCTGAAGTCTACGCACTGGATGCGGCGGGTCTATTTTATGGATTGCAGACATTGGTACAACTGAATGGACCCGATGGGGTTATCCCGGCGGTGTCCATAACCGACTGGCCGGATACACCTATGCGGGCAATGAACTTTGACCTGCGTCAGACGTTCTCCAAGCCGGAACTGTTGACGAAGTATTTGGCTGAATTCGCCCGTTATAAGACGAACGCGATTTTGATTGAATATGAGGATAAGTTCCCATTTCAGTCGCATCCCGAGTTCGCACATCCAAAACATGCGTTAAGTCGTTCACAGCTGGAAGAATTGAAGCGGAGCGCCCACGATCACTTTATAGAGATTATTCCGCTCCAGCAGAGCTTTGGACATCTGGAATATGTATTACGCCACGAAGGTTGGCGGCATCTTCGCGAGACAGAGCAGTCCACCGGGGAGATCTGCCCATCGCATCCGGAAACCTTTGGGTTGATAACCACTTTACTCGAAGAGATGATCGACGCCCACCCGGATTCGCGTTATATTCACCTCGGGTGTGACGAGGTCTACAGCCTATGCGAGTGCGAACGCTGCAAAATCGAGTTTGGAGGCGTGCGGGAACGAGCTTTTATCGCCTTTTTGAACCGTCTGATTGCATTTACGGCAGAACGGGGAAAGCAGCCGATTTTCTGGCATGACATGCTGGATAAATGCCCGCCAGAGGAACTGGCTAAGCTGGATCGGCGAAGTGTCGCCATGATCTGGATCTACAACGGGCGCAATATCGAAGCGGAAGTTACTTCGCATGCCAATAAATTCAGGGCGCTCGGCATTGAAGTTATGGGGGCGCCAGCAGTCCGCAGCTTTGATTGGGCAGAACATCAGAATTATCCGGTACTGCTGAACCGGACAGACAACTTGCTTCAGTGGGCAGAGACGGCCGACAAACTGAATCTTGGCTGTGTAGTTGCTACCAACTGGACGGGGCCTTTCAGCCTCGGTGTTCCATATGGTATTTTCGAAACAACCTGGTACCCCATGCTGCTGCACGCGGATTTGGCCTGGAACCGAAAGGCGAATACCACCACCTTCATCGACCGATTTCTGGAACGGTTTCATGGCATTGATTCTGTTACCGGACACAACCTTCTCGGCAATTATAGGGTAGAGGATTATTATGATGTGATCTGGAAGCTGATGGACGAAGTGCGGGAGCACAGGGAAGAAGCGGAACTGATTGCAATCATGCATGATTTTGAGGTGGCGACAGATCGTTCACGGGCGATCCATAAGTATGCTTACCGCTGGGAGCTGTATCCCGGAGACGATGCGGAGTGGCGCTCACTCCATAACAATTATACGAGAAACCGCCGCGGGCGTGAGGGGGTCCTACCTCGGATGAAGGCTGCGCTGGAGCGTTACCAGCCCTCTGATATGGCGGAGCACTTTGTGAAATCGAGGTTCTATCTGCATGATTATCTGGAGCGCACGCTCTATCAAGAACTGGGTCTGAACGCGATCCATACACAAACTGATCTGACGGCAATGAGTCTGGAAGACAAAATAGCCCTGATGTGCGTAGTAGGCACACCATCGACTCGGGCCGAGCCGGAGTTTCGCGGCAGAATGGCACAGCACCGATTTGGGGGCATCGGCATCTTTCCCCATAATATTGAGAGCGAGCAGCAGACACATGCGCTACTTGCAGAAGTAAAGAACATAGCCGAAGATATCGGGAGCCTTTTGCCTTATTATGTTTCGGTAGATGAAGAGGGCGGCACCTTGTCCAAGTTTAAGTCCTTTTTTCCCTATGTCCCTGGCAACCGGGCAGTCGGGTTAAGTGAAGATCCGGAAGCCGCTCTTTTGCTCGGTAAAATCATCGGCAGTGAGCTGCACTCGCTTGGTATTCCCATGAACTGGGCACCAGTGCTGGATGTGAACACGCATATAGATAATCCGGTTGTGGGTGTTCGCTCCTTTGGAGAGGACCCGCAGCTGGTGGCCCAATTCGGCCGCGCCTATATTCAGGGGATGCATGAAGCGGGAGTGGCCGTGACGGCAAAGCATTTTCCCGGCCATGGGCAAGTGAGCGGAGACTCGCATATTGTTCTGCCCGAATGTGAACTGACGATTGAACAGTTGATGGAGGGGCCATTGCTTCCATTTGTTGAGGCAATTCAAGCCGGGGCGGATTCAATCATGATGGGGCATCTGGTGTTTCCTAACATTCCGGAATCCGGCGGACTTCCAGCCTCACTCAGTCGTTTTTTTGCCACGGAACTGCTGCGGAAACAGTTGGGCTTTACGGGGGTGATCTGTACCGATGACATAGAAATGGGGGCAATTCGCAAAAATTTCAGCCCGGAAGACGTGGGTGTGCTGGCTGTTCAGGCGGGGAACGATATGATCCTGATGTGCCATACGCCGGAGTTTCAGAGCCGGGTCATCGCGGGTATTCTGGCCGCTGTAAGGGATGGGCGCATTCACGAGTCGCGAATCGACGAGTCGGTTCTTCGTATTCGGCAGCTGCATGACCAATTCCGGATGTACCAGGCGTCTGCACAGCCGATTCCCATAGAGCAGTGGGGAGAGGCGGCACTGAAGCTGGCTCGTATGACTGTGAAAGTTAGCCGAGACCCGCAGGGTTTGCTGCCACTCAAGGATTCGCTGAAATATTTGCTGATACTGCCGCAGCAGGAGCAGCTGACTCAGGCCGATAATAGCGGTTCTGCGGAAATCAGGTTAGCCTCCCAATTGAAGGATGAAGGCTTGGCTGTGCAGACGTGCTACTGCGCGATGAAGCCCGATGCCGAACAGATAAAGTCCCTGATACAGCAAGCTGCTGATGCGGATGTCGTTATCCAGGGCACCCTTAATGCCCATCTATTCACAGGTCAGCTGGAACTGGCGGAGGCCTTGGCTGCGGTTAAGCCATTGCTGAATCTGGTGCTGCGCAATCCCTATGATGACGCCGCACTGCCACAGACAGCCGGATGCATTCTGTTATGTTCAACCTCCGATTATTCACTGCGGGCACTGGTGGAATGCATGACAGCATCAAAGTGACTTGTCAGTGATGAGCTGTTCAATAGGGAAATGAAACATATCTAAAAGCACAAAAGCTCGCATGTACTTTGCCAGTATTCATACTTACAAGCGATCTAGTCTGAAAGTCAAAGATAAACGATAAAGGATGAAAAACCGAAAAGCCCGCTACGTTGCGGGCTTTTGTCATTCTTAAGTTGGATGTTTTTCCTTAAAACATATTTTCATCATTGCTCCGAATTTGGATTCAGAGATTTTTTCTTATAGCTGTCTTATGACAAGAGGCTTTCTCGACATCATCCATGCTGCAATCAGCAAGGCGAGAGCCACTAATATTCCGGATTCTCCAGTCCATAGCAGAACGTTTTTGCCACTGGAAGATATATCAAAGGCATCCTGGATCACGGCATTCCAACATGCATGGAGGAGAATTGCAGGCCATATGCTGCCCGTTGTTAAGCGCAAGCGGCTGATCAGATAACTGAACGAGGTCACTGAAATCATAAACAGGATAACCGATAAGGCAGGATACGGACCGGAATAATAATCCGCAAAAAGCATTACGGGAAGGTGCCAGACACCCCAAATAATTCCGCTCGTCAGCACGGGTCTGGGTATACGGGCGTCGATTAGTCGAGTGAGCATATAGCCCCTCCAGCCGAGCTCCTCTCCTGAACTGCTGATTATACCGATTGCAGTACCCACAAACATTTGAAAAAGTATTGTTCCTGCAAGGATAACACCAGATGGGCCTTCAATGAATGAGTCCGGTGTAACATACTGAACTAGCCCCGTAATCCATGCGATTCCATAAGCAAATAAACCAATAACAACTGGAAAAAGCAAGATGAAAGGCAATGACTTCACTGTCTGCTTCCCACCAAACCGCAAGGAAATATCCGAGATGCCTTCGCGAAGTACTACACGGGCGAAGATAGAGGACAAGCCGGGTGTCCACATGAGAAGCAGACCGAAAATCGGTGCTTTCATGATCAGTACATAACTAAGGATGGAGAGAGGGATGAGCACGGCAAAGAAAACGAGCAGTCCTCGCCTGGCTTTTTGGACTTTTTCCTCCTCTGATCTCGTGCTGGGCATGGTGCTGAAATTTGTTCTCATTGTGATAGCTCCTTTTATCAAAATATGTATATCGCTTTGCAGTATAGCAGTGGATTTACCATAATCAGAACAAACTCAAGCCCAGTCTTTGTCCAAGACCCTAGCCCAGTAAGGACAGGACTAAAGTATAGTGACGTTTTTTTTAAATGAAGTGAATTTAAGCATCTTTTAGTCCATTTTATAAAATGTTAACTACCTTATTGCAGCACAAAGAGCACGTTTCAAACGCGCTCTTAATGTTTGTTTGTCTCTGGTTGTCACGGAGATTTATTAATCCATTTTGAATTTTTATTAAGCGTTTATATCCGTAATTGCCGGAATATTAATTTCTTTTACACAGGCTGCATTGGACAGGCTGACGATGCATTTTACGATAGAAACCATATCCTGAAGAGGGATGCGTGTACCATTATATTCGGAAAGAGCGCGGTCAATGCCATCTTTATATGGAACTTCGGCTGCGAGTTCTCCCGGGTTGATACACGTAACCGCGATTCGGTCTTTTCTTGTATGTTCTCTCAAGGCTTCTGTAACCCCACGAATGGCAAATTTGGAGGCCACAAAAGATACCTGAGTACTGTTCGCATTGCTCAGACCCGCAGTCGAGCCAATAAGAATGATTTTGCCTGCTGTTGATTTCCTAAGGTGGGGCAATAATGCCTGAATGCTTATAATAGCAGATGTTAAATTCACATGAATCAGATTACTGATGTCGGCGGGGGTGTCATTATCGAACGTATAATGGTCCTCGAAACCCTCTTTTTCCCAAATGCCCACATTGTAAATGAGAACATCCAAAGTCTCGTTCTGAAGCGCATCGCAGATCTGTTCGGATGCATGGAGCTTAGACAGATCTGCCTGTATCCATATGCGTTCTACTCCATCGTCTAGTTTCAAGTTATCAGGTTTCGTGCGAGACACGACCCAGACTTTATCACCTTGCTCAGGTACACCCCTGACAAATGCATCTCCTAATCCTTTGCTAGCACCGAATACAAGATAGTTTTTCAATTTACGTGCTCCTTCTTCTCAAAGTGTCGGCTAAAGATTCCAGCTCAAAAAGCAGGCTCTTTATTTTCCAATAGTATAATGTCTTCTCCTTGTTGTTGCCTTAATGTTATATTTTCCCGCCCCCATGAGCACATCACATCCACGATCTTGTTGGCGGTTACTCCATACTCTGTAAGACTGTATTCGACTTTGGGCGGCATCTGTTGGTAAACATGCCTTCTGACAAGGCCGTCTCTTTCAAGCTCGCGTAATTGCTGGATCAGGACCTTTTGCGAGATACCGTCTATACTGCGCTGTAACTCGCCTGTCCTTTTCACACCAGACATTAATAAACATATGATTAGCGCTTTCCATTTGCCGCCAATAATTTCGAGTGTCGCTTCGATTCCCAGGTTATATTGCTTCATGACATATCACCTCGTTCGTGTTAGATCTTGTTGATGCGGTATAACTATTCATTTTCTCACAATATGGCTGATGAAGTCCATACACACTCTGAAGTAACCATCTTACTTTCGGGTGTGTATTTTCTTTTTTTCAGGCTTATATGATAATGGCCATATTCAAAAAAAGCCTATAGCTGAACCGCGAAAGGAATGTTAATTATGAAAACACTCGTCATTCTGGCGCATCCCAATATAGAGGTTTCAAGAGTAAATCAACGCTGGAAAAAGGAGCTGCTGCAACACTCTGATATTACAATTCATGAGATTTATAAAGCCTATCCTGATTGGAACATCGATGTGTCCAGAGAACAGAAGTTACTCGAAGCATATGATCATATTATTTTGCAGTTTCCGTTATATTGGTACAGCTATCCACCTTTGTTGAAAAAGTGGTTAGATGATGTTTTTACTTACGGATGGGCGTACGGATCAACAGGTAACAAACTGCATGGGAAAAAGATGGGCTTGGCTATATCCATTGGTGATAAGAAGGAAAATTACACGAGGGATGGTTCAGTGTCCTTTACCGTAGATGAGGTAGTTACCCCTTTCAAAGCCAGCATAAATCATGTTGGCGCCGTAGCGTTACCGTATTTTGCAGTCTTTGGTGCCTCATTCCAAGCTACTGATGCAGAAATTAACCAAAGCGCACAAAATTATATCCGTTATATCTATGAGTATCAGAATGAAGTGGGGAATCTATCGATTTAAACAGAGCGATGCAGTCGTTAAAATAAGTTATAATTCAGAACAGTGCAAACGGGAGCAAAAAACGTGTGTCAGATGGATTAAACCTAAATAACTATGAAAAGGGCTGTCCCAAAAGTCATGAGTATGACTTTTGGGACAGCCCTTTTGACACGAAAACACGAGACTACACAAGGCTGGTTTGTTGTATAAAGCTATGTTAAATCATCTTTTTGTTCCCGATTGTTGGAAAAGGTTCTTTTGAGTTCTTTTAATAATGAAATGGTCTGCCACTCATCCCTCATCATATTCATATTACCCCTTTGTTTAAACGCAAGATTACGAAATTTATATATTGTTTCTTGCCTTAATCTTATATGCCTTATGAATAATGGTGAATTGACGCCTGTCTTTTGTCCACACCGTTGTTTTAATGTTTGAATATTACTATTCATGTGAGCTTAAGAGAGTAAGAGGTTCATAAAAAGGTGGGATGGGGAAGATGGCTATTTTATCAACTGGGCCGATCGAAAACAATCCGGTTTCTGGTGTTAGACCGACACAACAGGTAACAATTAGATTGGTAAGTCGAACTGCTGTTGATTCTGTAACAGTATCCGTTCAGGGGTATGTGCTAAGCACAACAAGAACGCTGTATGTGAGTGAAATGATCAGTATTGCACCTAACGAAGCACTGACCAGAAATTATTTTGCAGACTTAGATGCTTTTGAGTTTGTTTTTGAAACCAGTACAGAAGGTGCGGAAGAAGTAGGGATCTCAGTATGGGGCAAACAAGCGTCGGGACAATTGGTAGATGCACACCGGGTGGTGGAGCACGAAAAAACAGTTAAAAACATCTAGCAGATAAAATCTACTCAAAAGAAAGGGGAGAGTAACGATGAGCTTTTTATCAACAGGGCCGTTAGAAAATAATTCTGTTAGTGGTGTTAGACCGACTCAGTCAGTTACTGTCAGAATGGATAACCGCAGCGATGTGACAGCCTCAACTATACAGATACAAGGGTATTACATGAGTGGTGGATTGAGGATTTTGTATGTCAGTGAATCTTTTGACATCGCACCAAGTCAAGTGATAACCAACAGCTACTATGCCAATTTTGATGCCTTCGAGTTTACTTTCACAACAACAGCTATGGTTGATGATCCTGTTCAAGTATCAGTGTGGGGTAAGAGCAGCACAGGCTCTTTGGTAACAACCCATCGTTTAGTTTCTTCGGAATTACTGAGTGAAATCCCAAGCAGCACTGGAGCTACAGGCACAACCGGAGCTACGGGAGCAACAGGCACACCAGGTGCAACCGGTATAACGGGAGCAACAGGCATACCAGGTGTAACTGGAGCTACGGGAGCAACAGGTACCGCAGGCACAACCGGAGTAACGGGAGCAACAGGCACACCAGGTGCAACCGGAGTAACGGGGGCAACAGGTACACCAGGCGAAACGGGAGTAACGGGAGTAACGGGAGCAACAGGGACAGCAGGCACAACGGGAGTAACGGGAGCAACAGGCACACCAGGTACAACCGGAGTAACGGGAGCGACAGGCACACCGGGTACAACTGGGGTAACGGGAGCGACAGGTACACCGGGTACAACCGGAGTAACGGGAGCGACAGGCACACCGGGTACAACTGGGGTAACGGGAGCGACAGGTACACCAGGTACAACTGGAGTAACGGGAGCAACAGGCACACCAGGTACAACCGGAGTAACGGGAGCAACAGGTACCGCAGGCACAACGGGAGTAACGGGAGCAACAGGTACCGCAGGCACAACGGGAGTAACGGGAGCAACAGGCACACCAGGTACAACCGGAGTAACGGGAGCGACAGGCACACCGGGTACAACTGGGGTAACGGGAGCGACAGGTACACCGGGTACAACCGGAGTAACGGGAGCGACAGGCACACCGGGTACAACTGGGGTAACGGGAGCGACAGGTACACCAGGTACAACTGGAGTAACGGGAGCAACAGGCACACCAGGTACAACCGGAGTAACGGGAGCAACAGGTACCGCAGGCACAACGGGAGTAACGGGAGCAACAGGTACCGCAGGCACAACGGGAGTAACGGGAGCAACAGGCACACCAGGTACAACCGGAGTAACGGGAGCGACAGGCACACCGGGTACAACGGGGGCTACGGGAGCGACAGGTACAGCAGGGGCAACCGGAGCTACAGGAGCGACAGGTACAGCAGGGGCAACCGGAGCTACAGGGGCAGCAGGTTCTGGAGCGATCATACCTTACGCATCAGGACTGCCTGTTGCGTTGACTACGGTATTAGGCGGACTTTTGAATACCTCCAGTTTAGTTGGATTTGGCAACAATGCTACAGGAATAAGTGTTAACGGAGGGATTATTGATCTCACAGGCGCTGCAGGCACCTTGCTTAACTTTGCTTTCTCGGCATCGCGTGCAGGAACGATTACTTCACTGGCCGCTTATTTCAGTACAACAGCTGGGCTTAGCTTGGTTGGATCTACAGTAACCATTACTGCACAATTATACCATTCGACTACACCTAATAACTCCTTTACGGCTGTACCTGGTGCATTGGTAACCTTGGCTCCACCACTGACCGGCATTTTGTCATTGGGCACAATATCCAGCGGATTGACCACAGGACTGAGTATTCCAGTAGCCGCCGGTGACCGCCTGCTTATGGTCTTCTCAGCATCAATAACAGCCGGAATTGATGTGGCTTCAACCATAGCCGGATATGCAAGCGGAAGTCTTACCATCACTTAATTTCGCTTTATATCAAGTCCAGAAACAGGGACCCCTTGCCGATCATGGCGGAGAGGTCCCTGTCTATATGTGAGCGCATCAGTAGAGTATAGTACATTAGTTCAGATTGCAGGCTCCGTCTGGTATACGGTGTGCATCCTGTCCATCCTAATTCGTATTGCAGTCAATTGGAAGGATACGACAGTGGATTGAAATTGCAACATTATTGGCTAGCGTACTTGCTTTACCTCCAGTTAGTCCTCTTCAACAATACCCGGATTTTCTGTACAACTATTTGAGTCGCTCCAGCTCCGCTCATATGTTATAACACCTAAGTATCATAACGCCTATGTTACAATAGGGTGAAAACGGAGGAGTCATTATTGATTAAACAAAAAATTGTGATTGTTGGCGCAGGGATTGTCGGGGCATCCATGGCCTATCATCTGGCCAAACGAAATCAAGATGTAACTGTCATTGAACGACATCCTGCAGCGGCGCGTGAAGTCACGGAAAAATCGTTTGCCTGGATACATACGACTCATAGGGTAGCTCCCGATTACTGGCATTTGTACGATGCAGTTTTGGAAGAATATCATACGCTTCAGCAAGAGTTACCCGAACTGAAAATTCATTGGCATGGAGCGCTAACTTGGGGCACTCCACCCCTCAGGGAGCAACCCCACTTTCAAAAATTAAACCGAGAGCAGCTTGAGGCATTGGAGCCGAATCTGAAGGAATATCTGGATGAAGCGATATTTGTTAGCGAAGAAGGTGCGGTGGACCCTATAGCGGTAACGGAGCTGTTGTTGAGCAAAGCGCAATCGTACGGAGCAAAAATTCAGTTTGGCACCAACGTTACACAGCTACAGCAAGAGGGTTCCCACCTGGTTGGCGTTCATACGTCCAAGGGTTTTGTGGAGTCTGATGTCGTGGTATTGGCCGCAGGAACAGGTACACCCGAACTTTGTAACCCGTTAGGTTGTCACGTGCCGGTAACGTCGTCACCTTCCATTCTGATTCAGATGAAAACTGCAAATAAACTGATACATACATTAATCTCAAATGCGCAATTTGAAGCGCGTCAACTGACAGATTATACGCTGCTGGATGCGGAAGATTATATCGACGAGTCGGAGGAAAACGGACCAGAGGCGGTTGGTAAGCGAGCGTTCGACACGTTGCGTCGCAGTCTGAAAGATGGTAATCACCTGGAACTGGAAAGCATAAAGGTCGGGTTGAGACCTATGCCTGAAGACGGCTATCCGATTGTGGGTTTCCAAGATCACGTAAAAGGACTTTATCTAACCGTGATGCATTCTGCAATTACGCTGGCGCCGCTGATTGCACGTCTGGCTGCAAGTGAAATCATCAATCGGGAATCAAGAATTGAATTAGAACCTTGTCGACTCTCCCGATTTTAGGACCATACGAAAACGACAAAAGAGTACATCGCCACATGACAGATGTACTCCATATTACATAGTGCATAGCTGCTTAATTCTTTTGCCCCGCATAATTGATTGAAAAGCACTTAATTCGGAAAGGAGACTTCATTCTATGAACTATTATTTTCTGGAATCTCAATATCCACGTAGAGGGTTTATTAGTGGCGGCACGACCTTCACTCCCGAATTAGGTATGAATTATGTGGCGATAGAGAATCCGCTGCCAGAGGGGACAACGGCAGAGGTTGAGTTACTGTCTACGGTGCGCAACCTGAAAGTAGATTATTTTGAGACGATCACAGGAACGAGACACGTATCAGATCGTTTTAAAGCGCTGTTGGAGGAAACTAAAACAAACATACAGTTTATTCCGACAACTGTGTGTTACCACGACGGTCGTTCGGTTGAAAAAACCTATTGGACGGTACATCAACTTGATCGCTTGGATGTTTTCGATTATGAAAATTCGAAATATGGGCGCAAAGCGGTCATTGCTGCATCTGTACAACAGCCTCCACGTAAGATCGTCAAAGTTGTATCTCAAATTTGCCTTCATGAAGAGCGAATTGGCGAGCATGAATTTTTTATGTTGGATTATATAAATATCTTCAAACCCATTATTTCAAAAGATTTTTACGAGGTATGCCGAAAACATAAGCTGAATCTGAGCGTTACAGAAGTCGGAAATTTAAGCATCTAAAATTCTACATGGATATAATGAAAGCACAAAAAAAGCCCGCGTTTGACGCGGGCTCTTAGTTCTTATTCTTCCCCGGTAGCCACCGGATTCTCCTCATAACTAATCCAATCCGACCAACTTCCGGAATACAACTTCACATTCGTATATCCCGCTTCTTCCAGCGCAATCACATGCGTACAAGTGCTTAAGCCTTAACCGAAGTGCAGGAGTATGCCTGTGGCGGGATCAGATACATGAAAGAAATACATCATTTTTCTGCAACTTAATTTTGTATGTTCAAACGGCTTTCATATGATAAGTATACTGACATGTTGTTTGTGTTTATAATATCACTCTTGATATACAGCTATATAATGTTAATTTTTCTAACAAAAAAATATTGTTGTAAATGTATTTATATGTTAGTGTGTATTTATGTTAGGTAATATTACATAGTATAGAGGGGGAACGTTATGTTTATTAACCGAACCATTAGAAAATTTGGGGTTTCACTAGGAATTATAGGTATGTTTACATGTGCTCTACCTTCAGTGGGCTTTAGTATGCCACTGCAACCAACAACCCTTGAGAAGGTTGAAGGTGATTATTATGTAACGTCTGCGATTGAGAACATTCGCTGGGGATCCCTGCCTAATCGAGACAGCTCTCCGATTCTTACTGTACCATCAGGAAGTGCTGTAACATTTGACACGGTATCGCATGAGGGACTGATGGAGGATCAAGGGAGAAATCCAGTGGAGTACTTCGGCAAATTCGGTATCTCATCCGATGGAGTGTTGGATGATGCGAAGGCAATTACAGCTTCTGGGATTAAGCATGATTTTGTAAAAGACGGACCTCATATTATCACTGGGCCAGTAGCGGTTGAGGGAGCGGAGCCAGGAGATGTTCTTAAAGTAGAAGTGCTTTCGTTGCAAACTCGAGTTCCATATGGTGTCATTTCTAACCGCCATGGTAAAGGTGCCCTTCCAAACGAATTTCCAGAAAATACAGGCCCACAAGAGGAAGCCAGCGCAACAAAACCGAAATTATATAATAATGTCTCTATATTTACGCCCATTGAAGAAATCAACGGCAACTGGTATGGGGTATTACCAACAAAAGCTGGCAAAAATGTACGTTTCCCAATTAACCCGTTTCTAGGTGTTATGGGGGTTGCGCCAAATACCAGCGAGGTTGTGAGTTCCATCCCACCTATTGAAACAGGAGGGAATATGGATATTAATGAGTTGGGTGTTGGTGCAACTATTTATTATCCGATTCAAGTTAAAGGTGGGCTATTCTATACTGGAGATCCACACTTTGCTCAAGGAGATGGAGAAGTGGCGTTAACTGCATTGGAAGCTTCCTTAAGGGGGACAGTTCGGTTAACGGTGTTAAAGAAAGGTGATCCATCACTCCCACATAGTGGAGAATTCACGCAACCCTTTGCTGAAACAGAGGATTATTGGATTCCAATTGGACTGGACCCTGATTTGGATGAAGCAATGAAAGAATCAGTACGTGAATCGATTCAATTTTTATCCGATAAGCTTGATATGGATAGAAGTGTAGCTTATGCGTACCTATCGGCCGCAACGGATTACGAAGTATCTCAGGTCGTGGACCGAACAAAAGGCGTTCATGGACTCATTCGAAAGACCGATTTCCTTGAATATGTTGATGTTGTTATGAATGTAGGTGGTACGACAATCAAACCGGTTGTTCATAACGATGAGTTCTACGTACCGATTCGAACCATTTCGGAGCTATTGGGCGGCACAGTAGGATGGGATCATAAGACGCGTACAACGCAAATCAAATTAGGCACGAAAAATATTAGTGCTCAAATTGGTTCAGATGTGTATTCAATTAACGATAAACTAGTGTTTAATAGTAAAGTACCAAAGCTGTTAAATGGGGAAACCGTAGTTCCGGTTTCGGTTATTAATGAAATACTAGGTGCTTATGTAAACTGGACGACGATCGACAAGACGTTAACAGCAAGTGTATCGTTAAGTAAAAAGCAATAATAGATTTCATGATTCAACCGTGGTGGACAGACGTCCATCACGGTTTTTTCTATTATCATGAATTTAAAAACGCTGCCACTAGATGTCTACTTCTGTGCGCTTGTAAATACTTACAGGATGGTGTTGTTAACTCGATGTTGACTCCGAACATAGAAAAATACATCGCCGGGGCAGATAAGCCACCTGGCGATGTATTCATTTCAATACACTGCTATACGTCTTAATCCTCTTCCTCCGTCGCCACCGAGTTCTCCTCATAACTAATCCAGTCGCTCCGGCTGTTTATTATGCTAGAAATCACTTCCAGAGGAGTTGTGAGGGGGGGATATAAATGGAAGTACAACTGGTTAGGTTTAGAACCAATCTGCCTCCTCAGATAATTCCCTCAACTCCCAAAACCGTCGGTCATTACATCGGGGGACTTGAGCTTTTCCTTCTTGTCCGTACGAAGTCGTGCTAGCCAGTTGATTATTATCAAACAGTTTTGAGCCGCTCTTTGATTTATAATTAATGTTTATCATTAAATATTTATTGTATTTCGTAAACTTATTATTTAGAATATATTGTAAGTTCACAAGAAAAGGAGATTGCGTATGAACGGAATTGAATTTAAAGCCAAACCTGGATTCAAAAGAATGCACATTGCACTTATGATCGGATACTGGGGAGGAATCGGGCTGCTATTTGCGTTGGTCTGTTTCAAACTCTGGATTGGATTAAAACTTCAGGAACTGTTTTCTGCAGAGAAAGGAATCGCGCACTGGTTCTTTTCAGTACATTTATCGGATACGATGACGAATAGCGTTATGTTGCCTTTCACTTATTTTCAACCGATCAATCCCGATATGTTCGATGCCAAGACTGCTTATCTGGTCGTCAGTTTGACCAACACTACGCTTATCTTCATTACTTACATCTACTCGATTGGTCAGATTCGCAATATAATAGGTAGCATACTTAGCGGAAGCAGCCCGTTTAATCAGGCGAATGCCACCCGTCTAAAAAAGCTGGGAATCGTCGTTATCCTGTATTCTTTACTGGCTAAGCTCGTTCTCAACATTCTGATCTGCCTGTTCGTTACTCGTATCTTCTCAATTAATCTGGGCGGTATCTCTTTAATCGGAATTATCATCGGCATACTAGTGCTGTTCGTCTCCGAGATTTTCAAATATGGCGTTCTTCTGCAGGAAGAGCACGATTCGACTTTATAAGAATGGAGACTGATGACAGTGCCGATTATTATACGTCTCGACCGAGTTCTGGCCGACAAAAAAATGAAATTGAATGACCTGGCAGACAAGGTTGGGATCTCAAATGTCAATCTGTCCAATCTGAAAACGGGGAAAGTGAAGGCGATTCGCTTCTCTACCTTGGAAGCGATCTGCAAAATCTTAGACTGTCAGCCGGGAGACATTATGGAATTTGTTCCGGATGATAGCGACAGCCGTGAAATGAATTGAGAGTGCCTCTAATTGTTTCGGAATATCTCAGAACACTAATGTACCGAGGGTAAACCACCCAAGCCCTAACACAAAGAACCCGCGCTTTGCGCGGGCTTTTTATCACTTGTACTATACGTTATTTTTCCCCGGTAGCCACCGGATTCTCCTCATAACTAATCCAGTCGCACCAGCTTCCGGAATACAACTTCACATTCGTGTATCCCGCTTCTTCGAGTGCAATCACGTTCGGGCAGGCGGACACACCGGAGCCACAATACACGATAATCGCGCCATCCTTGTCCAACTTGCTGAAACGCTCTTCTAACA
>NZ_PEII01000031.1:0-15655 GCF_002750415.1 Paenibacillus sp. LK1
TCGAGTCCTCTCGACCGCATCATAATTTACGATTAAGCTCTTCCTAATGGAAGGGCTTTTTATTTTTGATTTGTGAGTATGATTCGGCTTTGTTCGATGGAGAAGCGAACTGAACGAGTAGTTGAATTTGAAGCGCGTGAGGCGCTTTGTATCTTCGAGGAGCCTTTCAATAGTTGATAATGATTCTCAATAATGCTACGATCAACTGTATAGGTTTGCTAATGGACTTAGTTCATTACTTGAAGACGAGGTGTTTAATATGGAGCAGATTATTCGGTCGGATAATATACATGGGTACTTTGATAGCCTCTCCGATTATTTGACGGTGATTGGAACAGAAGAAGAGGGAGAACAACAGATCATCCTTCCGCCTCTTTTGGGCATGGGAAGCATTTCCCGCATGAAAATCAGACAAGGATTTGAAGTTGTCATCTCCGATATGACGTTGAAAGAGGATTGGAATCAGTATATCCACGAAAATCGGGTTTTTGAGATCAATTATTGTTTTAGTGGAGATGTGGATTGTATTTTTAAAGGCAACCGCTATTCAACCCAAGTACAATCCGGCAATATATATTCGATGGAGGATAGCGAAATTCATTTGTTCAAGAGAGCCAAACAGAGACATCAATTTCTCGAAATCAGATTTTCGCCCGAACAAGTCCTTCACTATTTTGAAAATGCCGAGGATTATCGAAGCGTAGAGAAGTGGTTGAAGAGTCAGAGGGGACAAATAAGCCCTTTGAAAAATTCTGTCACACTTAAACGCGCCGTGAACGAAATGTTACAATCGTCCTATCTGGGCGCATTGAAGAGATTGCATTTGGAATGCAAGATTATGGAAATCGTTTTACTCGTTTTGGAAAAGTACACGTGCGAGCATCGGTCAAATGTTGCTTCTTATATCAAAAAACCGGATGTAGAGAGGCTTTACGCTACCAAGCAAATCATTCAGGATCGACTCGAAAATCCGCTGTCTTTGAAAGAATTGGCCCGAGCCACGGAATTAAACGAGTTTAAGCTTAAAAAGGGGTTCAAAGCTCTTTTTGGTATGACCGTTTTTGAATATATTCGTGATCAGCGATTGGAAAAAGGCTTATTTCTAATGCAATATGAACAGTTAAACATTGGAGAGGCAGCGGCGGCGGTAGGTTATAGCAATCCGAGCAACTTTTCTGCGGCATTTTATAAAAAGTACGGTTGCAAACCGGGGCGTTATGTGCGCTCGAATCCAGGATGAAGTCCCGTGATCAGCTTCAATCGAAAAATTTCGAGGACAAATGCAATCAGGCATAGTTCTTGCCCGTGGCGGCAAATCTTACCTAAGCACGGACAAGGGCTGCAAGTGCCCAGGTTGTCTGTTCATTGTGGAGCAAGCAGAATCCAAAGATGAGACTTAAGGTGTGGCGTTTCCGGACCCGTTATACAGCGGGCTTGGAAGCGTCTTTGCTATTTTCAAAGAGAGAAGTGAAGGGTTAAAAAATACGTTCACAGCTGAAAATAATCCGCCTATAGGTGGAAGGTTGCCTTCGACAAAGATGATAATCATTATCATAGGATCGGTGCATGAAATCAACTGCTATCGACCAAAAAAATCAGAGGAGGCGTTAGGAATGACTAGCGGAACGAATTCATTTTTTGATGTAACAATTATCGGAGGTGGTCCAACTGGACTCTTTGCAGCTTTCTATGCAGGTATGAGGGATTTGAAAACAAAAATTATTGAGGCCGCCCCGTTTCTTGGTGGGAAGTTGCCCTATTATTCGGAGAAGTTTCTGTATGACGTCGGTGGAGTCGCGGCGATGACGGCCGGAGATTTAAAGTTGGAGCTGGAGAAGCAAGCACGTACATTTGAGCCGGACATTGTCTATTCCCAGTTGATTGAAAGAATGGAACGCCTGGAGGATGGAACCTTTCGTTTAACAAGCAACACTGGGGAAACGCACTTGACGCGTACGATTTTACTTGCGATTGGATTCGGTACGTTGGTTACTAACAAGCTGGAAGTGCCGAATGCAGAACGCTATGAAGGTCGTCATCTACATTATGGAGCTGACAGCGTGGAGCAGTTTCGCGATAAGAGAGTGCTTATATCCGGGGGCGGCGATTCGGCTGTAGATTGGGCACTTGCCCTGGCTCCAATTGCGAAATTCGTTGGGATTGTCCACCGTAGAAATGAATTTCGCGCTCATGAGGGAAATGTTGTTCAACTTCTGAATACGGCAGCTCATATCATGACTTCTTCGCAGGTCAAGGAGATTCACGGAACTAATAATCGCATTAACAAGGTGACGATAGAACAGCTTGATACGCAAGAGGATGTTGAGCTGGAAGTGGACGAAATCGTGGTTTGCCACGGCGCAAAACCGGATTTGGGTGAGATCAAGAATTGGGGGCTGAATATAGAACAGGAGCGCATTATTGTAGATGCCTGGATGAAAACTTCGATAGAGGGCATTTTTGCAGCAGGTGATGTCGTTGAGTATACGGGTAAAGTGCCGGGCTTGATTGCGGGAGGGTTTACGGAGGGACCGGCAGCTATTAATCAAATCAAAGCATATTTGAACCCTAGTCAAGAAGTAAAGCCGATCTGGTCTACGGAACATGACAAGCTCCTGTCGATTCACCACGGGTCTTGATGTAACTGTAAAGCCTTGCCAAGCTGAACGTTTTTCGAGCGATGTGAGCACTGTTGTCTCGCGCTGGGTATTGACTCTCATGGTTATCCATGGGGGTCTTTCTTTGTTTACAAATGATAGGATGAACGTATTCCTGGGATTAAAAGGCTGAGGATTCAGGGAGGTTGTGGTATAATTTAGGTACATGTATTGATTATTACGGTTGGAAGGCGGTTCTGTATGCAGTCGATCTATGAGCGAATTGAACACCTGATTGCCGAAAAAGGAATGACCAAGAAGGCTTTCTGCCAACAGCTGAAGATCAGCACGGGCAATCTGGGTGATTGGAAACGCGGTAAATCTATTCCGAGTACGAATAAACTAATTGAGATTGCTTCGTTTTTTGATGTGAGCCTTGACTGGCTCATGATTGGACGTCCATCCAAGGAGGCGATGGTGCGGGAAAAACGGGAGGATTATTTTTTTGACGTGTTGCGGCAATTGAATTGCCAAGAAAGCGAATTATCGACTGTGGAACAGTCTTTTATCAGTGAATATATTGAATTTACCCGTTATCGCAAATCCAAGGAAAGCAGAGATTCAGGCGATTTTCGTTACAAGGGAGAAGATAAGCCCAAAGGAGACGAACTGTTGTAGTGCGAGTTAGTGAAAGCTACAACTTGACTGGATTATCTGGGTATATAAATAACCTCTGAACACATCCGAAACCCATCGGTTAGTTGTTCAGAGGTTTTTTCTTTGGGACTTATTGCAATATAAATATTTGATTCCGAAAGTTAGTCTGATGGAGTAACCCTTCACTTGCGGAATATGAGGTTAGGTTTACCCAAAAGATCGGAGCGAAGGGTGTTCCAGATCTGAAGGCATTGTTCTTGGAGTTCCCAGGCTGCCATTCCGAGCAAACGAACACCAATCCCGCCTGTGGTGAGCAAGCTGGCCCCGGCAAGCATGCGACCATCTGGGGGAAGGATGGACCGTACGGACTCCAATTGTGCTGCGCCCAATCCGGGGGCAATCATCCATAAAGCCGCAGAGTGAGTGTAGGCTAACAACGCTGCAGATGATGTTGGATCGTTCGATTCTGGTTCGAGTCCGAACCGATCCCATACGGCCAACTGCTCTCCTTGCCAGATTTCTGTCAGGCTGCGATATCGCTTGAATTGAAAGACTTCTCCCCGATGAATCCGTCCGGCGGACCAGATATCTGCATACGCAAGTATTGCTTGTTCACCCAACTCAAAGGTCGTGGTGAGTGAGGATGAGCTACCTTTAAACGGGATAACGCATTCAGGGAAGTACTCCAGCACCGCTCCCTGCTCCAGCCGAAAGTGATGGTTCACAGATGACGGAACAGTAGGTGTGGGATGAAGCCTCGTGGCTGATGTGCTGCTTAGCATTAAGTGAGTGTTCTGGCCCAATTGCCATTTGGATTGATAATGATCACCATTCAGCACGCCTGGAGAGACGTCTGAAGTATATACACATAATTCATCTCCGCCACCCGGAGGTCGAAAGGATCGACTGAACCGGAGAGGGGCGCTGTAATACCGATCGGTCATGACGGTGCGCCCGCCTTGGAGGGCAAAAGTGGCCCGAAGCTCGCTGCGGCGTATCACGGCCTCTCCGGTACTGCGGTTCAGTCCATATTCAACTCCATGTAAAGAGGAGGATGAATTAGTGGCTGTGAGTTGTTCCGTGCTCATGGGTGTGTGTATGCAGATGCGCAGCGGAAGCATCGTCATCCATATATTGATGTTCAAGCCAATGGACGATTTCGGATACCCCTTCACCACTCATCAGGTTCGACATCACATAAGGCCGTCCTTCGCGTACCCGTTCAGTATCATCCTTCATGACTTGCAGACTTGCGCCAACATAAGGGGCAAGGTCAGTCTTGTTAATGAGCAGGAGGTCAGAACGCGTAATACCCGGACCACCTTTGCGAGGCAGTTTTTCCCCCTGAGCTACATCAATAATGTAAATGAATACGTCCGCCAGTTCCGGGCTGAACGCAGCAGAGAGGTTGTCGCCGCCGCTTTCGATAAAGATCAGTTGCAGGTCCGGGAAGCGTTCAATCAACTCATCAACGGCTTCAAAATTCATTGAAGCATCCTCGCGAATAGCTGTATGTGGGCATCCTCCTGTTTCTACACCGATAATACGTTCCGGTGCGAGCGCGTTCTGACGCAGCAAAATCTCGGCATCTTCCTTTGTGTAAATATCATTAGTAATAACGGCCAGGCTGTAGCGTGTACGCAATGCCTTGGACAGCTTCTCTACTAAGGCCGTTTTTCCTGAACCTACCGGCCCACCGATTCCGATTCGCATTGGGCGACTCCGATCAAATACCTTACGTTCCCACTCCGCATGATGCGTATGATTAGCTCCTCCACACATAACAAATTCCTCCTTGGTTTTAAATTAATGAAGTTAGGACATAAACAGACGGGCTGGCAGGCTCTCGTGCCGCATAGCGTAGATTTCCTGGGCAATACCGAAACTGTGCATGTCTTCCGGGTCGTTATCCCGGATTTGAGACCATTCAGAATCAATATCATTCAAAAGTTTTTGGATAAGCATCTGTGCTTCGGTTTGCCCGATGGGCAGAAGACGCAGAGCGCTATTAACATAAGCGTTAACAGAGGTATACAAATGTCCGGTGACAGCTTCGTCCATTCCGATTTCCAACTGATAATTGATGTAACCGTGAATCGTTGTAATGCCGCAAAAAGCACCATGTTCCTGTACGGCTTCATCGATTAGAGAAAAGTCCATCCACGGGTAAAGTGATCTCGCGAGTTTGAGTAATCGCTTCCCCATCTTGTGCCCACTTTCCCGCAGTTCCCTGGGGGTTCGCTGGGCGTGTACACGTTTGTCGTAAAGGGCTAGAAGGGCGGCATCTTGTTGCTCAATGGCCTGGTAGACACCTTTGATGGCTAGACCATCGAGCCGTACGAGGCTGGAATGAAGCTGGCCACGAATGAATTGTTCGAGTTGGGCGATGGTCCGTATCCTGCCATCATGAGTGTATGCCTCCAGACCGAACGAGTGGGAGAACCCGCCAATGGGCAAGGCCGAATCCAGCAGTTGGACATAACAGAGTAATTTCGTGCCGCTGTGCATCATCATGCGTGGCCCCCTTTGTCAAAACATGAAATAGCGTTGTGCCATCGGTAATTCGTCCGCTGGCTCGCAGGTGAGAAGCTCGCCATCAGCCCGTACCTCGTAGGTTTCAGGATCAACTTCAATGATGGGTGTAACGTCGTTGTGAATCATGTCTTTTTTGCTCACCGATCGGCAGCCTTTGACGGGTTCTACGCGCTTGTTCAAGCCTAGCGCCTCTTTAATTCCGGCATCTGCTGCGGCTTGGGAGACAAAGGTGATCGACCCTTTGGCAAGTGCACTGCCGTAAGCACCAAACATCGGTCTGCCGAATACGGGCTGAGGCGTAGGGATCGATGCGTTGGGGTCACCCATCTGAGCAAAGGTGATCATGCCGCCCTTAATGACCATCTCGGGCTTTACCCCGAAATAGGCCGGTTTCCAGACGATCAGGTCTGCGAGCTTGCCAACTTCCACGGAACCGACGAGATGGCCTATGCCATGAGCGATAGCCGGATTGATCGTATATTTGGCGATATACCTTTTGATCCGATCGTTATCGGAAGGGGAGCCAGAGGTCAGTTCGAGCTTGCCTCGCTGCTTTTTCATCTTGTCTGCGGTTTGCCAGGTGCGAATAATGACTTCGCCAACCCGGCCCATCGCCTGTGAATCGGAACTGATGATGCTGAATACACCGAGATCATGCAAAATGTCTTCGGCCGCGATCGTTTCGGGACGAATACGCGAATCAGCAAAAGCAACGTCTTCAGGGATCGACGGGTCCAGATGGTGACAAACCATCAGCATATCGAGATGTTCTTCTACGGTATTGCGTGTGTAAGGACGTGTTGGGTTGGTTGAAGAGGGGATAACGTAAGACTCTCCGGCAGCGCGGATAATATCCGGCGCGTGTCCGCCGCCAGCACCTTCCGTATGATAGGTGTGAATTGTGCGTCCGTTAATGGCCGCCAGTGTATTTTCGAGAAATCCGGTCTCGTTCAGCGTATCGGTATGAATGGCTACCTGAACATCATGCTCTCCGGCTGCGGTTAGACAGGCATCGATAGCGCTTGGCGTTGTACCCCAATCTTCATGCAGCTTCAGTCCAATGACACCGGCTTCAATCTGTTCAATTAATGGAGCGGTGCTGGAACTGTTGCCTTTGCCGAGATAACCGATATTCATGGGAAATGCCTCTGCGGACTCCAGCATACGGTGGATATGCCAGGCTCCAGGTGTACAGGTGGTGGCTTTGGTTCCGGTTGCAGGTCCTGTGCCGCCGCCGATCATGGTTGTTACTCCTGAAGATAATGCCGTTTGAATCTGTTGTGGACAAATAAAATGAATATGGGTATCAATGCCTCCTGCGGTCACAATCATGCCTTCCCCGGCAATGATTTCGGTCGAAGCCCCAATAACTAACGCGGGATCAACTCCGTCCATCGTATCCGGGTTACCGGATTTGCCGATTGCGCAGATGAGGCCATCGCGAATACCGATATCTGCTTTTACAATTCCCCAATGATCAATGATGACCGCGTTGGTAATGACGGTATCAGGTGTGCCATCACTGCGAAGGGCTGATGTGGACTGACCCATCCCGTCACGAATAACCTTGCCGCCACCGAATTTGCTTTCATCCCCGTAAACTGCATAATCATGCTCAATCTCTGCCCATAGTTCCGTATCCGCCAGTCTGACAGCATCCCCGGTTGTTGGTCCGAACATGGACGCGTATTGTTCGCGGCTCATTCGTTTCATAGAGGTTCCCCTCCGTCCTGTACAGGGGGTGCGAATGTCTTCAGAAATGTTTCCAGTTTCTGTGGATCAGGTGGCTGATCTGCCGATCCTTCCGTTAATCCGTTAAATCCATAAATCTGACGTTTGCCGCCAAATGTGGTGAGTTCGACCGGTTTTTCTTCACCAGGTTCAAAACGAACAGCGGTGCCTGCCGGAATATGCAGGCGGTGTCCGAAAGCGGAAGTGCGATCAAAGTCCAGCGCAGCATTGACTTCATAGAAGTGAACGTGAGAACCAACCTGAACGGGACGGTCGCCGCGGTTCAGTACAATCAGACGCACGGTTAAGCGATCGGGATGACAGATGATCTCATCATCCTGTTTTAAGCGATATTCACCTGGAATCATGGAGTTCTCCTGCCTTTCTCAGCGTATAGGTTCATGGACAGTGACCAGTTTTGTTCCGTCAGGAAAAGTGGCCTCCACCTGTACCTCAGGAATCATATCAGGTACACCTTCCATGCAGTCTTCGCGTGTCAGGATCGTGCCGCCGTATCTCATCAACTCTGCAACACTCATGCCATCGCGTGCGCGTTCCATGAGCTCGGAGGTCAACAATGCGATAGCTTCGGGAACATTCAGTTTAAGTCCGCGTCCTCTGCGTTCACGGGCGAGGTTAGCAGCCACGGTAATCAGGAGTTTTTCTTTTTCCTGCTCAGTCCAGTGCAAGGTAATCCGACCTTTCCCTTAGATAGTCTATGTCGTCATGGATCATGTTATATGTTAAATATACTCACACAGGGTGGACCCTTTGTCAATATGGTTCCAATTATATTAGCAGCATGCATGAAACGAGTATGCATAAAATAAAATTGTGTAAGCATTATTGACACGGTGAGTGTAAGACTCCATAATTTGGATCAACGAACATTTCGGACATATATGACCTTAATGTTCGTCAATAGACTAAAAAAAGGGAGTGTAGGCTATTGAAGAAGAGGTCGGTCAAGTTATGGAGTGTTTTGCTCGGTGCAGTCATTGCGTTGACAGGATGTGTGGAAGGTGGCACGCCGCCTGAGGCGTCGGGTTCCGGTGGGGCGGGAGAGCCAGCTTCATCCGGAGATACGATTAAAGTAGGTGTGCTTCACTCCCTGAGTGGAACGATGGCAATCAGTGAAGTGTCCGTTAAAGATGCGGAGATGCTTGCCATTGAAGAAATCAACGCAGCGGGCGGAGTTCTGGGTAAACAGATCGAGCCTGTGGTCGAGGATGGCGCTTCCGATTGGCCAACATTCGCGGAGAAAGCCGGGAAGCTGCTGCAGCAGGATAAAGTAGCCGCTGTGTTTGGCGGATGGACCTCTGCGAGTAGGAAAGCGATGCTGCCAGTGTTTGAGCAGAACAAGGGTCTGTTGTTTTACCCGGTGCAATATGAAGGATTGGAATCATCACCAAACATTTTTTATACAGGAGCAACAACGAATCAGCAGATCGTTCCATCCGTAACCTGGTTGCTGGAGAACAGGGGCAAGAAGTTTTATCTGCTTGGTTCCGATTATGTTTTCCCGAAAACGGCCAACCAGGTCATCAAAGCCCAGCTGGCAGCTGAAGGTGGCGAAGTTGTAGGGGAAGAATATACACCGCTGGGACATACGGATTACAGTACAATTATCAGCAAAATCAAGGCTGCCAAGCCGGATATTGTATACAACACGCTGAACGGAGACAGCAATGTCGCCTTTTTCAAACAATTAAAGGATGCCGGGATCTCTTCCGAACAGTTGACAACTCTGTCAGTGAGTGTGGCGGAGGAAGAAATTCGGGGGATTGGTGCGGATGTACTGAAAGGGCATTTGGCCTCCTGGAACTATTATCAGACTACAGATACACCTGAAAATAAAACATTTGTAGAGAAATATAAAGAAAAATATGGAGCTGATCGGGTGACGGCCGATCCGATTGAAGCGGGATATGTTGCAGTTTATCTGTGGAAAGCAGCCGTGGAAAAAGCCGGATCAACCGATGTTGAAAAGGTGAAGGAGGCCGCCAAAGGTCTGGAATTCGATGCACCGGAAGGAAAAGTGACGGTGGACGGAGAGAACCAGCATATTTACAAAACGGTGCGGATTGGCGAAGTGCAGGAAGATGGACAGTTCAAGGAATTGTGGAACTCCGGCGCACCAGTCAAACCTGATCCGTATCTGAAAACGTACGAGTGGGGCGCTTCCCTCAGTACCAAATAGTATGGGTATCTCACTTGAGAACTGCTGAATATCAGACGAGGGTGAGACAACACACCCTCATACAATATTACGGTAAAGCGTTGATGCGGAACGTTAATGATGTCTTCTATAAAATTAGATGTTCACAGCATGGGAGGGAAAAGTGATGGATATGTTTGTCCTGCAAATGTTCAATGGGTTAAGCATCAGTTCCATCCTGTTGCTGATTGCATTGGGACTCGCGGTTACATTTGGATTGATGAATGTCATTAACATGGCTCATGGTGAATTGATCATGATTGGCGCTTACGCTACATATGTGACGCAAAACTTGTTCATTTCGTATGCTCCGCAAGCGTGGTTCGATGTCTACTTTATTGTGGCTCTGCCTATCGCCTTTGGTGTGGCGGCTCTTATAGGCTGGTTGCTGGAAGTGGTGCTGATCAGGCATCTGTATGGGAGGCCGCTCGACAGTCTGCTTGCAACATGGGGCGTAGGCATGATGCTGCAACAATTGGCCCGAACGATATTTGGGGCACCAAATGTAGGGGTATCCAGTCCGGCTTGGCTCAACGGAGGTTTGACCATCGCGGACGGCATTGTGTTTCCATATAAACGTCTTTTCATTATCGCGCTGGTTGCGGTTGTACTGCTGTGCATGTATCTGTACATCTATCGGACTTCTTCCGGGAGACGGATGAGGGCCGTGATGCAGAATCGAAGCATGGCGGGCTGTCTTGGGATTTCCACCAGACGAGTGGATGGCATGACCTTTGCGATTGGTTCGGGCATTGCTGGCATCGCTGGGTGTGCGTTGACACTGATTGGTCCGATTGGCCCCTCGCTGGGCACGTATTATATCGTGGATGCGTTCATGGTGGTTGTATTGGGCGGTGTGGGGAAACTGGTGGGAACCGTGTGTGGTGCGCTTGGAATTGGCATGTTCAATACATTATTCGAAACGTATACCTCAGCTTCTATCGGCAAGGTGCTGGTATTTGTCTGTATTGTTGCTTTTCTGCAATGGAAGCCGCGCGGGCTCGTTGCCATACGGACTCGAAGTTTGGATTAATGCGAAGAAGGGGGTTATATGATGTCGGCACTTCTTAAGACGGGTAGTCTGAAAATGAAGATCATCTGGGCAGTTGTCCTGATCATGATGTGTCTGGCTCCACTCATTTCCACGGAATTCCGACTTAGTCTGTTGGCGAAATTCCTTGCCCTGGCCATTCTGGCGATCGGTCTGGATTTGATCTGGGGATATGGAGGGGTGCTTAGTCTGGGGCATGGCGTTTTCTTCGGACTTGGCGGGTACGCCATGGCGATGTATCTGAAGCTGCAGGCGAGCGGTTCAACACTTCCTGACTTTATGGGATGGAGTGGTCTTAGCGGTCTGCCGTGGTTCTGGGAGCCGTTCAGGTCATTTCCGATGGCGCTATTGCTGGGGATTGCCCTTCCGGCATTACTGGCCTTTGCCTTGGGGTGGTTCACGTTCCGTAACCGGATTACGGGTGTGTATTTTACAATCCTGACCCAAGCATTAGTCCTCATTACCGTAACGTTATTTGTGGGCAAACAGGAATGGACGGGAGGGACCAACGGTATAACGGGATATAACGCGATCTTTGGTTTTACCCTTCATTCGGCAGGGACAACGATTGCTCTTTACTATATAACGCTTGCCGTTCTGGTGCTCGCCTATCTGCTTTGTCGCCGGGTTGTGAACAGCAGGTTTGGTCAGGTGCTTGAAGCTGCGCGGGATGGGGAAAATCGGGTTCGTTTTCTTGGCTATGACCCGGCAGGCTTCAAAACACTGGCCTTCGCCCTTTCCGGAGCGCTTGCGGGAATCGCTGGTATGTTATTTGTACTCCAGGTAGGGATCATCTCACCTTCCATGATGGGGATCGTGCCATCGATTGAAATGGTGTTATGGGTCGCCTTGGGTGGTCGTGGAACGCTGATTGGTGCGGTAATCGGTGCTGTGGTGCTGAACGCAGCCAAAACGGGCATCAGTGAAGCTTATCCGGAAGGTTGGTTGTTTGTCATTGGTGGGCTCTTTGTAACAGTGGTCTTGTTCATGCCGAATGGGCTTGTTGGTGTATACCGTCATGTGGTGCGCTTGCTGAAACGGAGAGGAGAGGTTGTGCATGTTCCAGTCAGTCAGGAAAAACCAAAAGTCTACTGATGTTCCGGTAGTCCTGGTAGCTGAGGAAATAACGGTGGCATTTGGCGGTTTTGTTGCGGTCAAAGGCATGAATCTGAAGCTGCATGAACATGATCTGCATTTTCTGATCGGTCCCAACGGTGCGGGGAAAACAACGATGCTGGATGTGATTTGCGGCAAAACCAAGCCCTTGTCCGGTACAGTGAAGATGGCCGATGGTACGGATCTGACACGTCTGAAGGAGCACCAGATTGTTCGAAAAGGGGTAGGGCGCAAGTTCCAGGCTCCGTCCATCTTTGCTGGTCTGACCGTGCAGGAGAACCTGATGCTGGCTGCGGAGAATCGTCGTTCTCCTTTACAGGCTCTGGGTATTCAACGGTATTCAAAAATAAGTCCAGCCATGGAGCGGATTACGCTCCAGATTGGTCTGCAGGGCCGTGTGGACGCACGTGCAGGGGCGCTATCACATGGGGAAAAGCAGTGGCTTGAGATTGGCATGCTGCTCCTGCAGGAACCCCGTGTATTGCTGCTGGATGAACCGGCAGCGGGGATGACTGACGAGGAAACACACAAGACGGGCCGCCTACTGCAAGAGATTGCGCGAGAAAGGTCTGTTGTGGTAGTGGAGCATGATATGGAGTTTGTTCGTGAGTATGCAGCCAAAGTGACAGTGATGCATGAAGGCAAGCTTCTAAAAGAAGGTACGATGGCGGAAGTGCAGGAAGATCCGAGAGTGGCTGAAGTGTATCTGGGCAAAAGGAGGGATGACCATGCTGTCGCTGCAACGAATTGAGTCCGGCTACGGGGAGAGCAATGTGCTGCGCGGTGTAAATCTGGATGTTGAGCCAGGTCAGGTGGTATGCCTGATGGGGCGTAATGGTGTAGGGAAAACCACCTTGATGAAGACGTTGATGGGGCTTCTTAAAACGCGCAAAGGAAGTATTCAGTGGAAAGGTCAGGAATTATCCACCCACGATCCGGCCAAACGGGCCAGGTCGGGGATTGGATATGTGCCGCAGGGGCGAGAAATCTTCCCGCAGCTAACAGTAAAGGAAAATCTGCTGCTGGGTCTGGAGACAAGTGCAGCGAGTGTAAAGACGTTCCCAGAGGATGTGCTGGCGATGTTTCCGGTGCTTGCCACGATGTATGGTCGACAGGGTGGTGATCTAAGTGGTGGGCAGCAACAGCAGTTGGCATTTGCCCGCGCACTGGCTGCCCGGCCGGGATTATTGCTTCTAGATGAGCCGACAGAAGGCATCCAGCCTTCCATTGTAGAGGATATCCGGCAGGTCATTTTGCAAATTAAGGCAAAGGGTGAAATCTCCATCTTGCTGGTGGAGCAAAGTATTGATTTTGTGCGCGGTGCTGCAGATTATATCTATGTAATGGACAAAGGGGCAATTGCACTGCAAGGCACACCGCGAGAGCTGGATATGTCGCAGTTTGAGCATCATCTGTCTGTGTAGCTTAGGGTTCTTGGTGTAGGGTGAGTTCAGGAACGCTTGTCCAGAATGTTGGAGTACTTCGGATATAATCTACGGATGCAATCCGGGCAGATATCATGGGTAAATTCGGCATGAGTGTGTTTCTCCAAATAACTCTCAACAGAGTTCCAGCTGTCCTGTTCATCCTTGATCTGTTTGCAGACAGCGCAGATGGGAAGCAGTCCACGCAAAGTACGCACTTCAGACAGGGCCTTCTTCAATTGGCGTTCTGTCTGTTTCTGTTCGGTAACATCCGTGTGTGCAATCAATGCGAGATCAGACAGCAGGGATGGGTCGGCCTGAATCAATGGGGTGAGTTCCAGGCGGAACCACCGCTGTTCGTTGTGGACAGTTTGGACGGAGATGTCGTATGTATAACTGTCTTTAAAAGGTGCAGTGATACTTTTTAACTCCTGAACGATCTTTGTATTCTTTGCTTTCTCCTCGCGTAATGTCCACCCTTCTACAAGATGGAGGTAATGGGGCGGTTCAGATGCTGTTCTGGAAGGGTTTGATGCGTTCGGTTTGGGGAACAGTTGCCCGAGTCCGTGTTGCCAAGCGGTGTTGCAGCTTCGAATGATCCAATTGTGGTCGACGATGATAAGCTGGTGTTTCATGGACTGGAACGACAATCTCTCCAGATCGGATATTAAGTATCTCATGAAATGAGCTCCTCCTTGGCAGAAATCTTATCTTAAATCATCTGGAATTTCCAAAATGTCAGCGACCTGGTTCCTGAACCGGGTTGCTTTGCGTGTGCCGTGAATGAGATTGGACAGACGGTATGGCGGAATGCCATACTGTTCACAAAATGTCTTTTGATCGACCTGGAGCTCAGTTAGTCGTCGTTTAATGGCCCATCCGAAAGGAGTCACAGGTTTCTTTTTGTTCAAAAGGGTTCACCCCTCGTTGGAATGTAGTGTTCAGCTGGTTATTCTTGGTGTAAAATATAGAGATATGCGAGCTGTATGTTTTATTATATACGTATTTGCGTCATCTAACAATTAAAAAAGACGGAAATAAGTGTATTTTAAGATGTTAAATGGCGTAAATACGTTAAATAGACAAAATAATTGACATAAAAAACACGCCAGCAATGAGGTTGCGGCGTGTTTTTTATATTTTACAGTCTGAGGAGGCGGTTATGAAGGGAAGGGGATAGATTAGGCTCTGTAGGCGTGAAGCCCTGCTCCAAGCATATGAAAGCTTGGGAACAATGTTTTCATGGACGTTGAGGTTGGTTGTACCAGTCCATCCGCAGCGGAGGCGCTGACGGTATGCCATTCATGCTCCAGATCTGCGGCCAGGCGAACCAGCAGGTCCTGGATTGTATCGGTATGAAGAGGAATCGCTTTGGAGGCTTCAGTTATGCAGGCACTCATGGCTGAATGCAGATAACCAAGGACCGCCTCCTCGACAGGGATTTCGAGGTGGTGGTTAATCCAGGCGTGAACAGTGGAGAGGCAGCCGACGGATTCATACTTAGCCAGGGTTTGTTCGAGGTGGCTAAAATCAATCCAGGGGTGGAGTGCATGAGCCAGCTTAATCAGACGTTTGCCCATTGTGGAGGCATGTTCTCTGAGATTGACTGGGGTGCGCTGGACATGAACGAGTTTGTCAATGAGGGCTGTACGCCACGCGTCATTGTGATCTGCGGCGGTGTATATGCCTTTAATCGCCATACCTTCCAGACGTACGATGCTGGGGTGCAATTGGCAGCGCATGAATGATTCGAGATCTTCGGCGTTACGAATGGTACCTTCAGCGATATGGGCATCCATTCCGAAGGAATGGGTGAAGCCTCCAACCTGAATAGAGGAATCAAGCAGTTTGACGTAATCGAGCAGCTTATTCCCACGGTTCACAATCTTTCGCCTCCTATGTTCGTTAAATGTTATGTTAAATAACATTTATACTCCTTTTTAGTTCGTTTTATGTTCGTAAATCCGAATTATATGATATATATATTCACATAAATATCCGCTTTTTGTCAACAGTTTCTTGGTTTTTAAATGTTTAATCTGTTTAATGTTATTTTATATAACTTTATGAGTTATGTTAAACTGAGAGGGTGTAAAGGATGGCACTACAAATAAAGTAGAGTAATCAGCCTAATCGGATATACAAACGAGATCAAATTTAATCATATGCACTTCGTAGGAGAAAATGACGAGATTATACGATTTATGGAAGGGAAAGCGCAGTTAAAATGATATTTATAAAAATGCTTTACTTTTAAACATGAACCGGGTATAATCAATTCTGTTGCCGATTATTTACGACATGCGGTCGTGGTGGAATGGCAGAC
>NZ_PEII01000032.1:0-6661 GCF_002750415.1 Paenibacillus sp. LK1
GAGCAACAGGCACAAGTCAGATGCCGGGAATGGCTATAGTACAAACGACTGTTGTTATTCAATACTCACCCCAGTCGGTAATTCCACTGGTTATCACACAATTAGCATAGTAATTATCGTTCGCATAGATAATTATATTTTTGCCACCTTTATAATGGTGGCTTTTCTTATGTAGATAATTACTATAGGACTCGCTAACGTTCTCCCCATTACCTAGGTTAAATAGTTTGAAAGCCTCGCTGTTCATTTACATATTCCCAGTGAAAGTCGCAATTTTAGCGGCTTATTCTATTTCAAGGTACCAAAAACTGTCTCCATACCGAGGGAAAGAACGCAAGTCAAAAGCCTGGAATATTAATTCATCATTTTTAGATAATATTGTTTCAATCAAAACAATTTACAAAATATATATTGTTTAAATCTAATATTGATGATACTATAATTTTGTTTCGTACAAAACAATATATTATTTTTGTTTTGTGTAAAACAATGAAATAAGGAGGCGCGCATGATAATAAATCCGAGTACCGTCACACAAACAGTGGCAGATCTCATTTCGCAAATCGTCATTACCGCTTCTTCGTTATCTTTTCAGTCCAAGTAAGTCTTTGCTAAATTGGATGCAATTGCATCGATTTTCAACTAAGAGAGGAGAAATATGAAAATGAATTATGATGTGATTATTATCGGAGGGGGACCTGTCGGCATGATGTTGGCAGGAGAACTCGCTTTGGCGGACGTCAAGGTTTGTATTTTGGAGAAATTAGAAGATACCACCCCATACTCTAGAGCACTTAGTATCCATCCTCGTACAATAGAAATGCTGGACTTGCGCGGTTTAAAAGCGGAATTGTTGAAGATCGGGAAACCGTTGCCTACCGGGCATTTTGCAGGTTTGGAAACTCGGTTGGACTTTACGGTCATCGACTCTTCATCAAATTATTCATTGTTTATTGCCCAATCCGAAACCGAAAAGATACTGGAGCGCAGAGCCAGAGAGCTAGGTGCGGAAATACGGCGAGGAACGGAAGTTTCGTCTATCTCACCAAATTCAGAATATGTAGAAGTGGTAGCCACTGGAACTGAAGGCGAAATGACATTAACAGCAGCATATGTAGTTGGTGCAGATGGAGCCGGAAGCATTGTACGTAAACAGGCGAACATTCCCTTTAACGGAACGGATACAACACTTACTTCGGTCCAAGGCGATGTTGTGCTTAAACGCCCGCCTGCAACGAATGTCGTTTCCAGCTTTGACGAGAACGGAATGATCATGATCGTTCCTGTGTCTAAAGAGTTGCATCGTGTAGTTTTCATCGATCCGGATCGAAAATCTATTCCTAAGGACACACCGGTCACGCTGGAGGAACTACGCTCGGGAATGCTTCGCATGTTAGGGGACGACTATGGGATTTCAGATCCGTACTGGATGACTCGCTTTGGCAATGCTACCCGACAAGCTGACCGCTACAGGGAGGGAAGAATATTCCTTGCAGGGGATGCTGCTCATATTCATTTCCCTGCCGGAGGTCAAGGTATGAATGTGGGACTGCAAGAGGCCTTGAATCTCGGTTGGAAATTGGCTGCGGAAGTGAAAGGATGGGCACCAGAAGGATTGCTCGATAGTTACCATGAAGAGCGTTTTCCCATCAATTCAGCATTGCTTAGGAATACACGTGTACAAACGCTGTTATTTGGTAGCGATTTTTCATCGACTACGATCGATCTGCGGACAATGATTTCCAACCTATTGGAAATTCCGGAAGCAAACTACCGCTTAGCGAGTCAAATTGCAGCTGTGGATGTTGGCTATACAGTGCCAGATACTGTTTCTGAACATCCATTAAATGGTCGCAGACTTGCAGAGATCAAACTGCGTAAGGAAAACGGAGATATCTTCAGCAGTTACGAACTTTTCCGGGAAGGCAAATACATATTGCTAAATCTCGTTAATGATCAACTCGTGGAAGGCATCACTCGTCGTTTGCCCAATCAGCATTTCACATGTGTTAATGCGATATTGGCGGAACCAGCCCTGGACTGGAACAATGTGCACACAGCAATGATTCGTCCGGATGGATATATCGCATGGGCAATTTCCGATCAAGACAGTGAACTGGAACAATGCATAAAGAAAGGTATTAATAGCATCAGCAAAGGGTAATTTTTTTACTCTTATTGTTTTGTGAGAAACAAAAAATGTCCGGAAGCCTCTGAATCATCGCTTTCCGGGCATTTTTTCTATGTGAAGTGTTGATATGAGAAAAGTCCCGTTTTCTTACTTTACACTCGCAGTGTCAGCTACGTTTTGGGGCGCAAATTTCAATGCGGGGAAAATGCCCAAGTTGTTCAAAGGCTCGGATGCAACTAATCCCATTATTTCATGGATACTTTGGTCTACAAGTTTCCAAAAATAAGCGTATCAAATGTTTTTTGCGAAACAATTATGTATAATGAGGAGAGATATGCGAATAGAGGAGACCAAAGAAAATGCAGCCAATGGATCATTCTAAACAATGGATTTTTAAAAGCTTTATTCATCTTATGAGTCAACAGGACGTAAGGGAAAGCAAGTTATCCGTCAGAATGAGTGAGGAACTACATAAATTCGAAAAGGAATTTGGAGAAAAGGTGAATTTGACCTTGTCGGAGATTCACCTCATCGCATGTATCGGAGATTTCTCACCGATTAATGTCACCTCCATTTCGGAAAAAACGGGATTAACCAAAGGGTCTATCACAAGAATTAGCAAAAAACTTCTAAAACTGGCCTTGATTAAAAGACAGCAGATTAATGACAATAAAAAAGAAGTCTACTATAGTTTGACATCAAAAGGCCAAAAAGTTTATGTTATCCATCATCGAATCCATCAAGAAATTGAAGAACGATTCATGAAATTTCTAGATAAATATACAGCTGATGAACTTGTTTTTGCGAGCAAGTTCATCCAGGATTTAAAAGAGTGGGATTATTGAAAGATGTGCACCTGAATTGTCGATAAAATAAATGCCCATAGAGCTGCTAAGTTAGCAGCTTTTTTGTTTTATCGGTACAAGTCCGTGTCCCATGTTATGGTAATATAGAGTTGGATTTATGAAATGTGTACAAGGGTCTGTAAGCGAGATAGCTAAAGAACAGTTCATCTTTCTAGCGTGTGTAATATGTTTTATCGTTAGAATGGAAGCATGTAAAAAGTACATATGGAGGTTATTAAGTTTGAAAACTCACTACTACTTCAGTTGGTTTAATGATTTTTTTCCAGAGAAGCTGGTCAAATTGTTGCAGGAGGATGTACAAGACAGAAAATCGCTTGTTATGATTAGCGCTGATCCGTCTGGTTATACAGGTGAGCAAATTAACTTTGATGATGTTTCAGAATGGAGATGGCTGAATCAGGCTAATATTATTTTTGATGAATATTATTTCATTGATTACCGCATGCAGAAGGAAGATGCCCGGCGATTCATTCAAAACGCCTCTGTCATTTTTTTATGCGGTGGATATCCTGTTTTGCAGAACGATTTCTTGACGGAATATGAATTATCGGATGTTATTAAGAACAGCAATGCCGTTATAATGGGTGCCAGCGCCGGTGCGTTAAACATGGCTGCAAAATGGTTAAGCTTGAATAACACTGATGAAGTTGAAACAAGTGCTATTTATGATGGTATTGGCTTTGATCAATTTGCCTATGAATCACATTCTCAACGCGACTACGCCACATTTGTTCAAGGCTATCTGTTCCCCTTGTCTGAAGAGATTGATGTTTATGCGGCAGAACAGGAGAGTGCTGTGCGTGTGAAGGACGACAAAATAGAAATAATGGGTCCAGTATATTTAATTTCCCAATCAAAGATTCAGAAATTGGTTGAGACGCTCTAATCAGGGTGAGTGATGGAAAATCCACTTGCGTATCCAGTCACAATAGAGGGCAACCGTACCAGTTACAGTGGAATATGACGATGCAGTCAAAGTTGCCTTTGCTTAGTCTACAACTTTATTTTCCGAGGCTAATTTATTTTATTTGAACACAAGGAAAAAATCCTTTTACAATCATTGTCAGTACGTTATAATACAATCACCAGGTGGATTACTCAACATAAAAAGTTAAATATTGTAATTATTTAGTGAGTTCCACCATGTAAATTTAGATTGGATTCTCTCCCTTTCACAGTCATGGAGTCACCCTTGGCTCGTCATAGTCTTGAGCCGCTTATTACATAATAGATATCGGAGGAGGTGTGGTTATGGTCAAGAAGAAAATTTCCAAAGCCCTCAGCGCTGCTTTAGTCGTTTCTATGCTGGCTACTGGCGTGATCGTCGCTATCCAAGGTAATACAACGTTAGAGGTAGCGAAGTCAGCAGGGGATAAAAAGGTTGAAGTTATTAAATAAGTGAGACCTTACATGCAGAAGATAGGTGCGAAAGCCAACGGAATCAAAAGACTCAAACAGTGTTAGCAACTAAAGATGAAATGCTCTCTGCTAATTAGATGAGATGAATAATATCACCATTATAATCAACACAGTCGCCATCTTTGATGGTGGCTTTTTTGTTTTGTAGAGCGGGGTGCGCCCTGGCAGGAAAAGAATATTTTTGGGAGACGCACTCTGAAAATTCAGTCTTTAGTATGAGGTGAACGATGTGGAAGTCCGTATAATTAGGAATTGAAAGGAGAGTCATATCTTACTCAAAATGGGAATCTTTTTGAACAAATTGGAGGTTGAAAAGATTGGATCGGCACGAAAAAACCATGAATGCACCAAGCCTGTTTCGCAATCGGTTCCTGCAGACGATTTTATTATCAAGCGTGCTCCTGCAGGTTGGCATTTGGGTACGTAATTTTGCTATTCTCTTGTACGTTGCGGAGAGAACAAACAATGATCCATACGCTATTTCGCTAATCAGCGTAGCCGAATTCGCACCAATTTTTGTTTTTTCGTTCATTGGAGGTACATTTGCTGACCGCTGGCGGCCAAAGCGAACGATGATCTGGTGCGATTTATTATCCGCGGTATCGGTATTCGTAGTACTTCTGACCATACATTTCGGTTCTTGGCACTCCGTTTACCTTGTCGCATTCATCTCAGCTATTCTTTCGCAGTTCTCTCAACCTTCGAGCATGCGTTTGTTCAAGTATCATGTGCCCGAAGAACAGCTCCAGCAAGGGATGGCTCTATTCCAATCACTGATGGCCATCTTCATGGTGCTTGGTCCTATGCTCGGCACCTTCGTTTACAGCACATTTGGCCTTGAAATATCGATCGCTGTCATGGGCTTGGTATTTCTGCTCTCTGCACTCGTTCTTATTCGTCTGCCAGAAGATCATATGCAATCTCAAACCGCCGCTGTAAAAGGGCAGTTCCGTAAAGAATTCATTGAAGGCTTCCGCTATGTTTGGCAAAGCCAAGTACTGCGGATGCTCGGACTGGCATTTATTCTCGCGGGACTGGCTGTTGGCGTAGCCCAAGCGCTCAACCTGTTTATCGTAACGGAGCGGCTGGGCAGAAGCAAGGAATTCCTGCAGTATCTGCTAATGGTTAATGGTGCAGCTATGCTGATTGGTGGCGGAATCGTGGCCGCTTTCGCCAAGCGGGTTCCGCCGCAGATTCTTCTCGCAATAGGTATGATCGCAGGCGCAGTCTGCACAGCCATTGTAGGGTATTCGACAAGCGTTCCACTCACCCTGACCGTTCAATTTCTGAATGGACTTGTTTTCCCGTGCATTCATATTGGGATCAGCACAATGATTCTGAAATGGTCAGAGGCTTCGATTGTCGGCCGGGTGAATGGGGTTCTGAATCCGATGTTCGTTGGCATGATGGTCGTTTCCATGTCTTTCGCTGGCGCATTAAAGGGTGCCTTTTCGCTGGGTACAATCTATAGTGGTGCAGGATTATTATTTCTTCTTGGCGCACTGGTCATGGTTCCGATCATGAACCAAAAAGCGCCTGATAATACACATATTGCACAAGAGACATAATTCGCGATATCTATAAAATTTTAATGAGAAGAGCCGGTCATGAAGAAGTGATGGGTTCTTCTTCATTTCCTGGGAGTAAGCCCTCCAGAGTCATAGTGATAAAAAAATTGAAGATGATTGTTTTGCTGGAAATGGGCCGCTATTATAGCTGCTTTTTTTGTTTTAAGGAACTAAGTTCGTGCCAAAATAATGACAGTTCAAGGAGAATACCTTTGAAGCGCAGGGCATTGTGCCAGGATATCAACAATTATTTTCATGCGCATTACCGGGAGGGAGAAAACCTGAACTTTTCTCGGAAAGAGCTATAATTCGAATATAGTTTCCAGGTAGTGTTAAATTTATAATTAAATTATCCCAATGAAAGGGTTTTCATTAATACGAGATTGAAACTTTGGAGGTGCTTTNGGTAGTGTTAAATTTATAATTAAATTATCCCAATGAAAGGGTTTTCATTAATACGAGATTGAAACTTTGGAGGTGCTTTATGGGGGGCAATAAAAAGAATTTTTTCCGTATGGGGGCAACATTGTTGTTGTCGCTGAGCGTTGTGCTGGCTGGTTGCTCAGGCAGTGCAGGTGACTCCGGAAGCGGAGAAGAGAACAGTGCAGGAAGTGAAGTGGGGGCTGACAATCCGATAGAAATCTCGGTATTTCTGAACGAGGCCGGACAGCAGCCAA
>NZ_PEII01000033.1:0-4694 GCF_002750415.1 Paenibacillus sp. LK1
GGTGTGGTCGTCAACGACGGCAAGGCAGAGATCTTTGCGGACAAGGATTATGCCAAGACGTACTATCAGAAACTAAATGAAATCAATGCACAAGGCTTGCTGGATAAGGAAGCGTTTGCACAAAACTACGACCAATATATGGCCAAATTGTCCAGTGGGGCAGTACTCGGCATGTTCGACCAACACTGGAATTTCGGCAGCGCGGAAGATTCGCTCATAACGCAGGACAAAATTGAACGTACTTATGTGGGGTTCCCGCTCGTGTATGACAGCAGCACCAAAGACTATTATCGTGATCGCGCAGCGCTTAACCTGAACAATGGCTTCGGTATTACCGTGAGTGCCAAAGACCCTGTGAAAATCATTAAAGCACTCGACAAGCTCATGGAAGAAGATTGGCAAAAGACACTCACTTGGGGCATTCAGGATGAAGACTATTACGTCAATGACGAAGGCCGTTTCATGAAAACCCAAGAGCAGCGTGACAATGCCGCAGATGCGGCCTGGAAACTGGCCAATAAAGCAGATGCATTTTATGGAACTGCACCGAAAATGGAAGGTTACTTTAGCGATGGCAACGCTACTTCAGCAAGCAATCAGCCGGAAGAATACCAGGCCAGCTTGAGACAGTTTGATAAGGAAGTTTTGGGCGCTTATGGTTTCAACAGCTATGTCGATTTCTTCAGTGCTCCACCAGAGAATCCGGTGACTTACCCTGCTTGGTCTGTCGATCTGGTTGAGGGATCTCCAGCCAAGATTGCCAATACGAAGTTGAACGAATTATCAACCAAATATTTGCCGAAAGCGATTTTGGCTAACACGTCTGAATTCAGCAGTGTATGGAGCGAATACGTTTCCGAAATTCAAAAGCTGGATATCAAAACGTATGAAGATCGTATCAATGAAGTCTTGAAGTGGAGAATCGATAACTGGTCTGTGAAATAAGAAATTGTTGTCGGGAAGGAAGGTTACCTTCCTTCCTGATTTTTTTGAAGAACATATCGCTGGACGTTATTCCTTTCAATAAAGATGGATAGGGGCCTGATATTATGGAGGAAATTGTAGTGGGTACCAAGCCGCTCCGCCCGAAGAAAAAACCAAAAATCAGGCGGATTACCTGGCAAAATATCAAAGCACAGAGACAGCTCATTTGNGTCGACCAAATATTTGCCAAAAGCAATCTTGAGCGGTACATCAGAGTTTGACAGTGTTTGGAATGAATACGTTTCCGATATTAAAAAGCTGGACATCAAAACGTATGAAGATCGTATCAATGAAGTGTTGAAGTGGAGAATCGATAACTGGTCTGTGAAATAAAAGACTTAACGTCAGGAAGGAAGATAACCTTTCTTCCTGATTCTTTTGAAAAAATTGTTTGTAGGGCCTGGTCTTTCATCGTGGAAGATACGTCGCTTTCGATGTTTTACTTTGATTTTAAAGATGGATAGGGAGCCTGATATTATGGAGGAAATTGTAGTGGGTACCAAGCCGCTCCGCCCGAAGAAAAAACCAAAAATCAGGCGGATTACCTGGCAAAATATCAAAGCACAGAGACAGCTCATTTGGATGTCTGTTCCTCTGCTTGCGTACATTATCATCTTTGCTTATGTGCCTGTCTGGGGCTGGACGATGGCTTTCCAGGATTACAAACCGGCCAGAAGTTTCTCGCAGCAAACGTGGGTAGGATTTAAGCATTTTCAATTTTTGTTTACCGATGACAATTTCTTGCGCGTGCTCCGCAATACGCTGGCCATGAGTATCATCAACATGATTTTGGGTTTCGTTACCGCTATAGTTTTGGCATTGTTACTCAATGAGATCAAGAAGGTCATGTGGAAGCGGACGGTACAAACCATCTCTTATCTTCCTCACTTCTTATCATGGATTATCGTGACTGGCATCGTAGCGACATCGCTTGCTTCTGACGGCATTATCAACGATATCCTCATGAGACTGCACCTCATCAACGAGCCGATCTTGTGGCTGACGGAAGGAAAGTATTTCTGGGGCGTTGTGGCAAGTTCTCATATTTGGAAAGAAGTCGGGTGGAGCACCATTATTTATTTGGCGGCCATGGCCTCGATTGACCCGGCACAGTATGAAGCTGCCGATATTGATGGCGCCAATCGATATCAAAAAATGTGGAATGTCACCTTGCCGGGAATCAAGCCTACCATTGTCATCCTGTTGATTATGTCGATTGGACATATTCTGGAAGCCGGCTTCGAGGTTCAGTATTTGCTGGGTAACGGATTGGTTGTTGACTGGGCGGAAACGATTGATATCTTCGTGCTCAAATACGGGATTGCACAGGGCAACTATTCGCTCGCAACTGCAGGCGGAATATTTAAGACCGTGGTCAGCATTACGATGTTACTTGTAGCGAATTGGACCGCCAAGCGGCTTGGGGAAGAGAGGCTGTTATAATGACGAAAAAAACACCATTGTCTGGTTTAGGAAATACAGCGGCGCTTTCCGTTCGCCGCCCGGGTGGCAGAGGCATGGAACCGTTTCTGTTTAACACCTTTAATACCATCTTCATGGTGCTGCTGGTGATTGTGACGTTATATCCATTTTTGAACACGATTGTGGTTTCATTTAATGCAGGGAATGACACCATACGAGGAGGCTTATATTTGTGGCCCCGCGATTTCACCCTGCAGAATTACAAAGCCGTATTTGCATCAGGCACCATTTATAACGCATTTTTGATTTCCGTTGCACGTACAGTACTATCCACCGTTCTGAACATTTTCTTGACCACCATGTTGGCTTACACACTGAGTCGGCGCGATTATATTTTCCGCAAGCTGATTACGACCATTTTTGTGCTGACGATGTATTTCAATGCCGGGCTAATTCCGGGGTACTTCCTGATGAAGGATCTGCATTTGATTAACTCCTTCTGGGTGTATGTTTTACCATCGCTGATTAGTGCGTTCAACCTGATCGTTATTCGTACCTATATTTACACGATCCCTGAAAGCTTGATTGAATCAGCCAAAATTGATGGAGCAGGCGACTTCAGAATTTTCTGGAGAATTATTTTTCCACTGTGCAAACCTGTGCTAGCGACCATTGCGCTCTTTGTCGCAGTCGGCGCGTGGAATTCCTGGTTCGATGCTTTTCTGTACACNTTTACACGATCCCGGAAAGCTTGATTGAATCAGCCAAAATTGATGGAGCAGGCGACTTCAGAATTTTCTGGAGAATTATTTTTCCACTGTGCAAACCTGTGCTAGCGACCATTGCGCTCTTTGTCGCAGTCGGCGCGTGGAATTCCTGGTTCGATGCTTTTCTGTACACGTCATCACGTCAAGAGCTCAGTACACTGCAATACGAACTGATGAAGCTGTTGTCTTCTAGTATGAACGCGAACAGTAATCCTTCCGTTGCTAACGGCGTGGGGGTGGAGCATTCCACACAGGTAACGCCCATTTCGATTCGTGCTGCAGTTACGATTGTCGCTTCTGTTCCGATCTTGTTGGTGTATCCGTTTATGCAAAAATACTTTGTNCAGTATGAACGCCAACAGTAATCCTTCCGTTGCCAACGGCGTGGGGGTGGAGCATTCCACACAGGTAACGCCCATTTCGATTCGTGCTGCAGTTACGATTGTCGCTTCTGTTCCGATCTTGTTGGTGTATCCGTTTATGCAAAAATACTTTGTCGTTGGACTAAATGTAGGGAGTGTGAAGGAATAGATGTCACAGATTCAATCACAACTGATCCGTTATGCCAACCCGATTCTTCCCGGATTCTATCCGGATCCCAGCATTGTGAAGGCGGAAGAATATTTTTACCTCATTTGCAGCTCGTTTGAATATTTTCCCGGCGTGCCGATCTTTCGGAGTCCGGATCTTATTCACTGGGAGCAGATCGGCAATGTACTGGACCGAATCAGTCAGCTGGATTTGACCGGTCAGAAGAGCTCAGACGGCATTTATGCTCCGACACTGCGTTACCATGAAGGTATATTTTATATGATTACGACAGATGTAAGGGGCATCGGGAACTTCTATGTTACGGCAACCAACCCTGCCGGACCATGGTCCGATCCAATTCGTATNGTTACCATGAAGGTATATTTTATATGATTACGACAGATGTAAGGGGCATCGGGAACTTCTATGTTACGGCAACCAACCCTGCCGGACCATGGTCCGATCCAATTCGTATTCCCTACGGGGGCATTGACCCCTCGCTGTTTTTTGACGACGATGGCAAAGTGTACGTGACCGCCCAACAAGGTGCCGATTACGATTCTCATGCCATCCAATATGAGATCGACATCGCTACAGGTGAGGCGCTCTCTGAACCACAAGTTGTCTGGCATGGAGATGGAGGGCCATGGACCGAAGGGCCACATCTGTACAAAATCAATGGTCTGTATTACATGATGTCTGCTTCTGGTGGGACGGCCAAGGAGCATCGTGAGATCATCGGCCGAAGCGATCGACCTTATGGTCCGTTTGAACGCTATCCTGAGCCGATCCTGACCCATCGCCATCTGGACCATCCGATCCAGTATTTGGGTCATGCCGATCTGGTGGAGGATCACCACGGAGACTGGTGGGCCGTATTCCTTGGCGTGCGTTTGACAGAGGACGGATATAGTGTGCTTGGACGTGAAACGTTCCTCGCCCCGGTCGTTTGGAACGAGGGCTGGCCCCACATGGACAACAATGAAGGAA
>NZ_PEII01000034.1:0-2666 GCF_002750415.1 Paenibacillus sp. LK1
CTAGACCCGCATAGCGGCGAGCATCGCAAGAATCGATGAGTACTGGAGTGAAAAAGACTTTCGGATTATGGCCGAAGGGATTTCAAACTGCACGGGCAACTGGCCTTTCAACCGTTCTTTCTTCCTCGACAGCACCCATAATTTGTTCTGCTTAGAGTGTGTTAATAGGTTAGTCATAGTTATTTTGTGATTGGGTTATGGAAAAACTGGGGACTCGGGATTCTTTTCAGCCTAAATAAAAAAAGCCCGAGTCCTTATTTGGAAACGGGCTTGGAGCACAGAATATCACCTCGTGTTTATCGTGAAATATAATAAGCACCGTTCAAATTAGTGTTACTTTCGAATACCAGCACGTTACCTTCCACCTCGTACCAGCATACCATTTGTCCTCCGGTCTTGGTTGCATTCGGCGTTCCATAGACGGCAATGACATGCTTCAGTTTATTTATATCGAACAGAATATTTCGCAACGTGCGGCCACCTGCATTTTGAATAGAAGCTACATTTACGAGTAAGCCATCTTTGAAGATGAGAGTAGTTCCATCATAATAATACGTGTTGGCTTCCGACAACGGCCTTGCGGTAGGTTTACCATTTTCCATTGAATAATAATTTCCTGAATGATTTTCGATGGCCTCATACAAATCAGGGCGAGCGATAACATCTGCTTCTTTCAGATCTTTGGAAAAAACATGGAGCACTTTGTATTCGAAGCCTTTACCTAAGAGGGAATTCAGAAAACCTCCAGCCATGCCCAATTTTTCGTTCAGTGTCTCCAACGGTACGAAGGTCTGCCCAGCCCAGGTTAATACCGTTTTATCGGATTTGGAGACGGTCATTTGGTAATTACCACGATTGATCGTCAATCCGTTTGCAGTTTTGGACATTGTAGCATCCGCAGCCTTTGCAAAATCGTTCACTTCCACATACCAGCGGTTGTCCTTCGTCAGGAAAGGCCCTTGGCCGGCATAACGCATCGGTTTGCCGTTTACGAGCATTTGTGGTGGAGCTTGCATGGAGATAAGCTTCGATTGGTCGCCCGTGTACTCACCTGTATCGGCTTGTACCAATTGAGAATTTTCCATATTACGGGTAACAATTCCTGTTGGCACATGCAGGTAGTAATCTTTCCTTTCGGCTTGGAATAAAAGAATTGAATTGCCTACTTCCTTATATACTCCACCGCCGATATCCGGAATTTCGGATACAACTTTTGCCGTTTTTGTATCGACGATTCTTATTGTTTTTTCTTTGGCTGTTTGCTGACGAATCAGAACGTAACGTTTGGACTTACTGAATCTTATGGAACTAGAAGCATCTGCACGAGATAATGGCTTGATTGCTGTACTTGTAGAAGTTCGATAACCTACCATGGTATTTTCGTTTTTTGGATTTTTATACGAGACATAGGTAAATGAACCGATTTTATTTTCATAAAAAATATTATTTGGCAGTACGGCAGGAATCTTACTTTTTGTTCGGGTTCCGTCTGCATTTAAAATGAATGTTTCTACTATGTAATTATCATTCCCGTGTGTTTCATAATTTCCTATTTTAGCGAGAACTTTTGGATCATTGGATATTTTTTTGTACTCGGTGTATCTTAAGGTTTGGTCGATTTCCTGTGGATATTCAGCAATACGCGCCAGCAGTTTGTTACTGAGCAGTGAATAGACTCGAATATTTCGTTCTTCAGAGTTTATTTTTCCGTTACCTTCTTGCAAGGTATAGCCTCCAAAGTCATAATACATTTTAAACGGAGGTCGGCTTTTTCCGAACGTTTGTACCTGATTCAAAACGCTTAGTAGGTTGCGCTCGAGATCATATTTATAGATAACATGATTGCTTACTGACTCCTTTTCACCTTTTGCATTTGGTTGTTTGTCTGTCGTTGAATCACAATAAATCGTAAAAGCTAGCGGACCTTTCTCTTTATTCATCACATATGTTCCAAAGTCCCAACCGCAGCCTGGATAAAATGTTTGCTTCAGCGCTGGATCATCTTTTTGGCGAGCGCTCTCCAAATATTGAGCGTCTTTCGATACAGCCCGCGCCTGCTTTGGAAATTCATGAAGTTCAGTCTCCACACGACCGTCATCAAAATAAAACTTCGTTACACGAACTTGAGGTATAACTCTGGATGCTTCCTCCTCGTACTTGAATTCAAATTCGAATTCGGATTTGTACCGCTCTTGTGCTGCTTCTGCTTTTCCGCCTGTAATCGGTAGCAACCCACTAAATAAAATCATAGCTACTATGATCAGAAACTTTGTGGCAAAGCGTACCCTACTCTCTTTCATACTCCATCTCCTTAAAATTGTATATTTGTCGCTAAATTACTCATTATAAGAGAATAAGGGGATAATACCAAGAAGGAAAAGTTTGGACGGTCTTTTTCTCGGATTGGTATTCGACGTGGGACCGAGTCGTAACAAGTGATATCGCCTCAATATCGTGCGCGAAAAATTCTCCTACTAATCGTCTATGGCAGTGTCAATGATCACTGCAGAAACAGATAGGGAACATGAAAATCACGATAAAATGCCGCCATGAGTCCTTAGACCCAGGCGGCATTTCCGCTTAGCTATTCCAATCATCCACAATGTATCAGAATCCTAAACTTCTTCCCCCGTCGCCACCAGATTCTCCTCATAACTAATCCAATC
>NZ_PEII01000035.1:0-2528 GCF_002750415.1 Paenibacillus sp. LK1
TCTCTCCGAGATGTATCCCGAGTAGTGCGGGGCACGTGAAACCCCGTATGAATCCGGCAGGACCATCTGCCAAGGCTAAATACTTCCTAGCGACCGATAGTGAAGCAGTACCGTGAGGGAAAGGTGAAAAGCACCCCGGAAGGGGAGTGAAATAGAACCTGAAACCGTGTGCTTACAAAAAGTCAGAGCCCGTTTTAGGGGTGATGGCGTGCCTTTTGTAGAATGAACCGGCGAGTTACGTTCCCGTGCAAGGTTAAGGTGAAGAGCCGGAGCCGCAGCGAAAGCGAGTCTGAATAGGGCGACATAGTACGTGGACGTAGACCCGAAACCGGGTGATCTACCCCTGTCCAGGGTGAAGGTGCGGTAACACGCACTGGAGGCCCGAACCCACGCACGTTGAAAAGTGCGGGGATGAGGTGGGGGTAGCGGAGAAATTCCAATCGAACTCGGAGATAGCTGGTTCTCCCCGAAATAGCTTTAGGGCTAGCCTCGGAAAACAGAGTCGTGGAGGTAGAGCACTGATTGGGTGCGGGGCCCGCAAGGGTTACCAAGCTCAGTCAAACTCCGAATGCCATAGACTTACTTCCGGGAGTCAGACAGTGAGTGCTAAGATCCATTGTCAAAAGGGAAACAGCCCAGACCATCAGCTAAGGTCCCCAAGTGTGTGTTAAGTGGGAAAGGATGTGGAGTTGCACAGACAACCAGGATGTTGGCTTAGAAGCAGCCACCATTGAAAGAGTGCGTAATAGCTCACTGGTCGAGTGACTCTGCGCCGAAAATGTAACGGGGCTAAACACACCACCGAAGCTATGGCTTGATGCTTTGCATCAGGGGTAGGGGAGCGTTGTATAAGGGTTGAAGGTGTACCGTAAGGAGCGCTGGACATTATACAAGTGAGAATGCCGGTATGAGTAACGAAAAGATCAGTGAGAATCTGATCCGCCGAAAGCCTAAGGGTTCCTGAGGAAGGCTCGTCCGCTCAGGGTAAGTCGGGACCTAAGGCGAGGCCGAAAGGCGTAGTCGAAGGACAACAGGTCGAAATTCCTGTACCACCGTAAGCCGTTATGAGCAATGGGGGGACGCAGCAGGGTAGTGACGCGGACTGATGGATGTCCGTCTAAGCAGTGAGGCTGATGTGTAGGCAAATCCGCACATCGTAAGGCTGGGCTGTAATGGGGAGCGAAAATTATAGTAGCGAAGGTCATGATCTCACACTGCCAAGAAAAGCCTCTAGCCAGGTGATGGTGCCCGTACCGCAAACCGACACAGGTAGGCGAGAAGAGAATTCTAAGGCGCGCGGAAGAACTCTCGTTAAGGAACTCGGCAAAATGACCCCGTAACTTCGGGAGAAGGGGTGCCCCGGTAGTGTGAATAGCACGAGGGGGCCGCAGTGAAAAGGCCCAAGCGACTGTTTAGCAAAAACACAGGTCTGTGCGAAGCCGTAAGGCGAAGTATACGGGCTGACGCCTGCCCGGTGCTGGAAGGTTAAGGGGAGCGGTTAGGAGCAATCCGAAGCTGTGAACCGAAGCCCCAGTAAACGGCGGCCGTAACTATAACGGTCCTAAGGTAGCGAAATTCCTTGTCAGGTAAATTCTGACCCGCACGAATGGCGTAACGACTTGGGCGCTGTCTCAACGAGAGATCCGGTGAAATTTTAATACCTGTGAAGATGCAGGTTACCCGCGACAAGACGGAAAGACCCCATGGAGCTTTACTGCAGCTTGATATTGAATTTGGGTACGATCTGTACAGGATAGGTGGGAGCCTTTGAAGCATGAGCGCCAGCTTGTGTGGAGGCACCGTTGGGATACCACCCTGATCGTATCTAGGTTCTAACCTGGTACCGTAATCCGGTGCGGGGACAGTGTCAGGTGGGCAGTTTGACTGGGGCGGTCGCCTCCTAAAGAGTAACGGAGGCGCCCAAAGGTTCCCTCAGAATGGTTGGAAATCATTCGAAGAGTGCAAAGGCATAAGGGAGCTTGACTGCGAGACCTACAAGTCGAGCAGGGACGAAAGTCGGGCTTAGTGATCCGGTGGTACCGCATGGAAGGGCCATCGCTCAACGGATAAAAGCTACCCTGGGGATAACAGGCTTATCTCCCCCAAGAGTCCACATCGACGGGGAGGTTTGGCACCTCGATGTCGGCTCATCGCATCCTGGGGCTGAAGTAGGTCCCAAGGGTTGGGCTGTTCGCCCATTAAAGCGGTACGCGAGCTGGGTTCAGAACGTCGTGAGACAGTTCGGTCCCTATCTGTCGTGGGCGTAGGAAATTTGAGAGGAGCTGTCCTTAGTACGAGAGGACCGGGATGGACGTACCGCTGGTGTACCAGTTGTTCCGCCAGGAGCACCGCTGGGTAGCTATGTACGGAAGGGATAAGCGCTGAAAGCATCTAAGCGTGAAGCCCCCCTCAAGATGAGATTTCCCAGTATGTAAGACCCCTTGAAGACGACGAGGTAGATAGGCTGGGGGTGGAAGTGCAGCAATGCATGGAGCTGACCAGTACTAATCGGTCGAGGGCTTATCCAA
>NZ_PEII01000036.1:0-1763 GCF_002750415.1 Paenibacillus sp. LK1
ACACAACTGGACGATCAGGGCGATGTGGCTTATTATGTAAATAATATCCACGGTGATGTGACTCACCTGACCGCACAACATGGTGAGATTCTGAACGCATACACGTACGATGCCTTTGGGAACATGCTGTCTGCACGAGAGCAGCGTGTAAATTCTTTCCGATATGCGGGAGAAATGCAGGACGCGCTGACGGGACATTACTATCTGCGCGCCCGGTTTTATAACCCGCTGATCGCGCGGTTCACGCAGGAAGACACGTACCGTGGCGATGGATTGAATCTGTATGCGTATGTCGCCAACAACCCGATCCGATACGTAGACCCGAGTGGGTATATGTGTGAGGTGAAGGGTGAAACGTATGCTAATCCAAAAGATAAAGTTGTTAAAGAGTATGATGTGGTACCCTATAGACCGACAACTGGGAAATATGGGCTTGAAAATCATCATGGTGTAATGAATGGGCTAAACAAAATGTACCGGGATATACTACATTTGTAAACGTGTCTCCTACAGTAGCTTTAAGTGTAGACAACCATAAGCTGACCAAAGAGATTTTTAGAGAATGGAGTCGAGAAAATTACGGTAGACCAGTTGGGGCTAAGATCGAATGGACTAAGATGTCTCCACAACAAATTCAAAAACTTTCTGAAGATATGTTTAATGCTTCTAAAACTCCCGATTCTGCACGTAGAGAATATTACAGAACGTTGAATCAATTTTTGTACAATTTACCTTCGTCGGGGGTAACGAGTAGGACTCAGAAAATGGAATTTTCAAATCAAATAAGGGATCTAATTTATAGGTGAAAATACAATCACAAAGGAGAAGAATAAATGAAAATAAAAACTATTGTTAAACAAATTGAACAATTCGATGATTGTATGATTTCTCCTCCTATAGGTTTACCTAGACTCAGTGAGAACCATATACTTCCTGAAGATGTGAAAGAGTTTTATCAAATATGTGGAGGGATAAAACTGTTTGAAGGGAAAGATTTTGGAGTTGATATTGTTTCTCCAGAAAAATTTGTTTTGGCAAACCCGGTCATAGTTAATGAGTTGTGCGAATATGATATTTCTTCTAATTGGTACATTATAGCTGATGATCGTAATGGAGATTTTCTTACAATGGATCTTCATAAAGATAGATTAGGGAGATGCTACGATAGTCACTGGGATACACATGCTGTTGCAGGAAGTTGTGCGATCATTTCTAATAGCTTTACAGAATTACTAAATAATCTTGTTGAAACGAAGGGGCAAGGGACTACATGGTTTTGGGATGAAGATGATTTTGAACCATTAGGAGACGCATATGATAATCTAACGAATGAATAGAGTTGTAACGTGGTACGGTTTATAATTATCACTTGTATTGTTTGTCTGCTTTAGATTTTTATATAGGAAGAGATAGTTAATATATCTTCCGTTCAGAAAGTACATTGAGTCGATACTTGATTGTAGTATGAAGCGCAAAATGTGCTCGAAATTTTAATTGCTCAAGCAATCACTTTATTATATCGAAGGTCTATTCCTATTAGGAATAGGCCTGTTTTATAATCTGTGGTTCAGAATTGAACTCAATTCGGTGATGCTGTAGACAGACGAATAACCTACACTTATGATGCATTCAACCGTACCATTCGAGTCGAGCAAACAGATGGCGGTGTTGTACAGCATGGTTACGACCGGGAAGGTTTGCGAAGCAGACTGGATACGAACGGAAGTGTAAGCTACTCCGTGCATGACGGCTGGCATGTCGTC
>NZ_PEII01000037.1:0-1487 GCF_002750415.1 Paenibacillus sp. LK1
AAGGCGAAAAGTTATATAACATGTAATAGCGCTTTCCTTTTAGTAAATGGTATAATGTGGAGATGTACACTGGATTTACAAGGGAAGTTACCTCACATTCAATTCAATTTTCAATCTTCTAAGCAAGAGAGGGTGCACCTCACTCCAAAGTGTTGTGCTTCAAAAAGAACTTCCCCTGCTTAACGACAGGAGTTAAACAATATTTTCACTGGAGGAACTGCAATGAAACGTGCTTATCTCTTATTAATAATTGTGCTTACCCTTAGCGCATGCGAACAGACTAATACTAGTACTAATGAAGAGAACACTGCCGTTGTCGTAGGTGATATGGATGCGAAGGAATCTAAAAACACAGAAATTTCGCTGAGCACAAAAGGGGATTTATCAAAAGTCACCTCAGAATTTTTAGCTCAGAACGAAAGTAATCTATCTGCTGGGGATTCTGAAACGGCTTATAAAATGTGTGCAGAAGCTCTGTCTGGATATTATAAAGCGATTTGGAACGGCTCGGAAATTGATTTGGATACTTATATCGATAACGAAAATCTTAAACAATATACGCAAAAAAAAGTTTCATCTCAATATGATTTATTCCTTAAGAACAAGTTTACCTATAATCAGGTGACAGGCGTTGATATTGATGCTAGACAAGTAGAGTATGTTGGAGGAGATAAGAGTTTTTTCTATTTGAAATTAGATGCACGTGTTCATAAGGATATAGGTAACTTTGCTGAACCTACTGAATTTCTTGTGCAAAATTCGAATGGAAAGTTAGTTATTGTTGATTGGTATACAAGTAGTAAGGATAGCTATGATTCATCTGTACGTGGAGATACTCAGACTATTGACAATCCTGATATCTGGAATAACAGTGAATGGGTGAGCACAATGAACTGATTGAATTTCCCGTAGCAATTGGATTGTAGTCTTCAATGGTTTAAACGGGTACATATTTTAAAAATGTCGTCAAAGGGCGTGGCTCGCATTTACAAGTGTTAGCCACTGTCCCATATGACGTTTTTCAGTTGCAAAATCCGCTCTACGTCTCTTCATCCAGTGAAGGGTGAAGGTGCGGCCTTCTTAAATTTGTTTTTCAGCGGACAATCCGTGCAGTCTGCGCATTTGAGTGATGAAGCTTCGTTTCATAATCGCTTTCGGTGGTTGGTTTGCTTTCATATGAGTAACGTAAGTATCCTGATCGCCGGGCATTTCCACGTATCGCCACCTTCCTTCTAAATCAAGTTGCTGATCTTGCTCTTTCCCAGGTGTGTGTGTAATTTCTTCACTTCTATAGCTGCCATTTCCCGGTAGTTCACCCAGCGAAGCCTTCTCTTCCCCTTATTCAAAGTGGGCAAAAGAGTGCAGCCCCCGGACATTGGTGTAAATGATGCCCAGGTTGGCTGTCCGGTATCAAATTGTGTGAGGCTAAAATTGTGTTTTGGGACAGTCCCTTCATTATGAAATTCCCCCTTGAGTACAGCCCCGGA
>NZ_PEII01000038.1:0-1256 GCF_002750415.1 Paenibacillus sp. LK1
GGCAGGTTACACTAACGGTAGAGCGTACTGAGAGGGATTTCAATCTTAAAGTGGCATTATTGTTGAGCGTGTAAGAGTATATGGGAACGTAATCGTTCTGAATTTAACGGCGAAGATATTGCCGATTTGCGCAGTTGACAAACTTGGCATCCGTCCAAGGTATTTCCATCTTAATAATTAGGCAAAAGCCAGTCGATTCTTGAAAGGAGGATCAATTCTATTCAATCTTAGGCGGGCATTGCAAGATTTATCTTAGAATTAATAAAGTGTCTAAACCTTTGAAAGATAAGGTTAATGGTATATCGATACCAGAAATCTAAAGGTTATTTGAGCTCCTAACAGCATAGCGTTGATAAGTCTTCTTTTATTGAATTCTAAAGATAATTTAATTCTCGAAAATGGTAACCATATATTTATTTATCAGATATTGTATGATATGATACTTAGGAAAATAGTACCAGTCGGAGGGTGTAAATCGTGAAAAAAAAGTTGCTGGTTAGTTCTCTAGTATCTCTTTTGCTTTTATCAGGTACATCAAGTGTGTTAGCTCATCCAGGGAGAACCGATGCAAGTGGTGGACATACGTGTTGGACCAATTGTGCCAAATGGGGACTAGAATATGGAGAGTATCATTATCATGGCGGAGGTTCTTCCTCAAGTTCAAAGTCATCTAGTAGTTCGAGTAGCTCAACATCCAGTAGCTCTAGTTCATCTTCATCATCAAAATCTACAAAATCAAAAGAAACTAAGCCTCAATACACACAATCGTCTTTAAAAGTTTATGTAAACGATAAGAAAGTAAACTTTTCGAACAAACCTCTACAATATGAAGAAAGTAACTTGATCCCACTGCGTGACATTTCAAAAGCTCTAGGTGCCTCATTTACATACGATGCTGGGAGTGGAACGATCGGTTTAACAAAAAATAAGTACAAAGTAACGTTAACGCTGGGTAGTAAAACGGTATTTTACAATGGTATGTCTTCTACATTAAGTACCGCTCCAAAAGCCATTAACGGAATTACGTACATTCCTGTACAGGCTATTAAGGGTTTAGGTGCATCTATGAAATTTACTTCAAGCAATAACACATTAAATATTGAAATCTAGACTACTCCGTGGAGGGCGCTTGCTCTCCATTTTTTTGAATTAAGTTAGAAAGCGTGTACCACTTACTGTATTGTTTCTTTAGAATTATCGGATGTTCAAGCTCACTAATACATACCTTGGAGTGAACGAATGTTAACTAAAAAGTA
>NZ_PEII01000039.1:0-539 GCF_002750415.1 Paenibacillus sp. LK1
TTAAGGGACCAAAAGTAATGGGACAGATTAACAATCATAAATCAAACTTTCACTTTTTAATACTTGGTTGCAAATCCTTTGCAGTCAATTACAGCCTGAAGTCTGGAACGCACAGACATCACCAGACGCTGGGTTTCATCCCTGGTGATGCTCTGCCAGGCCTCTACTGCAACTGTCTTCAGTTCCTGCTTGTTCTTGGGGCATTTTCCCTTCAGTTTTGTCTTCAGCAAGTGAAATGCATGCTCAATCGGATTCAGGTCAGGTGATTGACTTGGCCATTGCATAACATTCCACTTCTTTCCCTTAAAAAACTCTTTGGTTGCTTTCGCAGTATGCTTCGGGTCATTGTCCATCTGCACTGTGAAGTGCTGTCCAATGAGTTCTGAAGCATTTGGCTGAATATGAGCAGATAATATTGCCCGAAACACTTCAGAATTCATCCTGCTGCTTTTGTCAGCAGTCACATCATCAATAAATACAAGAGAACCAGTTCCATTGGCAGCCATACATGCCCACGCCATGACACTACCACCACCATG
>NZ_PEII01000039.1:738-956 GCF_002750415.1 Paenibacillus sp. LK1
TATGCTTTGGATCATGAGCAGTTCCTTTCCTTCTCCATACTCTTCTCTTCCCATCACTCTGGTACAAGTTGATCTTGGTCTCATCTGTCCATAGGATGTTGTCCCAGAACTGTGAAGGCTTTTTTAGATGTTGTTTGGCAAACTCTAATCTGACCTTCCTGTTTTTGAGGCTCACTAATGGTTTACATCTTGTGGTGAACCCTCTGTATTCACTCTGG